>JBCCCM010000035.1:0-38562 GCA_039033515.1 Pseudomonadota bacterium
CATAAGTGCCAATGATAATGAAGCACTCGCAGTTGCAGCGTAATTTTAAGGCCTAACGGTCTGAATTTACAAAGCTAAGCGCGGTTGGACCCACCGGGCAACAGAAGCGGATTCCGGGGGCCCGGGGGGGCCTAGCAACAGAACCCCCCATCGAATTCACCCGTGGGAGAGAGCCAAGCGTTCGTCACAGAACAACGGTCCTCCCCCGGAAAACAAAGACGGGGGGGCCTAGCAACAGAACCCCCCATCACATTCCTCCGTGGGAGAGGGCTGAGCGTTCGTCACAGAACAACGGTCCTCCCCCCGGAAACAAAAGGCAGGGGCCTTAGCAACGAAAGCCCCCCATCAGATTTCTCCGCGGGAGAGAGGCGAGCGTTCGTCACAGAGCGACGGTCCTCCCCCCGGAAAACGAGTGCACGACAAGCGGGGGCTACGATGGAGTTTGCTTTGCGCAAGTCGATAATGGCCCTTGGTCTTGGTGCCGCTATTCTCACAACTCATCCTGCTCACGCCGCGCCGGAAACGCGCGAGGAATATCTCGCCCGGCTGCGCGATATTTGCGAGGTGCGATGCCTCCAGCCCAAGCCATTTCAGCGCACGGCCCGCAAAATGCGGACCAAGGCGGACAAAGAGCTCGCGCTGATCATGGATGTCGCGTTTGTGCGGCGCAATGGGGACCGCTTTGAGCTGTTCAATGTCGATCTGGAAGACGATCCGCTGGTCACTCAGGCCCTGCTCGGGACGGCGGGCGTCAACATTGCGGGCGGCAATGGCGCTGGCGGGCTGCCGCGCGGTCGATACGGCACGCTCAGCCCCAATGTTATCGTCGTGAGCCTCGATAAACAGACCCTGTTCGACCTTTACGAGGCGAGCCAGCGCGCCGCAAAGAGCGCGTCCGAAAGTGCCCCAAAAGCGCCGCAAGCGGACGAGGACTCCATCGTCGTAGAGGGCGACCCGGATCGCTCGATTGACAAGCCGACCATGCAGGCGCTGCGCTCAATCCTGTTCAAGCGCCGGATTGTGGTGCGCGGTACGCCGAAGCTGACGCCGGTCTGGGTCGGCGGGCGGCTCGATTACAAGAACAAGCAGGTGACGCTGATGCTGGACAGCGCCGATGATCTGGTGATCCTGCCGCGCTTTGATGAGAACGGCGAGGCGATTGTCGATGGCGAGTTTGTGAACATCCCGCCAGTCGCGGAAGGATCATGATGCGCAGTGCCCGTGCCGCGCTTGGAGCGCCGTTAGCCTTCGCTCTGATAGGCCTCCCGAATGCCGCGCAGGCCCAACCCGCCGAGGACGCCCAACAGAACACACGATCCACTGCCGAACAACGCAAACGCGATCTGATCGCGCGCAACGAAGCGGATTTCGAGCGGATCGAGGAGATGTGCGAAGAGGGCTGCTACACCGAGCTTGGCATCGTCGAAACCGCGCGCGAACCCGGCGCGCCCGGAACGATCGAAGGCACGTTCATGCTCGACATCTACCGAGTGCAGAACAAGCCCTACGCGTTCTCGCTGCACTCGCTTGACCACTACGATCCGACCTGCGTCATCATCGAGATCGACAAGGACGTGATGGCGCAATTGCTCGACCGATACGACTGGGAAGCGCAGCAATTGGAGGCGAGCGAGGATGAAATCGTCGTGGCGCGGCGCAAAAAGCTCAAGAAAGCCACGATGGATGGCGCGAACCGCCATTTCGCCGGACGCCGTGTGGTTATCAAGGGGCAGACCCGGCTGATCCGGTGGCCTTGGCCCGGGCGCGGCGAAGCGCGTGATAATCAGGTGGTTGTCCGGCTGGAATCGGCCGACGACATCGTCCGTGTCCCGATCCTGCGGCCGCGTGGTTAGCGCACCGAGCGGGTCTCAAGCGCAGCGGCTCTCAATTCTTCAAGCTCTTTTTTGGCTTTGAGCCCATCAAGGATGGCTGCGCCCGCCAGGAAAACCGCTCCCGTAGCCGCTGCAAACAGCAATTGCCCGCCAAGGCCCGGATATTGCTCCAGATAGGCCGCGCCGCGTGACGTTGCTCCAAGCGCCAGAGCGTAGATGATCGCGAACGCTTCGAAACGGTTCTTGATCACAAACAGCCGGGCGATTTTCTTGAGCATCGTCTCTCCTTTAACGTTTTTTGACTGCAAAGCCCTTGCCAAGCGAGGCACACTGCGGGTTGCAGTGATTAACGTTGCGAGGAGTGTAAGCGAGTCCGACGCGTGCGCGCAAACGCGTTAACCAAGCTTTGTGAGGTCCAGCGCGTCGAGCAGTGCATAACGCGCGGCAATCACCGATTTGGCAAGCGTGTCGGAGCCAATGTCCGCCGGATCGATCTGTTCGGGCCAGTTGGCCGCTATGATCGCCTCAAGCTGGTCGGCCTTCGCCTCGTCGAGCATGAAGCGCGGATCCACCGTCGCCGGATCGCATACGACGCGCAGGCGCAGGCAGGCGGGGCCGCCGCCATTGGCCATGGATTGGCGCACATCGACTGCGATGACATCGCGGATTGGACCGTTGGTCGCCAACATTCGCTCGCAATAGGCCCACACGCTGGCGCTCTCGCGGCATTCTTCGGGCACGATCAGCGCCATAGTGTCATCCGGGCGCGTGACCAATTGCGCGTTGAACAGGTACGTGCGGATCGCTTCCTCGAGGGTGACCGCGTCGCTGGGCACTTCGACCATTTCGAGCGCGGGGAAGGCCGCGCGGATCGCCTCGTAGGCGCCCGCTTGGTCGGCGAAGGCCTCGGCGTGGGTGAGCAGCACGCGTTCATTCGCGACCGAGACGACATCGTTGTGAAACGCGCCGGCTTCGATGGCGGCGGGGTTTTGCTCGATAAAGACGCATTTCGCCGGATCGAGGCCGTGCAGGCGCGCGACCATGCGGCTCGCCTGTTCGTGCTGGCGCGCGGGGAATTTGCCGCCGGGCCTGCCGTAGACGAACACTTCGACGCCCTCGGCCCCGTGGCCTTCGCACAAGCGCATGTGATTGGCCGCGCCTTCATCGCCGAAGGTGGGCGGCACGGCGGAGTGGATGGTGAAATGGTCTTTATCGCCAAACGCAACTTCGAGCTGCGCCATCGTGTCGGGCCATTCCTGCGCGCGGTGCAGCATGGTGACGAGGTTTGCGGGCGTGAGATGGCATTTGCCATCGCGCGTGTCGGGCGCGGGCGAGACGGTGGCCGCGTTGGCGGTCCACATGCTGGAGGCGGACCAGGTCGCCGCGCGCAATTGTGGCGGCGTGGTTTCGTCCAGCGTCAGCTGCTCAGCCAAAGCGGTGTTGGGCCGGGGCAGGGGCAGCAAGAACCCTTGCACACCCAGACGCGCCAGATTGCCGCGCATCTTCGCGACGCCCTGCAACGCGGCGGCACGCGGGTAAGAGGGATCGCCCTTGTGGCTGGCGCTCGCAATATTGCCGAGGCTGAGCCCAGCGTAATTGTGGCTGGGGCCAACGATCCCGTCGAAGTTGACCTCGCGGAGGCCTTTTTCTTGAAGTGCCATTCTGTCTACTCGTCATTGCGAGCGGCGAAGCCGCGCGGCAATCCATGATCTGACCATTCAGGCGGGCGCGCGGGTCATGGATCGCCGCGTCGCTGCCGCTCCTCGCGATGACGAGGCATGGTTTTCATCGCGCCACGCTCCACACCGTGTCTCCGGGGCTTACATCGAGGATATCCGCCGCGTGCCCGTCAATCGCCAGGCCGCCTTCCTCATCAAAGGCGCGCGCGCCATAGCAGGCTCGGAAGCTTTCAAGCTTGCCGGTCGCGATGATCGCGCGCTCGCCCTCTTGAAGGTCCACGCTTTCGAGTGTGGCAGAGCGGCTGTCCGCCACGCTTTTCACCTGATCGGTCACCGCGACCATGGTGGGGCCGCCGTCGAAAATGTCGACATAGCCGTCATAGCGGAACCCTTCGTTTTCGAGCATCCGCATGGCCGCGCGGCCCGATAGATGCGGCGTGCCGATGACCTTGCGCGCGTCCGCGTCGAGCATGGCGACATAGACCGGATATTTTGGCATGAGATCAGCGATGAACTGATTGCCGTTGATGGCGTTGAAATAGTCCGCCTCGTTAAAGCTCATGCCGAAAAAGCGCCCCGCGACGTTATCCCAAAAGGGCGAATCGCCGCGCTCATCGATAATGCCGCGCAGTTCGGCGATGATCTTTTCGGCAAAGCGCGCGCGGTGCATGGCGATAAACAGATAGCGCGATCGGGCGAGCAGCAGGCCCAGCCCGCCGGCGCGCTCATTCGGGTGCAGAAACAGCCCGCCCACTTCGCTGTAGCCCTCCAGATCGGTGACCAGATTGAGCATTTCGGTGCGGACCGTGCGATCCAGCTCCTGACTGTACTGCGTCAGGGTGTTGAGGCGGTAGGAGTAGAACGGCCATTGCTGGCCCACCTGGCTCATCAATTGGCAGGTGCCGCGCACCACGCCGCTTTGCACGTCTTCGAGGACGAGCACGAATTGTTCATCGGCAACGCTGTCTTCGGCGCGGGCGAAGGCCTTGGCGGCGCGTTCGAGTTTGCTCGAAAGCGCCTTGCGATCCGCAGGCAGATTGGTGAAGCCGCCGCCCGTCAGTTTGGCCATCTCATACAGATGCTCAAGATCGGAAAGGCGCGCGGCGCGCAGGCGCATGCTCATGAAGACCCCCGGGGCAAATTGCTCGTATCCGGCCTGCCTAGCGGCCCGGATGCGCGCGGTCCAATCCCACTTGTGGCTCTAGGCAAAAAGTCGCGTTGCAATTGCGAACAAGGCCCGTCATAGGCGGCTCCGTCCTCCTCCCCAGGGCCCGATGACAAATCGCGTTTATGAGGACATTTATGACGAGCATGACCACCCGCGCAGGCCTTTCGGTTGACGAGGCGCTGGCCAATTTCCTTGAAAGCGAAGTTCTGGCCCCGCTGGGGCGCGATGTGGACGCGTTCTGGTCCGGTTTTGCCAAGCTGCTGGCCGAATACACGCCGCGCAACCGCGAGCTGCTGGCCAAACGCGAAGAGCTGCAAGCCGAGATCGACGCATGGCATAAAGAGCGCAGTGGAAAGCCGCATGATGCCGCCGAATACAGGGCGTTCCTGACCGAGATCGGCTATCTCGTGCCCGAGCCCGGTGAGTTCACCATTGCGACGAAGAACGTGGACGCGGAAATCGCGACCATGGCCGGCCCGCAGCTGGTGGTGCCGATCCTCAACGCGCGCTTCTTGCTCAACGCCGCGAACGCGCGCTGGGGTTCGCTCTATGACGCGTTTTACGGGACCGATGCGTTGGACGCCCCGGCGGCGAGGCCCGGCGGCTATGACGAGGATCGCGGCGCTGCGGTGATCGCGCGCGGGCGCGAGTTTCTTGATCAGGCCTTGCCGCTTGTGGACCAGAGCTGGGCCGACCTCGCTGACGAGAATGACGGCAAGCTGATCGATGAAAGCCAATATGTCGGCAAGACCGAAAAGGGTCTGCTCTTCGTCAACAATGGCCTGCACATCGAAGTCGTCTTCGACCGCGACACCCCGGTGGGCAAGACCGACAGAGCGGGCATCGCCGACATCAACGTCGAAGCCGCGCTCAGTACCATCGCAGATTGCGAAGATTCGGTCGCGGCAGTGGACGCCGAGGACAAGCTGCTCGCCTACACCAACTGGCTGGGCGTGATCCGCGGCGATCTGGAAGAGAGCTTTGAAAAGGGCGGGCGCACAATGACGCGCACGCTCAACGGCGACAAAGCCTACACCGACCGCGACGGCGAAGCGAAGACGCTTTCGGGCCGCTCGATGATGTTTGTTCGCAATGTCGGGCACTTGATGACCAATCCGGCGATTTTGCTCGAAGATGGCAGCGAGATCCCTGAAGGCATCATGGATGCGGTTTTTACCTCCGCAATCAGCACCATCGACGTTGAGGGTAAGGCCAAATACGGCAACTCGAAACACGGCAGCATCTACATCGTAAAGCCCAAGATGCACGGGCCCGAAGAGTGCGCCTTCACAAACGATCTGTTCAACGCGGTCGAGGATTTGCTCGGCCTGCCGCGCCACACGGTGAAGGTCGGCGTGATGGACGAAGAGCGCCGCACCAGCGCGAACCTTGGCGCCTGCATCCACGCGGTGAAAGACCGGATCGTGTTCATCAACACCGGGTTCCTGGATCGCACGGGTGATGAAATCCACACTTCGATGCAAGCCGGACCGATGATGCGCAAAGGCGCGATGAAGGGGGCCGACTGGCTCCTGTCCTACGAAGCGCGCAACGTCGCGATTGGTCTGAAACACGGCCTGTCAGGCGTTGCGCAGATCGGCAAGGGCATGTGGGCCGCGCCCGACCTGATGGGGCAGATGATGGTCGAGAAGATCGGCCATCTGCGCGCCGGAGCGAACACCGCCTGGGTGCCTTCTCCCACGGCGGCGACGCTGCACGCGCTGCATTATCATCAGGAAAACGTCTTCGACATTCAGAAGACCCTGCCTGAACCCATGGGCCTCGACGCGCTGCTTTCGATCCCGCTCGCGCAAAACACCAATTGGCCGGAGGATGAACTTCGCGAAGAGCTCGATAACAATTGCCAGGGCTTGCTGGGCTATGTGGTGCGCTGGGTCGATGCGGGCGTGGGCTGCTCCAAGGTGCCCGACATCAACGACGTAGGCCTGATGGAAGACCGCGCGACCTTGCGCATTTCCTCGCAACACATCGCCAACTGGCTGCACCACGGCGTCGTCAGCGAGGAAATGGTGATGGACAGCCTCACGCGCATGGCCGCCAAGGTCGACGCGCAGAACGCGGGCGATCCGAGTTACACGCCGCTGATCGGCAACGAAGACGCGCCGGCGTTCTCAGCGGCTAAGGACTTGATCTTCAAGGGCGTGGAGCAGCCCTCGGGTTACACCGAGCCGCTGCTGCACCAGTGGCGACAGGTGAAGAAAGCGCGCTGAAGAAGGCGCGCTGACTAAAGCGGGTTGCCTTTGAGGTCGATGTCACCGCGCAGGACGGCAAAGACCTTCTCAACCCGCTTTTCCTGCGTCTCCGCGCGCTTGGCGCTGGCCACCATATGCGCCAGCGCTCGTTTCTTGCCGGCGGTTGCGGCTTCCCACAGGCTGCGTTCCAGTGCGGCGTTTTCCAAAGCGCGCTCCAGCGCTTCGGGCACATCAACCGCGTCCTGATCCGCGACCCGAAACCGCATCTCGACCTCATCGCCCAGACGCTTTCCAATCGCTGCAAGGATCTTCTTGGACAGCAGCAGATAATGCCGCCCGCGCACAAGGGTAAACGCGCCTTCATAAGGGAGATCGTCGATCTCTCCGACCACGCGCAGTTTGGGGTAAAGATCCAGCGGAAGATCGCTCTTGGTCTCGTCAGGTACGAAGATCACCGTGTAACGATAGGCGTCTGAACCCACGTCATGGTGCACGATTTCGGCGGTGAAGCTGTGCGGATAAAAGGACGTCATGCGCTGATCGCTTTCGGGACGCCTTAAAGCGCATCCAGCGCCCGCTCGATATCAGCCCACAGCGCGTCGAGCGGCTCGCATCCGACTGAAAGGCGCACGAACCCTTCGGGCACCGCGTCGCCCCAGCGCGCGCGGCGTTCGGCGGTGGTGTGGACCCCGCCAAAGCTGGTGGAGGGCACGATGTATTTGGCCGCTGCTATAAAACTCTCGGCTTTTTCAGCGCTTTCAAACGTCAGGCTGACGACCGAGCCGAATGCGCGCATCTGCCGCTTGGCGATGGCGTGACCGGGATGGCTGGTGAGGCCGGGATAGGAGACGTGGCTAACCGCGCCGTGGTCCTCGAACCGCTGCGCCAGCGCGCCTGCGCTGTTGCACATCCGCTCGAACCGTACGTCGAAGGTTTTGAGCCCGCGATAGGCGAGCCACGCTTCGAAATGGCCGGGGATCGCGCCCACCAGCTTGCGCCAAGTGCGGATCTGTTCGGCGCGCCCCTCGTCGCGCGTGGCGACATGGCCCATGAGCACATCGGAATGGCCGTTCAGCGCCTTGGTGTCTGAGGCGACGACGATATCCGCGCCAAGGTCCAGTGGCTGCTGGCCCAAACAGGTGGCGGTGGTGTTGTCCGCCACCAACAGCGCGCCCGCCGCCTTGGTCTTGGCCGCGAGCGCTTCGATATCGACCACGTGCAATTCGGGATTGGTGGGCGTCTCGATAAAGACAATCGCGAGCCCATCAAGATCGCGCGCTTCCATCTCCAGCTGCGGGCAGTATTCAACCTCGACCCCGCTGCGCGTCAGATAGGTGTCCGCCAGAACGCGCGTCGCCATATAGCCATCGGTGGGCATCAAGATGCGGTCGCCGGGCTTGGTAAAGCTCATCACCACCGAGGCAATCGCCGCCATGCCGGAGGGAAAGGCGACGCATTGCGCCCGTTCCAGCGTGCCCAGCGCGTCTTCGAGCGCGGACCATGTCGGGTTGGTCCAGCGGCCATATTGGTGCTCGGCCGTGGGTTCGCCGGGCAGATGATAGAGGCTCGCCGGGGCAATCGGCGGCATCAGCGGGTCGCCCGGCTCCAGCGTCTGGGCCCGGTGGTGCAGCATCGCTGCGAAGGTTTCGTCGATCGGATCGGCCATAGGATTGGCGCCTATAACCGCTGCGATCCGCGAGGGCTAGGAAGGGCGCGCGCTTATTGCTGGGGCTCGATATCGTTCCAATCGATGTCGAGGTCGCCCAGATCAAATTCGATATCGAATTCCATTTCAGCCGGTTGCAAGGCCATCGCGGCGTCCACCCCGTCCTCGGCGAGCGTCTTGAGCTTGTCCATGTCGCCCATGACCGCCTGGTTCATGATCGCGATTTCGCTGGTAATTTCCTCATCGGAAAGGTCTTCATCGAAGGTCGCCGCCGTGGTCAGCGTGACCCGGCACGCCTTCTCGCCAAGGGGTTCGATCACATGGGTCTCGACCGATTTGACCAGAGCGTTGATCTTGGGCTCGATCACCGCCTCAAAGGCGTGGCGTTCGTTTTCAACCCGCTCCATCACGGTCAGGCGAAAGACGACGTCGTCCATCTCATCCAGGCGAAGGGCGTAGACGTCCGCCGAATTCTCGACCGGCGACACTTTCGCGCCCATTTGCGCATCCTTGAAGCGTGGGCTTGCCAGATCGATCAGCGGGAAGACCTCGGCGGCGGGGCGATCAATTTCGACATCGGCGGTGAATTCGACGGGGCCATCGATCATGGGGCTTTTCTTGTTGAATCCAAACATGGCGCGCGCTCCTTTTGGCAGACAGCGGTCAGGCTTAGTGGCAAATCCCTAAGGCAGGGTTTCAAGCGTCCGAGCCAGCGCGACAAATTCCTCGACGCTGACCGTTTCGGCGCGGCGCGTTTCTTCGATCCCGACCGCTTTCAGAGCGTCGAGCGCGCCGGGCACAGCTTTAAGCGATTGGCGCAGCATCTTGCGGCGCTGCCCAAAGGCGGCGGCAGTGAGGCGGGCGAGAGTGGCGGGCGCGACCCCCTCGGGTTGATCGCCGGGCGTCACATGCACAATCGCGCTCATCACCTTGGGCGGCGGGGTGAAGGCGCTGCGATGGACCTTCAAGGCCAGTTTCGCAGATGTCCGCCACTGCGCCAGTACGGCGAGCCGGCCATACGCGCTGGTGCCCGGCTTCGCGACGATGCGGTCGGCGACCTCGCGCTGGAACATGAGCGTGAGCGAGCGCCATTGCGGAGGCCACGGCGCGCTATCCAGCCAGCGCGTGAACAAGGCCGTGCCGACATTATAGGGCAGGTTGGAGGCGATATGGAACGGTTCGTGCTTCCCGTCTTTGGCCATCAAATCGCCGTGGTCCAGCTTCATCGCGTCGCCTTCAATGACGGTCAGTTGTCCGGGAAAGGCCTCGCTCAGTTCCGCCAAAGCGGGCAGGCAGCGCGTATCCATCTCGATCGCGGTGACGCGCGCGCCCGCTCTCAGCAAGGCGCGGGTCAGGCCGCCGGGGCCGGGCCCCACTTCGAGCACGCGCGCGCCGTTCAGATCGCCCGGTATCGCGGCGATCCGGCTCAGCAATTGTTCGTCGAGGAGGAAGTTTTGGCCCAGAGCCTTGGAGGCCGAGAGGCCATGGCGCGCTATGACCTCACGGATCGGCGGCAGATCGCCAGCGCTCTCCTCAGCCATGCGCCGGGATCGCGGCGCGCTGTGTGGCGCATTCGCTCGCCATGCGGATGGCGGCGATCATCGCGCCGGGATCCGCGATCCGCTTGCCCGCAATATCGAACGCGGTGCCATGATCGGGCGAGGTGCGGATGATCGGCAGGCCGAGCGTGACGTTGACGCCGTCATCGACCTCCAAGGCCTTGAGCGGGATCAGCGCCTGATCGTGATACATGCACAGCGCGGCATCATAGCCGCTGCGCGCGCGCGGCATGAACAGCGCATCGCCCGGCACCGGGCCGAACACGTCGATCCCCTCGGACCGCAGCGCGTTGATGGCGGGCGCGATAAGCCGGGTTTCCTCGTCGCCAAACTGGCCGTTCTCGCCCGCATGCGGGTTCAGCGCGGCCATGGCGAGGCGCGGTGTGGCGAGGCCGAAGTCGCGTTTGAGCGCGATGTGGGTGATGACCGTCTTCTTGATGATGAGCTCTGGCGTCAGGCGCTGGGGCACTTGCGACAGCGCGCAGTGCACAGTGATCGGCACGGTGCGAAGCGACGGCCCCGCCAGCATCATGACCGCCGCATCGGGCTGGCGGCCACAGGCGGCGGCGAGGAACTCGGTCTGGCCGGGATGCGCGAAGCCGATCGCGGTGAGCTCAGCCTTGGACACAGGCGCGGTCACGATCCCGGCGACATCTCCGCGCAGCGCCATCTCGGTCGCCCATTTAAGCGAGGACAGCGCCACGCGCGCGCCATCGGGTGACGGCGTGCCCGGCGTGTATTCGACATCGAGCCCCGCGATCACGGGAAGGCCGACTTGCCAAGCCAGCGGAGCCTCCGAAGCCTCAGCAATGGGCACAATGGTGCAGTCAATTCCGCGCTTTTCAGCGGCTGCGCGCAGCACCTCGATGCCGCCCACGGCAAAGAAAGGATGCGCGAGCGCCTTATCGCCCTGCAACGCGGCCCAGGCGGCGACGATCAGCTCCGGCCCGATCCCCGAAGGATCACCCAGCGCCACCGCCAAAGGCGCGTCAGGCGCGAGCGGAGGCGGGACGGCGGGCGGCATTAAGGGTGAAGGAGCCTAAAAACGATCAGTTGTATTCGATGTACGCGTCGTTTCGCAGATCGCGCAGGTAATGCTGCGCGCGGCGGTTGATCCGCTCTTCTTCGATCTGGCGTTCGATCGAGGCGAACGTCGGCGCGTTCGCCACCTTGGGATCATCGCGACCGCACAACATCAACACGCGCACGCCTTCTTCCGGAGAGCCGAAAGCGGGAGTGGTCTGACCAATCTGCAAATTCAAAATGAGGTTCTGCAAAGCTTCGGGCAGCTGGCGCGCCTGGATTTGCGGGTTGCTGACAACGCTCGCGCCGACGGCCAGTTGCGCGTTTTCCGCATCCGCGCATCCCCGCATGGATTGGATGAAATTGTTGAATTCAGTGATCTTGGCCTCGGCGGCGGCCTGTTCAATGCCCGGTTCAAACGCGATCGAAATCTGCTTGAGGCTGAGCACCGCGTCGCGCGGATCAGCGGTAAGCACCTGGCGACGGTCGATCAGGTAGAGGATGGAGAAGCCGCCGGGAATTTCAATCGGACCCACCAATTGGCCCGGCTGCATATTGCGCGCCGCTGCTGCAAGCGAGGGTGGCAATTGGGCAAGGCGCAGCCAGCCCAGATCGCCGCCGACCGCAGCGGTCGAGGCTTCGGAGAATTGGCGCGCATAGGCGACGAAGCTGCCGCCGCCCTGCAATTGCTCGACGATACGCTGCGCGTTTTGCAGCACGGCCTCGCGGTTTTCGATGGTCGCGGAGAGATAGATCTCGCCCAGGCGATGCTCTTCGGTGCCGCGCGATTCTTCGAGCCGCTTGAGCACCTCGTTCACTTCTTCAGCGGCGACGTTGATGAACGGGTTCACGTTGCGCCGCAGCAGGTTCTCCCACGCCAATTCGCCTTCGATCTGGCGCTGCAAAGCGGCGGGTGAGGAGCCGATGGAGAACAGATATTCATCCATCCCGGCCGGATTGTCGGCGAAGTTCTGCGCTGCGAGCTGGTCGTAGGTCTGCTTGATCTGCGCGCGCTCCACGCGCAATTCGAGGTTGGCGGCGGCCTGAATCTTGAGCGTTTCGTCAATCAGATTGCGCAGCACCTGCACGCGCAGACGCTTGAGCTCTTCTTCGGACACTTTGGCTTCAGAGGCGGAGGTAACGAGCGCCACGCGCTGTTCGACATCGGTGCCGGTGATCACAAACCCGTTGACGATGGCGGTCGCGGTCCGCTCGTTCGGGTTGTCATCGCCGATAATATTGATCGTATCGGGCAGGCCCAAGGGGTTGTCAGGCGTGGGCTGCGCGACGGTTTGCGCCGCGGCCGGGGCGGGCGTTGTGCTGACGCCCGCGCCAAGGGCCAGCAGCCCGGCGGCGCTCAACACGGCCAACGCCGCTTTCCTGTTCAACTGTTTCATCCGCATAAACGTATCCCGAAATCCTTGTCTCATTCCTCGCATGAGCGGCCCCCTGTGTGCGCCCATGCGAAAGTGTCCGTGCTCGGTAAGGTGAGCGTCAATCGTTCAGCGAATGGCGCTACCCCAAAGCATCTGAACGAGCGCTGAGCCACGCGAGCGCCTCGACGCGCACGCCATTAGCGACTTTTTAACGCGATGCCAACGCTGAGGGGCGCGGGCGAGCGCGGCTGTGCAAAACGCGCGACGGGTTCGGGGCGGGTTGTCGCTGCCTTTGGGCCAGGCTGCGCGCGGCGTTCCTAGTTAAAGCCAAGGTTGCGCAGCGCGAAGAACAGCTGAAACGAATTGCCCCGCGCCGCGTCGCCCGCCGTGATGAAGTCGCGCCGCCAAGTGAAGCCGAATTCAATGCAATCGTCCTGATAGGCGATGCCCAGCCGGGTGCGGATCGGTTCAAAACCGTCGGGCTGGAAGACAGGATCTTCATCCGCGTCGGTGAGGTTGAAGACGCCGGAGCCAAACGCGGACCAGTTGCGGTCGAACGCCACGCGCGCAGCGGCGCGCACCTCCTCGCGGTCCTGCAAATCCTCGACCTCGGTGATGTTGCGGTTGAGGCGCAGATAGCCGAGCTCAATGTAGTTGCGCTTGGAACCGACAGCGGCGTCGATCTCGTTGCGGCGGATCGTCAGGTTGTCCTTGTCCAGCCGGAAACGGTGGGTGAACTGGATGAAATTGCGCCAGCGAACCTCCGTGCGCCCGACAAAGTCCGACACGCGTTCGGACAGGCCCGTCCCATCGGGAAAGATCGTCTCTTGCGCTTCGAAGCGATAGGATTGGCCGACATTGGTTTTGACGCGCAAACCCGGCTTGGTCAGCTGCCAGTCGATGCCCCAGGTCACGCGCGCGCCGTCCTCGACCCGGTCGTATCCGGCAAAGCGGTTGAGCGCGAAGAGGTTGGAATCCTCCAGATCAATCGCGCGCGCGTCTTCGTTGGGGACCGCCAGATTGCGGATCGGGGGCGAAGCGACGAATTGCACGCGCGGGGTGATGACCTGCGTGCCGCCGAACGCTTCATTGACGAACGGCCATTCCACATCAATGGCGCCAATCGCGACCGCGCGTCCGGTGAAGCCTTCGGTGCCGCGATAAACGTTGGTCTGCGTCGCCAGAACGTTGTCGGTGTTGTAGATATCGCCGCGCGCCAGAGCGCTAAACGTCACCACCTGGCCAAGCGGGGTCAACCGCCGCAGATCCCAGCGCGCACCGGCAAAGGCGCGCTGCGTGTCCTGGCCATCGTTGCGCACCAGCGCGAGCGTGTTGGCCTGCAATTGGACGTTGCCGCCCAGAATGGGGTCTTCGAGATTGCGGCGGTAATCGAACGCGGGAATCGCGACAGGGATCTGGCCTTGCTCGGCGTTGATCCGCAGCGTCTGCGTCGCCCACCCGGCGAGGCTCAGATAGGAATTGTCGTCGATCCGCTCCAGATTGATGGTCGAGCGCAGGCGGTCATCGCGGCTGAGATCGTAACGCCGCAGGAAGGTGCGGTCGCTCGCCAGCCGGACCGAGCCCGTGAGGCTCCATTCGGGGCTGAATTGGAAGCGACCATTGGCAAACAGATAGCCGCGCGGATCGCTCTCGGTCGTGGGGATGCCGGTGAAGTCGGACACGCGGCTGGAGGCTGTCGCAAAGCCGGTGATCTGATAGGCGCCCTTTTCGGTCAGGTGGCGCCACTGCGCGCTCGCCATCGGGGCCACTTCGCTAAAGACATACGCGCCCAGCGTCAGGTCCTGGTTGTCCGCGAGCCGCCAGTAATACTCGCCCGACACCTCCACCCCGTTGACGTTGGAAACGCGGAAATTGGGGTTGGTAAAGCCCGTTTCCGCCGCGCCATCGGTGCGGATCGTCAGGCCGGGCAGGGGCAGAATGCGCGCGCCGAACAGCTCCAGCATCGCACCGGTGAAGCTGACTTTATTGGTCTGAGCGTCAAAGCGCACAGCCTCGGCGGTGATGCGCCAGCTGGGGTCTTTGTCGCAGCCCTTTTCATCGGAGACCGCGCAGGCGGTGTAAGCGGCGTCGGTCAGCACGATTGTGCCATCCTCGCCGCGCGCCGCGCTGTTGGCGGCGAGGCGTCCTCCGGCTCTGAGCGCAATGAGCAAGCGGTTCATCGCGCCCGCTTCGAACGTGTCGGTCAGCTCAAGCGCTTCGGTGTAAAGCTGGTTGCCGCTTTCATCGACCAGGCGGATATTACCGGCGGCGTAAATGCGCCCTTCGCCGCGCACCCACACCACTTCATCCGCGCGCACGGATCGATCCGCGCTGCGCAGCACGACATTGCCGCGCGCTACGACCGTGTCGGTGGTGTTGTCATAGGCCAGCTGTTCGGCGTCAAAGTCGATGGTCTCGCCCAGCAATTGCTGTTCGAGCGGGATATCGTCTGGTTCGTCCGCTGGAGGACTGACCTCTGGCGGCGGTTGGCTCGCCGCCTCAACCTGCGAGACGACCAGAGGCAGCATCTGAGCCTGCGCCGCAACGGGAAACGCAAAGGGCACCGCGATCAGCACGCTCACCAGCGCGCCGCGCGACGCGCTCGCATGGCTTGCGCGCCATGGGCATGGCAACCTTGGCTGCGCCAGCTTCGAACCTCCGGACATGGCTTGCCTATTGCACCGCTCGCGCCTAATCGCAATCGCCATTCGCCGCCAAATCGCGGCCCCATTTGCGCCGCTCATGCATTCCGATTGCAGCGAGGCCGCGCGCGCCGTCCGGCGTCCCCCAACGGGAGAGAATTCATGCAGTTTCATTTCGCCAGCACACCCCCGGCTCAGGTCCGCCTGAATGCACGGGTGATCAACCACAAAGACACGCCCGACGATCTGGACGCAGCGGTCATTGATGGGGCGAAAGCGGCGCGTTTCAAAGCGCGCGCGGGGCAGGTGTTTGAGCACTTTGCTATGAAAGACGGCGCTTTGATCCGGTTCGCGCTGGCGGGTGCGGGCGATGTCGAGGCCGAGCAGCGCGCTCTCAACGTCGAGAAAGCGGGCGCGGCGCTGGCGGCGAAGTATGTGGCTTCGGGCGAGACCAGCATGGTGCTCGATCTGGGTCATGCGGACCTTTCGGGCGAAGAGGCGGCGGCGGTCATATTTGGCCTGCGCCTGCGCGCGTGGCGCTTTGACACCTACCGCACCAAACTGGCGGCGGAGAAGAAGGTGACGCTCAGCGAAGTGCACGTCGTCAACGCCCCTGCCGGCACTGAGGAGGCGTGGGAGACACGCTCAGCGCTGGCCGAAGGGGTCGAGTTTACCAAGCGCCTGATCACGCTGCCCGCCAACATCCTTTATCCCGAAAGCTTCGTTGCCGAATGCGAGAGCGCGTTTGAAGGCACCGGCGCTGAGATCACCGTGCTCGACGAGCCCGCGATGGAAGAGCTCGGCATGGGCGCGTTGCTGGGCGTGGGGCAGGGCTCGCGCAAGGCTTCGCGCTTGCTCGCGATCCGCTGGAACGGCGGCAAAGAGGGCGAAGCTCCGACTGCGCTCGTGGGCAAGGGCGTGACCTTCGACACCGGCGGCATCTCGCTCAAACCGCCCCCCGGCATGGAAGACATGAAGTGGGACATGGGCGGCGCTGGAGCGGTCGCGGGCGGTATGCTTGCGCTCGTCAAACGCAAGGCGAAAGCCAACGTCGTGGCGGTCATGGGGCTGGTTGAAAACATGCCCGATGGCGATGCACAGCGCCCCGGCGATATCGTCACCACGATGAGCGGCCAGACGGTCGAAGTGCTCAACACCGACGCCGAAGGGCGTCTTGTTTTGTGCGACGCGCTGCACTGGACGCAAGAGACGTTTGCTCCGGCGCGGATTGTCGATTTTGCAACGCTGACGGGCGCGATGATTATCGCGCTGGGTCATGATCATGCGGGCGTGTTTTCCAACGATGACACGCTGGCGGACCAACTGGTTTCGGCTGGCAAGGCCACGGGCGACAAGCTGTGGCGTCTGCCGATTGGCCCGGCCTATGACAAGCTGATCGATTCGCCGATTGCCGACATCAAGAATGTGGGGCCGCGTCCTGCCGGATCGATCACGGCGGCGCAATTCCTCCACCGCTTCATCCAGAACGGCACGCCCTGGGCGCATTGCGACATCGCGGGGACCGTGTGGTCGGACAAGCCCGGCCACAGCTGGGACAAGGGCGCGACCGGATGGGGCGCGCGTCTGATCGACCGCATCGTCGCGGACAATTTTGAAGGGTAAGGAGCTGTTCGCCTCAAACAGCGGAGCGATAGGCTGATAAAATGCCCAAGATGCGCAAGAAATCCGATCTTCCCTCGAAGATCTGCGAGACCTGCGGGCTTCCCTTTACCTGGCGCAAGAAGTGGGAGCGCGACTGGGACAATGTGCGCTATTGCTCGGAGCGGTGTAAGCGCAATAAGAACTCGGCGTAGTTTGACAGCTGGGCCCGCTCATTAAATATGAAGATCGACTTTTGGCAGCTATCGCGCGACCCGGTGGAGAAGGTCATTGCGCTCATCGCCCAGCGCGTGCTGGACCATGGCGAGCGCCTTCTCGTGGTCAGCGCCGAGGCACAGCAGCGCGCGGTTATCTCTAAAGGGTTGTGGCAAGCCGGACCCGACACCTTCCTCGCCAATGGCGAAGCGAGCGGCGCAGGCGCGGATCGCCAGCCTATCCTGCTAAGCGATGCTGCCGAAGCCGCCAATGGCGCGAGCCACGCGATCTTTGCCGACGGCCAGTTTCGCGACGCGCCAGCCTTTGCGCGCACGTTTTTGCTTTTCGACGACACCACGCTGCAACACGCGCGCGAGACGTGGAAAGCGTTGTCTGATCGGGAGGGGTTGGAGCGCGCCTTCTTTCGCCAGGACGGCGGCAAATGGGTCAAGGTCGCGTGATCGCTTGAACGCTTGAACGCTTGCGCTACCCCACTGGATCGCCGAGACTGGCGTTAAGACGCTTTGGGAGATTTCATCATGCGCGCAGCCACCACCTTTCTCGCCACCATGACGTTCGTTCTGGCCGCGTGCGGCTCGCAGCAGTCGGGCACAATCGAAGGTGACGATGGCGAAACCGGCGAATACACGATCGACACCGCAACGGGTGAAGCCACCGCCACCATCGAAACCGAAGACGGCACCGCCACCTTGCGCTCGGGCAGCAACGTGCCGGTCGATCTGCCCGCCGGGTTCACCGTCTATCCCGGAGCCAATGTCGTCTCGAACACGGTGGTTCGGCAAGCGGGCGGATCGGGCAATTTGCTCACCATGCAGAGCGGCGACAGTCCTGAAAAGCTCGCGGAATTCTATAAGTCGCAAGCTGAATCAGCGGGCGTTAAAATCGAAATGGAAATGGCCACGAACGGCGCGCAGATAATCGGCGGGCAATCGGACGATGGCCTGACCTTCTCGATCATGGCGAGCCCCACCGAAGACGGCACCACCGCGCAGCTGACCGTGGGCAAGGATCTCAGTTAGGCCCGCTTTGCGGCTGGTTTCACTTGCAACTTGAATTGCAGGCTCTCGGGGGCTAGGGGGCGCGCCAATCCTCTCCCTCGCGCGCGTCACTACGCCGCGCGCTCTTTCATCAAGGAACACACCATGGCGGTCACTCGCACCTTTTCGATCATCAAGCCCGACGCCACGCGTCGCAACCTCACCGGCGCGGTCACCGCGATGCTGGAAGAAGCCGGCCTGCGCGTCGTCGCCTCCAAGCGCATCCATATGAGCAAGGAACAGGCCGAAGGCTTCTACGCCGTCCACGCCGAGCGTCCGTTCTTCGGTGAGCTTGTCGAATTCATGATGAGCGAGCCGGTCGTCGTGCAAGTGCTCGAAGGCGAAGACGCCGTCGCGAAAAACCGCGAAGTCATGGGCGCGACCAACCCCGCCGACGCCGAGGAAGGCACGATCCGCAAGACGCACGCTCTCTCCATCGGCGAGAACACGGTGCACGGTTCGGACAGCGAAGAGAACGCCGCGATCGAAATCGCATACTTCTTCAACGACGACGAAATTGTTGGCTGAGCCCAACTGGCTTATTGAGCTTTAAAAGGGCTGTCCCAGTGGGGCGGCCCTTTTTTTATGCGCGCTGAAATTGTGTGAGCTGCTCAGAATGAGCGCTGTGGGCGCTCTTGGCGCTGCTCGCCATGGTTTGACGCATCGCCGACATGGCTTTGGGCGTCAGCACCAGACCCAGCTCAGCGTAAGCCCGCGCAATCGCGGCCTTCCAGTCCGCGCTCAATTCCTCGAATGTGAGGCGGGTGATCGGCCCCGTCCAGTCCGCCAGAGCCGCCTCGCGGCGCTCTTCGCGCAAGGCGATCTTGCGCTGCCACTCGGCCTCTATAGCGGCCAGATCGCAGCTGTCCGATTGCACCGCCATTTGGTTGGCGACCAGCGACACAGCGCTGCGATGCACATCCGCTTGGGAGCGCTGCGCCACGATCAGGCGCGCTTCGGGAAATTGCGCCAGCAATTCGGGCAGGTTCTCCGAGAACACAGGCACTTTCATAACGCGCGGTTGGTCGGCCAGCCGGCGATGCGCCGCGTCGGTGCGCAAGACGCGGGCCAATTCACGGTAGATGGGGGAAGCTTCGCGGCGCTCGCTCCATGCAGTGTAGGACGGGATGCGCCACTGCGCTTCGTAAATCGAATGTTGCAGCGCGCCCGCTAGCCAGCCCAGCTCCTCCTCCACCGCGCCGCTCGCAATCGGGTGGATCGATTGTAGCCACGGATTAAGCGCAGACAGAAACGCGATCTCGCCCGCCGCTTTGGCGCGCCGCCAGGTGAGCCAGCCGGGCACCGGGTGAAAAGCGTCGCAATAGCGCGTGTGCGAATGCGCCGGATCCGCCGCGAGCAATTTCTGGATGCGCGTCGTCCCGCTGCGCATATGCCCGATGACGATGATCGGCGGCGCGATGCGGGTGGCGAGCAGGCGCGGATCGCGGATCCATCGCTGCCCCAACAGCAGGCGGTTGCGCGTGGCCCGTTCCAGCTGACCAAAGGCCATGACCCGGCCCAGCGCGTTGAGGTCCGCTTCTTTGTTGATGGCGCGAGTAATCCGGTTGAGCCGTTCGCGAAAGTCAGCGACGTCTTCGGGACGGCGTCCGGCGATCTCCGCCTCTTTGGCTTCAGAGCCTAGCGGCCTCGCCGCGCTTTGCCAAAGGGCGGCCGCGTCGATCACCGGTTCTGGCAGCCAGCCTTTGTCCCACGCCCGCTCAAAGAACCGATTGGCGCGCTCAATCCGGGTTGAGCGGGCCAGAGGATGGTCGCGGGATGGAAGCGCGCCCATCAGAACTGGTCCGCCGCATCCAGCAGCTTGGTCAATCGCGCGGGCGCGGCGGCGCGCCAACTGCGCTCCAGCCATTCGCCGACATGCGCCCAGTCGACATCGGCCCGATTGAGGATCACGCCGACCCATCCGCTGGCGCCGTAATAGGCGGGCTTGAAATAGGTGTCCGGCTGCGTTTCGGCGAGGCCCTCGACCTCGTCCAGACCGCCGGTTTTGACCAACACGCCGATATGCGCGCTGCCGTGGTGCCTGACCGAGAAATGCGCGAAGAATTTGCCCGATTTTTCGGTGCCCACGCGAAAGGCGGGCGATCCGTGGCTGTCCTTGGCGTGGGCTTCGGGCAGAGCGAGCGCCAGCGCGGCTACGCGGTCGTAGAGGAAATCGGGATCGCTGCCCCGGCTGACATAATCCGCGAGCGCGCGCGGATAGAGCTGGTGTTCAGCGATCTTGACCCGCGCGGCAAGGGTTTCGGGCGTGTCGCCGGGCGCGATGGCGACGCGGGCTTGCGCCAACACCTCGCCCGCGTCCAATTCCGGCGTGACGACATGGACGCTCGCGCCCGCATGGCTGTCGCCCGCTTCGATCGCGCGCGCGTAAGTGTCGAGGCCCTTATATTTGGGCAAGAGCGAGGGGTGGATGTTGATGATCCGGCCCGCCCAGCGCTCGACTAATCCGTCGGAAAGGATGCGCATATAACCCGCGAGCACGATGGTTTGCGCGCCCGAGGCGATGACGGCTGCTTCCATCGCGGCGTCGTGGGTTTCGCGGCTGTGCCCTTTATGCGGGTGGACGAAGGTTGCGATCCCTTCAAGCTTGGCGAGTTCGAGCCCCTCAGCGTCCGCCTTGTTGCTGGCGATCAGGACAATCTCGTAAGGCGCGCCCTCGATCCGGCTGGCGTAGAGCAGCGCGGCCATATTGGTCCCGGTGCCCGAGATGAAGATGGCAATTTTGGTCTTGGGGCCAACCGCCTTAGCCAAGATGGGTGGCCTCCCAATCTTCGCGCGCGCCCCAGACGCCTTGCGACCCGCGCACCGTGCAGCCGGTATCGCCCTCGCGTATCTCGCCGACGCGCATGACGGTTTCGCCAGCCTCTTCGAGCCGCGCGGTCACCGTTTCGACGTCATCGGCCGCCACGCTCAGCACCATGCCCACCCCGCAATTGAAGGTGCGCGCCATTTCCTGCGGTTCAATCCCGCCTTGCGCTTGCAAAAATGCCATCAGGCGCGGCTGCGGCCATAGATCCGCGTCAATATGCGCGTGCGCGCTGTCAGGCAGGATGCGCGGTATGTTCTCGAGCAGACCGCCGCCGGTGATGTGCGCGAGGCCATGGATCACGCCCTCGCGGATCAGCGGCAAGAGGCTCGCGACGTAAATGCGCGTGGGTTCGATCAATGCGTCGATCAACAGGCGTTCTTGGTCAAACAGAGCGGGCCGATCAAGCTTCCAGCCCAGATCCGCCGCGAGCCGCCGAACCAGCGAGTAGCCGTTCGAATGCACACCCGATGAAGCGAGACCGAGCAGAACATCGCCCGGCGCAACGCGCTCGCCGGTCAATTGCTCGCCGCGCTCGACCGCGCCGACGCAAAAGCCCGCCAGATCATAGTCGCCCGCCGAGTACATGCCCGGCATCTCAGCGGTTTCCCCGCCGATCAGCGCGCAGCCCGCCTGTTTGCAGCCATCCGCAATCCCGGCGATGACGCGCTGCGCGATGCCGTTTTCGAGCTTTCCGGTCGCGAAATAGTCGAGGAAGAAGAGCGGTTCCGCGCCTTGGACGATCAGATCGTTGACGCACATGGCGACCAGATCGATGCCGACGCTGTCGTGGCGGTCGTAATCAATCGCCAGTTTCAGCTTGGTGCCTACACCGTCATTCGCCGCGACCAGCAGCGGGTCTTTATACCCGGCGGCCTTTGGGTCGAAAAAGCCACCGAAACCGCCGATCTCGCTCGTCGCGCCGGCGCGCGCGGTGGCTTTGACTAACGGGCCGATAGCGCGCACCAGAGCGTTACCAGCCGCGATGTCCACGCCCGCATCGGCGTAGGTGTAGGGTGAGTTCTTACCGGACATACACGAGGCTTTAGCCTTTCACGCTTGGAATTCCACTCGCCATTCGGCAAAGGGAGGGTGATTTCCCCGATGCTGACACGTGCAACGCTCTTCACGCCGCTTCCTGAGGCCCTTTCCGCACTCCGCTGGCGAGGGTGGGGCTCGGTGCGCCCGTTCCTCGCCGCCGCGATAGCGCTGGCCTTGCTGGGCGGGGCCTACGCGCTCGTATTGGCGCAAGTGATGGGTGAGCGCGGCATCGCGCCCACCGCATCGAGCACCGATATCGAAGTGCGCGGGATCACAGTCGATGTGACCGGCGACACCGCCGAGGAAGCGCGCCAGTCGGGCTGGCGACAGGCCCAGCGCGAGGCGTGGGCCAAAGCGGGCGGGCCCGAGCTTTCCGATGGGCAGATTGCGGGCCTTGTCTCCTCGATCGTGATCCAGCGCGAGCAATTGGGGCCCAAGCGTTATATTGCGACTCTTGGCGTCATCTTTGATCGCCAGCGCGCGGGGCGCTATCTGGGCGGGAGAGCGCGCGGGCGCAGTTCGGCCCCGATGCTGGTCGTGCCGATCATGGCGAGCGCGGGCGCTTACACCGCGTTTCAAGTGCGCAATCCGTGGCAGCGCGCGTGGGCGCGGTTCAATCCGGGCGCGAGCCGGATCGATTACGTGCGCCCAACCGGGGCCGGAGGCGATTCGCTGCTTTTGACATTCGGTCAGACCGGACGGCGCAGCCGAGCCTGGTGGCGCAGTACGCTCGATCAATATGGCGCGGCGGATGTGCTGATCCCCTCGGTGCGATTGGAGCATCAGTTTCCCGGCGGCCCGATCACCGCGACCTTCACCGCGCGCTACGGCCCCAACAGCACGGTGCTTGAAAGCTTTACCGCCGACGCGCCGGACCCGCGCGCGCTGCCCGAAACGCTCGAAGCGGGTGTTGAGCGTATGGATGCGATCTATGAAAAAGCTCTCGCTGAGGGCAAGCTACGCCCTGATCCCACGCTCAAGCTGGGGGCTTCGGGGCAGATTGATCCCGCCTTGCAGCGCTTGGTAGATATTGGCCGGGCGCTCAGAGCGCGCGAGAACGCGGCGGCGCCTGCGACGCAATCCGCCGGGGGCGCGGGCGCGGTGAACACGGGCGAGGGGGCTAATCCGGGGCAGCCAAGCGTTGAAGCGCCGACGATTCCGGCCCCCGCCAAAGCCATCGTCGTCCAGTTTGCTTCGCCCGATGCGCTGGCGTTCGACGCCGCTTTGTCCGGCGTTCGCGGCACGGCGGGCGTGCGCGGTCTGGCTGTCACCAGCACGGCCATGGGCGGGTCTTCGGTGATGAGCGTGCGCTACACCGGCACCGCAAGCGAGCTCGCCGCCGCCTTGCGAGCGCGCGGGTTCAACGTGAACCAGAGCGGCGATACGCTCGCGATCAGCCGCTAACTCTAGGGCGGTGTGCCGGTGCGTGAGGCCCCTTCTTCCCGCTCGCAAATCGCCTTGCCGCTGGAACCGGCGGAGGCGGGCCATCCCGGGCGTATTGTCGTGGGCAACGCCAACGCCGCCGTGATCAAGGCTTTGCGCGAGCCCGAGCGTTGGCCGTTTCACACCGCCGTTCTCACCGGCCCCGCGCGCTCGGGCAAGAGCTTGCTGGGTCGCTGGGCGGCGGGGCAGGGCATCGACGTCGTCGACGACGCGGAAACGCGCGATGAAGACGCGCTCTTCCACCGCTGGAACGCCAGCCAGAAAGGCGGATCGCGCGCGGGGGAGCCATTGCTGCTGATCACCAGCGCGCAGCCTTGGCGCATCGCCTTGCCCGACCTCAAATCGCGGCTTGGCGGATCGCTCCAGTTGGAACTGGGCGAGCCCGATGATGCGATGGCGGGGCAGCTGATCGAAGCGTTTGCGGCGCAGCGCGGCCTGGGACTGGCGGATGGCGCGGTCGATTATCTGGTGCCACGCGCCGCTCGCAGTTTTGTCGAGCTGGAACGGTTGGTGCGCACGATCGACCGGATCAGCCTTGAACGCGCCGCGCCCGCCACCATGTCGGTTTGGCGCGCCGCGCTCGAAGCGTTGCAGGGCCCCGAGCAAGCCAACCTTCTGTAGCGACAAGAGGGGCTTGGTTGCATTGCCGGGCGAACCGTGGAAGATTTCCGGGCGTGCTGCGCGATGGCGGAGCGAAGGAGACAGGGTATGTTTGGTCGGCTCAAAGCCTATCTGGATTCGATCCGCGAGCGTGACCCCGCGCCGCGCTCGCGCTGGGAAATCCTGCTCTATCCCGGCGTTCTGGCGCTGGGTCTGCACCGGGTCGCGCATTGGCTGTTTCAGGCCAAGCTGTTCTTCCTCGCCCGCGTTGTGAACCACCTTTCGCGCTTTTTGACCGGGATTGATATTCACCCGGGCGCGACCATTGGCCGGAATTTCTTCATCGATCACGGCTTCACCGTCATCGGCGAGACCGCTGAAATCGGCGACAATGTGACGATCTATCAATGCGTGACCCTGGGCGGGACCAACCCCACCAATGGCAAAGGCGGCAAACGCCATCCCACCCTCGAAGACAACGTCATCATCGGGTCCGGCGCGCAGATCATCGGGCCGATCACGGTCGGCGAGCGCGCGCGGGTCGGCGCGAGCGCGGTGGTGATGGAGGACGTGCCGGCGGGCGCGACGATGGTCGGCTTTAAAGCGCGCTCCACCCTTGTTCCAGCCGAAGAGTGGATCAAGGAATTCATCCCCTACGGCTCGAGCCCGCAATGCGAGGACGCCGAGGGCAATCAGGTCGACTGCATCGGCAAACTCGAAGGCGAGCTCGCCTCGCTCAAGGCCGATCTGGCCGCGCTAAAAGCCGCGCAATCGGGCAAACCCGCGACTAAACCCGCGCCGCAGCCCGCCGAGCCCGAGCCGCTGCAACCCACCCTGGATCTCGATAGCGATCGCCGAGGCGCGAAGAGCGGGACGGATAATTGATGAGCTCCAATACCGGTTCCGGCCTTGGTCAAGTCGTTCAATTTCCCGGAGCGCCGCGCCGACAGGTCGCCTTTGAACGCCACGAATTGCAGCGCATCCTGGATCTGTATGGCCGCATGGTCGCCGCGGGTGAATGGCGCGATTACGCGATGGATTTTGACAAGGCTTTTGCCAGCTTTTCCGCGTTTCGCCGCGCGGCGGAACGCCCGCAGGCGCGTATCGAGAAACGCCCCGCTTTGCGTAACAAGCAAGGCATGTGGACGCTCTATGGTGAACATGGGCAGACGCTCAAACGCGGGCACGAGCTTGCGGGCGTGCTGGCGCCGATTGAGCGGCGTCTGTTGAAGAGCGTCGACGAAGACTAGGGCTTCGGGGCCCAGTTCCTCAAAATCTAAGCCTGAGCGGCTGCCGATGCGGCGGGGAGCATCTCATCCTGCGTCGCAGGCAGCATGCGCTGAAGGTTCTCCGGTAGCAGCACCACAATGCGGCGCCGGATGGGCTGCCAGAACGCCGAAAGGCTGAGCAAAGCCGACCCGATGACCAGCGCCGTGAAGGCAAAGTTCAATTCCACCGCGCCGAACTTGTCAAACAGGAAGGTGAGAGCGGCCAGCACGTAAGCGAGCGCGGAGACCAGCAGCGCGCGCCGGTCCACCGCCAAGGCGACCAGCCCGAACGCGGCGTAAATCGCCAGAATCGCCAGCGCGGAACCCACGCCGACCGCTCCCCCGCCATCCATCACGCCAAAGGACGCGAACAGCGGATGCGCAATCATCGGCGCGGCTAGGCAATGCAGCCAGAAGGCGACGTCGCTGCGCCGCGTGGTGCGCCCGGTGTCGGAAATGTCCCAACGCATCGCAAAGGCAAAGATCGTCAGCCCGGCCACCAGCACCAGAATCAGCGTGGGAAACTCAAAATCGGATCCCGTGATCACCTCGGTCGCGGCCATGATGCCGAGAATGGCCACCAGGGCCAAAGTCCCCGCGCCCGCCGCGATCGTGATGGGCACCATGAACCGTTTCCAATGCAGATAGGCGGCGAGCGTTGTGAAAGCGCCCGTCATCACCGCGACCAGAACGATGATCGCCGCGCCCAGCGCGTCGCCAATATCGGCGTTATTCAATGAGGTTTCACTGATTGAATCGATGCCCAAAATGAGCGCGATAGGCAGCGCGACAACGGCGAAAGCAGCGGCGACTGCTCCGCCCAGATAGGTCAGCAGCAACAGGATCGAAGGCAAAGCCATGCGTCGGCGGCGGGTGAAAAACTCCGCCAGCGCCCATGACGCGCCCGCCACCGCGACGGCGGGTACGAACGTGGCGATGAGATCACCGACCACGGCCACATTCTTTGCCAGCCCTCCAATCGAAGCGGCGATGGAGCCGACCGCGATCAGGAGGATGACGATCCCGATGGAGACGAAGATATCGTTGAAACTGTTGATCAGGCGAAAGTTCTCTTCCGACCCGCGCGGCATCTCGCGCACCTGCGACATATAGGCGCGAAAGCTCTCCGCCGCTGAGGCGTCCAGAGCGCCCGCTTCGACTGCGGAGTTGATATCGTCTTCTGAATACATGCGGCGCGTCGTCCCTTGCCTAGCTTGCTCAACGCTAGGCGGTGAGGGGCGTGTGTCAATAAAAACGCAGCTTCGATACCTTTGCACGCCAATAGAATGCGACGCCAATACGCAAAGGAGCGGAAAACCGCCGTGGTTTCCCGCTCCCTATCCGAACCGCGCGCATCAAGCGCCCGGTGCGCGTTTGCGCGTAAGCTTACCCGCGCGCTGAGGAAGGCCCGGTGCCGGTAACCTTTTGCATCGCGGCTAGGATATTCGCCGACTGCTCAGACCCGCTCTGCGGGGCTTTGAGGTTGCTGTATTCGTTGATCTTGTCCCAGTTGGCGGCAAAGCCTTCAACCGTGCGCTCGCCATCGGGCAGCCACACCGCGTCGTTCATCACAACCCATGAAGAGTGGAAGCCGCCAGCGCCCGCGCCAACGATCTGGTTGGTCGGCGCGTCTTCGCTGACGAGGAACAGCGCGGCCGGAACCACGTTCTCCGGCGCAAACAGCTTGAAGGCTTCTTCGGGGAAGAGGTCTTCGGTCATGCGCGTGCCGGCGACCGGCGAGAGCGAGTTGACGCGGATGTTGTATTTCGCGCCTTCGAGTTGCAGCGTCTTGGTGAAGCCAGCCAGACCCAGCTTGGCCGCGCCGTAGTTCGCCTGACCAAAGTTTCCGAACAGACCGGTCGAAGACGCGGTCATCAGGATGCGGCCATAGGATTGCTCGCGGAAGGTTTCCCAGCACGCTTTGGTGACGAAGGCCGATCCGGTGAGGTGCACCTTGAGGACGAATTCGAAATCGTCCGGGGTCATCTTGGCGAAGGTCTTGTCACGCAGGACGCCCGCGTTGTTGATGAGGACGTGCACGCCGCCCCATTTCTGCTTGGCGTCGGCGACCATCTTTTCCATCTGGTCGTATTCGGTGACGCTGCCGCCGTTGGAGATGGCTTCGCCGCCGGCCTTTTCAATCTCTTCAACGACTTCGAGAGCCATGTCCGAGTGACCAGTGCCATCGCGCGAGCCGCCCAGATCGTTGACGACGACTTTCGCGCCGCGCTTGGCCAGTTCGAGCGCATAGGCTCGGCCCAGACCGCCGCCGGCGCCGGTGACGATGGCGACTTTATCCTTGAAGTCGATGCTCATGGAAAATTCCTCTCTGCAATTGTGTTGTTGCCGGTGCGCGTTCGGCGTGGTCGCCTTGACGCTCGCGTAAAGTAATTCGGTGGGCGTTGCGTGGCACTTTTGGTGCTGCGTTGCAACACCGCGAAGAGCGAAAAGAAGGGCACCTCGCGATGCCGTAAGGGCAAGAGCGCGCTCTAAAGCTCGGCTAGCGCGGGGATCAGTTCGTCGAGCGAATCGATCACCGCATCCGCACCCAATTCCCCCGCCGGGGCGTCACAATAGCCATAAGCGGCCGCCACCACCGGCACCCCGGCCGCGCGCGCCGCGTTCACATCGTAGGAGCTGTCCCCCACGAACGCAAAAGCGCCCGGATTGTCGGCATCCGCCGCGCAGCGCCTGCGCGCCTCGATGATCGGTTCGGGGTGCGGTTTGGATAGAAAGGCGCCGTCCGGGCCCTTGCCCATCGTGTCGCCGCCAATGACGCTTTCGAACGGGTCGAGGAAATCGAGCTCGGTCAGGATCGACTTGGCGAAGCTTTCAAATTTGTTGGTCACCACGACCATCTTGACCCCGCGCGCGCCAAGCCCCGCCACAACGTCGCGCGCGTGAGGATAAGGCTTGGTGTAGACCGCGTTGTTCTCCGCGTAAAAGCGCAGCATGGCTTTGTAAATCGAGCGGAAATCGTTCCCTTCGAGCCCGCCGGGTAGGCCCCCTTGCGCGTTCACCGCTTGGGCAAGCATGATCTTGGCGCCGCCTCCGATGAGATCCTGGCTGCTCTCCATCGGGACCGGCGCAAAGCCGCCGAGCGCCAGCGCGTGATTGACCGCAGCGCCCAGGTCTCGAAACGTGTCGAGCAAAGTGCCATCTAGGTCGAAACCGACCGTTTCAAAGGGTACATCCGTCATGATGGGGGAGCGGTGGTCCAAACGACTTCAAACCGCAAGGGTTTGCTGCCAAAGCCCGGGGACTTTACGGTATGCCTTGCGCAACTGATCCAGCTTACGAGATGCCAGATGACTGATTTTGCCCTGATTGTCCTTGCCGCGGGGAAGGGGACGCGGATGAAGAGCGCCCTGCACAAGGTGCTCCACCCGATTGCGGGCAAGCCGATGCTGATGCACTTGCTGGACGAGCTTCACGCGCTTGAGCCGCAGCGAACCGTCGTGGTCGCGGGTGATCGGCGCGAACAATTGGAAGAGGCGCTTGAGGGCCGAGACGTCACCACTGCGCTGCAAGAGCCGCAATTGGGCACCGCGCACGCCGCCTTGCAGGCCAAGGGGGCGCTTCACGGGTTTTCCGGCCATATCCTCGTGTGCTTTGGCGATGTGCCGATGGTTCGCGCCGAGACCGTGGAGCGGCTGATCGGTGCGCTCGAAGGCAAGGCCAAGGTTGCGGTGCTCGGCTTTCGCCCGGCGGACGCGCTTGCCTACGGCCGGGTGATCGCTGATGATGATGGCACTGTAACCAAGATGGTCGAATTCAAGGACGCGACCGAGCGCGAGAAGAAGACGCGGCTGTGCAATTCGGGCCTGCTGGTGGCGCATTCGAACGATATGTGGCCGCTCTTGGAGGCGGTCGACAACGACAACGCAGCTGGCGAATACTACCTCCCTGATGTGGCGACCGGCGCGATTGCGCGCGGCGACCGGGTGGTGGTGGTCGAAACCGATGAGGATGAGGTTGCCGGGATCAACAGCCGCGCTGAACTCGCCGCCGTTGAGGCCACCTGGCAGGCCGCGCGGCGCGAACAGGCGATGGCGGATGGGGCGTCCCTGCGCGCGCCCGACACCGTGTTCTTCAGCCACGACACGGTTTTGGGCCGCGACGTCACGATCGACCCGCATGTCGTCTTTGGCCCCGGCGTGACGGTCGCCGACAATGTCCACATCAAGGCCTACAGCCATATCGAAGGCGCGACTTTGCAAAGCGGCGTTCAGGCTGGACCATTCGCTCGCCTGCGCCCCGGCGCGGTGATGGAAGAAGACAGCTTTGTCGGCAATTTCGTCGAGATGAAAAAGTCGACGCTGGGCAAGGGTGCCAAGGCCAGCCACCTCACCTATCTGGGCGATGCGCAGGTGGGCGCGGGCGCGAATATCGGCGCGGGCACGATCACCTGCAATTACGACGGCTATTTCAAATACAAGACCACTATCGGCGAGCGCGCCTTTATCGGATCGAACAGCGCATTAATCGCCCCGGTAACAATCGGCGCGGACGCGATTGTCGCGGCGGGCAGCGCGGTCAGCCGGGACGTGGCCGCTGGCGAATTGCGCATGGTGCGCGCCGAACAGCTGATCAAGGACGGCTGGGCCGACCGCTTTCACGACGCGATGAAGCGCAAGAAGGAAGCGGCGAAAAAGGATTGAGCGACGCGCAAGACCTCACCTGCTGGCTATGCGGGCGCCCGTTTGAAACGCGGATTCAATGGCATCATCCGATGCCCAAATCCAAGAAGGGGCGCTCCACGGTGCCCGTCCATCCCATCTGCCACAAGACAATCCACACCACCTTCACCAACGCCGAATTGGCGCGCATCGGCGATGATTCCGACCGCGTGCGCGCGAACGAAGCGGTGGCGAAGTTCGTCAAGTGGGTCGCCAACAAGCCGCCCGATTTCCACGCTCCGACCCGGAGATAGTCGGCGAGGCTCGGGAACCTTTCGCCCGCGCGAAGGCTGATCTAGCAAATGGACAAAGGATCGACGCAATGGGTTGGACGAAACGGCTTGGCCTTGCTGTGGGGGCCTTTTTCGGCCTCGGCGTGCTCGCAATCGTGACCTCGTCACCCAGCAAAGCTCAATCGCGCGAGAGCGATGAGGAACCCGAATTCACCGTGGTCATCACCGAAGAGGCGTTTGAGCTGCGCGATTACGAGCCCATGATCGTGGCCGAGGTCACGCATAAGGGCAATCGGCGCGGGGCGAGCGGGCGCAGCTTTCAACGCCTCGCCGCGTACATCTTTGGTCAGGACCGCCCTGATGGCGGCGAGAAGATCGCCATGACATCGCCGGTCATCCAGAACCGGGTCGACGCCGGTGCAATCGACCAGAACGAGAAGATCGCGATGACCTCGCCTGTGATGCACGAAGAGACCGAAACCGACACCTGGCGCATGCGCTTTGTGATGCCGGCCAAGTACACGATGGAAACCCTGCCGACCGCTCCAGACGATATCACCTTGACCAAAGTGCCCGCGCGCCGCGTCGCGACGGTCAAGTTCAACGGCTATGGCTCGCCGCGTGATCTGGCGCAGATGGAGGAATTCTTAAGCGAATGGATCGCCAAAAAGGGCCTCACGCCAAAGGGCGATTTTGAATACGCGTTCTACGACGCGCCCATGGTGCCGCCCCAGAACCGACGCAACGAAGTGCTGATCGAAGTCGTCGCGAAGTAGGGGGCCCGAACGGATCGGGGTGGGGGCTTCGCTTCGACCTCACGACCAGCCTACGCGTCTTCGCGGCGGCGGTGGAGTTCGGCGTGGGGAGCGCGGGCCGGGGGAAAGCTCTGCTCCCATTGCTCAAACTCGTTGCGGCTCAGCAAGTAACGCTCGCGCGCTTCGTGAAAGCTTATGACGCGGTCGTGCACCGCTTGAACCACATCAGCCTTGCGCGTGTCAGACCAATGCACGCGGTGGCTCTTGGGCAAGCCGTATTGCTTGATCGCATCGGCGATAGACATGTCGCGGGGGTACGCCATTTTCGTATCTCCTTGTTTGCCGAGAGGAAAATTCCCGATTGAGCGGATCCCATCCGGGGGCATCTTCCTGCTTGGTGAACACAGATTTGGCGCAGAGACTTAACCGCATCTTTCCAGACACGGTTAAGATTGAGCTAACCCCCTTCTATGTGCCGTGGCTGCGATGAATGGAGGGCAAAGTGTCGGGACGCTTTACAACACGCGCAAAAAAGACCCCGGCGACGCGTGTCACCGGGGCCCTTTTTATCGTTCGTTTGGCGAGTCTTTCCTCGCCGCTGAGGCCTAACCTCCGCTGCGTTCGTCCATCAGGCGCTGCATCAGATAGACATATTGCAACGCCTGAAGCTTGGCGCGTTGTTCGTTATCGACGCCGCCGGAATGGCCGCCCGTCGTGTCCTCGTAATAGAGGTAGGGCTGGCCCAGACCTTTGAGCTTCGCCGCGCCCTTGCGCGCGTGCGCCGGGTGGGTGCGGTCATCCGCCGTGGAGGCCCATAGGAACGGCATCGGATAGTCCACGCCCTCGACGATCTTTTGATAGGGCGAATACCCATCGATCCAGGCGCGTTGCTCAGGGATACGTGGATCGCCATATTCGCCGATCCATGAGGCTCCGCGGCCGATCAGGTGATAGCGCACCATGTCGAATAGCGGGATCTGGACGATCGCCGCGCCGAACAGGTCGGGGCGCTGGGTAAAGGCGGTGCCGACCAGCAGGCCGCCTTGCGAGCCGCCTTGGATGCCCAGATGCTCGGGTGAGGTGAAGCCGCGCGCGACCAGATCCTCGCCCACGGCGATGAAATCGTCCCAGGTGCGCTGCTTGTTCTCGCGGATGGCGGTCTGGTGCCAGTTGGGCCCAAACTCACCCCCGCCGCGCAGGTTGGCAAGCACATAGGCGCCGCCTTTTTCCAGCCACATCTTGCCCGTCGAGCCGAGATAGCCGGGCAGGCGCGGGATCTGGAAGCCTCCATACCCCGTCATCAGCGTCGCGGTTTCGCCGGTCATTGCCATGCCTTTTGGCTTGACGATGAAGTAGGGGATCTTTGTGCCGTCCTTGCTGGTCGCTTCGTGCTGTTCGACGTCCATCCCGGCCGCGTCAAAGCGCTCGGGGCTCTTTTTGAGCACGCTGGGCGTTTCGCCGGCTTCGGAGTAATAGAGCGTCGTCGGGTTCAGGAAGTCGGTGACGGTGAACATGATCTGCTCGCTCTCATTCGAGCTTGCCGCGACGCCCACGGTGGCGTTGTCGGGCAGGGCGACCTTTTCGCTGACCCACGCGCCGCCATCATCATTGGCCACGAAGTTGAAGCGCAAGACCTTGCCCACGACATTGTCGAGCATGCCCACGTAAAGCGCGCCCGCCGTGATCGCGCCGCCGCGCTTGGTCTGGCGCTCACCCGGAGCCCAGACGAGTGTCTTCTTGGCCGCGTTGGGGTCTTTCTTGAACTCTTCCAGGCTGACCGCGATCAGGCTGTCGGCGGGGAAAGTTTGCCCGTCCACTTCCCAATCCACATCGGTCGAGAACAGCATGTGATCGTCCACGATGCCATAGGGCGAGGCTTTCTTCGGAATATCGAGCTTCACCCACTCATAGGAGGGGTTGAGCCAGTAATATTCGCTCTCATGGAAGCTGACGCCCCGGAAAGCGGTGGTGGCGTGGATTTCGCCGCTCGCGTCGCGCACAAGGTTCGCGCCCGCCCACACATCGCTGGATTCGCCGCGAAACAACTCCTTGGCATCAGCCAGATCGGTGCCGCGCTTCCACACGCGTGTGGTGAAGGGGTATTCGCTGTCTGTCAGCGTGCCGTCGCCAAAGTCGCGATTGACGAAGAGCGTGTCCTTATCGAGCCACTGAACGCCGCCTTGGCTCTTGTCGGCCAGTTCAAACCCGCCTTCGACGAAGCTTTTCGTGCGCATATTGAATTCGCGCATGACGGTGGCGTCCTCGCCCCCATCGGACAGCGCGATCATGCACATTTCAAGATCAGGCGGCAGGCAGGTCGAGCCCTTATAGACCCACTCCTTGCCTTCCGCTTTGGCCAGCGCGTCGATGTCGAGGACCGTCTCCCATTCGGGGTTGTCGGTCTTGTAGCTTTCCAGCGTGGTGCGGCGCAGGAGACCCTTGGGGTTCTCCTTGTCCTGCCAGAAATTGTAGAGGCCATCGGGGCGGAAGCTGACGAAGGGCACGCGGTCTTCGCTGTCGAAAATGGCGAGCGCTTCGGCTTTCAAGCCTTCGAAGCGCGGGTCAGTCTCCAGCATGGAAAGCGTGCGCTTGTTCTCCGCCTCGACCCATTCGAGCGAGGCGTCGCTGCGCGCTTCTTCAAGCCAGATATAGGGGTCTTCTTCGGGGCCGGGGATCGGTGCCATTTCGGCGTCGGTTTTCTTTTCCATATGGCCGTCAGCGGCGGCGGGCGTGGCGGCGCTCATGGCAAGCGCGGCCGTGATGGCGAGTGTTGAAACAAGCTTCAAAAGTCCTCTCCTGTGGGGGTGATCTGGCTGCGTTGTGGCGGGGAAGAGGGGCCTTGTGAAGGGGAAACTCTATCCGCGCACGCCGGGAAAGGCGGCGAAGAAGTCCTGATGGGCTTTTGGCAATTCCACCGGATAAAACGCGCCTCCATAGGCCATTACAATCGCGATCGCCGCGAGCGGTCCCACGGCCAGCGCCGGGACATGACACGTGCGGGGTTTGCGAAAATGCAAGGCGGCGATCAGATGCGCGGCAAGCGCGATCACGACGAACGTGTAATACGGCGCGAAGAAAGCGCGCAGCGGGTCGAGGGTGAGCGTGCCCGCCGCCCAATAGAAATTGGTGTCGAGGCCAAAACCCAGCCGGCTCACGAGCGCTGCGATAGTATGCTGGACGATGAAATAGGCTAGGTAGCAACCGCTGGCGAATTGGACCCAGTGCCAGGCGTCCTTGCGTTTGCGCGCGTGGATCCGGCGCAGCAGATCCACGCCGAGACAGACCTGCGCGAACAAGGCGGCGACGAGCGCGATTTCGATGACGGGAACGCGGTAAATCGCGCGGCCCCATTGCAGCGCAACATCGTGCGCGGCGATCCCCGCCAAGGCGGAGAAATGGGCCGCAAAGTGGATCACAAGGAAAAGGCCAAGGAGAAATGCGAGGCGGCGATGCGCCAGCCTGGCTTGCCTTGCGGTGGGACGCATGCCATTTCTCCTTAACCGGATACTCTTTATCCAGATAATTTATATCCAATTAAGGAGTCAAGCGTGCAATTGGGCAAGGGCGTGGAGTGGACCACGCATATCTGCACCGTGCTGGCCCTCGTGCCGGAAGGTAAGGGGTTGAGCGTCGAGGCGCTGGCGGACTTTTTCGAGGTGCCCTCGGCTTACCTCGCAAAGCAGATGCAGTTGCTCAGGCGGGCCGGAATTGTCGCGTCGGTGCGCGGCAAGGGCGGCGGCTATCGCCTGGGCAAAACAGTCAATGCGATCACGCTGCTCGATATCGTGCGCGCGATTGAGGGTCCGATGCCCGCCTTTCGCTGCACCGAGATCCGCCAGAACGGCCCCTGCGGTCTAAGGCCCAAGGACTGCAAGCGCCCCTGCGAGGTCGCAAGCGCCTTCGCCAAGGCTGAAGACGCCTATCGCGAGGCGTTGGCGGCGCAGACTTTGGCCGGGATCATGCAGGAGGCCGCAGGCAATTCGACGCCGGAACATCTGATGGAAATCGCGGGCTGGGTCCAGCGCCAGATCGCGTGAAGCGCGCGCCCAAAACGCAAAAGGGCGACCCGCGGGGCCGCCCTTTAATGCTGATGACGAATGAGGCACTTAGCCCTCGACATGCTCCGCCAGAACGGTCAGCCCGGCGTCGCCCACTTCGGCAAAGCCGCCGCGCACTTCGATCAGTTCCGGCGCCGCGCCCGGCGACTTGATCACCTGCACCGCGCCATCGCGGATCGTGCTCATGAACGGCGCGTGGCCTTCGAGCACGCCGAATTCGCCGTCAGTGCCGGGCACGACGACCATGTGTACGTCCTCGGACCGGACGAGCTTGGCGGGCGTGACGAGTTCGAAGTGAAGGGCCATTACGTTTTTCCATCAAGCGCGGCGTCGAAGTGTGTCGTCGCCGCTTCAAATTTGTTCCGGCAATCCGGTTTGCAAAAGCCGACTACCTTGCCCTGATAGAGCGTCAGACTGTCAGCTGAGACCGGTTTGCCCGACCAGGGACATGTCTCGTTGACGCAATCCCCAAGATCGAGCGATCCGGTGTCCATCTTGGCTTAGGCTTCCTCAGCCATTTTCTGCGCTTTTTCGATCACCATATCGATGCCGCCGACCATGTAAAACGCGGCCTCGGGCAGGTGGTCGTATTCGCCATCGACGACAGCCTTGAACGATTTCACCGTGTCTTCGAGTTGCACGAACAGGCCCGGAATGTTGGTGAAGACCTCAGCGACGTGGAACGGCTGCGAGAGGAACTTCTGGATCTTGCGCGCGCGGGCCACGGTCAGCTTATCCTCTTCGGAAAGCTCGTCCATGCCCAGAATGGCGATGATATCCTGAAGCGATTTGTACTTTTGCAGCGTTTCCTGAACGCGGCGGGCGGTGTCGTAGTGCTCTTGACCGACAACGCCGGGCTCCAGAACGCGGCTGGTCGAATCCAGCGGGTCCACCGCCGGGTAGATGCCAAGCTCGGAGATCGCGCGGTTCAGCGTGGTCGTTGCGTCAAGGTGCGCAAACGAGGTCGCAGGTGCCGGATCGGTCAAGTCATCCGCGGGCACGTAGATGGCTTGCACCGAGGTGATCGAACCTTTGGTGGTTGAGGTGATGCGTTCCTGCAGGTTGCCCATGTCGGTCGACAGGGTCGGCTGATAGCCAACCGCCGACGGAATACGGCCGAGCAGCGCCGACACTTCCGAACCCGCCTGCGTAAAGCGGAAGATGTTGTCGACGAAGAACAGCACGTCCTGGCCTTCCTGATCGCGGAAATATTCCGCCATGGTTAGGCCCGACAGAGCCACACGCGCGCGCGCGCCGGGAGGCTCGTTCATCTGACCGAAGACGAGGGCCACTTTCGAGCCTTCGCTGGTCGCCACGCCGTTTTCGTCTTTGGCGATAACCTTCGCATCGAGGAATTCGTGATAGAGGTCGTTACCCTCACGGGTGCGCTCACCCACGCCGGCAAAGACGGACACGCCGCCATGACCTTTGGCGATGTTGTTGATAAGCTCCTGAATGAGCACGGTCTTACCCACGCCCGCGCCGCCGAACAGGCCGATCTTACCGCCCTTGGCGTAAGGCGCGAGGAGGTCGATGACCTTGATGCCGGTCACCAGAATGCTGGCTTCGGTCGACTGGTCCACGAAGGGAGGGGCTTCGGCGTGGATTGGAGCGGTTTGCTCTGCGCCGATGGGGCCAAGCTCGTCGATCGCTTCGCCGACGACGTTCATGATGCGGCCCAGCGTCTTGGGACCGACGGGAACGCTGATCTGCGCGCCGGTGGCGATCACTTCGCTGACGCGCGTGAGACCTTCGGTGGCGTCCATCGCGATGGTGCGAACGGTGTTTTCGCCAAGGTGCTGAGCGACTTCGAGAACGAGCGTCTTATCGCCGTTCTTGGTTTCGAGCGCGGAAAGGATCGCGGGCAGTTCGCCTTCGAACTGCACGTCGACGACAGCGCCGATGACCTGGCTGATCGTGCCGTTGGTCGTTTGATTAAGAGCTGCGGTGGCCATTGTTTTGGTTCCTGCTTCGGAGAATTACGCGGTGTGGGGTGCGCGAAGGGCCTCAGGCCCCTTGCGCGCAGACGGTGTCGGGGTCTTGGAGGACGTATTCGCCCTCGACTTCGGAAAGGACGCCTTCGTGGCGCAGATAGTCATCATCGCCGAGGCCATATTCGCATGTGAAGTCATGGCTGCCCATGCCTTGTGCGCGGCACAGCGCCTTGTTGACCTTCTCTTGCGAAGGGCACGCGGCGGCAAATTTTTCGGCGAAGACATCGCGGTCGGGCGGGGCGAGCTTCGTCCCCTTATCGATCGCCGCTTGCACTTCGCGAGCGGTCGGCGCCTTGTCTTCGGCTTCTTCGGGCGCGCTTTCGGAGCATGCACCAAGTGTGAGAGCAAGCGGGGCAAGGAGGAGGAGGGGGCGGATCATAGCGCTTCGGCTCCGGCAATAATTTCAATGAGTTCGGTGGTGATCGCGGCCTGACGGCTGCGGTTGTACTGGATGGTGAGATCCTTGATCAGGTCGCCTGCGTTGCGCGTGGCGTTGTCCATCGCGGTCATCGACGCGCCGTGTTCGGACGCCTCACGCTCAAGCAGCGCGCCAAACAGCTGCGTTTTGACATAACGCGGCAGCAGCGCTTCGAGGATTTCCTCTTCGCTCGGCTCATATTCCACGACCGCGCCCGAGGCGTCGGCTGCCTCAGGGGAGGGGACCGGTATCAGCTGGTCGATCGTGGGATCCTGCGCTAGCGCGCTTTTAAAGGTCGGGTAGACGAGGTGTGCGACATCAAATTCGCCCGCATCGAACATGGCGATAAGCTCGTCGGCAATCGCACCCGCTTCTTCAAAGCCCGGCGTGCGCACCGTGCTGGTGTCAAAATGCTTGCCAATGCGACCGGCGAAATCGCGGGCGAGGGGCGCGCGGCCCTTCTTACCCACGAGGTAGAAGGTCACGTCCTTGCCCGCGGCGATCAATTCCTGCGCTTTAACCTTGGCCGCTTTGACCAGGTTGGAGTTGAGACCGCCGCACAGGCCTTTGTCGGTGTTGACCACGACGAGCAGGACTTTCTGGTCCGATCCCGTGCCGGCCAGCAACTTGGGGGCGTTGTCGCCGCTCACCTTGCTGGCGAGGCTGGTCATCACCGCGGCCAGACGCTCCTGATAGGGGCGCGCGGCTTCAGCGGCGGACTGCGCACGGCGCAGCTTGGCCGCGGCGACCATCTGTTTGGCCTTGGTGATCTTCTGGGTCGATTTGACCGAGTTGATCCGACCTTTGAGTTCCTTGAGTGAGGGCACGTACCCTTGCTCCTCTTTACGCGAACTGCTTGGCGAAGGTGTCGAGAGCCGCGACGGTGCGGTCCTTGACGTCGCCGTCGAACTTCTTGCTCTCGCGGATTTCGCCGAGGATGTCGGCGTGGTTGGCGCGGAAGAAGTCGAGCATGGACGCTTCGTATTCGTTGACGCGGTTCACATCGACGCCGTCGATATAACCGTTAGTGCCCGCGAAGATCGACACGGTCTGCTCTTCAAACGGCATCGGCGAGAACTGCGCTTGCTTCAAAAGCTCGGTCAGGCGCGCGCCGCGGTTGAGCAGCTTTTGCGTCGCCGCATCGAGGCCCGAGCCGAACTGCGCAAACGCCGCCATTTCGCGGTATTGCGCGAGGTCCAGCTTCATCGAGCCCGACAC
>JBCCCM010000036.1:0-37730 GCA_039033515.1 Pseudomonadota bacterium
AATATTTCGAAGGCGAGCCGGCTATCAAGCATGTCGCGCGCGTTTCGAAGCCGGGCCGCCGCGTCTATTCGGGTTCGCAAGAGCTTCCGACCGTGCGCAATGGCCTTGGTATCACCATCGTCTCGACGCCGCGCGGCGTTCTCTCCGATGCAGAAGCGCGGGAGAACAAGGTCGGCGGTGAAGTGCTCGCGGAGGTGTTCTGATGAGCCGCATTGGTAAAAAAGCGGTCGCGATCCCCGCTGGGGTCACGGCTGAGATCAAGGAAGGTGCGCTCAGCGTGAAGGGCCCCAAGGGCACCTTGACGTTGGGGCTGTCCGACTTGATCGACTACAAAGTCGAAGGCAGCGAGATCCAGGTCAACCCGGCCAATGATAGCAAGCAGGCGCGTTCCTTCTGGGGCATGCAGCGCACGCTGGTCTCGAACCTGGTTGAAGGTGTGACCGAAGGGTTCACCAAGACGCTGGAAATCTCGGGCGTTGGTTACCGCGCAAAGGCGCAGGGCAAGACCCTGAAGCTTGAGCTTGGTTTCAGCCACGATGTCGATCTTGACGTGCCCGAAGGCATCGAAGTGAAGACGCCGGATCAGACCACTGTCGAAATCAGCGGCATCGATAAACAGGCCGTGGGCCAGTTTGCCGCCGAAATCCGCGAATGGCGCAAGCCCGAACCTTACAAGGGCAAGGGCATCAAGTATCGCGGCGAGTATATCTTCCGCAAGGAAGGGAAGAAGAAGTAAGATGGCAAAGCTTTCCCTCTTTGAACGCCGTCGCCGCCGCGTGCGCACCGCTTTGCGGGCCCGCGCCGGTGACAAACCGCGTCTGTCCGTGCACCGCACCGGCAAGCACATCTACGCGCAGATCATTGACGACAAGGATGGCCGCACGGTCGCCGCTGCGTCAACGCTTGGCGCCAAGGCGAGCGGCGCGAACATCGACGCCGCCTTGCAGGTCGGCAAAGACATCGCCGCTGCCGCCAAGAAGGCCGGCGTGACGACTGTCGTGTTTGATCGCGGTGGGTTCCTGTTTCATGGCCGCGTTAAAGCGCTGGCCGATGCCGCCCGCGAAGGCGGGCTGGAGTTCTGAGTATGGCTGAAGAGAACAAAGAAACCGCTGCTCCGGCGGAAACGACCGAAGCTCCGGCTGTAGCGACGACCCCGTCGCAAGCCGCCGACGCGCAATCGCCGGCGCAAGCGTCTGACACGCCGACCCCGCAGCGCGGTGGTGGACGTGGTCGGGGCGGTAACCGTGATGGTGGCGGCCGTGGCCGTGGCCGTGGTGGTCGCGACGGCAACCGTGGTCGCCGCGAGGAAGAAGATGATGGCATCATCGAAAAGCTCGTGCACATCAACCGCGTCTCCAAGACGGTCAAGGGTGGTAAGCGCTTTGGCTTTGCTGCGCTCGTCGTAGTTGGCGATGGACAGGGCCGCGTTGGCTTTGGTCACGGCAAGGCGCGCGAAGTGCCTGAAGCGATTACCAAGGCAACCGCTGCGGCTCGCAAGAAGATGATCCGCGTTCCGCTCAAGGAAGGGCGCACGCTGCACCATGACGGCAATGGCCGCTTTGGCGCGGGCAAGGTCACCGTTCGCACCGCGCCTCCGGGTACGGGCATCATCGCGGGTGGCCCTATGCGCGCCGTCTTCGAGAGCCTGGGTGTGGCCGACGTTGTGACCAAGTCGGTTGGCACGTCGAACCCCTACAACATGATCCGCGCCACGTTTGAGGCGCTGCAGGACCAGACTTCGCCGAAGTCGGTGGCTCAGCGTCGCGGCAAGAAGGTCGCCGACCTTCTGGGTCGTGGTGGTGCGAGCGCGGCTGAGGCGGAAGCCGACGCTGCGGCAATTGCGGAGTAATTCACCATGGCTACCATCAAGATCAAACAGATCGGTTCGCCGATCCGTCGCCCCGAAAGTCAGCGCAAAATCCTGATCGGTCTGGGCCTGAACAAGATGCACAAGGTCGTTGAGCGTCAGGACACCGCCGAAGTGCGCGGCGCCGTGGCGAAGATCCCGCATCTCGTTGAGATCGTCGACTAAACGGTTTTGTCGGCGGCGTTCATGCGCCGGTGGCGATGCGGACGAGATTAAGCTCTCGCCCATCAAACCAAATTGAAAAGGCCCCTGATCCGATGGATCGGGGGCCTTTTTCGTGCGCGATTGAGCGTGCCGCTCGGTCCTGAGCTAAACCGCGTATCCGAAATTCTGCCAAGCGCCCGCGCCGTAGCGTGTGGTGCCGTGCATCTTGAGATATTTGGCGTTGGAATTGGTAAGGCTCGCGTGCCGCTCTTCCAATTGCTGCGAACGGTCACGTTCGGTTAGGTCGAGGAACGTCGCGATGCGCTCGATCTCGCCCTGAGGGTCATCGCACAAATCTTCGTATCGAATAGTGGCGCAATCCTCATCGCGCATCTCCTGCAAGGCTATGGCGTGGGCGCGATCCCAATGGCGCATCAGATCGCTGAGCGGAGTGTGGCTCCATTTGCGTGTCGCGCCCGCGGCCGCGCGCGGGTCCCGCGTCATGATGACAAAGCGGCTGCCGGGAAAGACACTGCGCAGCCAATCGATCTTTGTAAGGTTAGGCGGCGACTTTTCGATCAAGGTGGCGCTGTCCCCGACGACGAAGCGGCTCCATTCTTTTAAGATTCGCTCGCGGCACTCCTTAGGGTCTGAGAGCAGATCGCTGAGTTGTCGCTGCATGTCTTGCGAGAAGGCAAACAGCCCCGCACCGCCAAACTCCAGCCCAGCGGCGTAGACCGATTGCATGTGCTGGCCTTCGCTTTCCGGAACGGTGGCGCGCAGATAGGATACCTCGTACTGGCTGGTGAGCATGCGTTCGAGCAGCGTCGTCCCGCTGCGATGCAGGCCGCAGATGAAGACCAGACGCTCAATGATCGGATTGTCGTTATACGCAACCTCGGGCAGGCGTTCGGCGACGAAAGGGAGCTTCCCCTTGTCCGAAGCGGGGGTGGCGGACGATTTGCTCCTTCGACCACCAAGAAAGGCTGGAAGTTTCATCGCGGGGCTCGCAAGGGTTGGGCAGAGTGTTGTGTCACGCAACCCGTTGGCGCTGTGTCGGCTCAATTTGCAATAGCCGATTCCACTAAGGGTGCTGAAGCTGCGCCAAAATTTTCAGGAAGTGGTCAAACGATGCTCAGTTTTGTCCGAACGAAAGAGCGTCTTCGTCGCGCCCGGCGGCGCAGGGCGCTGGATTTGGCCTTTCGAGATCCGGCTACGCCGATCATTCATCTCAGCTTTGACGGCGGCGGCACCGGGATGTTTGCCCAGCTTTCCGGCTGTATTCAGGCGGCTGAGATTGCGGAGCGATTTGGCAAACGCCCGGTCATGCGCTTGATGTCGGCCAATTACCGCGAGAGCGGCGCGGATCCCGAATGGTTTGGGGCGTTCTTCGCGAACAAGGGCGAAGCGCAATTGCCGCACGATCAACCCGCTACCGTCATGTGCGACGGCAGCGATCTGCCGACCAAGGCGAGCTACACGACCCGCCAGCAGGCCAAGGATCTGTTTGATCGCCATTTCGCGGTGCGCCCGGAGTTCCTCGACGAGATCGATGCCTGGGCGAGCGCCAACGCGATTGGGCCAAACACCCTGGCCATCCATTATCGCGGCACCGACAAGCACACCGAAGCCCCGACACAGCGCATTGACGACGTGCTCCAACGCGTCGCACGCTATGTCGATACCCTTGAAGAGGTGCAGAACATCTTCGTGGCGAGCGACGAGGCGGCCTTCGTCGAGCAAGCGTGTCGCGGCGTTGCCGGGCTCGATGTGGTGGCGCTTGACGATTCGTCGAGAAGCGCGGGCGATGCGCCGTTGCACCTTCAGAAGCTGCACGTCGGCAACCGAGCGATGGGGCGCGACGCTTTGCTCAATTGCCTGATGCTGGCCCAATGCGGGTGGCTGTGCCGCACCTCGTCTTTCCTGTCCGCGTGGTCGGCGATCTTTAACCCAGAGATCAAGATCGCCATGCTGAACGAGCCCTATGGCCACACGACGTGGCTGCCGGAATCGATAATCCTGCCGCTGGCGGATCGGATTTGAAGCGCTGGGCACGCAAAGGCGCGGTGCTCCCGCTCTCGGAGACGCAAATTAGGGCGTGACACGCGGCGTTCAAATCGCTAGGCGGCGCGCTTCTTAAACTAGCGCGCACCCCATGGCGGGGCCCTGAAAGCGAAAGCGAGTGCATTATGAAACTTAACGACATCCGTGACAATGAAGGCGCCCGTAAGGGGCGCATGCGCGTGGGCCGTGGCATCGGCTCGGGCAAAGGCAAGACCGCCGCGCGCGGCCAGAAGGGCCAGAAGAGCCGTTCGGGCGTCGCGATCAAGGGCTTTGAAGGCGGCCAGATGCCGCTTCACATGCGCATCCCGAAGCGCGGCTTTAACAACCCGTTTGGCAAGGACTACGCCGAAGTGAATATCGGCATGGTCCAGAAGTTCATGGACGCGGGCAAGCTCGACGCCAAAGCGGACGTGACCGAAGCGACGCTTCGTGAAGTCGGCCTCGTGCGCGGCGGCAAGGACGGCGTGCGCTTGCTCGGCAAGGGCGAGATCACGGCGAAGGTTAAATTCGTCGTCACCGGCGCGACCAAAGGCGCGATCGCAGCGGTCGAAAAGGCCGGCGGCAGCGTCGAAGTGACCGCTCCGGCCAAGACCGAAAAAGCCGCAGACGCCGAATAATCGGACAAAACATAGGGCGGGGGGTTCGACAACGGGCCTCCCGCTTCCTACGTATCCCCTCTAAGCGCGCCCGCGGGCGTCAGAGGATCAGGATTTAAGAGCCCACAATGGCATCACGCGCAGATAACGTCGCCAGCAATCTCAACCTTGGCAATTTCGCGCAAGCGACCGAGCTGCGTCAGCGGATCTGGTTTACGCTGGGCGCGCTGATCGTCTTCCGTTTCCTCAGCTTCGTGCCGCTGCCCGGCGTAAACCCGGCCGCGTTGCAGGATCTGGCGGAATTGGCGCGCGGCGGCGTGGCTGAGCTGTTCAACACCTTTTCGGGCGGCAGCCTTGAGCGGATGAGCCTCATCGCGCTCGGTGTTATGCCTTATATTACGGCTTCCATCGTCGTGCAGATGGCTTCGGCGCTGCACCCGACGCTCGCGGCTCTCAAGAAAGAGGGCGCGACGGGGCGCCAGAAACTCAACCAGTACACCCGCTATGGCACGGTGTTCCTATGCGCGATCCAAGGGTATTTCCTCGCGGTCGGGCTTGAAACCTTTGCAAGCGCCAACGGCATTGGCGCGGTGGTCAATCCGGGCATCCCCTTCCGTCTGGGCGCGGTGATCAGTCTTGTGGGTGGCACCATGTTCCTGCTGTGGCTGGGCGAACAGATCACCTCGCGCGGCATTGGTAACGGCGTCTCGCTCATCATCATGGCGGGCATCGTTGCGCAGTTCCCGACCTTTGCGATCAACCTGTTTGAAGGCGGGCGCACCGGGACGATCGGTCCCGCGATCATCATCGCCTTCTTGTTGATGGTCATCGGCCTCATCCTGCTCATCAGCTTTGTCGAGCGGGCTCAGCGCCGCCTGTTGGTGCAATATCCCAAGCGCGCGACCCAGCGCGGTATGGTGCAAGCGGATAACCAATATCTGCCTTTGAAGCTCAACACCGCCGGGGTAATTCCGCCGATCTTTGCAAGCTCGCTGCTGCTTTTGCCGCTGACGATCTCGCAGTTCTCGGCCAATTCGCTTGATGCGGAAAGCAGCTTTGGCAGCGTCATCCTGACGCTCAACCAGTATCTTGCTCATGGTCAGCCGATCTACATGGCGCTCTACGCGATCGGCATTATCTTCTTCTGCTTCTTCTACACGGCGGTTGTCTTTAACCCTGAAGAGACCGCGGACAACCTGAAGAAGAACGGCGGCTTCATTCCCGGAATCCGTCCGGGCAAGCGAACGGCGGATTACCTCGAATACGTCTTGACCCGCATCACCGTCGTCGGCGCGATCTATCTGACGTTTGTCTGCGTTGTGCCCGAATACATGATCGCGGAAATCGGCATCCCGATTTATCTTGGCGGCACCAGCCTACTGATTGTTGTGAACGTGACGGTCGATACGATCACGCAGATCCAGTCGCACCTGTTCGCGCACCAATACGACAATCTCATCAAAAAGGCTAAGTTGAAGGGCCGCAAGCGATAGCCCATTGCCGGAGGGGTGAAACGCGAAACTAAGCCGCGCTCATCAGGCGCGCGGTGAACGGGGAGAGAGCATGAACATCATTCTTCTGGGGCCTCCGGGCGCGGGCAAAGGCACGCAAAGCGCGGGTCTTGTTGAGCGCCACGGCATGAAGCAGCTTTCGACCGGCGACATGCTGCGCGCGGCTGTGAAAGCGCAGACACCCGTTGGCCTCGAAGCGAAAGCGGTGATGGACCGCGGCGAGCTTGTCTCCGACGACATCGTCTCCTCGCTGATTGACGAAAATCTGGCCACGATGCCCGCCGATCAGGGCGCAATCTTCGACGGTTACCCGCGTACCGCCGCGCAGGCCGAAGATCTGGATCGCATTCTCGAGAAGAACGGGCGCAAGCTTGACCATGTGATCGAGCTTGGCGTCGATGTTGACGCCTTGGTCGAGCGGATCACCGGGCGCTTTTCCTGCGCCAATTGCGGCGCGCTCTACCACGACACCGCCAACCCGCCCGCTAAAGAGGGCGTGTGCGATGCGTGCGGCAGCACCGAGTTCAAGCGTCGCCCCGACGATAACGAGGAAACCGTGCGCACCCGCATGGAGGAATACCGCGCCAAAACCGCGCCGATCCTGCCGGGCTATGAGGAGCGCGGCATCGTCGCGCGGGTCGATGGCATGGCCGGGATCGACGAGGTCGCGGGCGCGATCGACGCGATCCTCGCCTGAACGCTCGACCCTGCAAAAGACTTGTGAGGGCGGGGCTTTTCCCGCCCGCTCGGATCGCCTAGGCCTCTGCCGAGTAAGGAAGAGGTCATCCATGCGACATTGGGTCAAAGCGGCGCTTTCATGCGCGGCGCTTGTCACCGCCGCTTCGGCGCAGAGCGAAGTCATCAAGACGAGCGATAACGGCTTTATCACGCGCGACTCCGTGGTGGTGGAAGCCACTCTCACGCAGACCTGGCTCGCGCTGACGAACCCGAAAGACTGGTGGTCCTCGCAGCACACCTGGTCGGCCGACGCGGCCAATTTGCGCCTGCTGCCTCAGGCAGGCGGGTGCTTTTGCGAGAAAATTCCGGCGGTGGACGAACCCGACCGCTTCACGCTCGAAGGCGGCGTGGAACATATGCGCGTGATCCAAGCCTACCCGGAAAGCGCGCTGCGTATGGTTGGCGCGCTGGGTCCGCTGCAAAGCGAGCCGGTCACCGGCGTCCTTACAATCGCTCTCACCGAAGTGGAGACGCCCGATGGCATGGGCACCCGCATCGTGTGGGAATACAACGTCGGCGGCTCGATGCGCTACGAGATCCCGATGATCTCGAAAGCAGTGGACGGCGTGATGAGCCTGCAATTGGCGGGCCTTGCTGAATTGCTGGGCAAGGTCGAGATGGACGGGGAGGGCGGCGCGCCCTACGAAGCGGGCGACGCTGCTGACGCGGACGAAGCCGCGAGCGACGAGGGCGATGAGGCCAAGGACAAGGTCAAACCGGACGCCGAACCGGACGCTCCCGCCGCCATCGACATGGACGACACGCTGCTCGATGCGGAAGGCTCCTCCATTGGCGCGGCTGACAAACCGATCAAGAAAGGCCCAAGCGTCGATGAGGCCTTCGACGATTTTGGTGATTTCGGCGAGGATGATGTCGCCAAACCGGCTGACGATAAGGCGGATCGACAACCGCCGACGGCTCGCGATTGAGGGCGCGCACGCGGCCTATCCACAAGACAACGCGTCCTAACGGTTCGACCGGCGTTGATCCGATCACCGCATTGCGGCATCACCCCCTTGAAACGCGCGCCAAGCCTCCCATTTGAACGGCTCGGTTGAATATACGCAGCGGGTGGTTGACGAATTCGTCGAATCACCGTAAGCGCGCGGCTCATTCGACATGTTCGAACCAAGTCCGGCCGGCGAGGTCTCTTACGACGCGCCAACCGGACTTTTGCCGTTTAGCGGTCTCTTTCGGTTCGTCATGTCTTTGAGCGTTGAGATGGAGGCCTGGGCCAAGCGCCGGAAGCCTCTGTGGAGCATGGAGAATTAAGTGGCTCGTATTGCCGGGGTCAATATCCCCACAAACAAGCGCGTGATCATCGCGCTTACCTATATTCACGGAATTGGCCGCACGACGGCTGTTGAAATTGCGGACAAGCTGGGCATCCCCCACGCCGCGCGCGTTCAGGATCTCACCGACGAGGAAGTCCTGCGCATTCGTGAAACGATTGATGCCGATCATCAGGTGGAAGGCGACCTTCGCCGCGAAACCGCGATGAACATCAAGCGTTTGATGGACCAGCGCTCGTATCGTGGGCTGCGTCATCGCAACGGTCTTCCCGTTCGCGGTCAGCGCACGCATACCAACGCCCGCACCCGCAAGGGTAAGGCCAAGCCGATCGCAGGCAAGAAGAAGTAAGCGCGCCTTTTTTGAGGCACACGCTTTTCCCTTCTTCCTTCAATTAAAAGGAATACGAGACCATGGCACGCGAACCCGGTAAGGTTAGAAAACGCGACCGAAAGAACATCAGCAGCGGCGTTGCGCATATCAACGCCAGCTTCAACAACACGATGATCACCATCACCGATGCACAAGGCAACGCGATCAGCTGGTCGAGCGCCGGCATGATGGGCTTCAAAGGCAGCCGCAAGTCGACGCCGTACGCCGCTCAGGTGGCTGCGGATGACGCTGGCAAGAAAGCCGCCGAACACGGCGTGCGCACGCTGGAAGTCGAAGTGAAGGGCCCGGGTTCGGGCCGCGAGAGCGCGCTGCGCGGTCTTGCTGCGGTGGGCTTCAACATCACCTCGATCCGTGATGTGACGCCGATCCCGCACAACGGCGTTCGCCCGTCGAAACGCCGCCGCGTCTGACCTAAGTCCGGCAAAGGCGGCAACTGGCGTTGCCGCCGCCCGCGCGGGTCTTACAGGCCGTTATCTGTTCTGGATGACACAAAGGCCCGCACACCATATTTGAACCGCTGATACAGCGAATTAGGGGAAATCCATGTCCGTCAACACGAAGAACTGGCAGGAACTTAAGAAACCCAACGCTCTGGAAATCAAAGAAGGCGGAGACAAGCAGCGCAAAACCACGTTTGTGGCGGAACCGCTTGAGCGCGGCTTTGGCCTGACGCTTGGCAACGCGCTGCGCCGTGTGCTGCTTTCCTCGCTTCAGGGCGCCGCGATCACGTCGATCAAGATCGAAAACGTCTTGCACGAATTCTCGTCGCTTGCGGGCGTTCGCGAAGACGTGACCGACATCGTGCTCAACGTGAAGCAGATCGCGCTCAAGATGGAAGGCGAGGGGCCCAAGCGCCTGCAGCTTTCCGCCACGGGCCCGGCCACCGTCAAGGCGGGAGATATCGCGGTCACCGGCGACATCGAAGTGATGAACAAGAACCTGGTTCTGTGTCACCTCGACGAAGGCGCGACGCTCAATATGGAGCTGACCGCTGACGTGGGCAAAGGCTATTCTCCGGCGGTGCAGAATCGTCCGGCGGACGCCCCGATCGGGTTGATCCCGGTGGACTCGCTCTACTCGCCCGTTCGCCAGGTGAGCTACAAGGTTGAAAACGCCCGCGTTGGTCAGGAACTGGACTACGACAAGCTGTCGCTGACGGTGGAGACCGACGGTACGGTCACGCCGGAAGACGCCGTGGCCTATTCCGCGCGGATCCTGCAGGACCAGCTGACGCTCTTCGTCCACTTCGAAGACGGCATCCCGCAGCCGCAATCGGCGATGATCGGCCAGGCGGCAACCCCGCAGGAAGACGACGCCAACCAGCTCAACCGTTACCTTCTCAAGAAGGTCGACGAGCTGGAATTGTCGGTGCGTTCGGCCAACTGCCTCAAGAACGACAACATCATCTATATCGGCGATCTGGTCCAAAAGACCGAAGCCGAGATGCTGCGCACGCCGAATTTCGGCCGCAAATCCTTGAACGAGATCAAGGAAGTGCTCTCCAGCATGGGTCTGCGCCTTGGAATGGACATTCCGGGCTGGCCGCCTGAGAACATCGAAGAAATGGCTAAGAAGCTCGAACAAGAGCTGCTCGGCTAACCCGCACGCGGGACTGAATACGGGCATGGGCCGGACCCGCTAATCCGGCCCGTATCGGGCTACCTCGTACGGGCCCTCTACGAACGAAGGAAAACACAATGCGTCACGGTATTCGTCAGCGTAAGCTGAGCCGCAAATCAGGCCACCGCAAGGCCCTGTTCCGCAACATGTCCGCCGCGCTCATCAAGCACGAGCAGATCGTCACCACGCTGCCCAAGGCGAAGGAACTGCGCCCCTACGTCGAAAAGCTGGTGACCCTCGCCAAGCGCGGCGGCCTTTCGAACCGTCGCCTCGCGCAAGCGCGTCTGCTTGACGAGACCCAGCTCAAGAAGCTGTTCGACGTTCTGGCGGAGCGTTACAGCGATCGCGAGGGCGGCTACACCCGCATCATCAAGGCCGGCTACCGCGACAGCGACGCCGCGCAAATGGCGGTGATTGAATTCGTCGACCGCGACGAAGACGCACGCGGCCAGGACAGCGGTCCGGTCATGAGCGAAGAAGAAGACTACGCCGAAGCTGCGGCCTAAGTCCGTCTCATATAGATTTTAAAAGGGCCTGCGGAGCGATCCGTGGGCCCTTTTTGCGTCTGCGATTGCGGCGCTTACCAAGGGCATCAGTCATTTCTGTCTTGACAGAAATAGAGAGATACCCGAAGTTTCTGTCATGACAGAAATAAACGTCGATTCGGAATTGCCGCCCTCGGTGGCGCGCTTCGTTCTCCACTGGGGCGACCTGGGCAGCCAATGGGGGGTGAACCGCTCTGTAGCTCAGATCCATGCGCTGGTGTTCATCTCGGACAAGCCGCTCACAGCCGAAGAGATCGCCGAGCAATTGGGCATGGCGCGTTCCAATGTGTCGAATTCGATCAAGGAGCTGCTGGGCTGGGGTCTGATCCACCGCGTGCCTGTGATGGGTGACCGCCGCGATCATTACGACGCTGAGGCCGATATCTGGGAGATGGCGATCAAGATTGCCGAGGGACGCAAACGCCGCGAAATCGACCCCGCTGAACAGGCGCTGCGCCTGTGCAACGAAGAGGCCGAGTTCGATCGTCAAGTCAGCCCCGAAGCGCGGCAGAAGCTCGCCGACATGCTGGAGTTTGTGACCACTATGTCGCGCTGGCACGATGAGATGACCAAGGTGCCCAAGCCCGCGCTGACCGCGCTGATCAAGATGGGCGGCGGCGTGACCAAGCTCATCAATTGGAGGCCGGGTAAGAAATCCGACTAGGCCCGCGAACTGGGCCCGCAGGACGCCAGAAAGGCGGTTGAAATGGAACAGCGTGTTGCAATCGAAGGATGGGGCGGGGCGGTCAACGCAGCTCCTGCACCGCCCGCAATTGAGGCGCGCGAGACCGCGCCGCTCTACGATCCGCGCTTTCGCCGTTTGATCGGGGCCAAGGGGTGGCGATCGCTGCCCGCCTCGGTTCAACGCCGCTTTTCCAAACGCGTGGTTGATGAGCGCGTGGTGATCTATCCTGGCGTGATCCGCGAGGCGCGCTTTTCAAAGCTGGGATGGGTGTTCGCGCAGGCTTGCCGACTGGTGGGCGCGCCGCTCCCGCTGGAACGGCAAGGCGGGCTGCCTGCGGTCGTTTCCGTGATGGAAGACCGTAAAGGCAAGGGCCAGTTCTGGACCCGCACCTATGCGCGCAAAAGCGGCTTTCCTCAGGTCATTCACAGCTCGAAACGGTTCGCGGGCGAGACCGGACTGGAAGAGCATATCGGCCTCGGTGTCTTTTGGGGCATCGGCATGGCTTTGAACGTCACCGCAATTGAGGGCGGGATTGCCTTTCGTAGCGATCACTACTTCATTTCGGTGTTGGGCAAGCGCGTGCGGTTGCCGCGCTGGCTGAGCCCGGGCGAGACCGTGGTGAAACATCGGCATGAAAGCGAAGACAGCTTCGTCTTCTCGCTTGAGCTCAAACATCGCTGGCTGGGCGAGCTGGTCTATCAGGAAGGTTTGTTCCATGACGCGTAACTCTCCGCTTCGCGTGTTGCTGCTCGGCGCGACGGGTGTCTTTGGCTCACGCCTCGCGTGTTTGGCAAGCGAAGAGGAGGGTGTTGCGCTCACTCTTGCGGCGCGCGGGTTGGGCAAGCTTGAAGCGCTTGCGAGCGAATTGCCGGGCGCGGCGCGCTGCATCACGCTCGACCGCGACATCTTGACCGCGCGCGATCTGGAGGGTTTCGATCTCGTCGTGGACGCCTCCGGCCCATTTCAGTCTTCGCACACGCGTGTGATCGAATCCGCCATCGCCGCGCGCGTAGATTACCTCGATCTGGCCGATGGCCGCGAATTTGTGTGCGACTTTGCCCGCTTTGACGAAGTGGCGAAAGGCGCTGAGGTGGCGTTGACCACGGGGGCGAGCTCGATCCCCGCGCTCAGCCACGCGGTGCTTGACGCGCTGACACAAGGTTGGCGCGCGATCGACGCTATTCGGATCGGCATCTATCCCGGCAACCGGGCCCCGCGCGGGCGCTCGGTGGTGGAAGGGATCCTGTCCTACGTCGGGCGCCCCGTGCGCGTCTTTCGCGAGGGCGCGTGGCGCGAGGTTCCCGGGTGGGGCCTCACGCATCGCGAAGATCTGCCCGGAATTGGCCCGCGCTGGGCGAGCGTGTGCGACACGCCCGAGCAGGATTTGCTGGTTGAGCGCTATCGCCCGCGCCGTAGCGCTGAGTTCTTTGCCGGGCTGGAACTAAGCCTATTGCATCTGGGGCTGACCGCGTTCTCGCTGCCCGTGCGCTGGGGGTGGGTGAAGAGCCTGCGACCGATTTCCGGACTGATGCTGGCCGTGGCCAAGGCGTTCCTGCCTTTCGGATCGGATCGCGGCGGCATGTCGGTGCGCGTCAGCGGCGAGGGGACCGATGGGCGCCCGCTCGAGCGCCGCTGGTTTCTGAAGGCCGACGCCAATCGCGGGCCTTTCGTTCCGGTTCTGGCAGCGATGGCGATGCTGCGCCGTTACCGCGATGGCGACACACCGGAGCCGGGCGCGCGCGTGTGCTCTGGGATGCTGGCGCTGGAGGACTTTGCCGACGACTTTGCAAGGCTCGGCATCACGCACCAGACGTTTGAAGAACACCCGCAAGCCATCGCTGCGAAGAATTCGCCGTCGCTGGTGCCGAAGCGCGAGGCGTGGCAGTAGGCGTTCTCATGACAAAACTCCTCCCCTTCGGCGCCATCTCCGCCGCCTTGGCTCTCGCTCCCGCTGGTGCATCTCTTGCTCAAAACCGGTCGGTTGCTCCGCAATCGGATCAAGAGCGGCTCGACGCGCGCTATGACCGAGCGCTGGCCGCCGGGTACAAGGCGCTGTTTCTGTGCAGCGCGATGGCCAACGCGGAGGCGAACGGTGCGGCCCGTACGCCCGAGAGTGTCCACGAATGGGAACTGACCGGGATCTATCCCAAACTTGATCCCATTATCCGCGACCTGCCCTACGAAATCGTGCGCCGCCCGACCGGGCAGATCGCGCATGTGCAGGTCGAATGGGCGGAGGATGCACCCGACCGTTTGGCGCGGTACTACGGACGCGATACCGGCTGTTCGGTGATGTCCATCGGCGCGCCCGAAAGCGTCAGCAACGCCTCGGCTCCTGTGCCGCAGGCCAGCGACAGCGACACCGCAACCGTGAAAGTGATGGAGCCTCAAAGCCCGCCCAAGACAATGAACCGCGCACTCGATGCGGTTCTGGGTAAGGCGTTTGCGCAATCCTATGGCGAAGGGCGCACCACCGCCGTGCTGGTGCGCCAGCTCGCTGATGGCGAGGTCGTCTTGCAAAGCGCTCTCTACGCGCCCGGCTTCACCGCCAAGACCCCGCAGCGCACCTGGTCGGTCGCCAAGAGCATCGCGTCGACGCTGGTGGGCATGGCGGTCTTGTCGCGCGAACACGCGGTCGATGATCCGGTGGGGCTCAATGTCTGGAACAGCGGCGGCGCGGCGGATCAGCGTAGCGGTATCACCATCGATCACGCCTTGCGCATGGCGACGGGGCGCTATTCGGACACGCCGGGCAACCGCACCGACCCGATCTATTGGGGCGGCTCGACGATCGATGAATACATGACCAAGTGGCCAATGATCCACGCGCCGGGCACGGTCTTCCGCTACGCCAACAATGACACGCTGCTGGCCGTGAAGGCGATCGATCAATATCTCTATTACTACACGCCCGCCGCCTTGCTCGCGCGGATAGGGATGACGGACACCGTGATCGAGACCGATTGGAAGGGCGGTTATGTCCTTTCCAGCCAGGTGTGGTCGACCGCGCCCGATCTCGCCAATCTGGGCGAGCTCTATTTGCGCGGCGGCGTGTGGGACGGTGAACGCCTGCTGCCTGAGGATTGGCGCGACTACGTCTCGAAACCAAGCGGGCCGCAGCCGGAAGGCAGCCCATGGGGATACGGCGCGGGATGGTGGCTGATGAACCGGTCGGACGGCGTGCCCTCGGACACGTTCGCGGCCTTTGGCAATCGCGGGCAATATGTCGTGGTCGTGCCTTCGCGCAACGTCGTCATCGTGCGGCGCGGCGAAAACATGGTTGGCACACGGTTCGATATCGCCGCTTTTACCAAGGATGTGCTGGCGGCGCTTGAGTGATCGCTTGTTGTTGAAACACGTCTGCGAGTGGGGTGTGTGATTAAACAAAATGCGACACTGTTCATGTAAAGAGCGATTAATCTGAACGATCGCTGCAAGGCTTGCTCAGATTCATCTCAGATTTGTTCATCTAAAAGGGCTTCACGGTGAACGGGAATGGTCCCGAACCCCGAAGACCCGAGGATGAACCCCATGACTGATCTCAAAAAGACCATCACCAAGGGAGCGCTCGGGACTGTCGCGGCTGGCGCGATGGCCCTTGCCTCTGCAACGCCCGCTATGGCGGATGATCGCCGCGATCGCGGTGGCATCGGAGCGGGCGAGATTATCGCAGGAGCTGTCGTGATCGGCGGGATCGCCGCGCTGGCCGGAGCCTTTGACGGCGACCGGAACCGCAGGTTCGACGACCGCCGCTTCAACGACCGTCGGTTCGATAACCGGCGCTTTGCCCGCAACGGCCATTTCCGCGGCAACTTTCGCAATGTCGGCCCGCGTCAGGCGATCAACCGCTGCGTGCGTGTTGCCGAACGCCAGGCCCGCCGCTTTGGAGGCTGGCGCTTTGCCGACGTGACGCAGATTCGCGATGTCGACCGCACCCGCTTCGGCTTTGAGGTGCGCGGCCGGATCCAGGTCGAGGGCAATCCCGCGTTCCGCCGCAACTTTGACCGGGGCCGTTTCACCTGCCGCTTTGATGGCCGTGGCCGCCCGTTTGTCGATTTCAACGGCATCCGTGGTCTGCGCTAAGGGAGAGGGCGTTTAACCGCCAATCCACCAATCTTTCACCGATGGCCGGAGCCTCTTCACTCTCCTGAGGGGCTTGGCCGGGGATGCAGGCGAGCGCTTAGGCTTGCCTGCATCACCCTGTGACGCGGGGGCTTACGGTCCGAAAGCGGAGCGGTTGCCTCGATTGTCGCAACGTGTATCACCCGGTTCAGGCTCCGGTCAGCAATCCGTGCTAGACCGGGCATCATCCCGAGCGAATGGTGGGCGCTCACCTCGAACACACTTGTAACAGGAGGGAGCTTTGAAAGCTCACACTACCCCATTTGCCGGCGCTCTCGGTTTGGCCGCCGCGCTTGCCATGTCCGCGCCTGCATCCGCCGCGAGCGGTATGCCCACCGCGCCGCCAGCGCCGATGACGGGCTCCGCGCTTACCCTGGCCGACACCTTTTCCAGCAACCCCGTGCGCACGGGCATCCAGACAAGCGATTGGCGCCGTTGCGGTTTCTTTGGTTGCCGCCGCGGGTTTCGCCGAGGCTGGCGCGGCCGCGGATGGCGCGGTCGGCGTGGCATCGGCATAGGCGGTGTCCTTGCCGGGGCTGCGGTGATTGGCGGCATCGCCGCGATTGCCAGCGCCAACAACAACCGCCGCCGCGACCGCGAGGTTGTGGTGGTCGAACGCGACCGCCGCGACGATGATCGCCGCTTTGATGACCGCCGCTCCAACCCGCGCAGCTCCGGCAGCAGCGGGCTCGACAGCGCGGTGTCGCAATGCCTGCGCGAAATTGAGCGCGACGTGCGCGTCGATACGGTCGATGGCGCGAGCCGTGTGTCGAGCGGCTGGGTCGTGACCGGCAGCATCTTCGATGGCTCGGGCTTCAGCTGCGAGATCGGCAACGATGGCCGCATCGCCGATGTGCAATATGGCCGCTTCCGTGGCAGCGACGCGGGGCAGCTCGACGGCGCACAGCGCGCGGCGGCTGGCCAGTGGAGCGATGATCGCTACGCCAACGCGCGCTCAGCGATGAGCGGCTCGGCTCCCGCTGGCTCGACGACGACCACATACAGCACCGCGGAGCGTTTCGCTGACGCCAGCGCCTATCGTGAAGAGCGTCCGGCGCAGCCGCTCGTCCCGCTGACCAGCGATCAAATGCCTGCCTATCCCGGCGGTCCGCTGCCCGGTGAAGCGACCGGCCAGTAAGGTTGAGATAAGGGCGTGGTTACGCGAAATCGCGCCCGCTTTTCGAAAGGCGCGGGCCAACCCTTGGCGGTTGGCTCGCGTTTTTTGTTTAGGGGTTGGATGCCCGTTTCGCGGGAGGCTTCGGCGCCGGGTCGGCGGGCGCTTCGCTCGCTTCTATTGCTTCGGCCCGCGCGCGGTCTTCCTCGACGCTGTCGGGCGCCGCTCCCCCGCCATAGCTGGGCAAGCCCCAGCCAAACTGAATCGCCGCTGCGCGCACGGCAAACCCGGCGATAAAGGCCGCGCCCCACGCCGAGCCATCCGCAACCCCCAGCGCCTGCGCCGCCATCATGCCGACGACTGTCACTGTGGCGCTTACAGCGGCGGCGGTGACGTAGAGTTCAGGCTGCATGATGATCGAAGGGCGCCCCGCCACGACGTCGCGGATGATCCCGCCCACACATCCCGTGATGACGCCCATGAGAGCGGCCGGGATCGGCGGCACGCCATAGGCCATCGCCTTCGCGCTGCCGAGCACCGCATAGGCCGCCAGCCCGACCGCATCGCCCATGTCAAACGCCTTGCCCTGCCACAGACGCACCGGCGTGAACCAGGCCAGCACAGCGCAAGCGAGGCACACGCCCGCCACGCGCGGGTCGGTGATCCAGAACACCGGCGCATCGATAAGCAGGTCGCGCACCGTTCCTCCGCCGACGCCGGTGACGAGCGCGAAAAAGCCCATAGTGACGAAGGTCTGCCGCTCCTTTGCTGCGATCGCTGCGCCCGACAAAGCAAAGATTGCGATCCCGAACAGGTCGAGAATATTGAGGATCGGGGTAAGGACTTCGCCGTTCACGCGCGCGCTCCGGGAGTTTTGACCCTCGCTTTGCGGCGGCGGAACATCAGCACACAGCCGATCACCGCCCCGATCAGCGACAGCGCGGCAAAGCCAATCAGTATCGGGTGGCTGTTATCCTCACGCTCAGACAGATCCATGATGTGCAGGCCCCAGGCGAAATCGAACCAGCGCCACCACAGCGTGCGCACCGCTTCGATGGCGCCCGTATCGCGCCCGACATAGATATAGGCGCCGCTCTCCAAGGCGACGCGCCACACGGGAACAGGGCGGCGAAAATCAAACGGCACTTCGTCAGCGTCGTAGAAGGTGACGCTTTCCACCGCCTCGCCGCCGACGATCCGTTCGGCGACCAGCGCGCGTGCGTCATCCGCAGTCAGCGGGGCAATCGGTTCGCCGCTCGCGAAATCGACGCGCGTGGTGACGCCGTCGAGATCGGTCAGGATCGCCACCGCGCGGCCCTCTTGCATGGTCACGCGCATCTCTTTCAATTGCGCCTCGGCGCTGGCGATGGCGCTGACTTCGAGCACGAGCGGCGCGGGTGCCTCAGCTTCGATCCGCAAGTGTTCGCCGCGCACTTCGGGCAGGGGCTTGATGGTCATGAACAGGCCCGAGGCGAGCCACAGGGCGATAGGCACGCCGACGAGCCAACCGAGCCAGATATGCCACTTGGCCAGCGTTCGCATGAGGGGTTTGGTAGCCATGGGGCGCCCCATGACGCCACTTCGTTAGCCGTGCAAGATATTCCCGATCTGCTCGGCTGCCGCGATGCAATCCAAGTCGGCGAGTTGCGGTCCCATCACCTGCATCCCGCAGGGTAATTCGGCCCCTTCATAGATGCCTGATCCAATCGGCAGCACGGTCGAAGGCAGGTTGGGAAAGGTCGCGATCCCGGCCCAGGCAAGGCCCGCCGCGCCGGGCACATCAATGCCGTTAATGCGCAGAGTCGTATCAAACACGCGGCCCTCGACATGCGGCACGGCCAGCACCGGAGCAGGCGGGGCGAGGACAAAGTCATAGGTTTCGAACAGGTGCGCCCACTCGGCCTCTTTCGTGGCTTGCGCGTCGAGCATGTCGTACCAGTCGGTCGCGGTTGCGCGCGCGCCATTCGGGCCGGGAGCGCCGCGCGCCATCGCGGTGTTGAGCATGCGCATATAGGTCGCCTGCTGACCTTCGAGATCCGGGACGAGATCGCTGGTTCGATCCACTCGGACACCCGCCTTGGTCAAAGCTTCGATAGCCGCTTCGGTCGGCTCCGCCACGCTCGTATCGACCGGCGCGCCGGGATATTCGGTGATCGCGAGCAGGCGGCATTGGGTGAGCGACTTGCCCGATTGGCGCAGCGTGTATTTTGATCCCAAAGCGGTCAGCGTCGCGAGATCCTGCGCGTTGCGGGTGAGAGGGCCGGCAATCGATAAAGCGCCGTCATGCGCCGCGACAAAGCCCTTGCGCCGGGCCATGATCGGGTGATCGTGCCCGCGTTTGGAGACGATGCCCCACGTCGTCTTGTGCCCCCATATCCCGCAGAAATGCGCCGGCACGCGGACCGATCCGCCGATATCAGTGCCGTATTCGCCCGCGACCATGCCCGCCGCGACCGCCGCCGCGCTGCCGCCGGACGATCCGCCGGGTGAGCGATCCGCGTTATGCGGGTTGCGGGTGCGGCCATAGACCGGGTTGTGGCTTTGCCAGTCGGAGAGATCGACGGGCACGTTGGTTTTGCCCACGATCACCGCGCCCGCCGCTTTGAGCCGGCGCACCAACTCGCTGTCGCGTGGGGCGGTGTAGTTCAAGCCCTCGTGCCCCCAACAGCTTTGCAAGCCTTCGACGTCAAAGCTCTCCTTGACGGTCATCGGCACACCGAAAAGCGGCTGATCGGGGCCGGGCGCGTCCCCTTTCGTAAGCGCTTCGTCCATCGCCTTGGCGCTGGCGGCGGCACGCTCGAAATCAGGCACGGCCAGCGCGTTGATATCCGCGTCAAGCTTCTCAATCCGCACAATCGCCGCGTCCACCGCTTCGGCCACCGACAAGCGCCCCTCGCGGATGGCAAGCGCGGTTTCGGCAAGGCCGGGTTTTTCAGTCAATTGCGGATAGGCCATGCGTGCGTTCTCTCCCAATGGGAGATCAACCGCCCCCCTGTTCGCGCATCTTCTTGATGAGCGCGGCGAAGTGTTTCGCCATCCGCAACTCAGGGTCAACCGCTAAGATGATGTCCATGCCAGCGGGAAAAGCTTCTCCTCCGTTGATGAAAAGCACCAGCCCTTCGCGTGTTTCGGGTATGAAGTAGACCTGCGCAAATTCACCGAAGTCATTGCCTCCGTGCACAATGACGGTGCGTTCCGGTTCGTTGTATTGCTCCCAGCCTATTCCGTAGCCCATCGGTCCGGGGCAATCCGCAGGGTCAGCGACGCAGGTGTATCCCATCGAGGTTTCGGATGTGGAAAAAATGGTGGCGCGTTCGGCTCGCATTTCGGGGGAGAGGCCGGTGCCCTTAATCAATTCTACCAGCAGTTTCGCATAGCCCGGCACGGTCGCGTAGAGATTGTCGGCTGCGGTGTATTCACCAAGCTCGATCAGGTTGTCGTCCCCGCTTCGGGTGAAGGGCGGAAAGACGCTGCCGTCGCCGCCTCGCGGTTCGCTGACCCGCCCGTCAAGCCAAGCTTCACGCGCGACAGCCAGACCTTCAATCTTCAGCGGCTCGAACACGAACTCGCGCGCAAGCTCGGGATACGGGCGTTCAAAGCGCGCCTCGAGATAGCGCATCACGATTTCAATTCCCGCCCCGGAATAGCTGAACTCGCCTTGACCGGGATCGGCGGTGAAGGCGAGGCGGCCATCGTCGTAGAGCCACGGCCAGTTTTTCAGCGCGGCCTGATGCGATAAGAGCATGCGCGGTGTGAGCTGATCGTAGCGCGGATCCTCGCCGAGCTGCGGATGCCGGTAGTGCTCGGCAATCGGATCATCGAGCGACATCTCGCCTTGATCGGCAAGCCGCAGGACGGTCTCGGCCATGATCGTCTTGGCCACCGAAGCGGTGTTGAACGCGGTTTGATCCGAGACGGGCACGCCGTCCGATTGCTCGCCCCAATACCCGGTCCACTGGACCGCGCCGTTCTCGATGCGAGCGATTCCGATGCCAGCGATATTGGGCTGGGCAAGCGCCGCCTCCGCCGCCTCAGACACGGCTTGGGGGACCGGTGTTTGAGGCGCTTGGGCGAGCAAAGCCGTCGACGCGAGAGTGGCAGATGCGATGATAAGCGCGGATTTCAATGTGTCGAGCATGGTGCCCCGTATGAGTGTATCAATTCAGCAATACACTATCGGTAGACCGGGATGTCGCAACGTATTTGGACGGTGCGTTAAGCGCTTTCGTCGAAGAAGCGATCTTCGGCTTCATAGTCGAACAAATCCCACGGATAGGCGGCCAGCTGCGGGAAGGCGGCGCGCCAGTCGGCGGGGTTGAGGTCGGCGAGCGCGCGGATGGGCGCTTTGTACCACGACTTTTCAAACTCTCGCCCGATGCCAAGCGTGTAGCCAGAATTATCCGCGACTTCCCGCGACTTAAGGTTCGAAACGGTGAAGGGCTTAGGGACCGACCAGGGCGTACGGCCCACATGATCGACCGGAGGCCCATCGAGACGCTGAAACTGCACTTTGCGGCTCAGGATGTGCGCGATGCGTTCTCCGATCTCCATAACGCTGGGAGCGTCTGCGGTCGCAATGTTGAACACCCCGCCCCAACCGTAATCGACCGCGTGTTCAGCAAAAGCGGCGATATCGCCCACATCGGTAGTCTGGAAACGGCTTTCGCCGCCGAAGGCGAGGGGAATGATCTCGCGCCCGTCCAGCAAGCGCTTTACGAACCACCATTCGCGCGGATGGCGGCTGTTGGCTCCAAAGATCGCGCAGGGACGCAAGATGGTCGCTCTATCGCCGAACAGATCTAGCGCCTTGCGCTCCATGCGAACCTTGCGGGTCGAATAGGTTTGCGGCCCCGGCGACACGGTTGCTTGTTCTTCGCTGACCGGCCCATCGAAGACAGGATAGCCGTTGGCCGGACCTTCGTCCAAGGTGCGGCCTTCCTCGTCGCAATAGACACTGGCTGAGGAAATCACGACAAGGCGCTCGATGGCGCCGGGATCATAGCGCTCGATATCTTCAACATCGAAAGCGATCGTGTCGACAACGGCCTCAGCTTTCGGGGCGGGGCCTTCGCCAAGAACGTAGGGTTCGAAATCGTAGAACTCGTCACTGAACCATCGCGGCCGTGTGCGCGCGTAGATCTTTGGTCGCCAGTCGCGGATCGAAAAGGTGCCTGCCACAGCCGCACCGATCTGACCCGCTCCGATGATGGCAACGCTGCGGGTCATATCAATGGCTCCTTTTCATGAGCTCGCCATCATGGGGCTTACATATGGATCGGTTTGCCTTGCACCGCCATCGCCGCTTCCTTGAAAGCTTCGGCGTGAGTGGGGTGCGCGTGGCAGGTGTAGGCGATATCTTCGGATGTCGCGCCGAATTCCATCGCCTGCGCGGCCTGCGCGATCATCGTGCCCGCCAGCGTGTTGACTATCCACACGCCGATCACGCGGTCGGTTTCCGCCTCGGCGATGACTTTTACAAAGCCGTCGGTGTCGCGGTTCGCCTTGGCGCGGCTGTTGGCCATCATCGGGAATTTGCCGACCTTAATCGCCTTTTTGTCGCCGCCCGCGCGCTCGATGGCTTCTTCCTGCGTGAGGCCGACGCCAGCGATTTCGGGCGAGGTGTAGACGACGTTGGGGATGACATTGTGGTTCACGATGCCGGTTTGTCCGGCGATGTTCTCCGCCACCGCGACGCCTTCGTCTTCGGCCTTGTGCGCCAGCATGGGGCCTTTGACGACATCGCCGATGGCCCAGATACTCTCGACCGCGGTGTTGAAATTGTGGTCGATCTCCACGCGCCCGCGATTGTCGAGTTGAAGTCCAGCGCGGTCGAGTTCAAGCCCTTCGGTGTTGGGGCGACGGCCGATGGAAACGAGCACGTGGCTGGCCTCGATGGTCTGTTCATCGCCGCCGGAGGATTTCTCAACCGTCAGCGTCACGCCTTTACCCGTGTCTTTTGCGCCGGTGACCTTGTGGCCGAGCATCATCTCCATGCCCTGCTTCTTGAAGATCTTGCCCGCTTCCTTGCGCACTTCGCCGTCCATGCCGGGCAGCAATTGGTCGAGGAATTCGATCACGGTGACCTTCGCACCCAGGCGACGCCATACGCTGCCAAGCTCAAGACCGATCACGCCCCCGCCGATGACGACGAGGTGTTCGGGCACTTCTTCGAGTTCGAGCGCGCCGGTGGAGTCGACGATGCGCTTTGTGTCGTTGTTCACGTCGACGCCGGGCAGGGGCATAACGCTGGAGCCGGTGGCAATGACGATGTCTTTGGCGGTTACGGTGTCGTCGCCGACCTTGACGGTGTGCGCATCGACGAAAGAGCCCAGACCTTTGAGCCAGGTGACCTTGTTCTTCTTGAACAGGAATTCGATCCCGCCCGTAAGCTCGCCCACCGCCTTGGTCTTTTCGGCCATCATCTTGCCCAGATCGAGCGTGACCTCGCCGCCCAGACCCCATGTCGCCATGTGGCCGTTATGCGCGTGGTCATACAACTCGGAACCGTGCAGCAACGCCTTGGACGGAATGCAGCCGACATTGAGGCAGGTGCCACCCAAAGTCTCGTGGCTTTCCACGCAGGCGGTCTTGAGGCCCAGTTGCGCCGCGCGGATAGCGGCGACATAGCCGCCCGGGCCAGCGCCGATGACGAGAACGTCGTAGTCGTAATTTTGATCAGCCATTTCTCTTCTTTCGTCATCCCCGCGAAAGCGGGGATCCCGCTTTCTTGTGTGTGCTCCAAATGTAGGGAGCGGGACCCCCGCTTTCGCGGGGGCGACGGTAAAAATACTTACAAATCAATCAGCATCCGGGTGGGATCTTCGATCGCTTCCTTGATGATCTTGAGCGCGGTCACCGCTTCGCGGCCGTCGATCAGACGGTGGTCGTAGCTCAGCGCGAGATACATCATCGGACGGATTACAACTTCGCCGTTAATCGCAACCGGACGATCCTCGATGCGGTGAAGGCCCAGCACGGCGGATTGCGGCGGGTTGATGATCGGGGTCGACATCAGCGAGCCGAAGACGCCGCCGTTCGAGATCGTGAAGGTGCCGCCTGACATATCGGCCATGGTCAGCGTGCCTTCCTTGGCGCGCTTGCCGAAGTCGGCGATGTCTTTCTCGATCCGGGCAAAGCCCTTGTCCTGGCAATCGCGGATCACCGGGACGACGAGGCCATTGGGCGCGGACACCGCGACCGAGATGTCGACATAATCGTGATAAACGATCTCATCGCCTTCGATATAGGCGTTGGCGGCGGGCACGTCTTTCAATGCCAGACACGCGGCCTTGGCGAAGAAGCCCATGAAGCCGAGGCGGATATCGTGCTTCTTGGCGAACAGGTCTTTGTACTTGGTGCGCGCTTCGATCACCGCGCTCATATCCACATCGTTGAATGTGGTGAGGAGCGCGGCGTTGTCCTGCGCGCCTTTCAAGCGCTTGGCGATGGTCTGGCGCATGCGCGTCATCTTGACGCGCTCTTCCATGCGTTGCGCGTGGCCTTCGACAGGCTCAGGCTGAGCGGAACTTGTGCCAACATCCGCTCGCCCCGAGCCTGTCGAAGGGCTTTTCGCCTTGGCTTCAGCAGCCGCGATCACGTCTTCCTTGGTCAGGCGGCCATCTTTGCCGGTGCCTTTGATCGTGGAGGGGTCAACGCCGTGTTCGAGAACCGCGCGGCGCACCGCGGGTGAAAGCGTTTGCGCCGCGTCGCGCACCGCTTCGCTGGCCTCTTCGCGCTTGGCTTCGCCCTCTTCGCGGGCTTCGGCTTCGCGCGCGGGCTCTTCGCCTTTGGTCGCCGCGCCGGTTGCGCCTTCTTCGATGACCGCGATCACCGCGCCCACCTCGACCGTGTCGCCTTCGGCGGCCTTGTGCTCGCTCATCACGCCCGCGACGGGCGAGGGCACGTCGACCGCGACCTTGTCGGTCTCAAGCGAAGCGATGGGTTCATCGACCGCGACCGCGTCGCCCGGTTGCTTGAGCCATTCGCCGATGGAGCCTTCGGTGACGGATTCCCCCAGAACGGGGACGGTGATTTCAGTGGCCATGATGTGTGATCCCTTCGGGCCTGAGAATTACTGGCTCGCGAGGCCGAGGGCCTCAGCAACGAGCGTTTCCTGTTGGTGCTTGTGACGGCTGGCAAGCCCGGTCGCGGGCGAGGCGGCGGCGGCGCGGCCTGCGTAGACCGGGCGCTTGCCCTCGTGGCCTCCAGCGGTGAGCGCGTCCTCGATCAGGTTCTGGACGAAGAACCACGATCCGTTGTTCTTGGGCTCTTCCTGACACCAGACAACCGTTTCGAGGTTTGTCATGCGCGAGAGGCGCGTGGCGAGCGGATTGCCGGGGAAGGGGTAGAGCTGCTCGATCCGCACGATGGAGACGTCCTTGAGCCCCTTGGCGTCGCGCTCTTCCAGAAGGTCGTAGGCGACCTTGCCCGAACACAGCACCAGACGCTTGATCTTCGCATCTGCCTCGCTGTCGGGCTCCATCGCGGGGTCCGATTTGATCCGCTTGAATTGCCAATCGCCGAGGAATTCTTCGCGCGGGCTCTTCGCCATCGGGTGACGCAGCAGGCTCTTGGGCGTCATGATCACGAGCGGCTTGCGGAACGGTCGCAGCATCTGGCGGCGCAGCACGTGGAAATAGTTCGCCGGGGTCGTGATGTTGCAGACCTGAATGTTGTCGTCCGCGCACAATTGCAGGAAGCGCTCAAGGCGCGCAGAGGAGTGCTCCGGTCCCTGGCCTTCATATCCGTGCGGCAGCAGCATCACGAGGCCGTTGGCGCGCAGCCACTTGGATTCGCCCGACGCGATATACTGATCGATCATGATCTGCGCGCCGTTGGCAAAATCGCCGAACTGCGCTTCCCACATCACAAGGCTCTTGGGGTCCGCCATCGCAAACCCGTATTCAAAGCCGAGCACGCCGTATTCGGAGAGCGTGCTGTCATAGACCTCGAACTTGCCATGCGGCAGCGTGGAGAGCGGGATGTATTTGTGCTCATCGGTCTGATCGACCCAGACCGAATGGCGCTGTGAGAAGGTGCCGCGACCGCTGTCCTGACCCGACAGGCGCACACCGTACCCTTCCATCACCAGGCTGCCGAACGCGAGCGCTTCGGCGGTGGCCCAGTCGAAGCCCCCCTGTTTAGGATCTTTGGCGCCGGTCTCGAACATCTTCTCCTTGGCGGAAAGGACGCGGCCCAGCGTCTTGTGGATCGTGAGATCGTCGGGCACCTTGGTGAGCGTGGCGCCAAGGCTGTCGAACATCTTCGCTTCGATCGCGGTTTCGGTGTTGCGGCGCGCGCTTTCAGGGTCAGCGGGCTTGTTAAGGCCCGACCAGCGCCCGCCAAACCAATCCGCATCGTTGGCCTTGTAACTCTTGGCCGCTTCAAACTCGCTTTCGAGCTCCGCCACGAATTCGCTGCACACCGTGTCGCGGTGCCCTTCGTCGATCACGCCTTCCTTGATCAGCCGTTCTTCGTAATGGAAGCTGACCTTGGGGTGCTTGCGGATCTGGTCGTACATCAGGGGCTGGGTGAACTTGGGCTCATCGCCCTCGTTGTGGCCAAAGCGGCGATAGCACCACATGTCGATCACGATGTCGCGGTGGAAGGTCTGGCGGTATTCCACGGCCAGCTTGCACGCGAAGGTCACCGCTTCGGGATCATCGCCGTTGACGTGCAGAATCGGCGCTTGAACGCCCTTGGCCACGTCGCTTGGGTAAGGCGAGGAGCGCGCGAATTTGGGCGAGGTTGTGAACCCGATCTGGTTGTTGATGATGAAGTGGATGCAGCCGCCCGTGTCATAGCCCGGCACGCCGGAGAGCGAGAGGCTCTCCCACACCACGCCTTGCCCCGCAAAGGCCGCGTCGCCGTGGATCAGAACGGGCAGCACCGACTGCTTGTCTTTCAGATCGTCGCGGATCGCCTGCTGCGCGCGCGATTTGCCGAGCACGACCGGGTTCACCGTCTCAAGGTGCGAGGGGTTGGGGGTGAGCGACATATGCACGCTGATCCCGTCAAATTCCCGGTCGGTGCTGGTGCCAAGGTGGTACTTTACATCGCCCGAACCCGCGACATCTTCGGGGTTGGCGCTGCCGCCGGAAAATTCGTGGAAGATGACCTTGTACGGCTTTTCCATCACATTCGCGAGCACGTTCAAACGCCCCCGGTGCGCCATGCCGTAGATGATCTCGCGCACGCCCGCAGAGCCGCCATGCTTGATCACCGCTTCCAATGCGGGGATCATGGACTCGCCGCCATCCAGACCGAAACGCTTGGTCCCGACATATTTCTTGCCAAGGAACTCCTCGTACTGTTCGCCCCGGATTACCGAAGCGAGGATCGCCTTCTTGCCCTCGGGCGTAAACTGGATCGTGTCGCCGGGGCTTTCGAACTTGTCCTGCAAAAACCGCCGCTCTTCGGTGTCGGCGATGTGCATGTATTCAAGGCCGACCTTGGCGCAATAGACCTCTTTGAGGCGCTGATGCAGCGTGCCAATCGTTGTCCATTCCAGACCAAGCACGTCGCTGACATAGACGTCTTCGTCTTCCTGACCCGCAAGGCCGTGGAATTCGAGGGTCAGGTCATGCACTTCGCCCAGCTTGTTCGAGAGGCCCAGAGGGTCAAGATCCGCCGCCATATGCCCACGCACACGGTAGAGCCGCACCAGGCTCATCGCCTTGTTCGAGATATCGGCGGCGTGTTGCAGCGCGTCTTGATCGAGCGGTTTGCCAGCGGATCTCGCCGCCTTGTCAATCGTCCCCTTGAGCTGGTCGAGCGTCATCTGCGTTGGATCCATCGCCTGCGCGAGGTCCGCGTCCGATCCGCTGACCGTGTCGAGCCACTTCGCGTTCTCCCAGGACGGTCCGGGCTGCGGGCCTTCCTGATCGGTGAGTTCGGGAATGAAGTTCTTGCTCTGCTCGTTCATGCTCTTGGTCCCTGGGGAGGAGAAACCGCGCGCCGGGGGATGTCCCGGCGCGCGTGTGTGCGTCAGGCCATTTCCTTCAGCATGGCATCCAACGTGGTGCCGAGTTCGGAAGGCGAGGGTGAGACCCAGATACCGGCGTCTTCCATAGCCGCGATCTTGTCTTCCGCGCCGCCTTTGCCGCCCGACACAATCGCGCCCGCGTGGCCCATGCGGCGACCCGGAGGCGCCGTGCGGCCCGCAATAAAGCCAACGGTGGGCTTGGAGCGGCCCTTGGCGGCTTCTTGCTTGAGGAATTCCGCGGCTTCTTCTTCGGCCGATCCGCCGATCTCGCCGATCATGATCATTGAGGTCGTTTCCGGATCATCGAGGAACAGGTCGAGCACGTCGATAAAGTTGGTGCCGTTCACAGGGTCACCGCCGATGCCGACCGCAGTGGTCTGGCCAAGGCCCACGGCCGTCGTCTGGTGCACCGCTTCGTAAGTGAGCGTGCCCGAGCGCGAGACAACGCCGACGCTGCCCTTCTTGAAGATGGAGCCCGGCATAATGCCGATCTTGCACTCATCGGGCGTCAGCACGCCGGGGCAGTTCGGTCCGATCAGGCGCGACTTGGAGCCGGTGAGAGCCGCCTTCGCGCGGACCATGTCGAGCACGGGAATGCCTTCGGTGATACAGATGATGAGCTCGATTTCCGCATCGATAGCCTCACAAATCGCATCAGCGGCAAAGGGCGGCGGCACATAGATGCACGAAGCCGTCGCACCAGTCGCGGCCTTGGCCTCGGCGACGGTGTTGAACTGCGGCACACCGATATGCTCGGTCCCGCCTTTGCCTGGCGTCACACCCGCCACCATCTGGGTGCCATAATCGATGGCCTGCTTGGTGTGGAAAGTGCCGGTGTTGCCGGTCATCCCTTGGGTGATGACCTTGGTGTCTTTGTTGATCAGAATACTCATAATCTACCCTCATCCGTCATACCGGCGAAGGCCGGTATCCAGTGAAACAGAACGCCGTCCTTGCCATACTGGACCCCGGCCTGCGCCGGGGTGACGGTCGTGTTTAGTTACAAACCAATTCGAACAAATCGTCCCAATTAGGGTTTTTCTCTTCAATCACACGCAATTTCCAAGCGCGCTTCCATTCCTTCATCTGGCGTTCGCGAGTGATAGCGGCATCGATGGTGTCGTGGCGCTCAAACCAGACGAGCATTGTGCAACCATGTTTCTTCGTGAAGCCTTCGATTATTCCTTCTCGGTGTTCCCAAATCCGTTTCGGTAGGTCGCTGGCGGCACCAATGTAAATCGTCCCATTCCGGCGGCTCGCCATTATGTAGACAAAGCCGCCCTTAATCATACGTTTTCGCCCGCTGGACCCCGGCCTTCGCCGGGGTGACGGTGGGTGAGAGGGTCACGCCAGCGAGCTGTCCAGCGCCTTGCACGCCTCAAGCAGCTCTTCGACCGCGTCGGTTGAGACTTTAAGGTTGGCTTTCTCTTCGTCGGTCAACTCGATCTCGACCACGTCTTCGGTGCCGCCGGCGCCGATCACGGTGGGGACGCCGACATACATGCCGTCAACGCCGTATTTGCCTTCAACGAAGCTGGCCGAGGGCAGGATGCGCTTCTGGTCGCCGAGATAGGCTTCGGCCATCGCGATCGCGCTGGTGGCGGGGGCGTAATAGGCCGAACCGTTGCCGAGCAGTTTCACAATCTCGCCGCCGCCCGCACGCGTGCGCTTGACGATTTCGTCGAGGCGGCCTTCCGAAACGCCCTTGATCTTGGCCATGTCCTTCACCGGGATGCCGTTGATCGTCGAGTAGCTGAGGACCGGCACCATCGTGTCGCCGTGACCGCCGAGCACAAAGGCGTTTACGTCCTTGACGCTGCACTCGAACTCCCAAGCGAGGAAGGTCGCGAAGCGCGCGCTGTCCAAAACGCCCGCCATGCCGACCACCTTGTTATGCGGCAGGCCGGAGAATTCACGCAGAGCCCAAACCATCGCGTCAAGCGGGTTGGTGATGCAGATCACGAACGCGTTGGGCGCGTTGTTCTTGATGCCTTCGCCAACCGCTTTCATGACTTTCAGGTTGATGCCGAGCAGATCGTCGCGGCTCATGCCCGGCTTGCGCGGCACGCCCGCGGTGACGATGATGACATCGGCGCCCGCAATATCGGCGTAATCGTTCGACCCAGTGATCTTCGCGTCAAACCCTTCGATTGGGCCGCACTGCGACAGGTCCAGCGCCTTGCCCTGCGGCATGCCCTCGGCGATGTCGAAGAGGACGATGTCGCCCATTTCCTTCTTCGCGGCGAGGTGGGCGAGCGTACCCCCGATCATGCCAGAACCGATAAGCGCGATTTTCTTGCGGGCCATAATGTCAGTAATCCTTCCCAGATCCCTCGGGACGGTGAACATTGAGCGGCGCGAACTTTGGCTAAAGAGCGCCGTCGTCAAACAGATGCGAGCCTCCGTCCCGTAGCGGCTTTGCATTGACGTGTGCGGCGGGATTAGGCCTCTGACTAAAGCTTGGCAACCACCAAAAAGTCGCACGCAACGCATTTCTTTGCAAGCAGTTTGCAATAGCAATAAGCCGTTGCAACAACACAGGATAAACCCTTAGCCGGGGCTGAACGTCCTGGTGATTTGGGGGTGGGCGATTGGAAGGCGGCTTGCCGGGCCGAAAGGCGCTGCGGTCAGCGCTTGGGAAAGCCTCACCCGCACAGCTTTAGCGGCTGCGCTCTAGGCGCTGCGCCTCACGCGGCCCGGATGATCGTTCTCGCGCTCTTGCGTCAGCAGCATCGCGGCGAGGTAGTCAGGCACGGCGCGGCTGAAATAATAGCCCTGTCCCAGCGTGCAGCCCGCCTCGCGCACGGCCTGGACCTGCTCGATTGTCTCCAGCCCCTCCGCAACGATCTCCATCTCCAGCGTCGCGCCCATCTCGGCGACCGCGCGGATGATCGCGTCGCTGCGCCGCCCGACCTTTTCGCCCGAGACAAAGCTGCGATCCACCTTGATCTTCTTGAAGGGGTAAGTGTTGATATAGCCGAGCGAGGAATAGCCGGTGCCAAAATCATCAAGGGCAAACTGAACGCCGATATCCGCCAGTTCCTCGATGAAGGAGGCGGTGGCGTGGTTATCGTCGATGAACAGGCTTTCGGTCACTTCCAGTTCAAGCCGGCGGGGATCCAGCCCGGCCTTGTTCAGAGCGCTCTTGATACCTAAAGCCGCGCCCGGCGCGCGGATTTGCAGCGGCGACAGATTGACCGCGAGCGTTATGTCTTCGGGCCATTGCGCTGCGATGCTGGCGGCCTGCGCGGTGATCCAGTTGCCAAGGGTCAGGATGACTCCGGTTTCTTCGGCGACCGGGATGAATTCGTCGGGCGTCAATTCGCCTTTCTCGGGATGGAACCAGCGCACCAGCGCCTCAAACCCGCGAATGCGTCCGCTTTCCAGATCGACAATCGGTTGGAAGAAGATCGACAGCTCATCGCGTTGTAAGGCGGTGCGCAGCTCGTTTTCAATCTCGCGCCGCCGCACCAGATCGCGCGTCATGGATGGGGCAAAGAAGCAGGTCTGCGCGCGCCCTCCCACCTTGGCGTGATACAGCGCCAGATCGGCGCGTTTGAGCAGCGTGTCCGCGTCGCGGCCATCTTGCGGCAACAGCGCCACCCCGACCGAGGCGCGCACTTCCAACCGGTCGCCGTCGACGTTGATGGCGCGCATGACTTCGGCGTGGATCTCGCTGGAAATGCGCTCGGCGTCCTTGGGCGATGAAACCGGGCAGAACATCACGAACTCGTCCCCGCCAAAGCGCGATACGGTGGAGCCATCGGGCGCGAGGTCGGACAGGCGTCGGCCCACTCCGCTCAAAACGCGGTCGCCGACCGGGTGGCCGAGCAGATCGTTGACCTCCTTGAAACGGTCCAGATCGATCCAGAAGACGGCAAAGCTGGCCTCATCATCGACGCTCATCATGGTTTCGACGATGGCGTGGTTCAGCCCGGCCCGGTTGGCGAGGCCCGTGACCACGTCGGAGCGGGCGAGCGCTTGCATTTTGTCCGCCAGCTCGGCGCTCTTCTCCGCCGATGTGATGGAATCGCGCAAGACCCGGCCGATCTTCCCCGCAATCGCCGTCATCCCGAAATTGAGGAACACGATCGTCACGGCAAACGCGATGGAGATTATTGTCCCCACCGCAAGCGAGGCGAACGCGACCGGCATCGACACCAGCACCAGCTGGCCCATCGCGATGGTCGGACGCCCGGCGTTGCGCGCGCACACGCCGACGCCGAAACACAGCGCGTTGGCGACCATCATCAGGGCGACCTCAGCCGTGGCTTCGAACAGCAGGGTCATCGCCGCCACGCAGCCCAGCAAGATGGCGTAAGTAAACGCGCCCACTTCGTAAGCGAATTCAAGGCGGTTGGTGCTGGCTTTGCTGGTGTCGGGCGAGACCGCGTAGGCGAGCACAACCCGCGCGCCCCCCACCAGGGTTAACAGGCCAAACGCGACCCACAGCGGGGCGAAGCCCGAAACCCATGCGGAAATGGCGGTCGAAATCACCCCGGCCAGCGCGCCAAAGGCAAGGCTGGAGGGTTGGGCGTAGAGCGAGTGAACGAGCACGCGGCGCGCGCGGTCGGACACCGGATCGGCGCGTGCGCGCAGGCCGGCGCGCGCGCTTACGACATCAAGAATCCGGTTTGAACCCATCATCGCGAGGCGTTAACTCAAACAGGTCAAGCCGCGGTTAACGCGCGACCTGATGGACGATCCTAAAGCGAGCGCGAGCGCGGGGCCGTCGAGCTTAGGCGCAATCGGGCGTGAGCGGCTCGATTTCGGCGGCGAGCCTGCGATCCAGCGCGTGCGTGATGGCCAGCCACCAGTCAAATGACGGGCGGTCCTTCGCGGAGCACGCGGCCTGCGCCCTCGCATGGGCGATCCGCGCGGCGGCCATCCCGTGCTGCGCGAAGTGTCTCAGCGCGGCGCGCAACACGTCTTCGCTCAAGCTTTGCGAGTACGCGCTTGCCGCCGGAGCGTTGTCATTGCTGACCCGCTCCATCGCGCGAGTGACCAGTGCGCGCGCGATCGGCGTGCACGCGGGCAAACGGTGCGCGGCAAGCTCTGAAGTGGTCTCGGCGGCAAAGCGGATGGTCATTTAAGAGCGGTTCCTCGAAAGCCGCGTGCAGGTAAGGGACCGCTTGGCGACGGGCCTCGCGATGGCAACGCGGCGGTCTGTTCTGATGCCATGCGCTTTAGGGCGCCCTGCGCTAAGGGTTGGTGTTAGGACACGGTTGAGAGCCGGTTAACTGTCTTTTGCCCGCGCTCTGCGGGAAATCCCCTCGGCACTTTTGCTAAGGGGTAACCGCTTGGGATCCTTCGCCTTCTTCGGGTGTTGCGGGCGGTTTTGTAGGCGCATCTTCGGCGGTTTGATCGGCGGGCTTATCGCGCGGATTGAGCGTCGCGGGGTCGACTTTCCACCGGCCCGCTTGCGCGTATTTCCTGCGGGTCTGGCCCGATTTCTTCGGCGATGCCGCGATCAGGCTGGTGCCGTTCAGCGGCGAGGCCAAGGTCGCCTCGGGCGTTCCCTGATCGGTCAGGTTCCCTTCGATTGTGAGACGCGGGGCTGCGCCGTTTGATGCCGCCGGATTGGCTTGCACGATGGCGCTATTCACGGCCCCCGCGCGGGCGACCATCGGTTCGGATCCGCTGTACCGGTCGCTAAACGCGGCCTTCGCGCCCGCGCTGCCGCGATTGCGGTAAAAGCGGTGCGCGCCAATCGTGCCGACCGGGTCGAGCGAGCCGGCCCAATAAGGATCGACCCAGAGCGTGTGGTAATGCGTGGCGTGGCCGATGGGCGCGTAGACATCGCCGCTCAGCGCGTTGGCCGCGATGGTCCGGGCGCGCTCCCAGCCTCTGCCTTTGAGCGAAGACACGGGACGCCGGGCAAGGCTGCCATCGCAGGTGAAGCTGAACTGGCAGCCAGTTATGCGGCTCGACCCTTCGTAGACGACACCGCACACGCTGCTGGGCCATGACGGGTGCGAGACGCGGTTGAGGACGACCTGCGCCACAGCGCGCTGGCCCGCTTCGCTTTCGCTCGCCGCTTCGTACCAGATCGCCTGCGCAAGGCAGTCCGATGCGCGCGCGAAATTGCCGCCGCTGCCCGCAAAGAAGGCGCTGGCCGCTGGCCCGGCGTCAATCCTTGCGCCGATGGCGCGCCCGCCCGCTGCTCCGCGTTCCAGCGGGTCGGCTTCGGGTAAGGCGATCAGCGCGGCCTTGGGCGGATCGGCGAGATAGTAGAAGGCGGAGCCGGGAAAGCTCATCCCCGGTTTCTCGAAAGGCTGCGCGGTCTGGAACGCTGCGTTGACTTCGCTGGGCGAGTGCTCGGCGGCTGCGTCGCCCGCCATCGCGCCGAAATCTCCGGGCGCGGCCATCGCCGGGACCGCGATCACCGCCAACAGAGCAGCGAGCCGCTTGCGCATGGTCGGGGTCGTGGGCGAGCGCTCGGTGAGGCTCGGCGTGGTCTCCTGCGGTTCGGCGTGTTGTGGCGCGTTTTCGGCTTCGGTTTGCGCAGCACGCGCGCGGGTCAACACAATCGCGGGCGGCGGTGTGAAGGCCTTGCCGCGGTGAGCCTCAGGAATGGATGATCCGTGTGTCGTCATAGCGCGCTTTTGCGCGTAGGCGGGCGGGGCCGCGCGGGCGAGCCCTGCGGCGCGGGCGTCCCGAATGCGCACACAGCGCGCAAAGGTGTTAACGCGCGCCGCTCGCGCTCTTTTTCGACGCTTGCGATGGGCTCGGGGCGTGCCTATCGCTGATCGCATCGTGACGCGGGGTCTTTCCAACATCGTCGGCGCTCTGGCCGCTTTTGCTGCGGCGCTGACCAGCGCGTGCGCACCCGCCACTGTTGAGCCCACGCCAGATGGTCCGCCGACCTTTGTAAGCCTCAACCCATGCCTTGACGCGATCCTTGTCGAGATAGCCGCGCCCGAGCAAATCCTCGCCATTTCGCATTACAGCCACCAGCCCGGCGGCTCGCGGATAGAGCGCGCGGTCGCGCAGCGTTTCGCCTCCAACAGCGGCACGGCGGAGGAGATCATCGCGCTGCAGCCCGATATCGTGCTCGCCAGCGTCTTTCTCGCCCCCGCGACCAAGGCCGCATTGGAACGCGCCGGTTTGCGGATCGAGACCTTCGACAGCCCGCGAACGCTGGAGCAGAGTGCGGCGCAGATCGAGCGGATGGCCACTCTTGTCGGCACGAAGCAGCCCGCCAAGGCCGTGAGCGCGGCTATGCTCAGCCCGCCAGAGAGCGGTCTGCCACCCGGTACGATCAAGGCGCAAGTGGGGCCAGACCCGTCGGTTCTGTTGTGGCAGGCCGGACAGATCGTGGCCGGGCAGGAAACGCTCATCGCGCAGCTGATCAAGGAAGCGGGCTTTACGAGCCATGCGCAGGCGCTGGGTCTGGCTCAGGCGGATTACGTGACGCTCGAACAGGTGCTCAGCGATCCGCCTGACCTGTTGCTCGTTGCCGGCGACAGTCTGGGCCAGCAGCACCCCGCGCTCGGCAAGCTGGCGGGCACTCGGGTGCACTTCTTCGATCCCAGCCTGTTCTATTGCGGCGGTCCCAGCGTTGCCGATGCGCTTGGCGAACTGGTCGAGCTTCGTCGCAGCTTTCATGAGCCCGCCGCGTGAACCGCGCCAACCTGCTCTTTGCCGCTCTCCTAGCGCTGCTCATCCCGCTCTCGCTGCTGGCCGGGCGGGTATGGATCAACCCCTTCGCTGGAAGCGGGCCAAGCGACACGCTGATCCTGATGGAATTGCGCTTGCCGCGCGCGGTTCTGGCGGTGGTTGTTGGCGCGGGGCTGGGTGCGGCGGGGGCAGCGATGCAAGGTTACTTGCGCAACCCTCTGGCGGATCCCGGCCTGTTCGGCATCGCGCCCACTGCTGCTCTGGGCGCGGTGGCGAGTTTCTGGTTTGGCGCGGCGTTGCCGCCCGCGCTCGCGACGTGGAGCCTGCCAGCCTTTGCGCTGGTCGGGGCAGGGCTGGCTATGGGGTTGCTGGCGTTGATCGCCGGGCGTTCGCTGAGCGACGGGGCCGCGGGCGCGGGCGGCGGGATCGCGCTGTTCACGCTGGCGGGGCTGATGATCGCAAGCCTTGCGGGCGCGCTGACCGCGCTTGCGATCACCTTGTCGCCCAACGCTTTTGCGCTCTCGCAGATCGTGCTGTGGCTGAACGGCGCGTTGACCGATCGATCGTGGAACGAGGTCTGGATCGCTGCGCCACTGGTGAGCGCTGGGCTGATCGCGCTGGGCTTTGCGGCCCGCTCGCTCGACGCGCTGACGCTGGGCGAGGAGGCTGCGCGATCCCTGGGCGTCGATCCCCGGCGGCTTTTGTGGCTGCTGATCGCCGGTATCGGCCTTACCGTGGGCGCGGGCGTGGCGGTGGCGGGCATCATCGGCTTTGTCGGCCTGATCGTGCCGCATCTGGTGCGCCCGCTGACCGACCGCCTGCCCTCCAGCCTGATTGCGCCCAGCGCGCTGGCTGGTGCGTGTCTGGTGCTGGTCGCGGACAGCGCGGTGCGCGTGCTGCCGCTGGTGACCGAGCTGAGGTTGGGCATTGCGCTGTCGCTGATCGGCGCGCCGTTCTTCTTGTGGTTGCTGCTGCGCCTTCGCCGGGGGGCGCTGTGATGCGGCGGCTCAGCGCGCAGGATCTGGCGGTGGAGCGCGGTGGGCGGCGTGTTGTCGAGCCGCTCAGCGCCGACTTGAAGCCAGGCGAGATCACCGCGATTTGCGGTCCCAACGGCGCGGGTAAATCGAGCCTGCTGATGGCGCTCGCCGGGCTGTTGCCGCCCGCTGCGGGTGAGGCGGGCTTGGACGAGGCCCCGCTGGCCGCTCTACCGGCCCAAGAACGCGCGCGCGCCATCGGCTATCTGCCACAGGGCAGCGACATTGCGTGGGATGTCTCGGTCGAGAGCCTCGTCGCGCTCGGGCGCCATGCGCATGGCGACGCAGGCGGGGCGCCCCCATCGCCCGGGACCGAAGCGATCCGCCGCGCACTCGCGGCCACACATATAGCGGACTTATCGCAGCGCCGGGTCAGCCAGCTATCCGGTGGCGAAAAGGCGCGCGCTTTACTGGCCCGCGTTCTCGCCGGAGAGCCCGAATGGATCCTCGCTGACGAACCGCTTGCCGCGCTCGATCTGGCGCATCAATTGAACCTGATCGCCCATTTCAGGGCCTGCGCCGCCGCCGGGCAAGGTGTGGTCATCGTGCTGCACGATCTGAGCCTCGCGATGAACCACGCAGATCGCGTTCTGGTGCTGAAAGAGGGCGCGCTGATCGCCGATGGTCCGCCGGACGACGCGCTCTCACCCGGAAATATCGAGACCGGCTGGGGGGTGGCTGGTGAATGGATCGGCGCGCCCGGTGCGCGGGCTTTCATGCCTCGCACGTGAGACGGCATGGCCTTCTACGACGACAGCGTGGGAGCCTTCGCGAAGGCAACGGTAGTGCGAGGGATGGGGGGAACTCACCCCTCGCACCGGGTCATCCTTGCAACCGATGTGCGACCCTTGGTGCGACCCGAAGAGCTTGGACACAAACGCGCAAAGAGAGCTACGGCGTAGGGCACCTTAAGGGGGTTCACGACTTTAGTTTTTCTGTAGGGGGCGGTTCGCCTGCGGTGGGCGGCGCGGCCCTTGGGTCGCCTTAAGTGGGCCTGTTTTGCGACTTTCTTGGCCACTGCACCGGACCGCCAGGCGGCGCGGTCACATCACCACACGGGCCAAAAAAAGCGATGCCGGACCCCGTTTTGACTGAGGGGGCCCGGCATCAGGAGCGAGGGTAAGCTGCGCCCCGTTGTCTGGAAGAGGGGATTGGCCGGGGAAGGGGACCACCCCGGCCAAAGCGTGTTACTGAGCGACCAAGCGGATCACCTTGCGGTCTGCGGCGGCAAACCGCTTGGCGTCGTAATCGGCGATGGCGACGTCACGCGATTGCTTGGCGGCGGCCATCGTGTCGCGGCGGCATTCCTTGACCGCTTTGTCCATGCCGATCTTGCCCGTCGTGCGCCCGCACACGCCTTCGATGGCGCGCTTGATCCGCATGTCGAACACGGCGCGGCCCTG
>JBCCCM010000037.1:0-36289 GCA_039033515.1 Pseudomonadota bacterium
GGGGCGTGCCGGATGAACGTCGTTATCTCGGGCGGTACGGGTTCGGGTAAAACGACGATGCTCAACGCCCTGTCGAAGATGATTGACCCGGGCGAACGCGTGCTGACGATTGAGGACGCCGCCGAACTTCGTCTGCAACAGCCGCACTGGCTACCGCTCGAAACGCGTCCGCCCAACCTTGAAGGGCAAGGCGCAATCACCATCGGTGACCTTGTGAAGAACGCCCTTCGTATGCGTCCGGACCGCATCATCCTTGGTGAGATTCGCGGCGCGGAATGTTTCGATCTTCTCGCCGCGATGAACACGGGCCACGATGGTTCGATGTGTACGCTTCACGCCAACTCTCCGCGTGAGTGCCTGGGCCGTATGGAAAACATGATCCTGATGGGCGACATCAAGATTCCGAAGGAAGCCATCTCGCGCCAGATTGCAGAATCGGTCGACCTTATCGTTCAGGTGAAACGCCTGCGTGACGGTTCGCGCCGGACCACCAATATCACCGAAGTCATCGGGATGGAGGGCGAGGTCATCGTCACGCAAGAGCTGTTCAAGTTCGAATATCTCGACGAAACCGAAGACGGCAAGATCCTAGGCGAATTCCGCAGTTCGGGCCTGCGTCCGTATACCCTCGAAAAAGCGCGCCAGTTCGGCTTTGATCAGGCGTATTTGGAGGCGTGTCTTTAAGATTGAAATGGCGTGGGCTAAGGTCTCGCCATGGACGACGTCACTTTGCTCATCGCGGTGCCCGCCTATGGCGGCTCAATAAAATCGCCCTGCGTTATGAGTTTGCTAAAGCTGCAAAAAGCGCTCTCAAAACGCAGCATCAAATCCGCCTTCGACATGACCTCCTACGCCGAGATAACCGCTGTGCGTAATCTCTTGGGAACTTTGATGCTGGACACCAAGCAGGTGACGCATCTGCTGTTTGTCGACTCCGATATGCAATTCAAACCGGAGAGCGTGCTCAAACTGATCGAGGCTGAGAAGCCCGTCATCGGGTGTCTTTATTCCGAGCGGCAAGAGAGCCGCGGGCTGGTGGGCGTCGTCGATACGCCAACCGAGGTTCCCGAAAACGGTCTGATTGAAGTGGGCGCGCTCGGCATGGGTCTGTGCCTGATTGAGCGGTCCGTGTTCGAAGAGATGGCTGCGGATGAAAGCGTTGCACGCCAGCATCCCCACCCTTTCCCACATAGGCTGGAGGGCCCGCTCATCGGCTTTTTCAACGCGCCCGAAGAAGAGGCATATCTCTCCGAGGATATCGCCTTTTGCCGCCGCTACACATCGATTACCGGCCGCCCGGTCCATGCTCTTGCGCGCGAAGATATCGGGCATGTCGGCGAAGCGATCTATCGCCGCGCAACGGACATTTCCCTAATCATGCCCAAAGGCGCGCAGGATTAGGCTCGGCGAGCGTTACACCTCGGCCAACAGCGCGGGCACGCCCATCGCCAGCAATCCCGCTCCAAGGCAAGCTGTCATCAGAAACAGGGGCGTCCACGGCACCCAGCCGACCCGCTCGAGCCGGTCCAAAGGCCGCATTTTGTTGCGCCGCCATTCCATCAGCCCCGCCATTGCGGCCAACAGCCAGCATGACGCGCCCAGCACGGTCAGGCGCATCGCGTCGCTGGCCAGCCAGAAATCGGTGAGCGGATCAAACATGATGGCGCGCCATGTAAGCGCTGCATTCGCTTGCGCAAAGGGTCCGCGTGCCCCAAGCGCTCGGTCACTCATGGATGGAACCATTGCCCGCCCCCGCCCTTTCCTCGCGCTCGGATTGCGGCTGATTACCGCCTTTGCGTTGGCCACGATGGGGATGCTGGTGAAACTGGCGGGCGAAAATGGCGCGCATCTGGTGGAGCTCATATTCTGGCGTCAGGCGGTGACCTTTGCGCTGATCGGCGGAGGGCTGCTAATCCTGAGGAAGGCTGCAATCCTGCGCTCTGACCGCATGAAATCGCACGGAGTGCGCGCGGCGATGGGGATCACCGGCATGTTCTTCACCTATGGCGCGGTGCTTCTATTGCCGCTCGCCGAGGCGACCACGCTCAGCTTTAGCGCGCCGTTCTTCGCGGTTTTGATCGCGGTCGTCCTGTTTGGAGAACGCGTGGGCATATACCGCTCGCTTGCCGTGGTGCTGGGGTTTGGCGGCGTGCTGATCGTGATGCAGCCCGGCGGCATGGCGGGGGGCGCGGCGGAAGGCGTGACCATGTGGGGTGTCGCCGTGGCTCTCATCGCGGCCTTTATGGTGGCGCTGATCAGCTTTCAGATTCAAGACCTCAACAAGACCGAAAACCCGTGGGCGATCGTTTTCTGGTTCACCGCCCTGACCCTGCCGATCCTGGCTGTGGCGTTGCCCTTTTTCTGGGCATCGCACCCTTCATGGACATGGACGCTGATTTTCGCGACGGCATTAGCTGGCGGCGTTGTCCAGATCCTGCTGACAAGCTCGCTGAGATTTGGGTCAGCCGCGGTCATATTGTTGATGGATTACACCGCGCTTTTGTGGGCGACTTGGTATGGATACGCCGTGTTCGACCGCGCTGCGCCCGCGACCTTGTGGCTGGGCGCGCCGCTGATCGTAGGCGCCGGGGCGCTCATCGCGTGGCGAGAAAGGGCGCTGGCGCGATCAGTGAAGAAGGCTGCCGCGTAACCCTGCGATGAATTTGGAACGCTGCGGCTCTTCCTGTGTAATCGCCACGTAATCTAAACACAGGAGCATCCTATGAGAAAAGTCATCTTCAGCGCCATCGCGCTTGCTTATGCCAGCATGACCGTATCGGCTTGCAACACCGTCCAAGGTCTCGGTGAAGACGTGGAAAGCGTCGGCGAAGCGGGTGAACGCACCATCGACTAAGCGCCAATATATGCTAACAACGAAAGGCCCGCCTTTGCAGGTTGGGCTTTTGTTTTGCCGTCAAGAGATCGATCATGACCCTTACCGCTGCCCTCAAATCCGCTTGTTTGACGACCCTGCTGCTGGGCGCGGCGGCGTGCAACACCGTCCAGGGCCTTGGTGAAGACATCCAGTCAGTCGGCAAGAAGGGCGAAGAGGTCATTAACGATTAAGCGGCGCTGGCCCCCAGATTGGCGAGCTTACGCGGTTCGATAAACCAACATCAGATTGTTTGCGGGCATGACATGGCGCGCGCTTCGTTTGAAACCGGCGCCAGCGGCAAGACGGTCCAAATCCTCAACATGGCGAATACCCCAAGCCGGGTCGCGCGCTTTCAGGCTCTGATCGAATTGTAGGTTCGACGGCGCGGGTTCAACGCCCTGCTCAAAATACGGGCCATAAAGGATGAGCGGCGCGTTCTTGCCGCTTAAAATCTGGGCAGCGCCCGCGAAGAGGCCCTGCGTGGCCGACCATGGGCTGATGTGCACCATGTTGATGCATACAATCGCATCCGCTTCGCGCACGTTCCAAGTCGCCGCGCTTGCGTCCAGTTCCACTGGTGCCTTGAGATCGGGCAACCCGGCTTCTTCACGATGGGCAGCGATTGACGCCAGAGCTTCCGGCGCGGGATCGGAAGGCTGCCAGTCCAGATCAGGCAGGTGGCTGGCAAAGAACACAGCGTGTTCGCCCGACCCCGCCGCGATTTCGAGCACGGTGCCGGAAGCAGGCAATTCCTCGCGCAGAACGTCAAGGATCGCCTCGCGGTTGCGCAGGGTAGCGGGTGCGTGCTTCTTCACAGTCAAGCTTCTCGCTATCCGAATTAGTCGAGCGCTAATTCACCTGCCGCTCTTGCCCTTCCCAATAGGGCGCGCGCAATTGGCGACGCAGAATCTTGCCTGAGGCGTTGCGCGGCATTTCGGGAATGACATCGACGCTCTTGGGGCATTTGAAAGGGGCAATTCGGTCGCGGGTGTAGGCGATCACGTCATTCTGATCGATCTCCATGCCCGGTTTGGCGACGACGCAGGCTTTCACCTCTTCGCCCCATTTGTCGGACGGAATGCCGATCACGGCGACCTCGGCGATGGCGGGGTGACCGTAAATCGCGCTCTCCACTTCGGCGGGGTAGACGTTCTCGCCGCCCGAGATGATCATGTCCTTGATCCGGTCCTGAATGTAGACATAGCCGTCCACGTCCATGATCCCGGCGTCGCCCGTATGCAGCCAGCCATCGGAATCGATGGTCTTGGCGGTCGCATCGGGCAGCTTCCAGTATCCGGCGGTGTTTGAGGGCGACAGGATGCATATCTCGCCGATTTCACCCCGCGGCACTTCCTTGTTATCCTCGCCGCGCACTTCGATTTCGACACCGGGCACCGCCTTGCCCGCCGAGCGCATGCGCTCATTGCCTTCAAGGTCGTGATCCTCTGGCGGCAAAAGCGAGATCGTACCTGTCGTCTCAGTCATGCCATAGACCTGCATGAAGCCTGTCCCAGGCATGGTGCGCACGGCCTCTTTCAAGAGCTCAAGTGGCATCGGCGCGGCGCCGTACATGAGATAGCGCAGGTTTGAAAAATCGGTTTCGGCGGCCTTGGGGTGCTGGATCATGATCTGAATCGCAGCGGGGACGAGGAACATCAGCGTCGCCCCGCTCTCAATCCCTTCAAGCGCGCCCAGCGGCGTGAACTCGGGCAAAATATGGATGCGCACCCCGTTGGCGACCGCGATGGCCGCAACGCCCGTGCCGCCAATATGCGCGATCGGCATGGCGGCGAGAATGCAATCGTTGGGCTCGAAATCCTGCCACGGAAGATTTTCCTCAAGGCTCGGCTTGCGCAGCGCAAACAGGTTGCGGTTCGACAGCTGCGCGCCTTTGGGATTGCCCGTCGTGCCGGATGTGTAGAGCTGTAGAATGGGATCGTCGGGGCCGGGCGCATCGTAAGTCGCTGGCTCCAGCGAAGAGGCTACGGTGAACGCCTCGCCCGCTTCGAAAACCTGGGGACCGTTCTCCATCCCCGCGCTGACCGATTGCGCCGTTTCGAGAAATTCCTGCGCCGCGACCAACAGCTTGGCTTCGGTATCGCCCAGAATATAGGCAATTTCCGGCGGCGCGAGACGCCAGCCCACCGGCGCCATAACCGCGCCCATCCGCCCCGCCGCGTAAAGCAGCAAGAGGTAGTGATCGGCGTTCTTGCCCAGCCACGCGATCCGGTCACCCTTGCCTATCCCGTTGTTCTGCAAGAAGCTGACAAGCTGGCGCGTCAGACGGTCCGTTTCGGCGTAGGTGGTGGCGCGATCCCCCTCTTCCAAGGCAATGCCGTCCGGCCGCTCGGCGCCCCAATAGGTGAGGTATTCATCAAACGTCGTGAAATCCTTGGTGGGGTTGGTCGCCATCGCGTGCATCTCTCTCTTTATGGGATAGTCTTTTGCCTGAAAGACTAGCAGCGCGCGGGGCCCCGTCCAGCGGTTTTCCCTTAGGTAAAGCGCCCTCTGGCCCGCGCGCGGCGTTCGCGAATGATCAGCCAGATGACGAGCCCCAAGGGTCCGGCCATAAAGGTCGCGACCAGGATCGGCGCTTGGATCCAGCGCGAGAAGAATTTCGCATCCGCGTCGCGCGCGATCCAAACGCCGACAAACAGGTCAAAGGCGAGGTAATGCGTCCACCCGATCACCACGCCTACATCGCTGCCAAAGATCGAGCGCACCCCTTCGATCGTGGTGAAATCCGCGCCGCCACTTCCCGCCGGGATGAAGCCGCTGAGCACGCTGATCAGCAGCACCGCGTAAAGCGCGCAAAGGCCGCCGATCACGAGGTACAGCAGACCAGAGAGCAAAGCGGGCCAGCGCGGCGCAAGGATCAGTAAGGCCCAGGCCACGAGCGCGACCAAATTGACCCCGCTGAAAACGCCGCTCCATTCCATCTATCGCTCCTGTGTGCGGTTGCGCCATTCGCGCGCCGCGCGGCGCATGGCGTCGTTATCGTGAGTGAAGCGGCCCGCCGCCCGGCGCAAGGACAGGCCGAGCGCCGCCTCCGCCACCAGCAGAGCGTCGATCGCTTTGAAGGCGGCGTATTTCTCGGGCAGCACGCCCTCAATCACCGGAGTGAACGTGAGCGCCATGCGCTCCATAAAACGGAAATCATCCTGGCGCGTGCCACGCAGCAGGCCGGGACGCAGGATATCAAGGCGCTTGAACCCGACCTTGGACACCAGAGCCTCGGTCTCGCCCTTCACCTGTAAGTAGAAGGTTTTCGACGTCGGGTCCGCGCCCGCCGCGCTAATGAGCACCATGTTGGTGATGCCCGCCGCTTTGGCGACGCGCGCGGTTTCCAAGACCAGATCCTGATCGACCGCGCGAAACGCTTCCTGGCTCTTGCCCGCTTTGCGCCACGTGGTGCCCAGCGCGCAGATCAACGCCTTGGGCTTCACCGCGGCGAGCACTTCGCCCCATTTGGCGGGTTCAGCGACGAACAATTCCATCCGCGCGCCTTCGGGCATGTCGATTTCGCGCCGCGCGATCCCGACCATACGCGCGACCTCGCCTGCGCTCGAAATTTGGATCAAAGTGCGCCCGATCAGCCCTGTGGCGCCGACAAGGCCGATGCGTTCATACATTGACCAGACCTTGCGGCTTTGCGCCGTAAATCCGGGTGCAGGCCGCCATCGCGAAACTGTCGCTCATCCCGGCGATGAAATCAGAGATCGTGCGCGTGCGCTGCGGCTCCTCGCTTGGCAGCTCAGCCTGCCAGGGACGGGGCATCAGAGACGTGTCCTGAGAATAAGCGGCGAACAAGCGCGCCACCACGTCGCGCGCGGCCTTCGCGGCGGCGACCTGATCGGGGTGGTAATAGAGCTTTTTGTACATCAGCTCTTTGAGCGCGCGCTCATACCGGGCCATTTCGGGCGAAAATCCGGCGAGCTGGCGGCCCGCTGCGCGCACGTCGGCGACGCTTTCAACGCCAGCCACCTGAGCGCGCGTGTGTTCGAGCACGTCGTTGACCATCAGGCCGATCTGTTCGCGCACCAATTCGCGCAATTGCCGCTCGCGCGGGGCGCCGGGAAAGCGCCGTTCGACACTGCGCCATAAATCCGCCAGCGCATCGAGCTCGAGCAGGTCATCCAGATCGAGGAAACCGGCGCGCAACCCATCGTCAATGTCATGATTGTCATAGGCAATATCGTCGGACACCGCTGCGATCTGCGCTTCGAGCGAGGGCCATTGGTCGAGCCTCATTGGAAAGGCCGCGTCCAGCTGCGCCAGAGCCCAGCCGGGCTGCGCGACGGGTCCGTTATGCTTGGCCAAACCTTCGAGCAAGTCCCAGGTCAGGTTCAGCCCATCGTGATCGGGATAGGGGCTGTCGAGCCGCATCACGGTGCGCAGCGCCTGCGCGTTGTGGCAGAAGCCGCCAAAACGCTCCATCGCTTCGGCAAGAGCGTCTTCGCCCGCATGGCCAAACGGCGGATGTCCCAGATCATGGGCGAGGCACAGCGCCTCGGTCAGGTCTTCATCAACCCCCAAACTGCGCGCGATGACGCGCCCGATCTGTGCCACCTCCAGACTGTGCGTCAGCCGCGTGCGGTAATGGTCGCCTTCAGGCGCAATAAAGACCTGCGTTTTGGATTTAAGCCGGCGAAAGCTCATCGAATGGATGATGCGGTCTCGGTCGCGCTGAAAATCGGTTCGAGGGCCGCGCAATTCGGTCCCGTCAACCCCAAGCGATCCCCGATCAGAGCGCGCACTCTTGACCGGTCGGCCAAATTCGCGGCCGCCATGCGCGGTCGGATCGGCGGCAAAGGAAGCGCGGGTCGTCACCGTTTTGCACCTAAGCGCGTGCGCGGCTGCGCTCAACGGGAACAGGTCGTGAACTCGGGGCGCTGTGCGCGGATAAAGGTGGATAGCGGCGCGCAACGACCGCGCGAGGCGGGTTCACAGAGCGCGTTAGTCGGTTTTCGGGCAGGAAAGTGGGGCCACTCACCGGGTGCTTTGGGGGGTGGTGAGTGACCCCGCGGATCATCGGAATGCGACCCGAGGACCCGACACCGGTGCATTAAAAATTAATGACACGGGTTGCAGCGCAGGTAGGCTTACCGATCGAAACTTACACCATGCGCACTTGTAAAAATACGACAAGCCGTGTTCGCGTGGCGACCAATTGCGTTTTAGTATCCGCCTTCGGCTTCGAGGATCCAATTCGCCGCCGCCTCGCAATGAATTCGGGTGGAATCGAACACTGGAAGAACATTCGCATCGACATCGACCACCAGGTCCAATTCGGTACAGGCCAACACGATTGCGTCCGCGCCTTCCTGCGCCTTGTTGGTGATCAGCGTTTTCAGCGAGCGCTGCGCTTCGCGCGTCACTTTGCCCACCATCAACTCGTCATAGATAATCCTGTCGAGCAGTTCGACATTGGCCATGTTGGGCGGCAGCAGGTCGATACCTTGGGCAACCAGACGCTTGCGATAGAAGCTCTCCGTCATGACGTTGCGCGTGCCGACCAAGGCCGCGTTCTTGCAATCCGCCGCCTTGAGCGCAGCCCCGACATAATCCGCGATGTGAAGGATCGGGACGTCCACAGCCTCCGCCACGTCTTCGTACAATTTGTGCATTGAATTGGCGCCGATAATGATCGCTTCGGCCCCGGCCCCTTCGAGCCGCTTGGCGCTTTCGGACAGCACTTCAGCGGCGCGGCACCAGTCCTTGTCTTCGCGGATCGCGTAGAGCTGGCAGAAATCGAGGCTTTCGATCAGCATCGGCGCGCTCGCCATCGGGGCGGCGCGTTTCTGCACGATCCGGTTGATGCGCTCGTAATAGATGCCGGTCGACACCCAGCTCATTCCGCCGATCAACCCCAGTTTGCGCACACTACATTTCCTCGAATCCGAACAACCTTAATTTGAGGTGTAGCGAGGTTCGAGCCGCGCCGTCCATAGGGCTCGAAAAAGCGTTAACGACAAAGGGCTTATTTGGTTACTTCCAGGTTAGCCAGCCACGCGCTGACCGCCTGCACGGTCTCTCGTGGAGCCTCCTCGTGCGGCAGATGACCGATCCCTTCGTAGACCTTGATCTGCGAGTTGGGCAGCACGGTGTTGAGCCATTGCCCCGCTTCGACCGGGATCAGGCGATCTTCATCCCCCCACAGGATAAGGGTCGGCGCGCTCACGCTAGCGATTTGCTCGCGCGTCATCGGATCATAGGGGGTGGAAAACCGCTTGAGGGTGGCGCGGCGGTTCCCGGGATAGCGTAGCAATTCCCAATAACGATCAACCGCTTCCTCAGTCACGACGGACTGAACCGAGACGCTCTGCTCAAGGCTTTGCCGGATGAGCGAGCGCGGGGTGATCTGTTCGACCAGCCGATTGATGCCCGGCGTTTGAGCGATAGCGAAGCCGATATTGCCGCTGTCATCGTCGTCTTTGGGCTTTTCCTCCTCAGGCATCGGCGCGCCGCTGCCATCGACGAGGATCAGGCCCGTGACCCGCTCGGGATAGGTCACGGCAAAGGACAGAGCGTGTTTGCCGCCCATCGAATTGCCGGCGATGATTGCCTGTTCGATGGCCAGCGCGTCGAGCACTTCGGCAATGTCGGCGGTGAAATTGGCGCGGCTGTAATCGTGTTGTGGATCGGGGCCGGTCAGGCCATGGCCGACTTGGTCAAAGCGGATGACGCGGTGTGTTTTCTTGAGCTCTTCGGCCCACGGCTCCCACGTATGCAGATCCGCGTTCGAGCCGTGCAGCAAAACGATGGGCCGGCCATCACGTGGCCCCTCATCGCGCAGATGCACCTCGACCCCGCTTGCGATTTGCACAAATTGCGAGGGCGGCGCGCCGTATTTCGCTCGCATTTCCGCTGCGTCCGTGTCGGGTGTGCGAAAGATCAGGAACAGGACGACCAGCACGGCGACAAGCGCGCTGGCAATCCGCACAAACCACTTCATGAAGCCGGACCCATCCCTTCGATCCAGCGGCGGATCACGGCGATCCCCTCTTCATCATTGGTCGAACGGCCCAGCTCCGGCATGGCGACGCCGGGTTCGGTCGAGCTCATGCGGTAGACCAGGATCGAGGCGTCGGGATCGCCCGGCGCAATCGACACTTTGTGCCCGCCCGCCCCGCGGCCGGCGGCGACGGGAGGTTTGCTGAGACCGATAGCGTGGGGATCGCTTTGCTCCCAACGCAGATCGAGCCCGCTGTTCGAAGCGCTGCCGCCCGGTTGGTGGCAATGCGCGCAATTCACATCCAGATAACCGCGCGCAAGAGCGTCGCGGTCATTCGCCTCGGCACGCTCGCTCCAATTCGGCACCGTGTCATGGACGGCGGGCATGGTTTCAAGCCGCCCGGCCTGCGTTTGTGCGCTCAGCCATGGGCCGGACAGATTGCGCGATTTTGGCCCGATGGGCGTCACCACCTTGTCTTTCACATGGCATTGCTTGCACTGGTTTTTGTTGGGGATCTGATAGCTGATCGCCTCGCCATCGGGCCGGGTCAGCTCTATTCGCGCGCCCACCAACGCGAGCTTCGCCTCGGTCTGTTCCGCGTTCCACTTATACGGCAGCGCGAGCCAGCCATCGGCGCGATGGAGTAGCAGGCGCGTCTCTATGTATTGGTCACCAAAAGCGAAGGTCTTGATGATCGCTGATCCCACGGGAAGGCCGAGCAAGCCGCCCTCGCCCGGATCCGTCATCGCCGTCCCATCGGGTAGGTAGATATAGCGCAGCTTGTCCGCGCCATCGGACCATAGCGGCGTGTTGAGCGCGTAGGGGATCACTGCGTCGCTGGGAAGGCGTCCGGCGTCATCCAAGAAAAAGCCGTATTCGCCCAATGTGCGCGGGTATTTGCTTAGCGTGCCGTCTAGCTGCTCCACGCCCAACACCGCTTCGGCGTTGACGCGGTGCATCGGCGCCGCGCCCGCGCCCGTGTTGAGCGCTGCGCTGAGCGCAAAAACCAGCGCCGCCGCTCCCAAGATGATCCCATTCGCCAGCTTCACTGGAGGCGCGCCTCCATGCCATCTGGCAGAGTGACGCGCGCGAGCGTTGGCGCGGACTTGGTGTCATCGGCCTGGCTCCATAGAGCGGGCGCGGCCTCGGTGCGCGGCTGCCCCACTTTCGTCAGACCGAGCGTCGCCACCATCTTGGTGTCCTTCACTTGCAGCCCTTGATGCAGCCCATCCGTTAGAACCGGCGGAAGCGCCCCGCCAAAGGCGCCCGCGATCAGCGCGCCGCCTTCAAAGTCAGGCTTGGCCCCGCCTGTGCCGTAGACGTTATCAGCCACGGTAACGTCCACAGGACGCGGTTGATAGCGCTCGTCGTTGTAGTCCTGCGAGTAAGCGATCAGCATAACGTGCGTGGTGTCGTTGTTGACAAGCGCGTTCTCGACCACCTGCACATTGCTGTTCGCCATCACCATCACCCCGGTGCCCGCAGGCACGCTCGCAACGATGTTGCCTTCCGGCGCGAAGTTATCGGTGTTGTTGTCGATCACCGCGTTGCGCGCGACCAGAACGCTGCCGCCCCCCACTTTGGGCAGGCCGGGCAGGTCAAACACCAGAATGCCGCCTGTGTTCTTGGTCGTCAGGTTCTCGGTCACCTCGGCAAAGTTTGAGTTTTCAATCTCAATCCCGGCGACGTTTTCCACCACGCGGTTGCGGCGCACGATGATGTTCTCCGACTGACCGACATAGATCCCGGCGTCCGAGGCCCCGCGCACATAGCTATCCTGCACCAGCACGTTGGAGCTTTCGACCGGATAGATACCATACGCGCCATTGGAGGCCTTGGGCCCGGCGGTCCATTCGATCCGCAGGCCGTGATAGATGATGTTGTCCGCGCCCTTGGACTTGATGCCGTCGCCCTTGGCGTTCTCCACTGCGAAGTCGCGCAAGGTGACGTTGTCCGAGGTGATCAGCAGCCCTTCGCCCGCGCCTTGCTGGTTGGTGAAATCGAGGATGCTTTGCGCATCGCCTTCCATACCGACCCCGCGAATGGTGACGCCTTCGACGTCGAGGCTGAGCCCATCGGTTAGCGCATAGCGACCCGCTTCAAGCATGATCGTGTCGCCCGGTTCGGCGAGGATCAGCGCTTCTTGCAAGCGCTCACCGGCGCCTTCGCCCGGCGCGATGGTGTGGTTGTCAGCCAAAGCGGGCGCGGCGGTGATGGCGCTGATGGCTAGCAAAGCGGCGGCAAAGACGGTTCTGATCATCGGAAAATCCCTCCCAAGATTACGTTGGCGACACCCTCGCCCAAACAGGGCGGCCAGCACAAGGGTTAAGTCGCTCGTGGCTGGCGACTATTGCGCCCGTGCGCGCTCCAGTCCGGCCAGCGAAAGCTTGCGCCCCGGCGCCAGCTTCAGCGATTTTTCGAAGGCTGCGACCGCTTCCTCTTTGCGCCCCTCAGCCAGATGGATCTCGCCCAGAATTTCGTAACTGGGTTTGAAGATCACCGGGGGACCGAACACGATGGGCAAGGCCAATTCCGCCGCCGCTGCTTTCTTCAATGCGGCCAGCCCCGCCGCGCGGTCGCCTTCGGCCATCTCGACAAGGGCCTCGCCGCGTTCCATCGCGCGTTCCACCCACGTTTCGTAGACCGATTGGCCATCGGAGGCTGAGGCCTCGACAATCGCCGTGTTGGCCGATTTCATCTGCGCCAAGCCCGCCTTCGCCTTGGCGAGGTCTGTATCGTGCCAGCGTAGAAGCGCCGCGTGCCCTTCGCCAGAGCGTGCGAACTTCGCCGCTTCGGTGCCCGGCAGGTCGATCGGATCAAGCCATTCGCCGGTCTCTACGCCAAGGAAAATTGCCATCCCCACCGCGCTGCCAACCCCGCGCATCGAGATCGTGTCGCCTTCCTTGGCGACCATATCCCGAATGTCGGCGACGCACTTTCTGGTCAGCGCGCTGCCCTCGGCATCCTTGCCCTGCTGTAACAAAGCGTAAGCGAGCCATTCGTTGTAGTGCCCGCAAGAGGTGGGCCCGCGCCCCTGCGCCTCGCGTTGAAGGTTCACCACCTTCGACGCGTTGACGTTGGCGGCCTCGGTCGCCTCCCAATCTGCCAGCGCGAGGTAGATGTGGCTCACCATATGCTGGGCGTGGCCCGCATCGGGCGCGACCACAGCGTAACGCTCGGCCATGCGCTCACCCAACGGCGCGTGGGTGGGATCGTCGTAGGAATGGATGAGATAGTGCAGGATGCCCGGATGCATCGGATGCGTCATGAAGCCGGGTTCCAACAGGCCGGCGGCCTCCATATAGATCGAGATCTGCCGTCCGCCGTGCGAGGAACCAAGCGTCGCCAATCCGGTAAAGGCGCGCGCGTCGATATCCTGCGGATCCGCGTCGAGCATCGCGCGCATCGCCTCAAGATAAGCGACGTCGCGCTCAATCTTGGTGCCTTCGGGAGCGTAGAGCGTTTCCACCGCGGCAAGCCATTGGCGCTCTTTGTCGCTGCGCGCCTTGGCCGCACGCGCCGCCGGGTCTGCGGCCAATCGGCTCAATACCGCTTGCGCGGCCTCGCGGTCCTGCTCGGCCCAAAGCGGATGATTATGCGTCATCGCCTCGCCCCAATAGGCCATCACGAAATCGGGATCGGCTTGCTGAGCTTTACGAAATTCCTTGGCGGCGAAGGCGTATTCGAAATTGTGCAGCAGCGCGAGGCCGCGCAGGAAGGGCGCCTTGGCGGCCTCGTTCGCGGTGGTCTGCATGACCATGCGCTCGGCCCCCACACGCTCGGGCGCAAAGTCCGATTTGGCGGTGTGTTCATCATGGCGCTGCGCGTGAATGGGCGCGGACAAAGCGAGCGCGGCCCCGGCCATCAGCGTGGCGACGCGGGTGAAGGCGGTAGTCATGGCGAAGTCCCTCTCTTTCAAGGGAGTATTGTGACGCAAGCGCGCCCGATTGCAAGGCGACCCGGCGATGGGCGGCGCGCCGCTCAGCGGCCCTCAAGCATCAGATCAAACGTGCATGCGCCCGCCGCCAGAGCGAGCTGTTCCACCGCCTCGCGATCATCGATGCGGTTGAACCGCTCGGTCACTTCCTTGGTGGTGAGCGGGATGGTGCGTTCGCCTTCCTCTGGTGCCGCGCGCTTAAGGGCGCGCAGCTGCGCTATCGTCAGGCGGTCGGCTAGGCGCGGCCCCATACATGCGGCAAGCGGCGCGGGGACGCGGTTATCGAGCAAGGCCTGTTCGACATTGTCGGCGGTCACCTGTTCGAGCACGCCATCATCGCGCAGGACGACAAACACCCCAGCAACAAGGACGACAACCAAGATCACAGTGAGCAAGCCTCGCAGCATAAGTCAGCCGAACCCTGTGGGGTTTAATCCAGCGCCTTGACGATGCCTTCGACCATTTTCTTGGCATCCGAGAGCAGCATGACCGTTTGCGGCATGTAGAAAACGTCGTTGTCGACGCCCGCATAGCCCACGCCGCCCATCGAGCGCTTGATGAAGAAGACCTGCTTGGCCTTGTCCACATCGAAGACGGGCATACCGTAAATGGGCGACGATTTGTCGGTCTTCGCCGCCGGGTTCACCACGTCGTTCGCCCCGATGATGAAGGCGACATCGGCCTGCGCAAATTCGGAGTTGATGTCTTCGAGCTCGAACACCTCGTCATAAGGCACGTTGGCTTCAGCCAGCAGCACATTCATGTGCCCCGGCATACGGCCCGCAACCGGGTGGATCGCGTATTTCACGTCCACGCCCTTTTCCTTGAGCGCGTCGGCCATTTCGCGCAGCACGTGCTGCGCCTGCGCCACCGCCATGCCGTAGCCCGGAATGATGATCACGCTCTCGGCCTGTTCCAGCATGAAGGCCGCGTCGTCGGCGCTGCCCTGTTTGTAGGGGCGCTGTTCGCGCGGCGCGCCATCGCTGGCGCCTCCGCCATCTTCGGCGCCAAAGCCGCCCGCAATCACGCTGATGAAGCTGCGGTTCATGGCTTTGCACATGATGTAGCTGAGGATCGCACCCGAAGAGCCCACCAGCGCGCCGGTGATGATCATCGCCGAATTGCCCAGCGTAAATCCCATCGCCGCCGCTGCCCAACCCGAATACGAGTTGAGCATCGAGACAACGACCGGCATGTCCGCGCCGCCGATCGGGATGATCAGCAGGAAGCCGATGATGAAGGCGAGCACGGTGACCGCGATGACAAGCTGCCCTTCACCCGGGCCTCCCGCGCCCGAAACCGCGTACGCACCGACCAAAGCGATGATGGCCGCCAGCGTGCCAAGGTTGATAACATTTCGGCCGGGCAGCAGGATTGGCGAACCGCTCATCCGGCCCGACAATTTCAGGAACGCGATGACCGAGCCTGAGAAGGTGATCGCCCCGATGGCGATACCAAGGCCCAGTTCGATACGGCTGACCATCAGGATCTGGTTCGCGTCATCGACGATGCCAAAACTCACCGGGTCAAGCCACGCGGCAAGACCCACGACTACGGCCGCGAGCCCCACCAGCGAGTGGAAGCCCGCCACGAGTTCGGGCATCGCCGTCATCGCAATCTTGCGCGCAATCGTCACACCGATAATGCCGCCAAGGAAAATCGCAATCGCGATTTCAGGGATCGTCGCCAAACTGTGCGTGATCAGGGTGGTCGCGACCGCGATCACCATACCGACCATACCGTAGCGGTTACCCGTGCGACTGGTCGCGGGGCTCGAAAGGCCGCGCAGCGCCAAGATGAAGAACACGCCCGAAACAAGATAGGCGAGCATCGCCCAATCGGGGACCGCCGAGCCGCCTGCCGCGTGGGCCGGGGTCGTGAACATCGTCATCCCAGCGAAAGCTGGGATCGCTGTCCATTTCGCTCGGAGATTGCCGAGACCGATCCCAGCTTTCGCTGGGATGACGGAGAAGAGTGATTTACCCATCCTCACTTCTCCTTCTTTTTGTACATGGCGAGCATGCGCTCTGTGACGGCAAAACCGCCGAAGATGTTCACGCTGGCCAAGACCACGCCGAACAGGCCGAGATATTTGGCTGCCGGGCTGCCCGCTTCCGCCGCTGCGATCAAAGCGCCCACGATAATCACCGAGGAAATCGCGTTGGTCACCGCCATCAAGGGCGTGTGCAGCGCCGGAGTAACCGACCACACCACGTAATAGCCGACGAAACACGCCAGCACGAAGATCGAGAGAATGCTGATGAAATCCATGGATCAGGCCCCCTTCAGCCGTTCGTTGACGATTTCGCCGCCTTGCGTAAGGCGGATCGCGTCGCCGATCTCTTCGTCGAGTTCGGGTTTGCCCGCTTCCTTGTCCCAGAAGGCAGAGAGGAAGTTGAAGTGGTTGCGCGCGAACAGCGCCGAAGCGTCGGCAGCTAGCGCGGCGGGCGTGTTGGCGTAGCCGATGATCTTGACGCCGTGCTTTTCCACGACCTCGTCGGGCTTGGAGCCTTCGACATTGCCGCCTTGCGCGACTGCCAAATCATAGATGACACTGCCCGGTTTCATTGATGCGACCTGCGCATCGGTGACCAGCACCGGCGCCGCGCGTCCGGGGATCAGAGCGGTGGTGATCACGATATCTTGTTTGGCGATGTGTTCGGAGACAAGCTTGGCCTGAGCGGCTTTATACTCATCGCTCATCTCAGTGGCGTAACCGCCGGAGCCTTCGCCTTCGATCCCTTCGACCTCGGTGACGAAAATTGCCTTGGCGCCAAGGCTTTCGATCTGTTCTTTCGTGGCCGAGCGCACATCGGTCGCCGACACCTGTGCGCCCAGACGCCGCGCGGTCGCGATAGCTTGCAAGCCCGCAACGCCCACGCCCATGATGAAGCAGCGCGCGGCCTGAACTGTGCCCGCTGCCGTCATCATCATGGGAAAAGCGCGACCATAGCTATCCGCTGCGGCCAGAACCGCTTTGTATCCGGCCAGGTTCGATTGGCTGGAGAGCACGTCCATCGATTGCGCGCGCGTGATGCGCGGCATGAATTCCATCGAGAGCGCTTCGAAACCGCCTTTGGCGTAGGCTTCGACCAGCTCGGTGTTGGTGAAAGGATCGAACAAGGCTGCGACCATCGCGCCCGACTTGGCACCCTTGAGCAGCGCCACATCGGGCGCCTGAATACCAAGTATGATGTCAGCACCTTTGACCACTTCGGCGGCGCTGCCCACACTCGCACCCGCGTCGGCATAGGCATCATCAGGGATCGACGCGAGCGCGCCCGCGCCCGTTTCAACTGCCATCTCGTTACCCAGCCCGGCGAATTTCTTGATCGTCTCAGGCGTCGCCGCGACCCGGGTTTCCCCCGGAGCGCGCTCTTTCAGAACAGCAATCTTCACGTGCGCGTGGCCCCTTTTTTCAGCGTGGTTACCCGGCGATCAGCGCCATCACGAATAAAACGATGATGCAAATGAGCGGGACGACCCATTTCAGCGAGCCGATAAAGCCGCCGTAGAGTTTACCCTTTTGATCGTAGTCCTGGCTAACCATGCCTTTAGTTCCCTCTTGATGATCCCAAACGGAGCAGACGGCAAAAGGTTGCTGAAATCTTTCGCCGAGTGCCTGTCTGCGCCCGTATCGAAGGCGCGTGCCAAGCTCAAGCCCTCCAGATCGGAGCGAATTCCTGCATCCCCGCCAATCAGCCTTAACACGGTCTTTACTCCCCTGCCCTATTCCGGCGCGACATTTCACCTCGGGACAGTTTTGCACCCGTGAGGAGGGATGGGTGTCTGAATGGCCGTCTGGATTGGGCCGGTTGGATTAGGACCCGTTGGATTTGGGAGCATGCGCTGAACGCAATGTCGGACGTTGAACCACGCCTTGTCATGCTGATCGATGATGAACCGGCGCAAAGCCGGCTTATCTCGGCCATCGCCGCGCGCGAGGGTTGGCGCACGATTGTCGCGAGCGACGCGGAGACCGCGATTGCGACGCTCGGCACGCGCGAAGGCATGCAATTGTCCGCGATCCTGCTGGACCAATGGGTGCCGGGCGATGACGCCTGCACGCTGATCGCTGAACTCAAAGAGCGTCGCCCCGCTCTACCGATCCTGATGCTGACCACCAGCGCCTCGCCGCTGCTCGCGGTCGAAGCGATGCGCGCCGGCGCGAGCGATTACCTCGTCAAACCCGTCGCGCCCGATCGCCTGATGGAAGCGCTGCGCAGCGTCACCCGCCGCGAAGCGCCGCGCGATGAACTCGCCCCACTGACCGAGAAAATGGCCGCCGCGCTCGATTTCGACGCGATGATCGGCACCGCGCCCACCTTCCGCACTGCACTGGCTAAGGCGGCCAAAGCCGCGCGCGGGCACTCCCATTCGCTGATTGAAGGGGAAAGTGGCACTGGCAAGGAAATGCTGATGCGCGCGATGCACGCCGCCAGCCCGCGTGCCAAATCGCCGCTGCGGATCATCAACATCGCCAGCGTTTCGCAAAATTCGCTCGAATCGGTGCTGTTCGGCCACGAGCCCAACGCCTTTCCCGGCGCGTTTGACCGCCAGATCGGCGCGATGCAGCAATGCGACGGGGGCACGCTGGTGCTCGACGAAGTCGACCGGATCGCGCCCGATTTGCAAGGACGGCTGGCTGATGCGCTCGAAAGCGGCATTGTGCGCCCTGTCGGGGCTGCGCACGGCTTTCGCGTGGATGTGCGCATTCTTTCGGCGACCAATTTCGCTTATGACGCGCTGCTTTCAACCGGCCAGTTTGATCCGCGCCTGGCAGAGGTGCTGAGCGCCACGCGCATCGTCCTGCCACCCTTGCGCGAACGCGCGGGCGACATCTCAGGACTAACCCGCCATTTCCTGACCCGCATCGGCGAGCAACCCGGTCTCAAGCCGCTTTCGGTCAGCGACAGCGCGCTGGCGCTGCTGGCCGCCTACGATTGGCCGGGCAATGTACGCCAGTTACAATCGGTCCTGTTTCGCGCGGCGGTCTATTGCGATGGCAACACGCTGACGGCTGAGAGCTTCCCCCAGCTTTCGGAGATGCTGGGCGAGCAGGACGTGCCTGATGGCCCGCTCACCCATGAAGGCGTGGGCGTCATGCTCTACACCGAAGACGGCAATCTGCGCCCCTTGGAAGAGATCGAGGCTGACGTCATCCGCCTCGCCATCGGCCACTACCGCGGGCGCATGACCGAAGTGGCGCGGCGCCTCGGCATTGGCCGCTCGACGCTCTATCGCAAGCTTTCCGATCTGGGCATCGACAACGCTGCCTGAGCCTGGCGCTTGATCCCGATCCCGCCTGCGACTAGCGCGCTCCGCAGGAAGGGATCACACACATGACAGACATCAAGGATTTCGAAGGGCGCATCGCGCTCGTGACCGGGGCGGCTTCGGGGATCGGCGCAGCCTGCGCCAGGGCTTTGGCGGCGCGCGGTGCGGCGAGGCTGTTTCTCAACGATCTGAGCGAAGACGGCATCGCCGCGCTCGATCTGCCCTCCAGGTGCGAGGTTGTGCCGGTCATCGGATCGGTCGCGGATGAGGCCATGTGGGACGCGCTGGAGCCGCAGCTGGAGGGGCTCGACCATGCCGTGGTCAACGCTGGAATCGGCGGGTTTGGCGCGGTGGCGGATCTCGAATTCGCCGAGTGGCGGCGCGTCATGGACGTGAACCTCGACGGCGCGTTTCTGACGCTGCGAGCGGCGCTGCGCGCGATGCAGGCGAATGGCAAGGCCACCGGCGGCAGCGCGGTCATCACCGCCTCCTCGACCGGGGTGAAACCTGTGCCTGGCATTGGCCCCTATGGTCCGGCCAAGGCGGCGGTCGCGCATATGGCGCGCATCGCCGCGATGGAGAACGCCGCCGCCAACATCCGCGTCAACGCCATCGCGCCGGGCGGGGTCGACACCGCGATCTGGGAAGGCGGGGACGATTTCAACCGATCCGTCGAAGCGATCGGGCGCGAGAAGACCATCGAGCGCATGGCCAAGACGACGCCGTTGGGCCGGTTCGCCAGCTCGGACGAGATCGCGGGCAGCATCCTCTACATGTTGTCCGACGCCGGATCGAACATCACCGGGCATGTGCTCGTCTCGGACGGCGCCTTCACGCTCTGAGCGGATCAGAAGCGCACTCGCACATTGGTCACGCGGCCCACGGTGCTTACATTGCCGTCGAGCCGCGAGGCGGCGTTGGTCGAAGGCGCGAAGGCGTAGGTCTGCTCGAACTCCGCACCAATGGCTTGGCGAACAGGCGCGCGCGGTTGGAAGGTGACGCCTTGAGCGAGGTCGTATTCGCTCGCCAGCGTTTCGGGTTCTCCAAAGTCGGGGGTGACGTCCTCCAGCGCAAAGCTGCGCGGATTGGCGGAGGGCCCGCGCGCCGCTTTCGCGAGCGGTGTCGCCTCATCGATCTTCGCAAATTCCGCGTCCCAGCGCAGGATGTTGGCCTGAGCTCGCACCCCGTTCAACTGGTCCAGGCCTGAGCGATTCTGCGAGGGCAGCGCGTCGGTTGCGCTCGAAGGGACCGCCGCCATCGCTGGCACCATCGCCGCCGGTTTGGCGCCCATCGCCTGATCCATCGGCGCAGCGCTTTCAGCGGCGAGAGGGCCGGACAAGGCGGCGGTGCTGAGGATGGCGAAGGCCGCGATGGCGCGGTTGAGAGGCAGGGTCATGAGGGTCGCTCCTTTGGAGTGGTGTACTGGCCCTTCATTCGGCGCTTCGCCTGCATCGGTTACACGCTCCCGCAAACAGCCTCGCAAGGCCCCTCAATCCATCGACAGCGCGCTGAAGTCGCTGAGCGCCGCGTCGCGCAGGCCGCGCCACACATTGCGCGCCTGCACTGTCTCGAACACGTCATGGACCCGCACAATGTGAGCCCCCGCGTTCATCGCCAGCGTGGCCAGCGCCACCGATCCGCCCAGCCGCGCCTCAGCAGGCTCCTCGGTCGACAGCGCGCCAATCATCCGCTTGCGGCTCATCCCCACCAGCAGCGGGCTGCCCAGCGCGTGGAACAGCGGCAGCGCGTTCAGCAGCGCGAGGTTGTCTTTCAGACTCTTGCCAAAGCCGATCCCCGGATCGAGCACGATGCGATCCTCGGCGATGCCGCTGGCGATAGCCTTGTCGCGCGTGTGTTTGAGGAAGGCGAACACTTCGCTCACCACGTCGGTGTATGCCCCGCCCTCCAGTCTATCCTTGGCGTGCAGGTCATCGCCCGCGCCCGGCGCGTGCATCAGCGCGACCGGACAGCCGCTCGCCGCCACTAGCCCCGCCATCCGGTCATCATGGCGCATGGCGGAGACGTCGTTCGCCATATGCGCGCCCGCCGCGAGCCCCGCTTCCAGCACGCCCGCGCGGCGCGTGTCGAGGCTGATTGCGGCGCCCATCGCGGCGCAGTACTCAACCGCAGGCAGCACGCGGTCCTTCTCGTCGCCCTCCCACACCGGCTGCGCGCCGGGACGCGTGCTCTCGCCGCCAATGTCGATGATAGCCGCGCCCGCTTCGAGCATGGCGGCGGCGTGCGCGCGGCCCTGCTCGACCTCGTCAAAGTCGCCGCCGTCCGAGAAGCTGTCGGGCGTCACGTTGAGGATGCCCATGATCTGCGGCTGGTCGAGACGGATGGTGCGCTCCCCCAAGGTCAAAGGCTTGTGCTGTTTGGCAAGGTTCGCCCATTGCTCTTCCGCCTCGCTGCCCAGCGGCGCGAGCGTCGCCATCGCCTCGCGCACGCCGAACACATGGCGCTCGCTCACCTTGCAATCCTCGCGCACGATCGCAGCGAACCGGCTGGCGTAGACGAGGCTTCCGCCCAGCCGGATGGCTTGGCCGTCTTCGGCCTGAGGCGACAACGTAGTGGCGACGGGTTGGATCGTGACGGAAGCGGTCATGGAGCCTCATAAGGGTCGAAATCGGGTCGAGACATGGACCACGTGTTACACGGTCCTGGCGATAAAAAGTCCCACCGCGAACACCCGTTTTCCGCGCGTCGATTGTAGGACTTCCAAATCATGCCGATGGGCTTAGCGAATGACCGGCGTGTAGGACAGACGCCAAGCGCGCGAGATTAGGCCGCGCGCATCGCTTTCAGCCTTTCCGCGTGTTCCTTTTCGACCGAACGCCACGCCTTGAAGACCGACAGATCGGGATCAGTGCGACCTGTGCGCCCCAGCGCGTAAATCTGCATGTAGAACCAGAACTGCGTCGCAAACCCGGCGGCGGCGCGCAGCATCTTCACGCCGTTGAGGAACTGCAAGAACGGCGGGAAGAGCGACAAGTCGTTTTCAACGCTTGGCAGCGTATCCGCCCCTTCCAGGATCTGCTTCGCGCCATCCACCGCCACGCAGAGGGGACGGCCCAACCCGACCACATCCGCCGCGCCGCTCTCGACCGCTTGCTCCATCGCCACCCGGCTGCGAAACCCTCCGGTGACCATCAACGGCACATCGACCGCCTCCTTCATCGCCTTGGCGAAATCGACGAAATAGGCCTCACGCGCCAACGTGCTTTCAGCAACGCCGGGATCATCGGCGGGCTCCATCCCCTCGATCCCCAGCAGCTTTGGCTGTTCGTAGGTGCCACCCGAAATCTCGATCAGATCAACGCCGCGCTCTTGCAGCCATTGGACGACTTGCAGCGAGTCCTCAAACGCGAACCCGCCCTTCTGGAAATCGGCGCTGTTCAGCTTGACGCTGATCGGAAAGTCCGGCCCGACCGCTTCGCGCGCGCCCTCGATCACGCGCAGCAGCAACGCCGCGCGGTTCTCAAGCGATCCGCCCCAACGATCCGTGCGTTGATTGGAACGCGGCGAGAGGAATTGCGAGATCAGGTAACCGTGCGCGGCGTGGACCTGAACACCGGTAAAGCCGACCTCGCGGCATTGCCGCACCGCGCTGATAAACTTGGCGATGATGGCCTCAATCTCCGCATCCTCCAGCGCGACCGGTTCGCCAAACTGGCCGCCCGGCAGGCCGAGCTTGACCGCGCTGGGCGCCTTGGGGTGCGGATTAATCATCGAAAAGGTCTGTCGCCCGGCGTGGCTGATCTGCGCCCAGAAATGGTTACCGTTGCGGGTGCCCGCCGTGGTCCAGCGGCGGTAAGCGGCGATCTCATCATCGTTCAATTCGCGGTCGAGGATGACATTGCCCGGCCGCTCCAGATGGTCACGATCGATCTGAAGGTTGCCCGAAAGCAGCATACCGCATCCCCCATCCGACCACAGACCGTAGAGGCGGGTCAGCTCCTCGGTTGGCACCCCGCGCGCATCCGCCAGTCCTTCGGTCATCGCCGCCTTGGCCAAGCGGTTCGGAATCTCCGCCCCGCAGGGCAAGGTCAGTGGTTGGTTGAGTTTCATCAGCGCGGCCCCTTGTTGTTCTTGTTGTTACCCACGATACCAAAAGAAAACCGCTGCGATAGCCATTCTTCGCGCACGCGACAGGCATACGAAAAAAGGGGCCGGATCCTTTCGCCCCGGCCCCCTCTTACACAGTCGCATCGCTTTCGCGGCGCGCTTAGCTGCCCAGTTTCACCCGGACGCCAGCGGTCACCAGCGACTGGCCGTTCTCCACGCCCAATGTCGCGGGCAGCAGGTTAAGCGCCACATCCGCGTCTTCGAACGTGTCGCGATAGGTGTATTGGCCAAACAGCTCGACGCGTTCGGTCACGTTAAAGCTCACGCCCGCCATCAGCTGATAGGCCAGCGCACTATCATCCTCATCGGCGACATCGACGCCGGAGGGCTGGTACTCGACATCGACCCATTGATAGCCCGCGCCAGCGCCGACATAAGGCTTAAAGCCGCTGCCGGTTTCGATGTCGTAGAAGACGTTGGCGAACAGGCCGAAATTGCTCACATCGCCCTGCCCATCGGCGAGAATAGCGCCAACCGTGGGGTTGGCATCGTCCGCAGCGCCGCGCGTCAGCACAGCGACATCGACGCCGTCGATATTGGCGCCGCCGACGGTGAGGCCGCTATGCGTGTCGACGTCGTATTTCGAATAGGCGCCTTCGAGTTCGACGCGGAAGCCGTTATCGAACGCGTAGCCAACCTGGCCGTTGAGAGCGAACCCGGTGTCGAGTTCGCTCGTCCAGGCGAGATCAGTCTCCGCTGCGATGGCGTCGAAATCCTCGGTAGCGGGCACGGCGCTGTCGAATTGGCCTTCATTGTCGCTGTCATTGGGAAGCGCGACGCCGCCGCTGACCCCGACATAGGGTTCGCCCGCAAACGCGGCCGAAGGCAAGGCGACCAAGCCTGCGGCAAGAGCGGGGGTTAGCGCGAGTTTCATCGCTGTTTTCATTGTGTTTCTCCTAGTCTGACCGTGCGCGCATAAGGGGACATGGATCGCGCAAGGCTTTTCGGATTAGGCATCTGCAACCTGAACGAGCGCCAAAGGGAGCGATGACCCGTGGCGTGCGAACGATTATCAGTATCGCAAATCGACGAAGCGCTTTTTGCGCCCGACGATCAGTCTTCGTTGGCCGCGGTCTCGCCGTGAAAATCGGCTGGGATCGGGCAAACGGTGCACACCCGGCCATCGCACATCCGGCACAGCGTCTGGCGCTCGGCATCACTGGGATTGAGCGCGCTGAGCATCGCGTGCAATGTGTCGCGCAAGGCGGTGCGTTCGCGCTCAGGCAAAACTTCGACAAAGGGGCGAAGGGCGGCGAGCCGCCCGCTGAGCAGCTCTTCGCGCAGGGCGTTGCCTTGGGGCGTCAGATGTAAGGCGATCGCGCGCCGATCCTCGCCTTGGCGGCGCTCGACAAGACCGTTTTTCACCAGCCGATCCACCAGACGCACGGTGCCCGGATGCGAAAGGCCCAGAACACGGCGCAGCTGATCGTTTGAAGGGCCGGTGCCGTACCCAATCACCACAAGCGCGGCGGGGGTTTCGCCCGAATGGCTGACAATGGCGCGGGCGGTCTGGTGGATCTTGTCGCTCACCGCAAGCGCCACAGCGCCGAGCAAATTGGCTGTCTGGTCGATCATGCGCGCCAAGTTACGTGCGCGGCGCACGTTTTTCAAATTGACTTTATGTGCATAGCGCACATAATTGATCTCAGCAGAGACAGGAGAGATTCCATGACCGACGCCGAGCTGGCTCATCTGAGCGACGAACACCGCGATTTCTACGCGCGCTTTCAATCCTTCTGGGCCGCGCCTTCAGGCGAGCGCGTGGCGGAGCTGATCGCGCCGGACGCCTCGATCCATTTCACCGGTGCGGGCGTCATGTCGGGCGCGGTCTACGTCGAGGCGATGGGCCAGATGCTTGAGCAGATGGAAGAGCTTACCGTCACGCCCATGGACTGCGCGGGCAACGGCGATCGCCTGTACATCGCGTGGGAAACCTCGGTGCGAATCCACGGCGAAACGCGTGTCTATCGCGGCGTTGATCGTTTCCGCATCCGCGACGGGATGGCGATTGAAGAGCATGTGATCTTCGATTCCGCCGTCCTCACCCCCGAAGGGCGCGGCGGGATCGAACGCGACGCGTAACGCGGCTCAGCCGTCCTCGTTCGCCAACAGGTACAGCTGGCGCGCGGCGTCGACGGGCAGCACTTCGCCGCCCTTCTCGTAGTGCCAGAAGGTCCAGCCGTTGCAGCTGGGCGCGCCTTGCAGCTCTTTGCCAAGGCCGTGGATCGAGCCTATCATAGGCTTGTTACCCATCATGGGTTTGGCGGTGTGATCGGTGATTTCCAGCGAACCATCGGCGCGCACCGTGGCGATCCAGCGACGTTTCTTATCGAACACCTTGGTGCCCGGCGGGATCAGCGCGTTCTCCACCAAGGTGCCAAAGGCGACGCGCGGCGCGGCCTTTTTGCTCTGCATGGTTTTCAGCGCGCTTTCATCGAGTGGCAGTTCTTTTTCGATCCGCTTTGTTGCAACATCGCGGTAGAAGGTCTCGCGCTCGCAGCCGATCCATTCGCGGCCCAGACGCTTGGCCACCGCCCCCGTCGTGCCGGTGCCAAAGAATGGGTCGAGCACAACATCGCCCGTCTCAGTCGTCGCGAGCAGCACGCGATAAAGCAGGCTTTCCGGCTTTTGCGTCGGGTGCGCTTTCTTGCCATTTTCCTTCAGGCGCTCCCCGCCCGAACAGATCGGCAGCACCCAGTCGCTGCGCATTTGCAATTCGTCGTTCAGCGTCTTCATGGCGCGGTAATTGAAGTGATAGCGCGCCTTTTCCCCCATGCTCGCCCAGATCAGCGTCTCGTGCGCGTTGGTGAAGCGCGTGCCCTTGAAATTGGGCATCGGATTGGTCTTGCGCCAAACGATATCGTTCAAGATCCAGAAGCCCAGATCCTGCAGGATCGCGCCGACACGAAAGATGTTGTGATAGCTGCCAATGACCCACAGCGCGCCATCAGGCTTGAGCACACGGCGCGCCTCGGTCAGCCAGGCTTTGGTAAAATCGTCATAGGCGCGGAAGCTGTCGAACTGGTCCCAGTGATCGTTCACAGCGTCGACTTCGGAGCCATCGGGGCGGTTCAGATCGCCGCCCAATTGCAGGTTGTAAGGCGGGTCCGCGAAGACGCAGTCGATCGAATGGTCTGGCAGCGAGCGCATCGCCTCAATACAGTCGCCCGACAGAATCTGGCCCGTGGGCAAGGCCTGCGAGGCCAGCGCACGCGTATCGAGCTCAGCCGCTTTTGCCGCTTTTGCCCGCGTCTTTCCGAGCGCCTTGGTAGTCTCGATCACGCCCACACTGTGTTCCTCGTCGATGGATGCCTGCCGGGCCGAGCGGATACGCCAGCCCAAAGTTATCCACAGGGTGAGTCCTCGCGGACTCCGCGTCAAGGAAAGAGTTTTCGCCGATTATGGTTAACGCAGCGTCAACACATCGAAATACAGGGGAGAACGAAAGGTGACCCCACTAGATGTTGAGTCTTCGGGATATGGCGAGACTCCAGATCAAGGAGTGTTGCGCGAAGGTCTCAGGGCCACGCCCTCTTGGTCTTGCGACCATTATTTGGCGAATGTGAGCGCACGAGAGTTCGGTTGCGCGTAGTTTTCGGTAGATAGCGGACGCCAATGGCCTCAGCTTGCGATATAAAGGGGTTCATCGAAATTCTGGCAAACAACATGCAAATGCATGTTCCGCGAGGTGACAATGAAATGCCGAAAGTCCGCTGCGGTCCACCCGCCGTGCTGTTCGACCAACTGAGCCACCCAAGTCGACGATTTGACCAACAAAAAAGGCCATCTACCACCGTATGGGTAACTTCTAGCCAATTCTGCGGCTGGTGAGTCCAGCAACCCACTAATGTCCATGTCTTCATCGCAGATCTGATGGGCAAACACGTCGTGAAAAATGATCAGAGCACTAGCCCCATCATTCTCCCCTGCTTCGGTGGCAAACATTAAATTTACGAGAAGGCGCTGTTGGCCGCCCTGCCATGTCGTATCAAAAATGCTTGCAGGCCGCTCGCCTAATCCTGTTTGGGGTTCCCATCGCTCAACAGTGTTCTTGATCATAGTCGACATTACAAGGTTAAGGAACGGCCGCAATGGGCTTGCAAGCTTTGAGACCGACTCCTCACGCAAACACCAGCACCACATTGGCGGCGAAGATGGCGACCAGCGCGCCGCCAACAACGCGCCCGATGCTTTTCGCAAACCATAGCAGGGCCAGCACCAAAACCGCGCTCGCGGTCAGCAGCGCCATCTGCATGCCCGCCAGCGTTTCAGGCAAAGGCAGCGGCGCGATGCTCATCGTTGCGCCACCGATCAGCAGGATGTTGTAGATGTTCGAGCCCACCACGTTGCCCAGCGCCAGCGCCGATTTGCCGCGCAGGGCCGCCGCGATGGAGGCGGCGAGTTCGGGCAGGGACGTGCCCACCGCCACGACCGTCAGGCCGATCACGGTTTCGGGCACGCTAAAGATTGTGGCGAGCGCGATCGCGCCTTCGACCAGCGCCTGACCGCCGGCCACCAGAATGGCGAGACCGACGATGAACTGCCCGCCCGCTACAACAGCGTTGGCCGGAGCGTCCGTCCCCGGCTCTTCCACCGCGCTCTCGCCCGGCCATTTGTATCGCCAAACGATATAGGCCACGATCCCGATCAGCAGCGCAAAACCGATCCAGCGTGCGCCTACGCCGCTCGCCGCGAGCGCCCACAGGACCAAAGTCGCCGCCAGCGCCACGACCGCGTCGCGCCGCCCGCCGCCGGTTAGCGCGATCGGCATCACCAGCGCCGAAACACCTAGGATCATCAACGTGTTGGCGAGGTTCGACCCCACGACATTACCCCACGCAATCTGCGGCGAGCCTTTCAAAGCCGCCTGCACGCTCGCCACCATTTCGGGCATCGAGGTCGCAAAACCGACAATTACCAGCCCGGTAAAGAGCGTCGAAACGCCCAGCTTCTGGGCGATGCCAACAGCGCCGCGCACGAGCAGTTCGCCGCCAAGGGCAAGGCCGACGAGGCCCGCAAGGCTTAAGAGGATGGCTTGGGTCATAATGGGGCCGCGCTTAGGGACATTTCGCTAGAAGAGCAAAAAGGCTGTGCCATCGTTCCGAAATGGAGCGGGCAACTGGCCCGAGGCCCTAAAGCAACGAGGCCTGTGCCACCGGAGCAAAGGATCGGCGGTGCAGCGCGGTTGCGCCGTGCAGGCGCAGCGCCTCCATATGATCCCTGGTCCCATAGCCCTTGTTACGCTCCCAGCCATATTGGGGGTGTTCTTTGGCCGCGGCGATCATCAGGCGGTCGCGGTGTTCCTTGGCGAGGATCGAGGCGGCGCTGATCGCGGGTTCGATCCCGTCGCCGCCCACAATGGCGCGCGCGCGCCATCTCCAGTCCGCACAGCGTCCCTCGGGCGTTTTGTTGCCGTCGATCAAAACCTCGTGCGGCGCGCAGCCCAGCTTGGCGCATAATTCGCCGACACACGCCGTCATCGCAAGCATCGTCGCTTGAAAAATATTGACCCGGTCGATCTCTTCGGGGTCCACCACAGCAATCGCGAAGACGCTGCTTTCGCGGATCGCTTCATCGAGCGCAGCGCGGCGTTTGGCGGATAATTTCTTGGAATCGTTGAGGCCAGCGGGTACGTCGCTGCCCAGCACACACGCTCCGGCCACGACCGGCCCCGCCAGTGGCCCGCGCCCCGCTTCATCGACACCGATGATGATCGGGCCCGCGCCGATCAGGGCACCAAATTCACTCTTGGGAGTTTCCCCCACCATGACCCTTTCCTCACGCTTTCCGCTCGCACTCTCTCTCGCCGCTGCCGCGCTCGCAAGCTGCGCCAACGCACAAGATGGGGAAACTTCGCCCGTACCCGCCACAGACGCCGGTTTGACGGTCGAAGAGAAAGGCACCTTCAATCAGCCCTGGGCGATTGAGTTCATCCCCGGTTCGCGCACCCTCGCGATCACGGAGAAAGCGGGCACGCTCAAGCTGATGAAGACCACCACGGGCGAGATGCTGACCGTCAGCGGCACGCCGGAGGTCGCCTATGGCGGCCAAGGCGGGCTCGGCGATATCGCGTTTCTGAAAAGCGAAGCGGAGCGTAAGGACGCGCGAACGATCTATCTGAGCTGGGCGGTCAGCGACGAGGCCGAGGAAAACTACCGCGCGGTGGTAGGCAAGGGGCTGCTGCGCTGCGCCGAGGCCAACGAAAGCTGCGCCATCGAAGGTCTCGAAGTCATCTGGCGCCAGTCGATCATGGTGCCGGGCCGGGGCCATTATTCGCACCGCCTCGCCTTTTCGCCTGACGAGAAATATCTCTTTGTCGCTAGCGGAGATCGACAGAAACAAACGCCTGCGCAGGACACGACCAACACGCTGGGATCGATTGTGCGGCTCAACCTTGATGGGACGCCCGCTGAGGGCAATCCGATGGCGGAAGAAGGCGGCGCGACCGCTGAGATCTAGTCCTATGGCCACCGCAATATCCTCGGGATGGACTTTGCCCCCGACGGCACGCTGTGGGAAATCGAGCACGGCCCGGCGGGCGGCGATGAGTTGAACGTGGTCGAGCGGGCCAACAATTACGGATGGCCGGTGCGTTCCAACGGCGACAATTACAACGGCACCGATATTCCCGATCACACCGAAGATGACGGCTTTACCAAGCCCGCGATCCACTGGACGCCGGTTATCGCGCCGGGTGATATGCTGATCTATTCGGGCGACATGTTCGCGCCGTGGCAGGGCGATGCGCTGATCCCGGGCCTTAAATCGGAGGCGTTGATCCATGTCGATCTGGACGGCGAGAGCGCCACGGAAGTTGGACGCTATGAACTGGGCGGGCGGCTGCGCTCGGTGGCGCAAGGGCCTGATGGCAGCATCTGGGTGGTCGAGGACGGCAAGGACGCGACGCTGTTCAAGCTGTCCATGTAAACCCGCTCAGGGCGCGATGACGCTTGGCATAGGTGGTGTTCTGCCGTAGGCACGCCCCTCGCTATGGACACCTCTTCGCCCGGATCCGATCACGATAACGACAACACCGCGAGCCTCATTCCGCTCACTGCGGTGCCTGAGGCGATGCTGGAAGAGTTGCTCGACCGCGTCTTCGGGCCTGAACGGCACGCGCGCACCGCCTATCGTATCCGCGCCGGGATGGACTGGCTGACCGCGATGAGCTTTGCCGCGCTCGACGCGGGCGACATGCTGGTGGGCACGATCCAGTGCTTTCCCGTCGCCTTGGTCGATAAAGACACGCGCGCGCTGCCGATGATCATGGTGGGCCCGGTGGCGGTCCTGCCCGAACGCCAAGGCGAAGGGTTTGGCATGGGGCTGATGGCGGCCATGCTGGATGCCGAAGCGCGGCTGGCTGAGGACGGCGTGACCCCGTTTGCGCAAGTGCTGATCGGGGATGCCGACTATTACGGGCGCTGGGGCTTTTCCGCTGCGATGACCGGCGGTTGGCAATGCCCGGGTCCCTATCAGCCGGAACGCCTGCTGGCACGCGGACCCGCATTGTCCGCCATGCCCGCCGAAGGCATGCTTGCGCCGTGGGCGGAAGGTCCGCAAACCAAGGATATCGCTTCCGAGGAACCCGATCGGCGTCGCTGACGTTGGAGACGACATGCCTTACGATCCGCCTCCCTATCTTGCCGAAATGACGCTGTCCGAGGTCGCGCAGGCCGTCGCTGATCGCAAGCTGCCCCCGCTCGAAAAGTGGGATCCGCAGCAGATCGGCGACAGCGACATGCGCATTGCGGCGGACGGCACGTGGTATCACGAGGGCGGCGTCATCCACCGCCCGGCCATGGTGCGCGCCTTTTCCGGCTTGCTCACGCGCGATGAGGCAGGGCAGCACTGGCTGCTCAGCCCGTTTGAAAGGCTCCACATCGAGGTCGAAGACGCCGCTTTCATCGCGACCGATTGCCAGATGAAGGGCAGCGACATCGCCTTTCGGCTCAACACCGATGAGGACGTGATCGCCGGGCCAGACAACGCCATCCGCGTCGCGGGCGATCCGGAAACGCCAGCGATCTACCTGCATGTGCGGCGCGGCGTTGAAGCGCGGCTCAACCGCTCCACCTACAGCCAGCTCGCCGATATCGCGATCGCGACGAGCGGGGACGACTGGCTGGTCACCAGCCAGGGCGCCATCTTCTCGCTCATCGCATCCTGATAGGGACAGCTGAGTGGGGGATCTGTTTTCGCGCCTGTCCGACCTTTACGAGGAGGGACACGCCCGCGATCTGCCCGATCTGCTGACCGATGCCAGCCTGTCCGACGGACGCGCGACCCCCGCCGCTGTGCTCGTGGCGGTGACGGAGCGCGACGAGCCTACGGTTGTCCTCACCCAGCGCCCGCGCGGAATGCGCGATCATCCCGGACAAGTCGCCTTTCCCGGCGGCAAGGTTGATCCGGGCGAAACCGCTATCGAGGCCGCGCTGCGCGAGGCGGATGAAGAGCTCGCCCTTCCCCCCGACGCGGTGCGCGTGATTGGCGCGAGCGATCTCTACCACACAGGCACGGGCTTTCTGATCACCCCCGTGCTCGGCGTGGTCCCGCCCGATCTGCCGCTCGTCCCCAGCCCTGCCGAAGTCGAAGCCTGGTTCGAAGTCCCGCTCGACCGGCTGCTCAACCGCGCCAATTGGCAGGCACAAGAGGTGCAGTGGAAGGGCCAATGGCGGCGCTATTACGAGATGAAGCATGAGGGCTTTCGGATCTGGGGCGTGACGGCGGCGATCATCCTCAATCTGGCGCGGCGGATTGATGTGAACGCGCTTCGCGACTAACGGGCCTTCGGTATGGCAACGCAATTACCATCGGCGGATTGGACGAAGCGTCCCGGCCTCGCCGCGCTCACTGCAGCTCTTGGGGCGGAGGCGATCCGCTGGGTGGGCGGCGCGGTGCGCGATACGCTGTTGGGCGCTGAGGTGCAGGACGTCGACTGCGCCACCATGCATCACCCCGCGCAGGTGATCGATCTGTGCCAAAAGGCGGGCATTCGCACTGTTCCCACCGGGATCGATCATGGCACCGTGACCGCGCTGGTCGAAGGCGGCCCGGTCGAGATCACGACCCTGCGCCGCGATGTCGCCACCGACGGACGGCGCGCCACCATCGCCTTCGCCACCGAATGGCGCGAAGACGCCGCGCGCCGCGATTTCACGATCAACGCGCTCTACGCTCATCCCGAAAGCCTCGACATCAGCGACTATTTCGGCGGTCTGGGCGACCTTGAGGCGCGCCGGGTCCGCTTTATCGGCGAGGCGGAGCAACGCATCGCCGAGGATCACTTGCGGATCTTGCGCTACTACCGGTTCCAGGCTCGCTTTGGCGCGGAACTGGACCCGGTGGCTGAGGAAGCCTGCGCGGCAATGGCGAGCACCCTCAAAGGCCTCAGCCGCGAGCGGATCGCGGACGAATTGCTCAAATTGTTGTCTTTGCCTGACCCGCACGCGACCATATCGCGCATGCGTGAGCGCGGCGTTCTTGGCGTGATCCTGCCTGAGGCCTGCGCCGCGCACGTGGCTTTGTTGCAGCGTGTCATCGCTGCCGAGGCGGACCAGAACCTCGCGCCCAGCCCCATCCGCCGCCTCGCCGCCTTGCTGCCGCCCTCGCCCGACGTGGCGGAGACCTGCGCGGCGCGGCTGCGCCTCTCCAAAGCGCAGCGCGCGCGGTTGGTCAGCGCCTCGGAGCGTCAGGCCGGCGACAGCGACAATCCCAAAGCGCTCGCCTACGAATTGGGGGTGGAGTATGCGCAGGACCGCCTGATTTTGCTCGATAAAGACACGCGCGTTCTGGCCGATTTCACCCCGCCGCGCTTTCCCCTCAAAGGCGGCCAGATCGTCGCGCGCGGCGTCGCCGCCGGGCCCGAAGTCGCGCGCTTGATGCAAGCGGTCGAGCGCCGCTGGGTCGCCGAGGGCTTTCCGGACCTTGCTCGGACTGAGGAAATTCTGGACGAAGAATTGCACTGAGACCGCAGGTCGCTTGGCCTATCTTACGTTCAGCGCATCTTCACGCGGGACACCCTATCTCTTCGCAAGTGCAGCAGACTTGCTCTCATATCGCATCATCGCTTAGGGAACGGCTACGCGTTTCGTCCATTGACATAGCGCGCGTCTTTCCCGGTTTGCCGGTCAAGCTGGCGGGCTCAAGCGTGGCTTGATCCTGATTTGCGAGACAGTGCGAACCGCGCGGCCTTTTCGCGCGCTGCGACGTTTTGCGCGCTTGTGAGCCTTGGCTTGCAGCGCCAACCGGCCTCTCCCGGTTGCCAAAACGGTGCGGTGCACAGTGTGAAACAAGATTACGGAGACTTAACCCATGAAGCTTTCAAAACTGGCCGTTCTGGCCTCCACCGCCGCCGTCACCTTTGGCGCGCCCTTTGCGGCAAGCGCGCAAGATGCGGGCGCCACCGTTTTTAGCCAAGTGGACGAAAGCACGGTCGGCACGATCGAAAGCAATGACGGCACGACCGCGATCCTCGACACCGGCGATTACAAGGCTCCGCTACCCGTCGGCACCTATGCGATGCGCGACGGCAAATGGACGATCAACGCGACCAAGGCGCAGATCGACGGCATGATGGCCGCCGCCGAAGCCGAAGCGGAGAAGAAGCTGGCCGCCGCGCTCGTTGACGGCGCCACTGTGATCAGCGCGGACACGATGCCGGTCGGCACCGTCCTCGCCATGGACCCTGAAAAGGATCAATATCTGGTCGAAAGCGACACCAGCGTCATCACGCTCAAGCGCGAGCACTTTGCCGTCAACCCGAGCGGCGAGCTTACCGCTCTGTTCACCAGCGCGCAGCTCGACGGTTTCGCCGTCGAAGTGCCCGAAGGCGCGGTGGTCGAAACGCCCGAAGGCAAAATGACCCGCACCGCCGATGGCTGGCAGGCGATGGAAAGCACCAGCGCCGAAGCGGCCAGCGGAATGAGCGCCAGCAAGTAAGCGCTCTCGAGAGTAGCGATCTACAAAAAGCCCCACAGGAGCAATCCTGCGGGGCTTTTGTTTTGTGCGTTGGTCGGAGGTTGCTCTCCCTAATCAAACCGATTGTTCTTGGGAAAGCCCGTAGGCGGCATCCGCCCCGCGGCTCCGCGAGCCACCTTCCACATGCCGATCTCGGTCTCGGTCCGTGTGCGTTCGCCTGATCCGCCCATCTGCCAGCTAAGCCCCTCGTTCAGCACAAAAGTGCGCGCGTCGCTGAGCCCGCCATCGCGATAGCGTTGCAACTGCACGCCCTGCCCGCGCGCCATCACGGGCATTTCTTCGAGGTTGAAGACAATGAGTTTGCGGTTGTCACCCACGGCGGCGATGTGGTCGTCATCGGGCGCAATCTCGCGGATCACGCGCAGAGTCGCGTCGCCCTTGAGGTTCACCACTTGGCGCCCCTTGCGGGTTTCGGCGAGCAACTCAGCGGTCTCGGCGACGAAGCCTTTGCCGACGCTGGAGGCCAGCAGCAGCCGTCCGCCTTCTTTATGGACAAGCATCTTGGCGATCGAGGTATCGGCCTCGAGGTCGATCATCGTGCGCACCGGCTCGCCAAAACCGCGCGCGCCCGGCAGTTTATCACAGCCCAGCGTGTAGAACCGGCCATTGGCCGCCGCGATCAGCAATTTGTCGGTCGTTTGCGCGTGCAGGATCGTATCGAGCGCGTCGCCTTCCTTATATTTGAACTCCTGCGCCAGATCGACGTGACCTTTCGCGGCGCGGATCCAGCCCTTTTGCGAGAGGATGACGGTGATCGGCTCTTTCTCGATCATCGCGTCCATGCTGAATTCGACCGCGACCTCGGCCTCTTCGATCCGCGTGCGGCGCGCGCCAATCTTGGTGTCTTCGGCGTAATCCTTGCGGATGGCGCGCAGGTCTTTCTTCAGTCGCGTGCGCTGGCGCGCGGGGCTTTCGAGCAGCTTGTTGAGCTCATCCTGTTCGGCGAGGAGTTCGTCCTTCTCCTGGCGCAGCTTCATTTCCTCAAGCTTGCGCAAGCTGCGCAGCCGCATGTTGAGGATCGCTTCGGCCTGCGTATCGGTGAGGCCAAATTCGGCCATCATCACCGGCTTTGGCTCATCCTCGGTGCGGATGATCTCGATCACCCGGTCAAGGTTGAGGAAGGCGATGATATAGCCTTCGACCAGCTCCAGCCGCCTAGCGATCTGGTCGAGGCGGTGCCTGGCGCGGCGCTGCAGGATCTCGATCTGCGCGGCGGTCCAGTTTTGCAGCAGCTCCTTAAGACCCATCACCATCGGCGTGCGGGTCGCATCCAGCACGTTCATGTTGAGCCCGAAGCGGGTCTCCATATCGGTGAGCTTGAAGATGCTTTCCTTGAGCAGGTCGGGATCGACGTTGCGGCTGCGCGGGACCAGCACGATGCGGATCGCCTCGTCGCTTTCATCGCGCACATCTTCGAGGATGGGCAGCTTCTTGTCCGAAATCGCCTGCGCGATCTGTTCGATCAGCTTGCCCTTGGCGACCTGATAAGGGATTTGCGTGATCACGAGCTGCCATTGCCCGCCGCCCAGCCGTTCGATCCCGGCGGCTTTGTCCTCGGCTTTTTCCGCCTCGGGCGCTTCGAAAACGCCTCGCAGACGGAAGCTGCCGCGCCCGGTTTCGTACGCCTTGGATATGATCTCGGCGCTGTCGATGATCTGGCCGCCGGTGGCAAAGTCCGGCCCCTTCATCAGCTCCATCAGGCGCGCGTGCTCGACGTGTGGATTGTCGATCAACTCGAGCGTCGCGTCGATCACTTCAGCCGCGTTGTGGCTGGGGATGTTGGTCGCCATGCCGACCGCGATCCCGCTTGCGCCGTTGGCGAGCAGGTTGGGGAACCTTCGACCGGTGCCAATTGCATTAGCTTCTCGGCGTCGGCTTTCGCCGCACCTTCAACCTTGATACCTTCGGCCTCTTTGCGCGTTTCTTCTAGCTTACCTTCGGCAACAATAATCGTCGTTGCCTTATCTTCCTCGGCGTGAACGATATTTGCTTCACGTGTGATGTCCGCTTGTTTAACGGTTTCAACCTGGATGACGGCCATTTCTTTTTCTTTGGTAATACGCTGTTGTTCCTTGATCAGCTGCAAGGCTTTTTCATCGGCGATACCGACGGCTTTGACTTTTTCAGCAGTCTTCTCACCAAC
>JBCCCM010000038.1:0-34382 GCA_039033515.1 Pseudomonadota bacterium
CCACCCTTCCACCCGAATTATATCCCGGTAGGCTCCGGGTGGAAGGGTGGAGGGCGCGGGCTGGCTAGGCAAACGCGCTTCATCTCACTAGATGCTCTCCCATGCGAACCCTCTCTGACATTCTTGAAGAATACGAATTCCTCGAAGGCGACGAACGCTATCGGCTGCTGATTGAGCTGGGGCGCGATCTGGAGGATATGCCCGACGCGCTGAAAACCGACGCAACGCTGGTGCGCGGCTGTTCAGCGGCGGTCTGGGTCTATCCGACCGAAGCGACCGACACGCTCCATTTCCTGGCCGACAGCAACGCCGCAATCACCAAGGGCATCGTCGCGCTAGTCATCGCCGCGGTTCAGGACAAGCCCGCGCAAGAAGTGGCCAAAATGGACGTCGTCGAAGCGCTCGCGCCGTTCGACTTGAAGAGCCAGTTGTCGAGCAACCGGACGCAAGGCGTCCCCAACATGATCGCGCTGGTCAAGGAACACGCCGCCCGGTTGGCGGCGGCCTGATATGCGACTGCGTCGCTTGCGAATAGCCGAACTGGCTGACGCAGCGGCGCTTTGTATGCGATCCAAGGCGGTCTGGGGCTACGACAAAGCCTTTATGGCCGCTTGCCGTGACGAGTTGGCCCTTTCACCCGAGGAACTCGAAGAAAGCTTCGTGATCGTGGCCGAAGAGAACGGCACGTTTCGCGGCGTTGGGCAATTGGTCGTGAGCGATGACACATGCGAACTCGAAAAGCTGTTTGTCGAACCCGCTGCCATGGGTCGCCGCGTTGGTCGATTGATGTTCGAAGCGTTGCGCGATGAGGCGGTGCGCAAAGGCGCGAACCGCATGCTCGTCACAGCCGATCCCGACGCGGTGCCCTTTTACAAACGGATGGGCTTTCGCGAATGTGGGCATGAACCCTCCGGATCCATTCCCGGGCGAACGCTTCCGGTTCTCGCGCTTGATCTGGCTGGACAGCCGGCCGCGGGCTGAGCGGGAATGAGGAAGCTCTATCTCGCCGCTGGCGTGTTCTTCGTTGGCCTCGGCGTGGTCGGCGCGGTGTTGCCGCTGCTCCCGACTGTCCCGTTCCTGCTGCTCGCCGCGTTCTGTTTTGCGCGCAGCAATCCCGTGTGGGAGCAAAAGCTGCTCGACCACCCGACCTATGGCCCACAAATTCGCGACTGGCGCGCGCGCGGCGCGATCACGCGCAAGAGCAAGGTAATCGCCATCGCCTCCGTCGCGGCGGGCGTCGGCTTCACCTGGATCACCATCGGCTTTCCATGGGTGTGGATTTCGGTGGCGGTGCTGATCGTGGTCGGTGGCTGGATCGCGACGCGGCCCGAATAAGGTCTCAGAGCCAACGCTCTACACTTCAACGGTCGCGCGTTCTTCGGCCTCCACTACGAGGCCAGCCTCGCGGGTCATTTCGAAGGCGCCGTTCGCATCCAACAGCGACCACACGCCGGTGATCATCAACCCGTCTTCGCTCAGCTGTCCGACATAATCGACCGGGTTCGCGTAGCCGTCTGTGCGCCCGCCATAGGTCTTGGTGAAATCAACGCTGCGCCCGCTGCGGTGGCCGACAATCCGCGCGCCCGCTGAGGCGCCGCCATAAAGGTCGGGTTCGATCGTGGTGCCGCTAAAGGCGCCCGATTGCTCGGCGATGTCGGCCAGAAAAGGCGTCGTAGGCATATGATCGTGCGGGTATTGGAACACCCCGTCCCATCGGCCCGTCAGATCAAGCGGGTCCGGCACACACCCTAAGCGCGCGAACTGTCACGCACGACGGCAAGACCCGCTTCGCGCTGTTCTTTCAGCTCTTTCTTCAGGACCTGCGGATCGCGCGCGAAGACGAAGCCGAAGCTGACCCCGCCTTCCTTGCCCACGGTGGCGTGGTGCAATTTGTGCGCCTGCACCAGCCGCTTGGCGTAGCCCTTTTTGGGGACCCATTTCCAATAGCGCTGGTGCACCAACCCGTCGTGGATCAGCGTGTAGACCACCCCGTACAGCGTGATGCCGACGGCAAACCACCAGAGCCAATCCCAATAGAGCGCGCCGTAAATATACATCGCGGCGTTGATCGTGCCGAAGACGACCGCGAACAGATCGTTCCTTTCAAGCAGGTTGTGGTGCGGTTCGTGATGGTCGCGGTGCCAACCCCAGCCCCATCCGTGCATGATGTATTTGTGCGCCCACCACGCGAACAGCTCCATCCCGATGAGGGACGACATCACGGTCAGGAAAACCTCGGGCCAACTCAACGTCATAGCACCGCTTCTTTAGTCGCAGCCGATGCGCTCGCCAAGTCCGACATTTGGAGAGACGCGCCCACGCCGGCCCGTTTTGCGGCGGGAAGCGCCCACCAAGGCACCTGGGGCGCGCGATGATGCTCCAAATGATAGCCGAAATGGAAACACGTCGCGAGACTGACGAGCGGGTGAAAGTCGTTGGTCCGCGCGTTGTGCTTGTCCGCGAACGGCTTATCCGCCGCCTGATGGTGCGGGCGGAACGTGCCGAAGTAAAACAGCTGGAGCGAAGAGAGCAGCGCGGGCGCGCCATACAGAACGAAGATCTGCATAAACGGGATCTCGAACACGAAGAGGTAGATCCCCACCACAATGTGCACGAATATCAGCGAAAACCAGCCGAAATAGCGTTTGAAGAACGTCCAATACCACGCGAGAAAATCGCCCGGATGCTCTTCATCAAAATCAGGATCGCCCTTGTGGCCCGACAGCTTGTGATGGGTGAAATGCGCATCGCGCATCCGCTTCCACTTGAAGCCCGCATAAAGCATCAAAAGCGGCGCCCCGACCGCAGCGTTCACCCGCGGCCATCCGGGCGCGAGCGTGCCGTGCATCGCATCATGGCAGATGATAAACACGCCGACGCTAAGCCAGATTTGCAAGACAGCGAGACACAGCGCGACAGGCCAATTGCCCCACGTCAGCTCAAACACAAACATCCCGTAGAAATGCACACCCAGCCAACCGCCGCCGACAAGAGCGGCGAGCGTCAGGCCAATCACCCGCTGAACGGGCTGGTTCGGAAGGGCATGGCGCGTGGTCATGTGCAGGGAATACGCTTAGGCGCGCGGTTTGGGTGCGTATAGTGTTTTGATTCGACGGGCTGGTTCGAAAGTGATGGCTCGCGCACTGGGCTAGGCCCGAAAAAGAGCGGAAGCGGAAATTGATAAACTTCGCCACGTCATCCAATGAGTGACATATGAAGTTAGTGATTATTTTCGAATGCGATCAAAGCGCTCGCTACGAGGGCGTTGAAGCCGCCATTAAGGCGCTCGGCGACTGGGGTAAGCTAACGTCGAACGCAATTCTTATTGAGACTAAACAAGAGATTGCTGATCTTATGGACCAATTGCAACCAATCCTTGGCCCGAAGGATCATCTCTGGATATTCGAGGCTGGCGCGAAGTGGAGCAGCTATGGCGATCCTATCGTTGAAGACCACGCAACAGCATTACTTGGATCGGAAGTTGCTTACATTCCGAGAGACTGGGACGAAGGAGCAGGCGAGCGTCATTGATGTCCTTAATCGGGTCACACGGCTGCCGTCTCTTCAACCAATTTCAGGAAAAAACACTTCGCGCAGGTGCTCGCCGATACGCGCGGGGCGCAGGGTTTCCGCATCGATGCAGCACCAGCTTGATTGCACTTCGGCCAGCACGTCTTCGCCGCGTTTGATCACCGTGTGGTAAAACGCGCGCGCGCCGTTGTAGCGTTCGAGCACCGTGCTAGCGATCACGTCGTCTTCGAGGAAAGCGGGCTTGCGATAGGTGATCTCATGCTTGAGCGCGACCCACGCCTTGCTCGCCACTTCTTCCGCCGGAGCCAGCCGGTTCCAATGCGCCAGCACGGCGTCCTGCACCCAATTGAGATAGCGCGCGTTGTTCACATGGCCCATGAAATCGATATCCTCCGGCGTGACCGTGATGGGGAATCGAAACGGGAGAGAGGGCGACGTTGCTGACATGAATGTAAGTTAGCCCGCCTTTGATAAAAATTCCATGACGAAATGCCTTCGGTTCGGCATCTTTCTTGCCAGCCGCGCCTCGCCTTCGCTAATCGCCCATCAAGAGCACCAATAAAGAGAGCCCAATGGCCAGCAAACCGCGCACGCTTTACGAGAAGATCTGGGACGATCACGTGGTGGAAACCCGCGATGATGGCACCTCGCTGATCTATATCGACCGTCATCTGGTGCACGAAGTGACCAGCCCGCAGGCGTTTGATGCCTTGCGCGCTTCGGGCCGTCCGGTGCGTCGGCCCGAACTCACCCTGGCGGTGCCCGATCACAACCTGCCCACCACCGCGCGCCGCGACGCCAGGGGGGGCAAGATCGCGATCGAAGACCCGCAAAGCGCCGCGCAGTTGGCCGCGCTGGAAAAGAACGCGCCGGAATTTGGGATCCGCTATATCGGTGATGCCGATGCTCAGCAGGGGATTGTCCATGTGGTCGGCCCCGAACAGGGCTTTTCGCTGCCCGGGACCACGATTGTATGCGGGGATTCGCACACGGCCAGCCATGGCGGTCTGGGCGCGCTCGCCTTTGGGCTGGGCACCAGCGAGGTGGAGCATGTACTCGCCACGCAGACGCTGTTGTTGCAGCAATCCAAACCGATGGAAGTGCGCGTCGAAGGCGAGCTTGGCCCCGGCATTTCGGCCAAGGACCTCATCCTGCATATTATCGGCGTGATCGGCGCGGCGGGCGGTTCGGGTTACGTCATCGAGTATCGCGGCGCGGTGTTTAAAAAGATGAGCGTCGAAGAGCGCCTGACCGTCTGCAACATGAGCATCGAAGCGGGCGCGCGCGCTGGGCTGATTGCGCCGGATGAAACCGTGTTCCGCTACCTCCAAGGGCGCCCAATGGCCCCTAAAGGAGCCGACTGGGACCAAGCGGTGGCTTACTGGCGCACGCTTCACACGGATGAGGGCGCCGAATTTGCCAAGTCGGTGACGATCAACGCCGCCGATGTCGCGCCGACCGTGACCTGGGGCACGAGCCCGGAAGACGTGGTCGCGATCACCGGCGCGGTGCCCTCGCCCGATAGCTTTGCCGATGAAAGCAAGCGCGACGCGGCGGCCAAAAGCCTCGACTATATGGGCCTGACGCCGGGTACGGCGATGACCGAGGTTCCGATTGAAAACATCTTCATCGGCAGTTGCACCAACAGCCGCATCGAAGACCTGCGCGCTGCGGCGCAAGTGCTGAAGGGTCGCAAGAAGGCCGACAATGTGCGCTGGGCCATCGTGGTGCCGGGATCGGGTCTGGTGAAAGCCATGGCTGAGGACGAAGGGCTTGACCGTGTCTTCACCGAGGCGGGCTTTGAATGGCGCGAGCCGGGCTGTTCCGCGTGCCTTGGCATGAACCCGGACAAAGTGCCCGCCGGGGAACGCTGCGCCTCCACCTCGAACCGCAATTTCGTCGGCCGTCAGGGACCGGGCGCGCGCACGCACCTCGTCTCGCCCGCCATGGCCGCCGCCGCCGCCGTGACCGGCAAGCTGACCGATGTGAGAGAACTGCAACCATGACCGGGTCGTGCCATTGCGGCGCGGTGCGCGTCACCGTTGCGCACAGGCCTGACTACGTGAGTTTTTGCGACTGTTCACTCTGCGCCAAATCGGGCGGCGTCTGGGGCTATTACGAAAGCGCCGATGTCGCTGTCGAAGGCAAGACATCGGGATATCGCCGGGCCGATTACGACAAACCTGCTGTCGAGATGCACTCTTGTCCGGCGTGCGGAAGCACTACGCATTGGGTGACGACCGAACACTTCGATGGGGATCGCATGGGGGTCAATGTCCGCATTTTTGAACCCGCGCAGCTCAACGGCATTGAGGCGCGGTTTCTCGATGGTCGCAACTGGTTTGGCGGCGCGCCCCCCGCCCACCGCCGTCCGTCCGGAAAACTGGGCGTCGACGCCTTTCTATGACCCCTGCTCCCTTGCATTACGCGCAAGGCCCCATCATGGTTGATTTATGACTGACAAAACCCCCCACACCCCCGACGAAAAGAAAAGCTCCAACGTCGCGAAAGGCGCTGCGGCTATTGGATCAGCGGCGGTCGCTGCCGCGTTGCTCTATGCGGGGCGACGTTTTCTCAAGAAACCGGAAGACAGCGCCATCGGCGAGGGACAGGCCAAAACGCCGCCCTCGGGCGAACCGCCGCAGACAGACTGATACGGCGGACTGATTCGACGGACTAAGGAGCGCATCTGATGACCCCCCTCAAGACCGTGACCGGTCAAGCCTATCCTTTTGGCCAGAAGAACGTCGACACCGACGTCATCATCGCTTCCAAATGGCTCAAGACCATCGCCCGCGATGGTCTGGGCAAGGGCGCGTTCGAATCGATCCGCGAAGGCGGCCACAGCGTGTTTGACGATCCGGCCTATGCGGGCTCGCCGATCCTGATCGCGGGCGACAATTTTGGCTGTGGCTCCAGCCGCGAACACGCCGCCTGGGCGATTGGCGATATGGGCATCCGTGCCATTCTCGCGCCGAGCTATTCCGACATTTTCTCCGGCAACGCGGTCAAGAACGGCATCCTGCCCGTCGTCTTGCCGCAAGCCGCAATCGACCGCTTGATGGAAGTCGCCGCCGAAGGCTCGCCGATCACCGTCGACCTTGAAACACAAAGCGTCACGACCGAGTATCAGGACCGCTTCACGTTCGAGATCGATCCGTTTCGCAAGCATTGTCTGCTGAATGGGCTCGATGAAGTGGCGCTGACGCTGGAGCGCCACGTGCAAATCGGCACTTTTGAGGCGCGTCGCAAGAGCTCGCAAAGCTGGCTGACCGTTGGAACAGCGGCGTAAACGCGCGCGCAATCACATATAATTTTGGGAGAGGACACCTATGAAAGCCATTCGCACGCACGAAGTCGGCGGCCCTGAGACGCTCACGCTCGACGAAATCGACGTGCCAACGCCGGACAAAGGCGAAGTGCTGGTCGACGTAAAGGCCTGCGCGATCAACTATCCCGACACGCTGATGATCCGCGATCTGTATCAATTCAAACCCGAGCGCCCCTATTCGCCCGGCGGTGAGTTGGCGGGCGTGGTCGAGGCGGTCGGAGAAGGCGTTGAGAACTACAAGGTCGGCGACCGCGTAATGGCGGGCATGGGCAATGGCGGTCTTCGCGAGAAAGCTATCGTGCCCGCCAACCGCATGTTCCCGGTTCCCGATGGCGTGCCGTTCGAAAAGGCCGCTTCGCTGCTGATGACCTACGGCACGACGATCCATGGCCTCAAAGACCGTGGCCACATTGCCGAAGGCGACGTTGTCCTCGTGCTGGGCGCGGCGGGCGGCGTGGGCCTGTCGGCGGTTGAACTTGCAAAAGCCTATGGCGCGCGTGTCGTGGCTGCTGTCTCCAGCGAAGCCAAGGGCGAGGTTGCGCGTAAGGCCGGGGCCGACGAGGTCGTAATCTATCCACGCGACGAAATGGACAAGGCGGCTTCCAAAGAGCTTGCCGGCGCGTTCAAGGCGGCGTGTGGCCCCAACGGGGCGAACATCGTCTACGACATTGTCGGCGGCCAATATTCCGAACCCGCTTTGCGCTCCATCGCCTGGGAAGGCCGCTTCCTCGTGGTCGGCTTCCCGGCGGGCATCGCCAAAATGCCGCTCAACCTGACCCTGCTCAAATCCTGTGACATTTGCGGCGTCTTCTGGGGCGCCTTTACCGCGCGCGAACCGGCCAAATTCGTGGCCCAGGTGCAAGAACTCTTCCAACTGATGCAGGACGGCAAGATCGACCCGCTGGTCTCCGAAACCTTCCCGCTCGAACGCGCGGGCGAAGCCATCGCCAAGCTGGAAAATCGCGAGGCGGTGGGCAAGCTTGTCGTGACGATGGATTAATTGTCCTGTGCGAGGGCCCCGCAGCCTTGCCGCTGACGGTGCCCCGCCCTATTTCAAAGCCAACACTTTCTCGGAGCCTCTCATGACCGATTTCAAAGACCGCCAGCGCGGCGAAGAAGCCAAATACGCCATGGACGAAGAAACCGCCTTCAAGGTGGCGGCGCGTCGCAACCGCCTTTTGGGGGAGTGGGCCGCCGGGGTCATGAACCTGACGCCCGAGGAGACCGATGCCTACAAGAAATCGGTCGTGCAGGCCGACTTCGAAGAAGCGGGCGACGAAGACGTCATTCGCAAGCTTTTAGGCGACTTGACGGCGGCTGAAACCAACGTCACCGAAGCCGAAATCCGCGCCAAGCTGGAAGAGATGGCTCTCGAAGCGCAAAAGCAGCTGTCGTCCGAATAGTCACTCCAACGCGCGGAGACCTGCCATGCCGATGAAGGGCGAAGACATCATAGCCGCAATCGAAGCGGAATTGCCCGGCGCGGTGGTCGAACTGACCGACCTCGCTGGCGACGATGACCACTGGGCCGCGCGCGTCACCGCTCCGCAATTCGCAGGCAAAACCCGCGTCGCGCAACACAAGATGGTCTACGCCGCGTTCGGCGCGAAAATGGGCGGAGAACTGCACGCCTTGCAAGTCACCACGGTGGTGCCCAAGTAAGACGCACAGCGAGGGCGCGTCCCTCGCCCTCTTGTTCACATATGCAAAGGCCCGGACACATGGCTGATATCAACGAGCGCATCTCCACTCTGGTCGGCGACAACGACGTCGTCCTGTTCATGAAGGGCACCCCGCTCTTCCCGCAATGCGGTTTTTCAAGCCGCGCGGTCGCGATCCTCGACCATGTCGGCGTCGGCTATGAAAGCGTCGACGTGCTGCAGGACATGGAAATCCGTCAGGGGATCAAGAGCTTCAGCGACTGGCCCACCATCCCCCAACTCTACGTCAAAGGCGAGTTTGTCGGCGGCAGCGACATCATGATGGAAATGTTTGAAGCGGGCGAGCTCAAACAATTGATGGACGATAACGGCGTCGCGCAAGCCGAGGCCTAAGGCCTGCGGCCAATGGCCTTATGGCTTGAAGCCTTACATCTTCGAGCGCTGCTAAAGTCACTCCTATCGAAATCAAAGATTTCGCAAGGGCGACCGGCCGCCCGCAAGTGCCCCGCAGCCGAAGATTCGGCGGAGGGAACAGCACCGAGGAAGAAACAAAAAAGCGCTCTGGGTGACCAAACCCAGAGCGCTTTTTTCTTAGCACGGGGAGGTAAGACCAGAGACCAGGAAGATCTCACCTCGTTTTGAAGACCACTGGGTCTGCCCCTTGGAATGCACCGCCTGTGCCAAACTGTTTGGCACAGGCGTTTTCAAAGGGTTAGAGGATTACTGCGATGGTAACTTTTTCGCCTGTGTAAAGCCGACCGACACATTCAACACACGACAAAGAAACCGCAGGTCGCTCTGAGAGCTTGGCAAGAAGGCTTTGCCGCTCCATCAGACATTTATGAGTGATTCCTCCGCCAGCCCGTCCCCCAAGGGGACATCTGCTCCTGAGGGGACACAAGCCCCTGAGGGGATCCCCGCCGCCACCATCATCATTTACCGCGCCTGCCCGGATGGCGGCGCGCCGCAAGTGCTGATGACAGTGCGTTCGCGCAATATGACCTTTGCCGGCGGCATGGCGGTCTTTCCCGGCGGCCGGGTGGACCCGGCGGACTTTGAACTGGGGGAAAGCGTCGCGCCCGCGCACGGAATCGCGCCCGACGAGGCTGCGCACCAGATCGCAGCCATCCGCGAAACGCTCGAAGAAACGGGCCTCGCGCTGGGGCTGACAGGCGATATCTCCGCGCAGACGGCCAGCGATGCGCGCGCTTTGCTCGAAAAGAAAAAGGCTCTCGCCCCGGTGCTTGACGCGTTCGGATGGGAACTGGACCTTGCGCAGATCACGCCGTTCGCCCGATGGTTCCCCCAGAACGAAAAGCTGAGCCGGGTTTACGACACGCGCTTTTACCTCGCTGATCTTGGCACCGGCGCGGTCGATGTCTCGATTGACCATTCGGAAAACACCAAGCTGTTCTGGGTCAGCGCGCATGGGGCGCTCGACATGGCCGAGCAAGGCGCCATCAAGCTGATCTTCCCTACCCGCCGCAATCTGGAACGTCTCGCCTTGTTCGCCTCCTTCCAAGAAGCGCGCGCGCAGGCCGAAGCGATCCCGGTCAAGACCATCGTCCCCAAAGTCGATACCAGCAGCGGCCAGCCCATGCTGACGATCATGAAAGACGCCGGATACCCGATCACCGCGGAGTTGCTGGAAACCGTCGCGCGCGGCTAAAGCGTTTCGCCACGCAAGGATGGGAGGGAAAAATGGCCGCTGTTCCGGCGAGGATCTTCTACATCAACCTTGATAGCCGGACCGATCGGCGGGCCTTCATGGAAAGCCAGCTGACCGCAGCGCAAGTCGGTTTTGAGCGCTTCCCCGCCGTGCGGCCGTCAATCGAAAGTCTCGTCAAACCAGAGGGCGAATTTTACAGTTTCTTCAAGCGAGCCAGCGCGGTCTACAAGCGGCTCGCCCGCGATAAACGGCAGGAACAGCGTGCCATCGCCTATTTCGGCGTCTATCTCTCACACTACCAGATCCACCAGCGCATGGCGGACGAACCAGGCCGCGATTACATTATACTCGAAGATGACTGCGTCTTTGACCGGGTTCATTATGATCGGCTCATGACCATGATCGAGCACGGCGATATTCCGGACGACTGGGACATCATCCGGGACTGCTGGGACAGCACGGATACGGTCGCCAAATTCCTGACATCAAATCACAATTCGCGGTTTTCCGAGCTGACACGCTACCACAATTACTACGGCGGCGCGCATTTCAGCCTGTTCCGCGCGGGGGCGAACCCGAAGCTGCTGCGACTATTGGATGAGGATTACGTCTTTATCATCGACGGCGTCTATTCAACGCACAAGCTCAACGTCTACCACCGCCGCTTCGGCTTCCACCCGGCGGACTTCGGCACCGATATTCCCAAGCTGCCCGAAAAGACCGCCCTCGCACGCAAGCTGGTGGAGGCAAGGCGGTTGGCCGGTCGCCTGATTGGCAAAACCGGCCTAGCCTCTCGCGCTCTTACCGCCCCACATAGCGGCGACGATTGCGCTCGAAACTGACCACGCGATAGCCGCGCTCAGCCATTTCCTTGCGATAATCGTAACGCGCATCGGCGATCTCGCGGCGATATTCCTCGCGCGCGTCGACCTCATCTTCGTAATCGGTGGCGCGGCGCAGATCGCTGCGCAATTCGCGCTTTGCCTCGCTGATATCGGTCTTGTAATCGATCCACCACGGGTTGGTGTCGTTGTTGGGCGAGATCCGCGGCGCGCCGCGATCGCCGTCGACGATGATGACCGGATGCTTGCCCCCGGCAAGAGCGGGAGCGGCCAGAAAAGTGAGAGCGGCAAGCGAGACAATCAGTGTGCGCATAGTCAGTTCTCCTGTTGCGTAAGCGTTGACTACATTTGTCATCGCACATGAACGAAACCGGACTCAAACCCGCGCCAGAGCTTTCAAACTGCATGAAATGTGCTGGAGGTGAGACAAGCCGTGCGCGCAAAGGCGCATTGGACATGAAAGAGCGCACAAGCCCGATCCCGTCAGCCCCCTTTAGACACGGACCGGAGAAAGAAGAAAATTGGCGCGCCCTGCAGGACTCGAACCTGCTGCCTCAAGATTAGAAGTCTCGCGCTCTATCCAGATGAGCTAAGGGCGCGTGCCGCCTCAGCTCTTAGCGTGCTTTCGCGCCAATGGGAATCGCGCTAGGGCCCGTGCGCCATGGAAAACGACGCTCTGCCCACCGAATTCGACACCGATCCCACCGATAGGATCGTCGCAACCGCCACCGCGCCGGTTACCTTTCGGTTCTACGATTTCGTCATGGCAGCGTTTGTCGCGATCCTGCTGCTGTCGAACGTCATCGGCGCGGCCAAGCTGACCTTTGTCGAGGTGAGCTGGTGGCCCAGCGGCCTGTGGCCCGCCCCCGACGGCGTTTTCATCTACGGCGCGGGAATCCTGTTCTTCCCACTCGGCTACGTCATCGGCGACGTTCTGACCGAGATTTACGGATTTGCCCGCGCGCGCCGCGTGATCTGGACCGGGTTTGCGGCGATGATTTTTCTCGCGTTCATGAGCCTTATTGTCGTCAGCCTACCCGCTTTTGACGGGTGGGCTTGCGCGGCGAGCGGCTTTGACGGCGACGGACCGCTCACCTCCACCATCGACCCGGACGGGCCCACAGGCGCGATCTGCCAGCAGACCTATGAAAGCGTCTTTGGCAGCACATGGCGCATTGTCGTCGCTTCGATAGTCGCGTTCTGGGCAGGGGAATTCGTTAATTCCTATGTGATGGCAAAGATGAAGGTCTGGACCAGGGGCCGCGCCTTATGGACGCGCACGATTGGCTCGACCGTGGTCGGACAAGGCGTCGACAGCCTGATTTTCTACCCCATCGCCTTTTACGGGATCTGGACGACCGAGGCGGTCATTACGGTGATGATCACGAACTGGCTGTTGAAAGTCGTCTGGGAAGCCGCGCTAACGCCGGTGACTTACGCTGTGGTGGGCTGGCTCAAAAAGGCGGAAGGAGTCGATCTGTTCGACACCGAAACCGATTTCTCGCCGTTTTCGGGCAAGGAAAAGAAGGCCTAACCCTCGCCGCTGCGCAGATCCGCGTCCTCAACGATATCGACGCGCGGAATAAGACCAAGGCGGCCTGACAGCAGCTTCATGTCCTTGTCCACCGGCCCGGTCGCGAGCGCCGCGTGGCTGGTGGCGAGGCGCAGCACGAGCGCGTCGTCCTCCAGCACAAGGCGGCTCATATCGAGCGAGCGGCGCGAATTGGCGCCCAGACGCCGAGCCAGACGCAGCGCCAGTCCCCAATTGATCGCCTCGTTCAAAGCCTCCTCACTCGCTAGCGCGCGCACCCGCGCGTCAAGGTCGAGCGCGTTGCCATTCGCCGCGATGGCCGCCGCCAGCATCGCCCGGCTCATCCCGTCAATCGCGATCCAGCGCTTTTGCAGCGCCCAGTCGATCGCTTGGGGCAAGCGAATGTTAGGCTCGATCTGCATTGAGGCGAGCGAGAGCATGGTGGCCGCCAGGCGCAGCCGCTCGCTGCCATGCTCGCGCGCGGGCGCGGCGTCGAGCGTCCAGCTGGCCATGCGCGCCGCCAATGTCGGTGGTGTGCCGCGCTGGCTGGCAAAGGTCGAAATCCCGGCCAGCAGGGGATCTTGCGCCTGCGCCTCGGGGGCAAGCCGATCGAACAGCAACCCTTCGCGAAGGCCCCACGAGGAAAACACGATCCGCTCGGGCTGCAAGGTGTTAATGAGGGCCTGCAACAGGATCGCGGCATCCGGCAACCGCTCCGCACGCATCGAGGAGATCCGCTTTCGGGTTTTGAGGCTTTCGGGCGTTTCCTCGGCCAGCTCCTTGGCGATGGCGCGGGCTTGGCTGGCGTCGAGCTCGAACCCATGCGGATCGCTGAGTGGGTGCCCCTCTTCCTGCATGGCGAAGACCGACATCGCGCGCCATGTTCCGCCCACCAGATAGAGCGCCGCGTTCTTGGGGCGTTTTTTGCTGCCCTTGGAGAGGTCTTTTTCCAGGGCCTCCCGCATGGCTTTGCCGGACCCTTTGGCCTTGTCGCGGTAGTCGGGCAGGCGCAGCGCGCCGAGCGGCAGTGAGATCGGGTCTTCGACCGATCCGCCGGCCAGATTCACGAGCTCAAGGCTGCCCCCGCCAAGATCGGCGACAATGCCTTCAGTCCCCGGAAACGCTCCAGCGACGCCATGCGCGCTCAGCGTGCCCTCCTCCTCGCCGCTTAGAATGCGCGGGGCCAACCCCATCTCTTCGAGCTCCGCGACGAAGGCCGGGCCATTGCTCGCCTCGCGCACCGCAGCGGTGGCGACGGTTTCGACGTCTTGGACGCCCAGATCCTCAAGCAACAAGACAAAACGGGCGAGACCGCGCCGGGCGATCTCAAGCGCTTCCTCCGCCAGCGTGCCGTCTTTGGCGATATCGCGGCCCAGCTTTGCCGTGACCTTTTCGTTGAGCAACACCGTGGGCGCGCGCATCGTGCCGCCATAGACGACCATGCGCACGGTGTTCGATCCGATATCGATGATCGCCCGGCTCGCCGTGTTGCCGGAAAACGCGCCGTCGCGGTCGCTACGCCGTTTCTTGAAACTCATGATGCCCGTTTGTTGAACCACGTCCGCTGTCTTTTTATGCTTCTTGTGCGCCATGAAGCCTCAACCGCTGCGCCCCTTGCGCAGCGACAATTTAGGCACCCCGCCCGCTTCCAACGCGCCCCCGCGCCCTGAAAGCGATGGGTTGGTCATGAAATAGCGATGGCAATTGAAGGGCTTATCGCCTCCATCGACGCGCGAATAGGCGCCGTCATCGCCCAACCACCAGCTTTGTTCGGTGTCGAGCATGTTGGCCAGCAGCACTTGCTGCAAGACCTGATCGTGGACCGTGCGATTGAGGATCGGGATGAGGCTTTCAACCCGGCGATCCAGATTGCGCCCCATCAGGTCCGCTGACGAGATAAACACCGCGGCTTGCGGCGACGGCATCGGGTTCCCGTTGGCAAAGGCGTAGATCCGGCTGTGTTCAAGAAAACGCCCGATGATCGATTTCACGCGAATGTTTTCCGACAGGCCCGGCACGCCCGGTCTCAGGCAACAGATGCCACGGCACAAGATATCGATCTGCACTCCGGCGTTGCTCGCGTCATACAAGCGGTCAATGACGCCCTGATCGGTCACCTGGTTGCATTTGAGCCAGATCGCCGCCGGGCGTCCTTTGCGCGCGTTGGCGATCTCGGTGTCGATCCGCTGGTAGAGCTCTTCGCGCAGGTCCAGCGGCGCGATGCTGATGAGTTCGAGGTCTTTTGGCTCCACATAACCCGTCACGAAATTCATCATCCGCGCCGCGTCGCGCCCTAATTTGGGGTCCGCGGTGAAGAAGCTCATATCGGTGTAGATCTTGGCGGTGATCGGGTGGTAATTGCCTGTGCCAAAATGGCAATAGGTGCGGAACGAATTGCCCTCGCGCCGCACCACCATCGCGACCTTGGCGTGGGTTTTCCAATCGGTGAAGCCGTAGATCACCTGAACCCCGACGCGCTCCAGCTTGGTCGCCCATTTGAGGTTTTGCTCTTCGTCAAAGCGCGCTTTCAACTCCACCACGGCGGTGACCGAAATGCCGTTTTCCGCCGCTTCGATCAGCGCGTTGATGACCGCCGATTGCGAGCCCGCGCGGTAGAGCGTCTGCTTGATCGCCACCACGTCGGGGTCGTTGGCGGCCTGACGGATGAAATCGACCACCACTTCGAAGCTTTCGTAGGGGTGCTGGATAACGATGTCCTTCTCGCGGATCGCGGAGAAAACATCGCCATCGTGTTCGCGCACGCGCTCGGGGTAACGCGGCGAATAGGCGTCGAATTTGAGATCGGGGCGATCTTCGGAAACGATTTCCGCGAGCCCATCGATGCCGATCATTCCGTCGGTTTTGATCACGGCGGCTTCGTGCACGCCCAACTGGTCGAGCAGCATAGCCTCGGCCTGGGGGTCGAAATCGTCTTCAAGTTCAAGCTGGATCACCTGCCCCCGGCGGCGGCGCTGGATCGCGCTGCGGAAGGTGCGCACGAGGTCTTCGGCCTCTTCCTCGATCTCGATATCGCTGTCGCGCAGCACGCGGAACAGCCCGTCGCCTTCGATGGTAAAGCCGGGAAACAGCCGCTTGGCGTAGCGCTGGATCAGGCTGGCGATCGAGATGTAGATGGCCTCGCCGCCATCCGTTCCTGCGACATCGCCGGGCACCCGGACAAAGCGCGGCAGGGCGGTCGGGATCAGGATCATCTCGATCAGCTCTTGCTTGTCCGCATCGCGCGTCAGATTGAACAACAACCCCATCCCTTCGTTCTGGACGAAGGGGAAAGGGTGCGCCGGATCAAGCGCCTGAGGCGTGATGACGGGCACGATCTCTTGCAGGAAGTAGTTCTCAAGCCAGTCATGCGCTTCGGCTTTGATGCGTTGTTCATCCGCGATGTGGATATCGCTGTCCGCCAGCGCGAGGCGGAGGCCGCGCCAGATGTCCTGCTGGCGCTCGGAAAGCTCAGCCAGTTTCGCGCGGATCGCGGTGAGCTGTTGGCTGGGCGTGCGTCCGTCAATCGCAACCTTTTCGATCCCGCGCTGCGCCTGCCCGACAAGGCCGGCGACACGGATCATCATAAACTCGTCAAGATTGCTGCCTGAAATCGAGAGAAACCGCAGCCGTTCCAGCAGCGGATAGGCGGTGTTTTCCGCTTCCGCCAGGACGCGTTCGTTAAACGACAACCACGACAATTCGCGGTTGAAGTAATTTCCGCCCTCAGCCCCCGATGCGCTCGCCGAACCGCTCGCGGCGGCGGCGGCTTTATCGGAGTTGTCCTGAATAATCGGAGCGCTGCCCATCGCCTCGCCTGTTTCCTCTGGCCAAATGCTGTTCTGACGCGCGCTTTGCTCACGCTAGCGCTCTCAAGTAAATCACGACGTGGGTCTTGTCACACAAATGTCAATTTGCCGTGACGCTGGCCGCCTCATACGCGCGGTTCAGACCAGCGAGCGCGCCTCGGCGATCTGGGTGATGCCGCGCTTGCCATTAGCGTCGCGGCCCAGTTGTACGATCACATCGATCACGCTGGCGGCGTAGGATATCGTGTCCGAGCGAGTAAGGCCGATTCCGGTTTGCATCACCATCAGCGACAATTGCTCAAGCGCGCCGCGCAAGGAATTGGCGTGGATGGTGGAGAAGCTGCCGGGATGGCCGGTGTTGATCGCGCGCAAAAAGGATACGCTCTCCGCGCCGCGCAATTCGCCCAGCACAATGCGATCAGGCCTCAGGCGCAAGGCGGCTTGCAGCAATTCGTTGGCAGTGACTTTCGCCTCGCCCAACTCGCCTTTTACCGCGACGAGGCCGACGCAATTTTCACCCGGAAATTTAAGCTCCGGCGTGTCTTCAACCAGCACAACGCGCTCTTGCGAGGGGATTTCGCCCAGCATGGCGTTGAGGAACGTGGTCTTACCCGTGCTGGTGCCGCCTGAGATCAGGATCGTGCGACGCTCGCGAATGGCTGCGCGTAGATAGTCGATCGGCTCCGCCTGCGGGTCTGGCATATCGACCGACGCTTCGCCCGCGAGCGGGCCAGTGTCATAGGCGTCGAGCGGCAAGTCAAGACGACGGTGGCGGCGGATGGCCATGATCCAGTGTTTGCGGCTGGCGGGCGGTCCGCAAAACTGAATGCGCGCACCGTCGGGCAAGGTCGCTCCCAAGAGTGGGTGTTCGCGGTTGATGCCCTGATGGCTGACCCGAGCGACTTGTTCGGCGAGTCGCTGGACCAACCGGTCATCAATCTCGGGCGTGTCGATCTTGCGAAAGCCGCCGCCTTCCGCTGCGTCCTCCACCCAGACTTCGCCGGGGCGGTTGACCATGATCTCAGTCACGGTGTCGCGGTCGAGCCAGCGTTTGAACGGCGCAAGATAGGCGTCCAGATAGACGCTGCGTTCCGCCAACCGCTCAAGGCTGCTGGGCTCATCGCCCGCTCTATCAATCGGGACGCCTTCGGGCGGCGCAAAAGGATGAACGTCAGCGGTCATGATCGCGGAGCCGGCTCAGCCGGTCAGTTGGCAACCGTGCTGAAATCGAGATCGCGCGAAGTGAAAACGCGGATCGGTTCGCCCATTTTCACGCGGATCGTGGGGCTGATATCGGCGTCAGGCACCGCCGTCTGCGCGCCGCCCAGAAACACCGAGGTGCCGCCAGACGCCACCGCGCCAAGACCGCCGATCACTGACAGCAACATCGCCGAGCCAAACCGCTTGAAGAAGTGGCTGTTGACCTTGCCTTCCAACCCCGTTGTCCCGTCAAACGCGACAGCGGGCGAGGCGAGGTTGACCGACGCGCCATCGGGCCGGATCAGCCGCGTCCAGATGACGTAGGCGCGTTTCTGACCTTGCTGAACGCCCGATTGGTACTGACCGATCAAGCGCGAGGAACGCGGGACGAGCACTTTGGTGCCGTCGAAACTGCGCACATCCTGGCTGACCACGGCGCGGACGTAGCCCGGTACATCGGTGTTGATCGCGGTCTCCAGGATCGCCGGGATCAGCGTGCCTTGCGTGACGGTGGTCGACGGGTTGGTCATCTCGGTCGCTTGCGCAGGCGCTCCGCCCACGCCGCCAATAGCGCTGGAAAAGGCTTGCGCGGACCCGGCGGTGAAGGCGGATTGCGCCCCGCCTGCTCCGGGCGCGGCTCCGGCGACCGGCGGCGCGGCCACCGCCGGACCAGCGGCGGCGCTGGCGTCGTACACCATGGTCGGGCTGGCGTAGGGATTGGCGTTCGTGCCGGGCTGGCTGTCGGGCGAGCGCGCGAGAATTGGAGCGGGCGCAGGATCGGGGCGCCTAGGCGCGGGCGCTGCGGGTTGGACGCGCGCGGGCGCCGGTGCGGGCACGGCGGCTTGCGGTGGGGCGACTTGCGGATTGCCGATAGGCGCCGCTTCTTCGACTTGCGCTGCGTTCATGCTCCACCACGTGACCGCGCCAAGGCCAAAGATGATCGCGACACCGGCGGCAAGGCCAAGCCCGTCGCCCTTGGACTTTCGCTCCGTAACGGCGGGAAACGCGCTGCGGCTGGCAAGGTCGATGACCTCGGCGGATTCGCCTTCGCGCGGATCGCCTGCATTCGAGGCTGAGTTTTGCCCACCTTTGGGCGGGAGACGCATGGCAAGACGCATTAGTTCACCTCCGCTCTGGTTTGTGTGACCGTATCACAACTCGGATAAAAGCGCATTTTCGTTTCTCTTTCGCGATCATGCCTAATTGCGGTTGGCCTGACGCGGCTTGATGATGGTCGGCCCGGTGTTGGTGAGCGTCGCGGTCTCCCCGCCCGAGCGCAGGATAATCTGATCCGGCGCCGATGCGATCACCACCGTGTCGCCGCGCACTGTGAAATTGAGCGGGCCCTCTTCGCCCTCTTCGTTAAGCATCAAGATCGCCGGGATCGCGGTGCCCGCAGGCCAGGTGAGGAACAGCGCTTCGCCATCATCGTAAGCGCGCGCGGGCAGCAATTCGCCCTCGCCAGCGCCCGCCCATTCGAAATTGAGCGCGGCGGGATCAGCCACGGCATATGGGTCGTTCGCCGCCGCAAGCTCGACCGCGTTGGCCTTTTCCTGCTCTGCGGCTTCGATCGCGGCGAGGCGCGCCTCTTCCTTGGCTTTCTCAAGCTCGGGATGGCGGAATTGCATCACGTAAAGCGGCGCGTTTTTGGGCGAAGCGATCAGGTCGAACAGATAGGTTCGCTTGCTGGTTACGACCGTGAGATTGGTCACCGCGCTTGGCGCAAGCGGTTTGACGAAGAGCAGCGATTGCCCCTTGTTGGGCTGGACTTGCCACGCGCTGCTATCGCCGATGGCGACGTTCTGGATCGCTTCGTCTTCGGCGAATTTGACCGTCGTCTGGACCTTGACCTTGCCGCGAATGGTGTAGACGCGCGCCGCGTCGTAGACGCGGGTCTGGATGCGCGGATCGCTGGACTGCTCCTCCACTGCGGGCGCGTCGCCCGGGCCGGTGTCTTGTGCGATAGCGGGAGCCGCCATCAGCGCGAGCGGGGCAAAGGGCAGCAAATGGGCTGCGCGGGTCATCAGCGTGTCTCCGTGGAAGGTTTGGCGCGGGCCGAAGGCGATTGGTCGGTGCGCGCGCTCTTGAAGCGGTTGCCGATCCCGCGCGTGCGCGATGCGGCGGGGCCGGTGGGTGCGGTCGCTCCGCCCCGGCTTGTCGATGCGTAGACGCGGGTTTCGCGCACCGAAGTGGAGGCGGGGCCCGTGTCGTTCGCGGCCATGGCGGCGGCGGGGGCGACATCGGTGCGGCGCGCGGCGGCGGCGGGCGCGGGCGGCGTCACCTGCGCGGCGCGGCTCGCGACGGAGGGGTTGTGCGCAATAGGTTGAGCCACGAGCGGCGCGTCTGCGCCCGATGCACGGTCTTGGGAGCTTTGGGTCAGGCCAAACACCTGCCACTTGCTCACCATCACCGCCGAGGTGATCAGCGCCATCAGCATCAGCATACAATGGACGAAGCCGACGACGAAAAACGCCATCGCGGCCTGTTGGTTGATTTCGCCGGGTGTCGCGACCAAAGCAGCCAGAATCGGCACCGCCATCTCCAGCATGATCGATCCGCCCACGACCGCGAAAAACGGGGTGAGCGAGAGCATCAGCAAGCCTTTGAGCCAGCCCGTAAAGAGCCCGCGCGTCTGCGTGAATAGCGCCATCACGACGAAAATCGGTCCCACCGCCAGCAGCAGCGCCAAACCAATACGCGCGGTCACCAACAGCCCGACCGTGCCGAGCAGCAGGAGCAACGCGCCCAGCCACATCATGCCGGGCGGCGAAAAGACGTTGATATCGCTTTGCCCGATCGAGGCTTCCTGAACCGCGATAAAGACCACGTCGAGCTTTTGCGCGAAGGTGACCGTAGCGGACCCTTGGCTGCTGGTGAGAACCCCTGCCAGCCAGTCCGGCGTGAAGACGAACAGGTTGTAAAACACCGCTGAAAACGCTGCGAAACTGGTGGCAAAGGTGACCACCAGACCAATCGTCACAATCCGCGGCGCGAGCGCCTTGATCGACAGGTTGGAGCGGCCCAGCATGAGGCTGATGCCGAAAAACGCGACAAAGAACGTCAGCAGGATCGGCAGGATCGTGCCCATCGGCCCTTCGGACAGGCGCATGAAGGCCTGCTCGCTCACTTCGCTGGCGATGCAATCGACCGCCGTCAGTGCGGCGGTGACGCCCGCGCCCACTTCCTGAGCGGCAAGATCGCAGCTCGTCGCCATTATTCGGCCGCCTGCCAGACGCTCTGGCCGCTATCGTCGAGCCCGCCCAGCCCCGTTCCCGCAGCTCCGCCATCGGGCCACGGCGTGTTGGTGAGCGCGGGGAACCACTGACTGGGATCATCGCCGACCGCTTCGCGCAGCAGATCCAAGCGGCGCACCGACGCCTCCCGGCCTGACAGCACGGTGAGAACTTCGGGCGCGCCCGACAGATCAAGGCGCACGACGACGCTCGCGTCAGGCTGGCGCACGAGGAAACAGCGGCTGTGCGCAGGCAAGCTGCGGATCAGCGCCAGTTCGTGTTCGGTCAGGCCAAATCCATCGCAATAATCCTCTGGGCGAGCGCGCGAATTGGGCATGAACACCATGGTCGCGGTCTGTTCGACGAGCGCGGTGGAAATCCGGCTTTCCAAAGCGTCGCGCGCGGATTGCGTGGCAAAGCCGACGAGCGCGTTGCGTTTGCGCAGCGTTTTGAGCCAATCGCGAATGCGCGCGGCGAAGATCTCATCGTCGAGCGCCTTCCAGCCCTCATCGATCAGGATCATGGTCGGTTTGCCGTCCAACCGCTCATCAATGCGGTGGAACAGATACATCATCGTCGGTGTGCGCAGGCGCGGGTTTTCGAGCAGCTGCGTCATGTCGAAGCCCAGAACGCGCGCATCCAGATCGAGCTGGTCGACCTCGTTATCGAACAGCCAGGCGTGTTCGCCCCCATCGCCGCCCGCGTTGCTGATCCACGCGCCCAAACGATCCGCCAGATCGCCGGGTTCCGGGCGCCGTGTGCCCGCGAGCAATTCCTTGAAGTGGCGCAGCCGCCGCAGCTTCGGATCGTTCTCGAAGGTCGCATCGACCGCCGCGCTGATACACGCGTATTCCTCGGGTCCGTCCGCTTCCAGCAGAACCCCGAACCAGTCTCGCAGGAACGCTTTGTTCGCGGGCGTATCGGGCAAAGACAGCGGGTTGAACCCGGTCGGCTCGCCCGGATTGATCCGGTCGTATCGTCCGCCAATGCCGCGAATGAACAGCTCCGCGCCGCGATCCTTGTCGAACAGGATCGTGCGGGGGCTGAATTTCTGCGCCTGCGCGGCGAGGAAGTTCATCACTACGGTCTTGCCCGAACCCGACGGGCCGATGACCGAGAAATTGCCCAGATCGCCATTGTGGAAGTTGAAGAAGAACGGGGTCGCGCTCGTCGTCTCCAGCAGAGTCACCGCGTCGCCCCAGTGATTGCCGCCTGCGCTTCCCAAAGCAAAGCCGTGAAAGCTGCCAAAGCTCGCCATATTCGCGCTGGAGATCAGCGCGCGGCGCACGATGTAGTCTTCGTTGCCGGGAAATTGCGCCCAGAACGAGGGCTCCAGATTGGTGTCTTCGCGCACCGCAATCGCGCCCGTATCGGCCAGCGCCGCCGCGCAAGCCGCCGTCGCATCGTCCAGTCGGTCAAGCGAGCGTTCGCGCACCAGCACCGTCATGTGGTGGTCGCCAAATCCGACATTGCCGTTCCCCAGCGCATCGCGCGCGGCCATCATATCGGCGCGTTCCGCGGCCGCCTCTTCATCAACGGACCGCGACCGACGCAGCGCCAGATCGATGCGCTCGCGCGCGGTGGTGCGTTCGTTGGGCGCGTAACTTTCAGTGACGACCATTTCGTAAGGCAGGCGCAGCAGCCCATCGAGCAGGCCGGGTGAGGTCGCCTCGGGATAGTCTTTGAGCCCCAGGATCGTCGCGAAATCGGGCTGGCCCGACCCCTTGATCTCCATCGCATCCAAGCCAAAGCTTGCGCGGCGATAGGGCAGCATGTGGCCGATATCGGTCTCCGGCGAAGGACGGCGCACCGGGCGCATTTCGCCGTTGTAGAGCGCGGAAAGCAGCTCCAGCATTTCCGAATTCGTGCCGCCTGCGCTGGTGGGCGAAGCGTAATCGCCCAACACCGCCGCGCCGTAAGCCGACAGCGAAGCGGTCAGCCCGGTGACGGCGGCCTTGAGGCTGCGGATATCCTTGGGATCGGCTTCGAGTTCGTCCTTGCCCTGACGCGAGAAGAATTTTGACAGGCGCTCCGGCAGGCCCGTCTTGCCGCGCGCGGGGCGGCGGATCAGCGTCACGAACTGGTCGTTGATGAACAGCGATCCGCCCGCCAGCCGCTGTTTCCAGCGCGCGTCGATATGGCGGCTGAGTGGATCGGGAAATTCTGCGTCCAGCTCCACTTCCACTCGGCGTCGGATGACGTGATGGTACAGCACAAAGCGCGCATCCAGCGTCGAACGCAGCATCACCTCGCGCGTCGCGGCGTGAGCGTTGAGCGCGTCGGTCGCTTCGGTCTCGAACAAGAGGCCGGGCACCTGGATCGCGCTCATCACCGAACCATCGCGCAGCAGCACCGTGCTTTCATCGATCAGCCGTTCGTAGGGCAGCCGATCGCCGACCAGCGCTTCCTTGGCGCTCCAGCTTGCCGGTCCGATCCATTTGGCCATAGTCAAAGCCCCTCCTTAAGAGGCCGGTTCCTTTTCGCCCGCCTAGGGCGCGTAACTGTTGCCGCCCCAGCGCCGGAAATTGGGCACGCGCGGGCATTTTGAGACCTTTGTGATCCAAAGGTCAAACACGCGCGGTTCGCGCAGGCAGGCGAAATAGCCGATGACGTGCAAGATGATCGGCACCGGAATGACCCAGAGGCTGTCGAGCACGAGCCAGGCGATCATCGACAAACACGCGTTGATGACAAAGAAATTCATGGTCACCCCGGCAAACATCTGCGGGCGCGAAAGGCTGCGATAGATGGGTTGGCGGGAAAGCTCGGTCATGGTCGATCAGAACGCCGCGATCGAATTAACAAGGCGCGGCGCGCCAAAGATGATGAACACGCCCACGATAACCGTGCCGCCATAGCGCCAGTTCATCCGTCCTGTCAGCATCATGAAGCCGACCCCGGCAATCGCCATCACCGCAAGGCTGGTCGCGATGGGGCCGAGCAGGATTTGCTGCATCCAAACAAGCGCATCGACCAGCGGATTGCCGCCGCCGCCCGTATTGGTCTGCGCGAAAGCCGCTCCCGGCGTGATCAAAGTGGCCAGAAGAACCAGCCAGCGGGCCGGTGTGCGAAAAAGCGATGTCATTGCAATGTCCATATCAAAGGTAACTGTATCTGTGCCGCTGTGTTCGCCTCTAGGGCAATTCTGGCACGCGTGAATGATTGGCGAGACGCCCCATGATGGCCGCCACGTAAGCTTTGGTCTCGCGAATATTGGGAACGCCCCCTGCGCGGATGACGCGTCCGGGCCCTGCGTTGTAAGCGGCGAGCGCTTTTTCCAGATCGCCATCGAAACGGTCAAGCTGTTCGCGCAAATAGCGCGCCCCGCCCTCCAGATTGTCCATCGGATCATCCGGGTCGACGCCCAGATACCGCGCGGTGCCCGGCATCAATTGCGCCAGTCCGCGCGCGCCTGCGTGGCTGACCGCGCCCTCGCGCCAGCGGCTTTCCTGCCAGACCAGCGCCTCGAGAAGGCTGGGGCTGAGGTCGAAACGGCGGCTGAGTTCCGCGATTTTGGCGGTGTAGGCGCTGGGGACACCGGCGGCCTGCTGCGCGACATTGGCGACAATGCCGTCGGGCACGATGATGGCGTTCAGGTCAATGGATGCGCCCTCGCCTTTGGCTTCGCCCGGTCCCTGCGCGGCGTCGCCGTAAATGATAACACCCGCCAGATCGCCGGCGATCCACACCGCGCTGTCCGGGCCCACTTCCATGACATCCGCGCGCGCAGGGGCAGCGGCCAGTGAAACACCGGCCCCTAACACCAAAGCCATCGCCATCCCCTTCAAGGGGTGCGGGGCGCGCGCTTGCATCATTACTGTGCCCTTTCGATGTCTGGCCCTTTGTCTAGTCTAAATGACAAGGAGGTGACAGCCTCGTTTTCGCAACGTCAATGTGCTTTCAAGCTGACACCGCGCAAAAAGAAAGCGGAGCGCCTTTCAGCGCCCCGCCCGTAAACCCTTCATTTCAGGAGCGACCCCGCAGCTCTAGCGCGGCTGCGTTGGTCGGCGTCCATGCGACCCGAGGGCTCTTATCTGGCTTCGCACGCGCCGCGATGGCGCAGTCTGGTATCAGTCGCGCCGTGTCAGTTGCGTGGTGAATTCCCCGCGCTCAAGCATACGCATGGCCTTGCGCGCGAGACGGCGCGAATCGATCACGCCATCAGCGGTTTCAAGCTTGACCGGCTGCGGGCTCACTAAAGCGCGTTCAAACATGGCGCGCGCCTGATCCGCGTCACCCGCCTGAGCGTGCGCAATGCCCAGATTGATCAGCAAAGCAGGATCTTCAGGCGCGGCGGCCACCTGCTTCGTCAGCGAATCAATCGCGGTGAAAGCCTGCCCCTTGGCCAAGTGATCCGAGGCAAGCGCGGCGGTTTCGAGTGTGGGCTCAGCGGCGGCGGTCTGCGGCGCCTGCGCGCTGGCCATAAGCAGCGCTGCGAAAGCTGTGGTGGTGATCATCATTGGTGTCTCCTCATGCGGTGCGACACACTATGAACGCGGTTTCTTTGAAATGCAATAAAACCGTAACATTGTAATTTTTTGGTCGCTTTAATCGATCCAGTCACTGTTTTCATTGCATTTTCTGACTGTCACATTTCAGCGGAATCGGGAAATCTGTTTCATCAAAATGTCACATTAGTCACAGCGAAGACTTTGTTTCGAATTTGCCGCACGACTGTCATCCTGTCTAATTTCTGTCATTCAGCACCCCTAGCGGAGGATTTGCGCCGTTAACGAACGCGCTTTTGATTCTCGGTTTTTAGGGGACCGCTCGCTGTGAAAAAGATTCAACGCACTCTCATTCTGGGCTGCAGCCTTGTCGCATTGGCAGGTTGTGGCGCTGACGAAATCGTCTCGCCGGGTACCTCGGGTGACATCATCATCAACAACCCGACGCCCACGCCAACGCCGACGCCGACCCCCACGCCGACTCAGGCGGCGGTGACCCCGGCTGCGGGCTGCCCGACGATTTCTTCGACCGGCGGCCTGACCGATTCGGGCACCATCTCTGGTCCGACCGGCGAATACCGCGTCTGCGACCTGCCCAGCGTGTTCAACGTCGATGACACCCTGCCCTTCGTCGAAGGTCTGCTGTACCAGATCAACGGCCGCGTGAACGTGGGCACCGATGACGGCTTCACCGATGGCGCCATTGCCGGCGCTTCGACCGCTGACCTGACGATTGAGCCGGGCGTGATCCTGTTCGCGCAGGCCGAATCCTTCTTCGTCGTCAACCGCGGCAGCACGCTGGAATCCGACGGCACCGCGACCTCGCCGATCATCTGGACCAGCCGCGACAACGTGCTCGGCATCGCAAACGACAGCAGCCAGGCCCAGTGGGGCGGCGTTGTTCTTCTCGGCCGTGCCCGCGTCGCTGACTGTCAGGATCTGACCTTCAACACGACGCCCGGTGACTTCACCACCAACGCGCAGTGCGAAATGCAGCTCGAAGGGACCGTCACCCCGACCCCGTTCGGCGGCAGCGACGACACCGACAGCTCCGGCTCGTTCACGTTCAACCAGATCCGTTTCTCCGGATTTGAGCTTCAGCAGGCCAACGAACTGCAATCGCTCACCACCGGCGGCATCGGTTCGGGCACGACGATCAACAACGTCTTCTCGTTCAACAGCTCGGACGATGGCCTCGAATTCTTCGGCGGCACGTTTAACGGCAGCAACATTGCCGTGGTGGGCGCTTCGGACGATTCGCTTGACGTCGACTCGGGCGCCCGTGTGAACCTGCAAAACGTGGTTGTGGCGCAGCGCTCCAACACCGGTGACAGCCTCATCGAGCTCGATTCGCCGGGCGATGAACAGCCGACGCCGGGCAACGCCCAGCCCGCCACGTCCTTCCAGGTGAACAACTTCACCTTCGTGCAGCGCTCTTCGGCCTCCTCGCAGATCGTTCGCGCACGCGGCACGGCGGCTCTTGGCCTGACCAACGGTGTGCTTGACGCGGACGACAATGGCGGCGGCTTGTGCTTCCGCGTTGATGAAGCGGGCACGCAATCGAACATCATCGGCCTCAACTCCATCGTCGGTGACTGCGACGCGACCCGTCCGGTTCGCGGCTCGGGCAACGACAGCGCCACCGATGACGCGCTGCTAGCTCTGTTCGACGCCAACAGCGACCTCAACTTCACGCTCTCGCTGACCGATACCTTCGTCAACGGCGCCAACGAGAACGGCGTGACCGCGTTCGCCGGCGCTGACCTGACCGCGCGGTCGAGTTTCTTCACCGACACCGGCTTTGTCGGAGCGGAAGACGATAGTCTCGCGGACAATTTCGGCGACTGGACCTGCAACTCGTCGATCGTCGACTTCGGCAGCGCCAACGGCGCCTGCACGTCGCTTCCGACGCCCTAAGGCGCTCCACAGGATTGGGGGGCGCTGCGCGGGTAACGCCAGCGTCCCCGTTTCCTTTTTTGCACCGAGCCTGATGGCTCGTGAGATTCCAAGACCTATTCATGAGGGGGTCTAGCATTATGTCGACCGGCACGCGCCTGGCAGGGCTGCTGCTTCTTACCACGTCGCTCACACTTCCCACGGCGCTCTACGCTCAATCGACGCAGGAGCCCCAACCCGAGACGCAGCCCGCCGACGAAGCGGACCCGCTCGCGCAGGAAGTGGACGCAGGTCAGGAAGACGAAGACACCGAACAACCCGAAGTGTCCGTTCCGGGCGGCGGCAACATCATCGTGACGGGCCGCGTTTCGCGCAATCCCGAACGCAACTCTACGCAGGTTCTCAACGTCCTCTCCGAAGAGGCTATCGCCAAGTCCGGCGCGGGTGACATCGCCGACGCGCTGGGCTCGGTGACGGGCCTGTCGGTTGTCGGCGATGGCCGCGTGTTTGTGCGCGGTCTGGGCGATCGCTATTCGCTGGCGCTGCTCAACGGCCTGCCTTTGCCGAGCCCGGAACCGCTCAGCCGCGTCGTTCCACTCGACATTTTCCCGACCAGTGTGGTGGCATCCTCGCTCGTTCAAAAGACCTACTCGGCGAACTATCCCGGCGAATTTGGCGGCGGTGTGATCAACCTCACCACCAAGGCCGTGCCGGTCGAGGACTTCCTCAAAATCAGCGCTGGGATCAGCGGCGACACCGAAACCACCTTTGAAAACGGTCTGACCTATTTTGGCTCAGAGCTCGACTCGCTCGGCTTTGACAATGGCAACCGCGATGTCCCTTCCAACCTGCAAACGCTGTTCGACAGCGGCCTTCGCGCGAGCGAGGCGGACCCGGCTTTGCAAGAGGCCATCGCTGGACAGCTCTTCCCGCTGAACCTGGTGACCCTGCAACGCAACGACACGCTGCCGCCGAACTTTTCAGGCTCGCTCACCGGCGGTCTGTCGTTCGATCTGGGCGGCGACACCTATCTGGGCATCATCGCGACCGCCGGGATCAAGAACGGGCGGCGAAACCGCTCGGTCCTCACCCAACAGGGCAGCCTTGATCTGAGTGAAGTGCTGCAACAGCAGGAAACCTTCATCACAGACGAAACGACGCTGGTGAACGGTCTGCTTAGCTTTGGCCTCGATGTTGGCGATCACACGATCCGTTGGACCAATCTGTACATTCGCGACACGCTGAAAACCGCGCGTCTCGAAGAGGGTTTTGACATCTTCCCGGGCCTTAACGGGTTCGATTTCATCAACCAGCAAACCGCGTGGTTCGAACGCCAGCTGATCGACAGCCAGCTTGTCGCCGAATTCGATTTTGGCGCCTTTGATCTCGATCTGCGCGGTGGCTACGCCCGCACCGATCGCGAAGCGCCTTTCAACACGACGTTCAGCTACACGCGCACGAACATCCCTGCCCAAGGCGTGCTGGGCGAGAACTTCGTCGCCTATTTCGACCAGACTTCGGACGCGGGCATTTCAACGGCCGCGTTTGACGATCTGCAAGAAGAGCTGCTGTTTGGCGGGATCGACCTTTCCTATGAGGTGACCCCCGATCTGACCGCCACGGTCGGCTACGCCTATTCGGACACCGATCGCACCTCGCTGAGCCGTGAATTCCGGCCCTTTATCGCGCCTGACGCCAGCAACCCCGACCTCGACTCGCTGGACGAGATTGCGGTTCGCGCGCTGGGCCTTCGTCGGCCCGGCGACATCATCAACGGCGCGACCCTTGCTGGCTTCGACGTGTCGCTCACCGAGGCGGCGCCTATTCCGGTTGTGGACGCCGCGCTTGAAATCCACGGCGCCTATGGCCTGCTGCGCTGGGTCGCGACCGATGCGCTCATCATCGAGGCGGGCGTGCGCTACGAAGACGCGGTGCAAACCGCCGCGCCTGATCCCACGATCGGTGTCGCGCCGGGGACCGTCCTCAACATCACCAATATTGAAAACGATTACTTCCTGCCCTCGGCGACGATCACGTGGTCGGTCACCGACGATCTGCAGCTGCGCTTTTCAGGGTCGCAGACCATCGCCCGCCCGCAGTTCCGCGAGCTGGTTGAGCAGACCTATTTCGATCCCGAAGGCAACCGCCGCTATCAGGGTAACCCGTTCCTTCAAGACAGCGAGCTGCTGAACTTCGAAGCGCGCGCGGAATACTACCTCAACAGCGTCGACCGCGTGAGCGTCGCCGGTTTCTACAAAGAGATCGACAACCCGATTGAGAACTTCCTCGTCAACGCCTCGGGCCAATTGCGCACCAGCTTTGCCAACGCGCCGGCGGCGGACCTGTATGGGGTGGAGCTCGACGCGGTGTATGGTGTGGACCTCTACGGCATGGGCGGCAGCTTCTTTGAAACGAAGCAATTCCTGATCCAGGCCAACTACACTTTCACGCAGTCGGAAATCTCGGTAGCGCAAGGCGATATCGCGGCGGTTCCGGGCAATCCCACGCAAGACGCCTCGAACCTGTTCGACGATGGCGCGCCGCTGGTGGGTCAGTCGGACCACATTGCCAACCTTTCGCTTGGCATCGAGGACACGGAGAAGACCCAACAGTTCACCGTCATGTTCAACTATGCGAGCGAACGCGTGACGCTGCGCGGCGGCAACTTCCCGGACGTGGTCGAAGACCCCGGCCTTACCGTTGACCTCGTCGCACGCACCGAACTTGGTTTTTTTGGCGGCGAGCCATTCGAACTAACCGCGAAGATCGCCAACGTCTTTGGCCGTGACAATTTCGAGTTTCAGGAGAACAGCGCCAACCGGGTCGAGATCAACACGTTCCAGGTGGGCACAGTCTTCTCGCTGGGGATCTCGAAAGAGTTCTGATCCAAGCGGAAATCGTTACCCTCGAAAGGGCCGCGCGGGAGACCGGGCGGCCCTTTCTCCTTGTGAGAACCGCTTAGCCGATGGATTGGTGAGTAGGAAAGCCGCGCGGCCAGTCGACGCCGCACTCAACCCAGATCGAACACATACCCCATCGACCGGACCGTGCGTAGCGGGTTGCCGCCGCCCGCCGCCTTGATCGCACGGCGCAGGCGACCGATCCAGACATCCACGGTGCGCTCGTCAATCGGCGGTTCGCGTTTGCCCAGACCGTTGATGAGATCCTCACGGCTAAGCACCCGGTTGGGGTTTTGCGCGAGGAACCGCAGCAGGCGAAACTCGTTGGGGCGCAGCCGTATCGGCTCATCCTCCCAGCGCGCCTGCAAAGCGGCCATATCAATCGTGAGCGGCCCGTGCTGCCACAAGCTCACCGCCGCTTGCGCGCCCGGTCGCGATTGCAACGCCATCACCCGGTCAAGCACCGTGTTGCGCGTGATCGGACCGACCACATAGTCATCCGCCCCAGCGCGCAGCGCCCGGCGGCGATCTTCGACATCATCCGCTTCGAGCACCATGGTCACATGCGCCTCGGCCGTGCGCGGATCGGCGCGCAACCGCCGGCACATCTCGAGCCCCGCCAGATCGTCCATCACCCAATCGACAAAGGCCCACATCGGCCCATCGATCAGCCGCTGCGGCCCCTCGACGCCCAAACGATCGAACACGAAGCGACGCTGGTCATGGACGAAGTCTTCGAGCGTTTCGCCCAGCTCATTTGTCAGGAAGATGGTGATGACATCCATGCGCGCTGCCCTCTTGCAGGGCCCGCGCTGACGCGCCGGTGTGACGCGTTCATGACGCCTTCTTGACCATCACACTCAGCCTGTCACATTGGGCCTGTCACATTACGCCTCTTTCACCGAAACCTGGTTCATCGGCGGCAAGGCCATGCCCATTCCGGTGGGTAATTTGGGGCGATAGGGCCCTTCTAGAGCGGCGATCTCGTCCTCGCTCAATTCCACATCCAGCGCGGCCACGGCGGCTTCGATATGGCGCGGTTTGCTCGCCCCGATGATGGGCGCGGCAACCGCGGGCCGGGTGAAATGCCAGGCGAGCGCGATGGTCGCCATAGCCAGCCCGCGCGCCTCCGCGATCTCGGCCAGCGCGGTGATGATCGCCGCGTCCGCTTCATCGCCCTCCTCGTAGAGCGCTTTGCCCACCCCGTCGGTCTCGGAACGCACCGTATCCTCGCCCAAAGGCCGCGCCAGCCGCCCGCGCGCCAGTGGGCTCCACGGGATGACCCCCACGCCTTCGTCTTCGCAAAGGGGCAGCATCTCGCGCTCCTCCTCCCGGTAGAGCAGATTGAGCTGGTTCTGCATCGAGACAAACGGCGTCCACCCATTGGCGCGCGCGGTCTCCTGAGCCTTGGCGAACTGCCATGCGTACATTGACGAGGCGCCGATATAGAGCGCCTTGCCCGCCTTCACGATGTCGTGCAGCGCCTCCATCGTCTCTTCGATTGGCGTTGCGTCATCCCAGCGGTGGATCTGGAACAGGTCAACATAGTCCATGCTCAAGCGGGTAAGGCTGTCGTCGACCGCCTGCATGAGGGCTTTGCGCGACAAGCCGCCCGTGTTGGGCGCCTGCCGCCATGGGATGAACGCCTTGGTGGCCACAACGATCTCATCGCGCCGCGCCATTTCGCTCAAGAGCTTGCCCGTGATCTCCTCCGAGGTGCCGCCCGCATAGCCGTTGGCCGTATCGAAGAAGTTGATCCCCGCTTCAAGCGCTTGGCGGAAGAACGGGCGGCTCTCGTCCTCATCAAGCAGCCAATCGCCGTGCCAGCCCTTGGTCTTGTCGCCATAGGTCATGCAACCAAGGCACAGCTGCGAAACCGAGAGGCCGGTCGGGCCGAGACGGGTGAATTTCATGAGCGTTCTCCTGATGGGTGGACCACGCAAGCGGGGGTTTTGCGAAAGTTTGCTATGAGACCAAGCTTTTGAAGGTGCGACGTTTTCGCGTAATTAGCTCGTCTCATGTGTCACCTTTCGATTGCGCATGATTTTCTGGGAGGCAGGCATCGTTATCGGCGCAATGTATCCGCTGGTTTGTAGGTAGGAAAGTCCAGAGCATTTCTCACTCCGCTCGCCCTGAGCCGGTGGCCGCTGGGGCCGTCTTCGACTCCGAAGCGCAGGCAGGACCGATGATCTTACGAAAACCCATCGTGACTATCCTTCGACAAGCTCAGGATGAGCGGATGTAGTGCAGCTTGCGGAGCTTTCTCTAGCCCTCAACTCAGCGTCAGCCCGCCATCGACCACCAGCGTCTGCCCAATCACGTAGGACGAAAGCGGCGAGGCGAGGAACAACGCCGCGCCCGCCATGTCCTCAGCCGTGCCCAACCGGCGCATCGGGATGGATTTGAGGCTCGCCTCCAACCGATCGGGATGCCCAGTTGTCACCGCCGTGATCTTGGTCGGCACCAGTCCCGGCGCGATGCCGTTTACCCGGATGCCGTCCCTCGCCCACGCCTCGCCCAGCGTCTTCACAAGGCTCGCCGCGCCCGCTTTGGACGCGGCGTAAGAGGGGTTGCCCACCGTCGCCTTGAACGCGGCGACCGAGGATATGACGATCATCGTGCCCGCGCGCTCGGCCATGCCGGCGTGAAACGCGCGCGCGACATCCATGACCGAATTGAGGTTCACATCCATCACCGTGTCCCAGCCTTCGCGCGCAAATTCTTCGCGCCGGTAGCGCACCGTGCCCTGGCTCTGGATGACGGTATCCACCGGGCCGATCTTTTCGGCGAACACGCCGGGCGCGTCGCGGTCGGTTACGTCCAGTTGATGATAGGTCAGTCCGGTGAAATCGCTGTCCTCGTTTTCGAGGTAGTCGCCTTCATCGGGCCGCGTGCCCGTGACGATGACGTCTGCGCCCGCCTCCTTGAACGCGTGCGCGATGCCGTTGCCGATGCCGGAGGAGCCTCCGGTGATGAGGACGCGTTTGCCGGTGAAGTCGAGAGGGTTGGTCATGCGTTGCACTCTTTTTTGCATTTGAGAGTGGACTGAGGCGTTTGTAAAGTCAGTGCATGGTTGGGATGTTGTGCCTAGCCTTCGACAGGCTCAGGCTGAGCGGGGATTTTGCTGAATTCTGGCCACCAAAAAACTCCACTTGCGCCAACATCCGCTCAGCCTGAGCTTGTCGAAGGCCATGCGCTGAGGCTAGCCACCGAGAATGGACTTCCACACCTACCTACTGCGCTGCAATGACGGCAGTTACTACGCTGGCCACACCGACAATCTTGATCAGCGCATCGCTCAGCACAACAGCGGCGAACTCGGCGGTTACACCGCCAAGCGACTGCCGGTGGAATTGGTATGGTCCGAAACATTCCCAACCCGCGACGAGGCATTCGCAGCCGAGCGCCGGATCAAGGGCTGGAGCCGTGCGAAGAAAGAGGCGCTGATTGCGGGCGATTGGGATTTGGTTTCAGCGTTGGCTCGGAACCGCCGAGATCCATGAGGAAAGGTCGGTGACGAGCCTTCGACAAGCTCAGGCTGAGCGGTCGTCGTGCACACACGCAAATTAGATAGCAGCCTCTGACAACATCCGCTCAGCCTGAGCCTGTCGAAGGCCATGCGCCAAGAATAGCCAAACGCCCCTCAAATCTCGCGGCTAACCACTTCCTTCATGATTTCGCTGGTGCCGCCATAGATGCGCTGCACCCGCGCGTCGCGCCAAAGCCTCGCAATCGGATACTCGTTCATATAGCCCGCGCCGCCGTGCAGTTGCAGCGAAGCGTCGACCATCTCCCACTGCATTTCGGTGTGCCACAACTTGGCCGCGCTCGCTTCGCCCGTGGTGAGCTCGCCCGCCAGGTGGCGCTTGATCGCCCAGTCGAGATGCGCCCAGCCCACTTGCAGCTTGGCGGCAAGGTCCGCGAGCGTGAACTTGGAGTTCTGGAACTCGAACACGGTCTTGCCGAACGCTTTGCGCTCCTTGGTGAACTCGACCGCTTCGTCGAAGGCGCGCTGCGCGCCGCCCATGGCGGAGACGGCAATCGAGAGGCGCTCTTGCGGGAGCTCTTCCATCAGGTGGATGAAGCCGCGATTTTCGCCGCCCAGAATGTTGGTCTTGGGCACGCGCACGTCCTGGAAAAACAGCTCGGAGGTGTCGGCGGAGTGCTGGCCGATCTTGTCGAGATTGCGCCCGCGCTCAAAACCCGGCGTGTCCGCGTCGACGAGGATTAGCGAGGTGCCTTTCGCGCCCGCGGTCGGATCGGTCTTCGCCACCACGATGACGACATCGGCGTTCTGGCCGTTGGTGATGTAGGTTTTCGACCCGTTGATGACG
>JBCCCM010000039.1:0-33173 GCA_039033515.1 Pseudomonadota bacterium
CAAAAAGCGCAAGGCCTCTCCCATCGACACCGTGCTCGACACCGCAATCATCACCGCCGAGGAAGAGCGCGACCCGGAGGTCACGGCCAAGCTGGACGCGGTGGGCAAACGGTTGTTCGCGAAGAAGACCTGAGTGGCTTTTAGACCTCGTCTTCGGATGGGCGCCAGGTGCCGGTCAGGAACTCAAATTCGGTCACGTTGATCGATTGCCACACGCCGCCGATGTAATAGGGATCGCCTTCGAAGATAGCGCGCGCGCCCACTTCGTCCTCGGCTTCGATCATCACCAATGAACCGATCGCCTCGCCGTTTTTCTTTAGCGGCCCGCCCAGCCGATAGCTTCCGACATGCGAAAAGATATGCTCGAAATGCGCCTCGCGCACCTTGGGGCGAATGGTGGGCGCGTCTTCCCCGTCGCGGCAATAAAAGGCGAAAACAGGCATGGCCGATCTCTCTCCAGCGGTTTGCGGTGCGCGCTGGCACGGTGGCCCGGCGCGCATTTGTGACCTCGTCGCTCTAGCCGCGAAATCCTCTCGAATGCGAGCGGTTTCGCGAGTATACCGCGCGCAGAGTTTCGAAAAAGACTCGCGCCCTCTTTTGAAAGCGATCCTGAGATTTGACCACGCCTGAACTGCCCCGCGCCACCACCGCTCTGATCGATCGCAGCGACCTGCGCCACGCCTATCGCGAAGACGAAGAGGCGTGCATCGCCAAACGCCTGGAACAGGCCGCGCCCGCCAAGCGCGTGGCGGATGAGGCGAGCGCGATGGCGATCCGCCTGATCGAAGGCGCGCGTGAGCATAAGGCGAGCGGGATTGACGCGTTCTTGCAGCAATACGGGCTCGACACCGAAGAAGGCATCGCGCTGATGTGTCTGGCCGAAGCGCTGCTGCGCGTGCCCGATGAGGAGACCGCCGATGCGCTGATAAAGGACAAGCTCGCGAGCATCGAATGGAGCGAGCATTTGGGCGAAAGCTCCTCCACCTTTGTCAACGCCGCGACCTTCTCGCTGATGCTGACCGGCGAGGTTCTCGATCCGCCCGAAGAGCACCAGCGCGGCATGGGATCGACCCTCAAACGCACAATGAACCGGCTGGGCGAACCCGTCATTCGCAAGGCGACGCTGCAAGCCATGCGCATCATGGGCGGCCAGTTCGTCTTTGGCCGCGACATCGGCGAAGCGCTCAAACGCGCCGCGCCCGAACGCGCGAAGGGCCTCACTCACAGTTTCGACATGCTGGGCGAGGCGGCAATGACCTTTGCCGACGCGGCCAAATACCGTGACGACTATGCAGGCGCGCTCGACCGCCTGGCAAAGGAAGCGGCGAATAAACCGGGCGCAGGCATCAGCGGCTTGCCGGGCATATCGGTCAAACTCTCCGCGCTTCACCCGAAATACGATTACCTTCACGCAGCCCAGGCCCGCCGCGACATCGTGCCGATTGTGCGCGATCTCGCGATCAAGGCGCGCGATGCGAACATCCACTTCACCATCGATGCCGAAGAGGCCGAGCGGCTCGAACTCAGCCTTGATATCATCGAAGAGCTGATGGCGGACGACGCGCTGTTCACGCGCCCCGATGGATCGCGCTGGGAAGGCTTTGGCCTTGCCATTCAGGCCTATCAGAAACGCGGGGTGCCGCAGTGCGATTGGATCGCCAAACTCGCCCGGCGTCACGGGCGCAAGCTGTTCGTGCGTCTGGTCAAAGGCGCCTATTGGGACAGCGAGATCAAGCTTTCTCAGGTGGGCGGGTTTGACGATTACCCCGTTTTCACGCGCAAGCGCGCGACCGATGTGTCCTACCTCGCCTGCGCGGCGCGGTTGTTTGAGCACGAAGACGTCATCCACCCCGCTTTTGCCACGCACAACGCGCTGACCATCGCCTCGCTCAAGAAAATGAGCGCCGGGCGCGCGTTTGAGTATCAGCGCCTGCACGGCATGGGCGAGGAAATCTACACCACTTTGCGCGAGATGGAGGGCAACGACCCCACGCCTGTGCGCATTTACGCGCCCGTTGGCGGGCACAAGGAATTGCTCGCCTATCTCGTGCGCCGCCTGCTTGAAAACGGGGCCAACACCAGCTTTGTAAACCGCATGGGCGACGCGGATCTTGCGCCTGAGGATCTGGTCGAAGATCCCATCGCCGAGCTCGCCGCGATGGAGCCGCTGCGCAACCCCGCGATCCCGCTGCCCGAAGACATTCTGGGCGAGCGTCTGAACAGCGTCGGCATCGATCTGTCCGACCCGCTTGTGCTGGGCCCGTTGCAGGCCAAGCTGGACGATCTGGTCAGCGTTCACTGGACCGCCGAGCCCACCTTCCCCGCCGCTGAACCGGGTGAAAGGGCGCCGATTACCATGCCGCACGACTTAGCGGTCGAGGTTGGCACCCGCCGCGATGCGACGCAGGAGGAGGTCGATGCGGCCTACGCCCGCGCGCTCGCGATCCAGCCGGGCTGGGACGCGCTGGGCGGGGAGAAACGCGCGTTGCTGCTCGAGGAGGCGGCGAACCTTTTCGAAGACCACGCGGCTGAGTTTCTCTCGCTGTGCCAGCGCGAAGCGGGCAAGACGCTGCTCGATGGCGTTGCGGAACTGCGCGAAGCGGTCGATTTCCTGCGCTATTACGCGGGCGAGGCGCGCCGCCAGTTTGAAACGCCCATCACTCTACCCGGCCCGACCGGGGAAGAGAACACGCTGTCGATGCATGGGCGCGGTGTGTTCGCGACGATTGCGCCGTGGAATTTCCCGCTGGCGATCTTTATCGGCATGGCCTCAGCCGCGCTCGCTGCGGGCAACGCGGTCATCACGAAACCCGCAGAACAAACCCCGCTGATCGCCGCCTTTGCGGTGAAGTTGTGCCACAAGGCGGGCATCCCGCCCGAAGCGCTGCAATTGCTTCCCGGCGCGGGCGATGTGGGCCAAATGCTCACCTCGCACCCCGGCCTGGCAGGCGTCGCCTTCACCGGATCGACCGAGACCGCGCGGCTGATCAACCAGTCGCTCGCCGCGCGCGAAGGGCCGATCGCCACCCTGATCGCAGAGACGGGCGGGCAGAACGCGATGATCGTCGATTCATCCGCTCTGCCCGAACAGGTGGTGCGCGATGTGCTGGCGAGCGCGTTCCAGAGCGCCGGGCAGCGCTGTTCGGCGCTGCGCGTGCTCTATCTGCAAGACGATGTGGCCGACGAAATGCTGGCGATGATCCGCGGCGGGTTCGAAGCGCTGCACGTCGGCGACCCGGCGTTGCTCGCGACGGACGTCGGCCCGGTGATTGACCCGGACGCGCAGGCCGCGTTGGAACGCCACGTTGCGCGGCGCGAAGCCTCCGGCAAGCCAGTGCAGCGCAACCCTTTGCCCGAGGGATCTCATAAAGGATGCTTCGTCGCGCCGACCATTATCGAGATCGAATCCATCCTTGAGCTCAATCGGGAAAACTTCGGGCCCGTCCTGCATGTCGCGCGCTTTGCCGCGGGCGATCTGGAGCGGGTCGTCGAGGATATCAACGCCACCGGCTATGGCCTCACGCTGGGCCTGCACAGCCGCATCGCTCAGACCCGGCGGATCGTCCAGTCCAAGGCGCGGGTCGGCAATTTCTACGTCAACCGCAACCAGATCGGCGCGATTGTCGAAAGCCAGCCGTTTGGCGGCGAGGGGCTATCGGGCACCGGTCCCAAAGCGGGCGGGCCGCATTATCTGGCGCGTTTTGCGACCGAGCGGGTGACCTGCATCGACACGACAGCGGCGGGCGGCAACGCCAGCCTGCTGGCCGCTATCGGCGAGCAATACGAGCAAAGCTGATCGCGCTCCCCCGAGCGCGCTTGTCACACTTAGGCGAAGCGGTAGAGTGAGCGCATGCTGCGCCTGCTGAAACGCTTGATCATCCTGCTTACTCTCGCGTGGGCGCCCCCGGCGCTCGCCGAGGTGCAGATCCACTTTCACAGCTTCAACGGCAGCGTCCTGTTCGGCCGCTATCCGCACACCTTCATCGTGCTGGAAGGGACGCTCGATGCCACCGGCGAGGCGGTGAACGAGAATTACGGCTTTTCCGCGCGCCGCGCGACGCCGGCGGTGCTGGCGGGCCCGGTCGAGCATATGATCCTGACCGAAACGGCCAAGAACATCCGGCGCACCAACCGCCATTTCTCGATCACCTTGAGCGATGCGGAATACGTCCGCGTCATGAAACTGGTGCAGTCGTGGATGGACGCGCCGGGCAAGTTCTACGATCTTGAGAACCGCAATTGCATCCACTTCGTGGGCGAGATCGCGCGGCTGATCGGGCTCAAGGTCGACTATCCCAGCGCCATGCTGCGCCAGCCCAAAAGGTGGCTCAACCATATCAGCGCGCTCAACCCTGATCTGGGTGCGAAGCCGATCAAGTAAGCGAGAGGCAGGCCGCAACCGAGACGATAGAACCCGTGGGCGACTTCGTCACCATCGCGCGCACAGACCCCGCGAGCCAAGAACCCCACATCTAAATCGCCCGCGCGCTTGCCCATGTGTGCGCCTTCAGGAATCGTTGCGCGCATGGCCATTCTTTCAGACAAATGGATTCGCGCACAGGCGCAAGACCACGGCATGATCGAACCCTTCGTCGAGGCGCAGAGGCGCGAGGGTGTGATCTCCTACGGGCTCAGCTCCTACGGCTATGACGCGCGCGTCGCGCCCGAGTTCAAGATCTTTACCAACGTCAATTCCGCGACCGTTGATCCCAAAGCGTTTGACGCGGACAGCCTCGTCGACCGCGAGACCGATGTGTGCATTATCCCGCCCAATTCTTTCGCCCTTGCGCGCACGGTCGAATATTTTCGCGTACCCGAAGATGTGCTGGTCATCTGCCTTGGCAAGAGCACCTATGCGCGCTGCGGGATCATCGTGAACGTGACCCCGCTGGAGCCAGGTTGGGAGGGGCATGTGACGCTCGAATTTTCCAACACCACGCCGCTGCCAGCCAAGATCTACGCCAACGAAGGCGCGTGCCAGTTCCTCTTCCTCAAAGGAAACGAGCGCTGCGAGACAAGCTACAAGGATCGCGCGGGCAAATATATGGGCCAACGCGGCGTTACCCTGCCGCGTTTGTGAGGCCCATTAGTCCTCGCGGATGAGGCGATTGTCGCTGACCCCGCGCGCTTTTAGCAGGTCGACCACCGCCTCTTCCATGGGTGGTGGGCCGCACAAATAAAACGTGCTTTCAAAGTCGATATCGCTTGCGTCGAGATAGTCCGCGTCGATTTGCCCGTGATGGGTGCCCGGCGCGTCCTCTTCGCTCACAAGCAGATCAAGCTTTAAGCCCGGCATCCCCTCAAGTTCATCGCGCAGGATGATGTCGCGCTCATAGCTGTTGGAAAACAGCAAGCGGTAGCCGTGCAGATCCCCATGCTCAGCCTGCCGCGCGCGCAGGATGGCGAGAAATGGCGTGATGCCCGCGCCCCCGGCAAGGATCACGCCGGGGCCTCGATCCTCGATTGCGCCCCACGGATCCTCGATCAGAACACTCTCGCCGCCTGTCAGCGCTCCGATCTGCTCGGTCACACCGTCATGCGACGGGTAGGATTTGATCGTGAACTGCAAATACGGCGCATCAGGCAGAGACGAAAACGTGAAAGGCCGCTTTTCATCGCGCCATCCATCACGGTCGAGCGCGAAGTCCGTCGCCTGTCCCGGAACGAAATCATAACCGTCGGGACGATTGAAGGTCAGCTCGTTCACATTATGCGTCAGGGGGCGGATCGATTGGAGGTCGAGTTTGTGTGTGATGGCGTTGTTCCTTTGTCATCGGGCAAGCTTAACCAAGGCCAAGCGTGCGTTTCCCGATCTACAGGATCACGGCGGGCTCGGTTCCAAAAGACCTTGAAACGCCAATCGCACTTGCCGACCGCCCCTGACCGCGCTCGCGCCAAGGCGAGGCCCTAGCCATCCGCGCCCGCCGCTCAATAAGCTGGAACGTTTCCTACACGCTCCGCTTTCGCTAGCTTGGCGCATGCTTTTCCCGCTGGGATCACAACCGAAATGCGCTCTATCTGCCCCCATCTGTCAACTTCGCCGAACAATATACAAGCCCTTGACATCATGCGATATATTCCACCCTCAATGAGGGTGACACACTGTCGCCTTTGTCAACTTTGATGGAAACATTCGCAAAGTCTCGCTTTGACTCGCCGCGTCTCGGCGAGCATGGCGAGAGCCAACCCGATCCCTATTAGGAGAGACCCATGGCAGACACCGAATTTGACATCATCGTCTTTGGCGCAACCGGCTACACCGGACGCCTCGTCGCTGAATATCTGAGCAATCACTACGGTTCGGCTGATGCCCCCAAAAAGGATGGCGCGCCCAGATGGGCGATGGCGGGGCGCTCTCAGGACAAGCTTGAGGAAGTGCGCGACCTCATCGGCGCGCCGGCGGACACGCCGCTGGTGGTCGCGGATGCGGACGATGCCGTTGATCTTGAGAAAATGTGCGCGCGCACCAAGGTCGTCCTTACCACGGTCGGCCCGTATCAGCTCTACGGCGACAAGCTGGTGGCGGCCTGTGTCAAAACCGGCACCGACTACGCCGATCTGTGCGGTGAGCCGGGCTGGATGTACGAAAAGATCGAAGAGCATCAGGCCAAGGCCGAGGAAACCGGTGCGCGGATCTGTTTTTCGAGCGGGTTTGACTCGATCCCCTTCGATCTGGGCGTGTTGATGACGCAGAAGGAAGCGATCAAGCGCTTTGGCGCTCCGGCCAAGCGGGTGCGCGGGCGCGTGCGCGCGATGGCGGGCACGTTTTCGGGCGGCACCGCGGCGAGCCTGACCGCGACGATGAAAGCGGCGGCGAAGAAGCCGGCTCTTATCAACGTGCTGCGCGATCCGTTTGCGCTGGCGCCCGGTTTTGACGGGCCGAGCCAGCCGACCGGCATGATCCCGATGTACGAAAAAGACCTCGACAAATGGGCCGCGCCGTTCGTGATGGCGCCGATCAACACCAAGAACGTGCACCGCACCAACTTCCTGCTCGGCCACCCGTATGGCGAAGATTTTCAGTACGATGAAATGGTGCTGACCAGCCCAGGCGAAGCGGGCAAGAAGATGGCCGAAGCCGCCGCAGACATGATGAAGAACCCGTTTGGCGCCAAGCCTCCCAAGCCGGGTGAAGGCCCATCGCCGGAGGAGCGCGAGAAGGGGTTCTACGACGTGCTGTTCGTCGCTGAAGGGCCGGAGGGGCACGACAATCTGCACTTCGGCGTCAAAGGCAAATACGATCCGGGCTATGGCTCGACCAGCCGGATGATCGCGGAAACCGGCCTCGCGCTGCTGTCGAGCGAGGCGAAGGGCGGGGTCGGCACGCCGGGATCGTTCTTGGGCGAAGCGCTGGTGGACCGCTTGCAAAGCCATGCGGAAATCACCTTCGCGCTCGAAAACTGAGCCGAACGAAGGCTGAGCGACGGCGGGCGCGTCAACACGCCGTCGCTAAGTAAATGTCGCCAGCAGGAGCGCGGAACCAGAGCGGGAATGGAAAGTTAGGTCTGGCAAGGGATCACGTTGCACACAGGAGCGTTTCCCCTTGTCGATCCCTCAAATCCAGATCCTCGTGTTCCTGCTCACCTGCGGCTCTTTGCTCAGCGCGGCGTGGCTGGTGTGCCATGCGCGCGATGTGGTGCTGGTGTTGAAACAGGTCTTTCCTCCGCTCGAAGCGGGCGCGGGCAAACGGTTGACCAGCCCCAAATCGGTGTGCGGGGCGATCACGCTGCTGGGATTTTGCCTCTCAGCCGAAACGCTCGTGGCCCTGCGGGCGGGCGCGTATTTGTAGGACCTTGTGGCACCATGCCGATCACTCGGCGGGGCACGGGATGCGGGTGGCGATCGCTTGCCACAAATTAGTGCGGGTGCCGTCGGCTTCTGTGCGAAAGGCGGTGCGCGTCCAGCGGTCAGGGCCATCGCGATCGAACACGGCGTCGTAATTGGGCTCGGCAGGGTCACCGGTGCGCATGGTAAGGCGGCCATCCTCCATCGACACGCTCAGGCGGGTGATGACAGGCGCGTCGATCGAGAACCAGGAAACAGCCCACTCGGCTTTCTTGGTGTCGTAAATGCGGGTCGTGACACCGCGGGTGGAAGCGGGGTTCAGGCCTAGGTCGTTATCGTACCATTCGTCCTGGATCGCGCGTCCATCAAGAATGTAGCGACCAACCAGCCGGGCGCGCGGCGACGTTATCTCGGGCCCCCAGGCCCCATCGGACCAGACGCGGCCGGTGATAGTGAAGTCGCCGATCAGAAAATCGAATTGCGAGAGCTGCTCGGGCGCCTGATCGCTAACAGCGCCGTAATCGCACAGGGGCGGCGCCAATTGCGGCCCTTCCGCAAAGGCCGAACTTGCCGCTCCGCAAAGCGAAACCAGACCGACCGTGACAAGCGCCGAACGCGTGAATTGATAAACCAAAGATGCCTCCCCTATGACGAGGAAAGAGAATACATCTCAGCCGCTTACGCGAAACACCCGTTTCTGCGAACGCCTTTTATGGCGAGACCAAGGGCGTGGGGACGCTCAGAAACGGACCCGCACGCTGGCGCGCACATTGCGGCCGGGGAGCGGCAGAAACTCCTTGGTGAAGCTTGAATGGCGACGCCCGGTCACATTCGCGAGATTCTCTGCCGCAAGCTGGAAGACCACGTTCTGATTGGTTTCGATCGGGCGCCAGGAGACATAGAGATTGAGCCAGGCGAAATCGTCAGTCTCGGTCTCGAACTCAGCAACGTCGTTTTGCTCGCCGAACCACTGCACTTCGCCGCGCACGGTGAAGTTTTCGACCTCGCCCTCAAGCGCGCCGAGCAGGCTGATAGGCGGAATGCGCGGCAGATCGCCTTCGCCATCGCTAAGCGTGCCCGAAACATAGGAAGCGCGCAGATCGGTTTTCAGCGAGAACGCGTCATTCTCCACGAGCGGCACGACCAGATCGGCCTCGAAACCGAAGAAGCGTGCGTCATTCTGCAGGAAGACAAAGACCGGCAATTCGTCTTCTTCCTCGCCCGTCGGGACAAGGTAGATAAAGTCTTCGAACTGCTGGTAATAGACCGAGGCGCCAAAGCTTACGTCGCCCGTGTCCCCGCGCACAAAGGCTTCGAGGCCCCAGGCGCTTTCAACATCGAGGTTTACATCGCCGATTTCAAACTGCTGGGTGGCAATGTGCGGACCGTTGGCGAACAGCTCTTCGCCCGCCGGCGCGCGTTCCGAGCGCGACAGGGTCAAACCAGCGCGCACATCTTCGCTGCTCGTGATGACTGACAGTGCCCCGGAAAACAGGTCGAAATCGCGCTCCACGCCCAGCGTCTGCGACTCAACATCCACGCGTTCATAACGGCCAGCGGCCTCGATCTGAACGCCGCCCAGATCGAATTCCTGCGCGGTGAACAGCGCGAATTGCGTGGTGTCGTTCGGAGCGACGAAGGCCTCTTCGCCGACCGCCGAAAAATCGCGCGAGGTGAACTGCGCGCCAATGACGCCGCCGCTCGACTGGATGAGCTCGGCGCGCGCTTCAAAGGTCTCGCTGTCGAACACCGTGCCCACTTCAGCGCCTTCGAATTCGGTGTGCGTGTAATCGGAGTAGCCCGCGCGCACTTTCAGCCGCGAGAGGAAGCCTTCGCCAAGGTAGATGTCCCCGCGAAAATCCGCGCGAACCTGTTCGATGCCGATGGAGACGACCTCTTCGCCCTCCTCTTCTTCTTCGCCTTCTTCCTCGCCCTCTTCGCCGTGGTGGTGGCCGCCCTCTGGGTTCCCGACGAGGCCGTAGGTCGAATCGTAATAGCCCACCGACGCGCCGAAGGTGGAGCGGCCCAGAACCACGCCGACGCCGCCATTCACGGTCCAGGTTTCGGTCGCGCTGTTCGGGACGAAGCCTTGCTGATTGGCCGCCTCGCGCAGCTCTTCGGCTTCTTCGAATTCGCCCTCTTCCTCTTCCTCAGCCGCGTCGCCCAGCAGGTCGGCACGCAACGCGTCGCTAAGCTGAAAGCCGGGAATTTCGATATCATCGGTTTCACGAAACGAGCCATCAAGGTGGAAGACAAGGCTTTCGCCCAGACCCACATCCACCGAGGCGCCGCCGCTGCGCAGGCCATTGGCGGTGTCGAACGCGGTTAGGGCATCAAAATCAAACCCGTCTTCGGGGATTTGCGTCGGCAAGCGGCTGTCGATCACGTTGACCACCCCGCCGATGGCCTGGCTGCCGAACAACAGAGCCGCCGGGCCGCGCAACACCTCGATACGCGTCGTCGTGAGCGGATCGATCGTGGTCGCGTGATCAGCCGACGTGTTCGCCACATCGGCGGTGCCCAGACTGTCGAACAGCACCCGCACGCGCTCACCATCAAGCCCGCGCAGGATCGGGCGCGAAGCACCGGGCGCAAAGCTGGTGGCGGAAACGCCAGGCACCTTGATCAAAAGATCGCCCAGCTGCCCCGCCAGATCGCGCTGAATTTCGTCGATCGTGTAAACGTCCTGACCGCTAATGAAATCAAGCTCTTTGAGCCCATCAGCCGCGACGATAATCGTGTCGTCCTGCTCTTCGCGGGGTGACGGAGCGTCCTCTTCCTGAGCGAAGGCGGCGTGCCCGCTCACCGCAAAAGCAAGCGTCGTAGCCATAGCGAGGCGCGATACATTTTTCGTCATTGATTTTTCCTGGCCCTTCGAGAGCGCGCGCTCTCATAATGTAATAACGTATCATGCGGATACCTCATTACATCCAAAGCGCAACACAGGCGGGGTCAAATCCCGGCGAACGCGGCGCATTTGCCGACGAACACCGAGCAAGTGCGGCAAAATTGACACGAAAAGTGTCATGTCCGGCGGCAATTCTGGTTTGGAAAATAATGGAGCGGGCGAGGCGATTCGAACGCCCGACCCCAACCTTGGCAAGGTCAGTATCACCCGTTCTCAAGCAATCACAGGGTTATTGTCGTTCGAGGGTGGAGTGGATCAATCAACCCCCTAGAGTTATTGTGGTTATGGAGATTTTCTGGGATTTCTACGCGCTCCGAGTGGGGACTTAGTGGGGTGTTTCTGCTTCACAAAACACTCAAGTTATGCATATACCCCACTCGATTCCCCACTGGCAACACGAGCCATCCCAGATGCCAAAGCCCGCAACACCTACAGCCTCACGACCTCGCGGCAGACCGCGAAAGTACGCGCAATTCGAGGAACTCGAAACTTCTCTTCCGAAAGTCATGATCAAACGACCTCGCTACTGTGAGGGCATAGGGCTCTTTCGTGGGACTAGGGACTTCACGGTTTGGGTCAAGATACGGTTTCCGAGAGGAGGCCAATACAAAGGCCGTTCTATTCGACCTGGCGCATCAGTTGAGCACAAGCTCGGCAAGCGGTCCTCATGGGATTGGCCTGAACTCGTATCGGAGCGCGATCGTCTCCAAAGCCTAGCCGACAAAGGGGAGTCCATTGAGCCACAACAGGCCGAGACATTCGCCGAGTACGCAGGACGCTGGCTGGAGCGCCGTAAACCGACCCTGAAGGGCTATGGAGTGGCGAAAGGACACATAGATAAGGCATTAGGACCAGCATTTGGGGCAGTCGCTCTCGATGCAATCACACCCAGAGACATAAACGATTGGATTTCCACCCAACGTAGAAAGCTATCTGCTTCGACAGTGAAGCGGCAGCTCTCAACCTTCAATGCCGTGATGAATGATGCGGTCCGTGCTGGTGTGATAGATCAGAACCCTTCACTGCGCGCCGACAAGTTGAGGGGCGCAGATGAACCTCGCCAGAGGTTTGTGACCGAGCAAGAGATTGAGACAATTTTGGCGACAGCCGAACGGATTGAAGCCGAACAAGAGGATAAGAAGGAATTTCACCCGCAACAGATCAGAGGATGGCTTAGACATTTCGTGGTCTGGGCGCTTCACTCGGGGATGAGGCGTAGCGAAATCCTTGGCCTCCGCTTTGGCAACGTAAGAGAGATCGAAGAAGGCCACACCGAGATAGAGGTTCTTAAGACTAAGACAGACAAAGGTCGTACAATCACGTGCACACCAGAGATGGAGCGTATTCTTAAGGAGCTTAGAAGCTTGGAGCGGATCGAAGGCGACGACCGACTTTTCCCAGTTTCCCTTACCACGGCAAAACGGTCGCTAACGCGATTGTGGGCCGAAACCGGACTAGAGGACGTAAGGCTTCACGACTTACGAAGAACACACGCTTCAATGCTCATCCGCGAGAATGTCGATCCGCGTACCGTAGCAGGCCGACTTGGTCACAGGGGTACGGCTATGCTCTCGAAACACTATGCAGTTGATCGCGGCGACAAGGACGCTGCGCAGAGGTTTGGAGTAGCCAAGAGTGTTGGAAGTAGGGGAGGTCCGGCAGACGGACCAGACCCAATGATTAAGCGAAAGCAAGGCGGGAAGTAGGGGGCAATAGATGAAGATCAGAAATCGATGCCCACACGGTAGAGTCACAAATGCAACATTTGGCGAACAAAAGTGTCCTGCGAGCCTTTGTGCTCTTGAGCGAGATTGCGTTTCCACACCAATCCTGATTCTATGGTCCATCATCCAGCCGCCTTTACCGGGCTGCATTTTTCTAGTTCTCGCTTTGAGGGGTTAGGGGAAGCTCATTGAAAAACGAGCGAGTTACTGAGGATATCGTGCGAGATCATTTCAAGAATGATCCGCTCTTCAATGCGATCAAACTTGACGAGCAGAAAACCTCTGTTGCCAAGGCCAAAAAGTGTCTCTCCAAGGCCTCAAAGAACCTAACCGGTAAGGCAGGCTATCCAGAGTTTGTAATCACCTTTCCGGCATTGCCAGATGATATAATCGTGGTCGAATGTAAGGCTGAAACAAAGTATCATGAGAGCGCCCAAGGCGATCAGCCTTCGTCATATGCAGTCGATGGCGCTCTGCACTATTCGTCATTTCTCGCCCAAGAGTACAACGTGCTCTCAATAGCCGTGAGTGGTGAGGACGCGGCCAAGATCAAAGTCTCTTCGTTCTTTCAGAAAAAGGGAGAGGCGGATGCATCGGCAGAAGCCTCTGACCTGCTTGACATTTTTTCCTATATCTCCCTCCTCAAAGGGATTGCTCAAGCACAGCACATTGAATCGGGCGAGATCACCAAAACTGCGATTGATCTCAATAAAGAGCTGAATGATTACTCAATTGTAGAGTACGAGCGTTGCACCTTGGTCAGTGCGGTGTTGCTTGCACTGCAGAACGAGGCATTCAAGGCCTCTTACAAGGAGGCGGCAACTTCAAAGCAGCTTAAGCCCACACCTGACCGCCTCGCCGAGTTCATCGTTTCGAGCATCAAAAATGTACTGAGCGATCACGACATAGATACTGAGCGCGTAAATTCTATGATTGGAGAGTACGAAAAGATCAAAAATCACGCGATCTCCAAGTCTCCTCAGATTAAGAAAAAGAAGGCTTCGGAGCAGACAGACAACTACGTGCTTCGGGACATTACCGAGCGACTAGACCGTTCGGTGCTACCCCTCATGACAATGGGTGATAAAGGTTACGACGTACTCGGTCGCTTCTACCGTGAGTTCATCCGTTATGCGGGAACGGATAAGAAGACAGGTCTTGTTCTCACTCCTCAACACATTACAGAGTTCTTTTGCGACATCGTCAATCTCAACGCGAAAGACGTTGTATTAGATACTTGCTGCGGCAGCGGTGGCTTCCTGATTTCAGCCATGAAGCACATGCTCGGTATTGTTGGCAAAGATCAGAAAAAACGAAGATCAATTAAGGAGCGTCAGCTGATCGGCATTGAGAGTCGAACTGACATGTTCACGTTTGCTTGCTCAAACATGATGATGAGCGGCGACGGAAAATCTCACATCTATCAAGGCGACTCATTTGCATCTGAAAAGGTGAAGCTAGTCAAATCCCTCAAGCCTACAGTCGCGTTCCTAAACCCGCCTTATGACGTAGGCGAAGATGGACAACTCGAATTCATTGAGAATGCGCTAAACTGCTTGGAACAGGGCGGAAGGTGCGCCGCCATCGTTCAGATGAGCTGTGTGACCTCGTCAAGCTCAAAGGCTGAGGAGATAAGAGAAAGGCTACTTAAAGATCATACCCTCAAGGGCGTATTTTCCATGCCGGATGACCTCTTTCATCCGGTCGGTGTCATCACCTGCATCATGGTTTTCGAGGCCCACAAACCCCACCCAAGCTCGCTCAAGAGTTTCTTTGGCTACTTCAAGAATGATGGCTTCAGAAAAACGAAACACATGGGGCGGATTGAGCATCAAGATTGGAACGCCATCCGCGGTCATTGGCTTGATCTCTTCGAAAACCGAGAAAAAGAGATTGGCCTTAGCGTTCTGCAATCCGTCAGTGCCGACGATGAGTGGTGCGCGGAAGCTTACATGGAAACGGACTATTCCCTGCTGTCAGAGTCCGACTTCAGGAAGACCGTGCGTGACTATGCGATCCATAAGTTAACTCTGGAGGCTGAATAGTGCCTTCGTCATTGGATGGAATATTTGATGTCCGATATGGCCACTCGCTTGAGCTAAACGCACTGAGTCAAGTCGAGCCTGCAAAGGGTATCGCATTTGTTTCGCGCCAAATGGGCGAGAATGGGATTTCCGCATACGTCGCGCCGATTGCCGGAGTTGCCCCTGCACCCGCTGGAGACATCTCCTGCGCCCTCGGTGGAAATGGAGTTCTTACGACCTTCGTCCAAGAAAGAGAATTCTACTGCGGAAGAGACGTTGCGATCCTTCGTCCAAAAGTCTCATTATCTAAGCAAGAGATCTTGTTCTACTGCCTCTGCATAAAGAGCAATCGCTTTCGCTACAGCTACGGAAGACAGGCAAACAAGACCTTGGGAAGTCTGTCGATCCCCTCTGTTTCAGAGATTCCAAATTGGGTGAACGCTACCTCTCTCGATGACATCGACGACGCAAATGCATCACTCGGTTCGGCGGAAGCAATTGACTTGCCGCACTACTCGACATGGAAGTCTTTCAATTACACCGATCTATTCAAAGTGCGGAAGGGTAAGCGCATTACGAAATCGAACCTAAAGGAAGGTTCAACCCCCTTCATAGGTGCGATCGATTCCAATAACGGTTATCGCCAATACGTAGACGTAAAACCTAACCACCCAGCCGAGACGATCACCGTGAATTACAACGGCAATGGGGTCGCGGATGCGTACTACCAAGAGAAACCATTCTGGGCCTCTGACGATGTGAATGTCCTCTATCCAAAGTTCGAAATCAACTCGCACATCGCAATGTTTGTTTGCACGCTAATCCGGCAGGAGAAGTTTCGCTTCAGCTACGGTCGCGAATGGCATCTCGAACGCATGAACGGTTCCACAATTAGACTTCCAGTGAATTCTGAGGGCAAGCCAGATTGGTTCTTGATGGAGAAATATATCAAGAGTCTTCCTTTCAGTGCCAGCATCTAAGGTCGCTACCTATTGCAATAGATTATCAAGCAGTTGTCGCTAGGCTTCTTCACATGGAGTTCATCGCTTAAATATTCGGCGCGGCATCAAGAGACTAGCAATTGCAATAGGCCTGCCTTGGTTCGCTTGGTGGGGCTATGTCGGCTATTTCAATTACGAGAGCAATCAACGCGCTCAAGCTGCGGATGACACTTACTGGCTGATGCTAATGCTCGAAAGCATGGTGCTCGCCATAACTATAGGAGTCATATTGCCGACCCTGCTAGTCGTCTTTGGCGTAGTTGGCTGGTGGGTCTACAGGGGCTTTCGCCCAGAATCCTAACGCTCGATAACAGCCTTGTATCGAAGTTCTGACTGCAAGCGAATGTCTTGCATAACCTTGTGCAGCACGCTTCTAACACACGACAATCGCTAGACATTACCCACCAGACTCCTGATCGGCCAAGGCCACATCTATCGGGCCAAACGCCGCCTAGGCTCCGTCCTCATTCATAATTTTCTTGACTTTTGTGAACGAATCTGGTATACTATGAGTATGAGGCTGGGAATCTGGTCTTCTTTTTCAACATCGACGATCAACCTCTCACACAGGCAGCGCGCCGCGCTTTGACCTGCGGAGAAACTCGTCCAAAAAAATAGGAGAAGCTCATGAACAATGAGCCTAGTTTCTGCAGCGACAAGGATGTCGCAAAACTCTTGGCCCTCTCTCCCTCTTGGGTTCGCGTTCAAAGGCACAAGCGGCGGAAGGGCCAGCCTCACTTCTTGGCAATCGACCCTCATTATATTGGGCGGTCACCTCGCTACCTCAAGTCTGAGGTCTTGGATTTCGTCAGCAGCTTTGTTTCATCAGGGGAGTCGCTCTGATGACTGGAAGCATAGAGAGCCTCGCGGATTACGGGGCGACAAATGAAGAGGCCCAGGTCGCCAATGAGCGGTATTCACAAAGTGGAACCTTCTTTGACCACGGTCTCAGCATTCGAGAGCCTGAAGGAAAAACAATTGTATCCCGCATCCAGCCGCTGATCGAGCGGGTTGAGCGCCGAATACGAGCACTCAAGCCCTCAGATCGTTGCAACCGCGACGAGCTTCTTAGAAGGGTTGCTGCGAATGCTCTGAGTTGCTCGCACCATCGTAGCCCTTCTAGAGTTGCGTATCATCGGCAGCATGGCGCCTATAGCGATGCTCCGCCTTGGCTAAATGGCAGAGCTTTAGGAAGTCTCATCGATTTGCTCAGCGATGCTGGCCTACTTGATGCGCAAGTTGGGTTTAGCATTGCTTCAAACCAGAAAGGGCGTGCCTCCACCTTCGAGATGACAAAAGCATTCGAAGTTGTAGCTTTTGAATCTGGAGTGTCAGCACAAAGCCTTTTATACGAACGACCTCGAAATAGTCTGGTGATGTTGCGGACTGGAAAAGGCGACGAAAGAGAGGATGTTCTTTTTCAGCCCAACCACCAGACGGAGATGTGGGCAGATCAGTTGGTTGCTATCAATTCGTTTATAGCTGCACAAGACATCTCGATTGCGCCGAACTCTGATGAGCTAGAGCATTGGCTGGAAAAGCTTAACGAGACCGGAAATCGCGCTGGTATGCTTTTTGTGCGGCCTGAGCTTTTTCGTACCGGACTTTTTCGTTCTTTCACCACCCAATCGAAGGATCACATTTCCTTTGCCGAGGGAGGCAGGTTGTACGGCCCTTGGTGGACCAACGCACCACGCGACATTCGAAAGACGGTCCAGATCAACGGAAAGCCAACGGTTGAGCTAGACTATTCCAGTCTTCACTTACGGATGTTGTACCACGAGACAGGGCTAAAGGCTGAAAGTGATCTCTATCGGCTGGATCAACTAGAGAAACTGGCGCACAAGCATGGATTGGAGGAGAAAGCGTACAGACCTTGGGTTAAACGACACACGCAGGCTCTAATAAATTGCAGTCCGGCTGGTCGACCTCACACTTGCAAGTTGGAAGAGAACGAATTTGGACCGTCCGAACTTAGCCGGAAGGAGTTGGTTTCGCTCATTGAAGCTAAGCACCAACCTATTGCGGACACGTTCAAGTCGGGAGCTGGTCTTCGGTTGCAGAGGATTGACTCCGACATAGCTCTTGAAATCACCAGTGCCCTAATGGGTGAGGGGATAGTGGTTCTTCCGATCCACGACTCATTCGTGGTTCAAAGTGACCATGAGACAAGACTTTGTACGGCTATGAAGGAGGCCTATTTCGATAGGCTCAGCTTCTACCCTGACATAACCAAGAAAGACGGTTGATTGTTCGACTGAAGAAGCTCTCCTCTCGTCATCCCTATAAGGGAACTCGTAAGAGATCGAGAGGAGCTTCTTTTCTTCAGGCATTCCTCTCTGTCAGTTTGCCCATCAATTCCAAGGCCAAACCGATTATCGCAGCAACCACCACTGCTTTCCCCACAATCCACCAATCCCATTCCGTCTGGAAAAAGGCGATTACAAGACCAATTGGAATGCCAAGGGTCGCTGTGCCCCATACGGCATTTGGCCCTCTCAGATGCGTTACAAGGCCAATAACGGCCACGATGGTCAAAATGGTCCAGAGCATAAGCTATCCCTTGTAGTCCAACCTCTACAGGCTGCCAAAAGCCCGTTGGCCGAGGCCAGTTCGTCTCAGTGCGTCTGATAATCGCAAAGGGTAAACTTTGAGGTAAGATAGCCCGTGGACTTATAGTCCTCAAATCCTGCCTATCCTCTATGATGGAGGAAGGCGCATTTTTGCTTGAACTTGGTCAGCGTATTCGCGCACAGCGCAAACGCTTAGGCCTTACCCAAGAACAGCTCGCCCTCGTCGCTGACATCGACAGATCGTACTATGGCTCAATTGAACGTGGCGAGCGCAATCTGACATTCACAGTGCTGTGTCGTCTTTGTCAGGCGCTTGAATGCGATGTTGCGGACTTATCAGCAGGTCTGCCACCCAAGCCCGTCTCATAAGCTCGAACTAAAGCAATTTTCAATTTTTTCTGTCGCGCGTAAGGCCGCATTCTATACGGTATCGAAGGTCGTTCTTCGAACCCCCTCCCCCCCTACATAGCTCTGCAGATCGAGTGGTTTTTAGCAGTAGAATGGTGGGGATACAGTGGGGCGCTCAACGCGGTTGCCGAGATTCGCCGCCATAACTGTTTGAAAATAATGGAGCGGGCGAGGCGATTCGAACGCCCGACCCCAACCTTGGCAAGGTTGTGCTCTACCCCTGAGCTACGCCCGCTCACTGGCGCTCAGCAAGGCCGCGAAAGGCGAGATCCCTGCTGGGGAGGCGCGCCAACTAACAGCGCCCTTCATAAGTCGCAAGAGGAAAATCAGCGAAATGTCGCGCGATCGCATGGCGCAGCGCAAGACAACCGCATCCAGCGCTTCACATCCGCCGCCAACTACCCCACATTGGGTTGCAAGCTGAGCGATCCTGTCCGCTCGAACCGAACATAGCGCGCGCCGTCGATTCGCAAGTCCGCCTCGCCCGCGCGCACAACATGAGGAATATCCCCTTGGCCAGCATGGGTTTGAATATTGACGAACAAAAGGCCGTCGACCGCTTTCGCAAAGACGTGGTCGATCCGAGCCAGACGAAACTGGTGGTGCTCGATTTCTGGGCGGAATGGTGCGGGCCGTGCAAAGCGCTCACCCCGATGCTTGAAAAGGTCTGCGCCGAATACGCCGATAAGGGCGTCATTCTGGCGAAGGTCAATGTCGATGAAGAGCAATTCATCGCGGGCCAGTTTCAGGTCAAATCGATCCCCACCGTCTACGCGATGTTTCAGGGCCAGCCTGTCGCCGACTTGACCAACGCGCGCACCGAATCCCAATTCAAGCAGATCCTCGACCAGCTGCTTGGCCAACTGCCGATCCAAGCGGGCGATGGCGCGCCGCAAGGGCCCTCGACTGAGGAGATCGATCAGTTTATCGCGATGGGCGAGCAGGCTTTGAGCGAGGGCGATGCGCAGCGCGCGGGCGGCATCTTTGCGCAAGTGACCGAATTCGCTCCTGAACACGCCGCGGCCAACGCGGGGCTCGTGCGCGCGCTGATCGCGATGGGGCAAACCGACGAAGCGCGCCAGGCGCTCACCGCGATTGAGGCCAACCCGAAACTCGCCAATGACCCCGCCATCGCCGCTGCCAAATCCGCCTTGGAATTGGCCGGCACACAGGTGGACGACAGCGAGCTTGCCGGATTGAAAGCGGCGGCCGAGGCCAACCCGGACAATATGGGCGCCAGCCTCGCTTACGCTGAAGCCGCTTTTGCGGCGGGGGATCGCGACACGGCGGCGGATCGGCTGCTCAACATGGTGGAGACCGACCGCGAATGGAATGAGGGCGCAGCGCGCACCAAACTGCTCAAAATCTTTGAGGCTGTCGGGCTTGAAGACCCTTGGGTGATCTCAACCCGCCGCCGCCTTTCGAAGATCCTCTTCGGATAAGTCTGATGCAAAAACGTCTCTCCATCTTCCCTCTTCCCGGCGCGGTTCTGTTTCCCGGCCTGCAATTGCCGCTGCACATTTTCGAGCCGCGTTATCGCGCGCTGGTCGGCGACGCGCTGGTGCGGGACCGGCGGATCGCGATGATCCAACCGCAACAATCGATTGATGGCGCGCCGCTCTACTCGGTGGGCTGCGTCGGGCGCATCGGCGAGGTCGAGGCGATGGAAGACGGGCGCTACAATCTCATCCTCGAAGGCGAAGCGCGCTTCAAGCTGCTGCGCGAGCTCGACGTCGCCACCGCCTTTCGCCAGGTCGAAGGCACCTTGATCGAGGATGATGAGAACGAAACCCTGAGCCACGCGCAGCGCGGCGGCTTTGAAAGCGAAGCGCGCGCCTTTGCGGATTCGCAAGGCTACCGGGTGGACTGGGATTCGGTTGAGCGGCTGGATGATCATTCGCTGATCAACGGCGTCTCGCAAATCGCGCCGTTTGATCCGGCCTCCAAGCAAGCGTTGCTCGAAGCTGAGAACTTGTCGGCCCGCTGCGAATTGCTGGTACAGCTGATGCAGTTCTTTAGCCGGGGCGATGGCGGCGAAGAGATCATGACGCTGCAATAGGCTGTTGAGAGGTCCGCAAGCCGGGCTGTGCCTTCGCGAGAAGCGGCTTCAAGCGGTGATGGCGTAACGCTGCAAGGCCTCGTAATCGGCGCGGCAGGCCTCAGCGACGGCCAGATAATCCCCTTCGAGTACAGGCAGCGCGCCGCGCGGCGGGCCGAAGCCGGTCGAGGCGTTGACCTTGTCGTACCAATGGGCGCCCCACACGCCATCCTGAGCGTGCGGGCCTTTCTCCCATGAGAGCATCGCCGGATCCCAGGCCAAGCCCAGCGCCGTGCAAAGGCGCGACAGGACGCGTTCGGGGTCGCTCAAGACCTGATCGGTGTCGATCACCGGGGGCGCTTCGCCCGTTCGCTCCGCCTCAGCTTCGAAATAGGTGCGCAGCTGCGCAAAGCCGAGCAATTCGGGACGGCGCAGCTCGTTCTTGGCTGCATAGCTCGCGACCACGCGTTCAGGTGCGCGGATCAGGAAGGCGTGGCGGTGTTCGGGAAAGTCCGCCATGGAAACCGGGCCCACCATGTGGTGTGGCATGTGCTTTTGATACCAGACCCGCTTGCCCCGGGGGATTGGGCCTGATTGCGTGGCTGTGACGCTGGCCCAGTCGCAATCCATATCGGCGATGGTTTCCGCCACCATCGGGTGGTCTTCGCCGGTGGCCTTCAGGAACGCGCCGTAGAATGGCTCATCCGAAACGGCGCAACCGGAGCGGGCGCCAAAGCTGCGCATCATCGCGGTCGAGATGTTGCGCGGGCCAGACCACATGGCGATGCGGATTGGGGCGCTCACGATGCGACATCCCGGTCCATTAGGTCTTTATATAGGCCCTGCAAACGCTCGACCATCGGCCCGCGCGCAGGGGTAAGCGCGCGCGCCCGTCAATGTCTGTCACTGGAACCACGCCGGCAAAGGTGCCCGTCACAAACGCTTCATCCGCGCCATAGACATCGGTGAGCGAAAAGTTCTTCTCAAACACGTGGATGCCCGCCTCGCGGCACACTTGGATCACGTTGGACCGGGTGATGCCACCGAGGCAGTAATCGCCGCTCGACGTCCACACCTCGCCTTTGCGCACGATGAAGAAATGGGTCGAATTGCACGTCGCGACAAAGCCATGCGGGTCCAGCATCAGCGCCTCATCCGCGCCCGCTTGCGTGGCCTGAATACAGGCGGTGATGCAATTGAGCTTGGAATGCGAGTTGAGCTTCTGGTCCTGCACCGCCGGATCGCCGCGCCGCACATGCACGGTGAAGAGGCGAATGCCGGTTTCAATAGTGGAGGGCAGCGGGGCCTTGTATTCGGGGATGATGACGATGGTCGCCGGGCTGATCACGACCCTTGGATCTTGATAAGGTGTCGAGCGCACCCCGCGTGTGACCATCAGGCGGATGTGGACGCCTTCCTCCTCGCGCATCGCGTTGGCCTCGATCGTCTCTTCGATACGCTGGGTGAGCTCCTCGCGCGTGAGCCCGATATCCATCGCGATCGCCTTCGCGCCTTCGTAGAGCCGGTCGAGATGCGCCTCAAGAAAGGCAATCCGCCTGCGATGCTGGCGCAGCCCCTCCCACACGCCGTCGCCCAGCATGAAACCGCTGTCGAAGACGGAAACGGTCGCCTCAGCGCGCGGGGTCATCACCCCGTTGACGTTGATCAGAATGGTTTCGTTGCGCGGATCCGCCGCGAAGTCATGCGTGCCTTGTGCCATGCGCGCGACCCTAGGGGCGCGAGAGCTGTCCGACCAGTCCTAGACGCCGCCGGTCAAACCGAACGCGCCGCGCAGCCCATCGATGACATATTGCGCCGCCAGCGCGGCCAGCAGCACGCCGAGCAGCCGGGTGATGACCGCCTCAACCTTGTCGCCCAGCAGCCGGATCAGCGGCCCGGCCGCGACCAGCGCCGCCGCCGTCAGCGCAAGCACAAGGCCAAGCGCTGCAAAGACCGCGCCGCGCTCAGCCAAGTCCTGCGCCTCGTTCATAAGCAGCATCACCGCTGCAATCGCGCCGGGCCCCGCCAGCATGGGCATCGCCATCGGAAAGACCGAGACATCCTCGACCTCGCTCGCGCTTACCTTGTCGGCGCGTTCCTCGCGGCGCTGAGTGCGCTTTTCAAAGACCATCTCGAACGCGATGAAGAACAGCATCAGGCCACCCGCAATCCGGAACGCGTCGAGCTGGATATGGAGCGCGCCCAAAAGCGCTTCGCCGAAGAACGCAAAGATAAGGAGAATGACCGCCGCAATCACCACCGCACGCAGTGCCATCGAGCGCGCCTGCGCCGAGGTCGCCTGTTTCGTAAGCCCCGCATAAATCGGCGCGCATCCGGGTGGGTCGATGACCACAAACAGGGTGATAAAGGCAGAGATGAAGATCTCGGTGATCATTTTGAAGCGGTCTTTGTAGAGGAGGGTGAGAAGGAAGCCGCGCCCTTCATCACCCTTTGCTCAAAAGATCAAGGGGCGTCCCAATTCAGAGTCCACCTTGGGCGTCCTCTATTCGGCGGGCGATTGCAGCGATTCTTCAATCGCGGTCTCCCACGCGCCTTCATAGAAATACTCCGCTTTCACATATTTGGTGCCGTCCGCGCGGTGTTCCCACTGCCAGCGCAAAGTGCCGTCCTTGGAAAGCTGCGCCTCCGCCTTGCCGTCTTCGCCAATGGGCATGGGCGGAGGGGGCGGCACTTCTTGGCCTGCGGGCGGGCAGGTGGCGACGAGGCCGAGGATGGAATTGATCGCGGTAACCACGATCGCGCCGTCCTCGAATTGCTGGCGCGGGGGCGGTTGCGGGTTGTCGCGCCCGGCGACATCGTAGGCCCACTTATAGGTGTTGTCCTTTTGGCGGACCCAGGCAGTGACGTAATTGCCCACCATCCCCTCAGCGTCGCGAAAGCGCCCTTGCGACACCGCCAGCGCGCCATCGCAGCTGATCACGACGGTGCGCGGGCCCCATTCGGCGGCTTTATCCGGATCAGGCAGACGCCCCGCAATCTCGGCAAAGGGGACCGGGCCATTGCGCCCATGCAGCAGCGCACCCGGCGCGCCGTATTCAAGCCCGGCGGAATACTGCCCCTGCGCCTGCGCGGCCTTGCCATAGGCGATCTCGGTTTTGACGATGGCGCTGGGCTGCGCGGCGCCCGGCGCGGTGGCGAGCACGCGGTCGATCACCTTGGTCGGCGGGCCGCGCCGTTGTCCTCCGGCGCAGGCCGTGAGCGATAAGGCGGTGAGGCCCATAAGGGCGGCAGTGGTCAAGCGCATGAAGGGGGTATCCGGCTGCACGGGGAAAAGACGAAACCCCTTGTCTCGCGATCAGCGCCCCAAGTCAAAGCCGCGATGTCAAAGGCTCTGAACTCAAAGCCCGTGCGGCGGCTCCAGCCCTTCGTTGCGATGCGCGGCGACCGCGGTGTTGCGCAGCAGGACGGCGATGGTCATCGGCCCCACCCCGCCCGGAACTGGCGTGATCGCGCCCGCCACCTCGCTCGCCTCGCCATAGGCCACATCGCCCACCAGCTTGCCCTTTTCTTTGCCCGGTTCGGGAGGCAGGCGGTTGATGCCGACATCGATCACGGTCGCGCCGGGTTTGAGCCAGTCCTTGCCAACCATCTCAGGACGCCCGACCGCGGCGACAACGATATCCGCGCGCGACACAACCGCTTTCAAATCGCGCGTGCGGCTGTGAGCGATTGTCACGGTCGCGTTCGCATCGACCAGCAACTGCGCCATCGGCTTTCCGACAATGTTGGAGCGCCCGATCACCACCGCCTCCAGCCCTGACAGGTCGCCCAGCTGATCGGTCAGCAGCATCATGCAGCCCAGCGGCGTGCACGGGACAAAGCCCGCTTGCCCGACCGACAGGCGCCCGGCGTTGATCACATGAAAGCCATCGACGTCCTTGTCCGGGCTGATCGCGGCGATGACGCTTTGTTCGTCCAGATGATCGGGCAAAGGCAGCTGCACCAGAATGCCATCAACCGCCGGATCGCCGTTCAATTGCTCAACCAGCGCCAACAAAACCGCCTCGCTGGTGTCAGCGGCCAGACGGTGCTCAAAGCTTTCCATATTGGCCGCAACCGTCGCCTTGCCCTTGTTGCGGACATAGACCTGGCTTGCAGCGTCTTCGCCTACCAGAACCACCGCGAGGCCCGGCTTGCGCCCCACTTTTTCGGCAAACGCCAAGGCGACCTCTCCCACGCGCTCGCGAAGGGTCGCGGCGAAGGCCTTTCCGTCAATGCGCGTCGCACTCATAATCGGGAAACTCTTACGAAGGGAACATTGCGGCGCCCATGACAATCAGCATGATGCGCAGGAGGATGATCAGCACGATAGGCGAGAAATCGATCGCACCGGTATCCGGCATGATCCGCCGGATCGGGCGCAGGATCGGATCAAGGATCATGCCGATCGAATTGTAGACCTGCATGAGGAACTGGTTCGACGGGCTTACCACGTTGAAGGCGAACAGCAGACTGATCACGAACTGAATGATGATGAACATCACAAAGATGCCCGTGATCATCTCGACTATCTGATAAAGGGCTACGAGGCCTGCCATGTGCGTGTTGCTTTCCTTTGTCGCGCCGCGCGGATAATGCGCCCGGCGTTCGCGTCCCTGCCGTGTTACTAACCTAAGACGCCTCGTGGTTTGGTCAAGGCCGTAGCAGCCCCTTTACGCCCGCACCAGAGTGCCCGCGCCGCGCGCGGTGAAGAATTCGAGCAGCATGGCGTGCGGCACGCGCCCGTCCAGGATTACCGCCGCTTCGCAGCCCGCTTCGACCGCGTTCACGCAGGTTTCCAGCTTGGGAACCATGCCGCCTGAAATCGTGCCGTCTTCGCGCATGGCGGCGATGGCGGCGGGGTCGAGATCGCTGAGAAGCTCGCCCTCCTTGCTCAGCACGCCAGCAACATCGGTCAGCAGGAACAGCCGCGCCGCGCCCAGGGCCGCCGCAATCGCGCCCGCCATCGTATCGGCGTTGATATTATAAGTCTGACCATCCTCGCCCGCCGCAATGGGCGCGATCACCGGGATCATCCCGGCGGCAACGGCGGTGTCGATGACGCTGGTGTCGACCCGCGCGGGCTCGCCCACAAAACCGAGGTCCACCGCCTTTTCGATCAGGCTTTCAGGATCGCGCGTGGTGCGCGACACTTTGCGCGCGGTGACCAGCCCGCCATCCTTGCCCGACACGCCGATGGCCTTGCCGCCCGCATTGGCGAGCCAGCCGACCAACTGCTTGTTGATCCCACCCGACAAGACCATTTCGGCGACCTTGGCGGTGGCTTCATCGGTCACCCGCAGGCCATCAACAAAGGTGCTCTCCACGCCCAGCCGCGTCAGCATTTCGCCGATCTGGGGCCCGCCGCCATGGACCACGACCGGGTTGATGCCGACCGCTTTCAAAAGGACAATGTCCTCGGCAAAGTCGCGCGCGGCGCGCTCATCCCCCATGGCGTGCCCGCCATATTTCACCACGAAGGTGCGGCCCGCGTAGTTCTGGAAATAAGGCAGCGCCTCGATCAGCACTTGCGCCTTTTCGTGCACGGATTTTGTCTCGGTCACGCTCGCGAACTCCCTTAAGACCGCTCTTTCGGCGCGCGTAGCGCTTTGCCGCGCGCAAGGAAAGCGCCGCCATTGGCCCAGCGTGTCTTAGGCTCGTTTTAGGGATTTGCACTTGGCACTGTAACCAAACGCGTGTTCACTGCGAATCACTTGGTGTGTACGTTACGGGATTTGCGGGCGCGCCAACGATCTTCAGGAGGAACTATCATGAACACATCACGTCTTTCCGGCTCTATCGCCCTCGCCGCCGCCGCTGGTCTGGCCGCCGCCTGCTCGGGCGCGCCCGAAGCGCCGGCGCAAACCGCCGAAGCGGGCGAAACCGAAACAGTAGCCGCCGCCGAAGTCGAAAAGGTCAAATGCTACGGCGTGAGCCTGGCTGGCAAGAACGACTGCGCTGCGGGCCCCGGCACCAGCTGCGCGGGCACCAGCGTCGTCGATTATCAGGGCAACGCCTGGACCTATGTCGATGCCGGATCGTGCGAGACGATGGAGCGCGGCGACGGCACCTTTGGTTCGCTTGAGCCGATCGAAGCCTGATCGCTTCACACCCATTTCAGGAAGGCCGCCGGGAGCGATTCCGGCGGCCTTTTTGTCGGAGTCTTGATCTCGCGAACCATGCGATGATGGCAAAGGCGTGCTAGGCATCGCGGCGGATGGCCCGTTTTCCCAATCGCTCCAAGCTTCGCTTTCGCGCCCGCCGCGCTGGCCGCCCGCGCACCAGCGCCCTGCTCAGCTGGTGGAACCTGTGGCGCGTCCCCACGCTGGTCACCATTGTCGCAGGTGTCTGGTGGTTCGGCGTACGCCCCATCACCTACGAACAAGGCTGGGTGCCGGTCGCCGTTGACTTCAGCCTGTGCGGCGCGGGCGAGCGCACGCCGGGATGCGTGGTCGATGGCGACACGTTGCGGATCGATGTGCGTGGCGAGCGCCCACGCCGCATCCGCCTCACCGGTTTTGACACGCCTGAACTTGAAGGCGCGTGCGAGGCCGAACGCGCGATGGCTCGCCAAGCGCGCGCCGCGACGCTGGAATGGTTGGCGCAGGGCCCGTTTGAGTGGAACGGCGCCGATGATCCGCCCTACGATCAATATGGCCGCGAACTGCGCGAAATCCGCCGCAAGCCTCCGCAAGGCTCGCCGGACTATCTGGGCGAGGCGCTGATTGATGCCGGCCTGGCGGACCCCAGCGGTTGGGGCGAGGCTGAGACCGACTGGTGCCGCTAGCGGGGCAATAGGGTGCGCTCAGTACGGGTTCAGGCCAAAGCCCCGCCGCTGCAATTCGGCGTGCGCGATGGTGCCGCTGGGCGCCATCTTGACGCCCTCGATCAGGTCCGCGTTGCCAACCTTGTGATATTTGGCCGCGACGCCGCAGACCCAGATTTCCGCCCCGCGCGCGATCAGTTTCTTGACCAACTCACGGCTTGGGTTGCCGTTATACTCCGCGAACTGCGTGTCGTATTTCGCCTTGTACCGCGCGTCGGAGACCACATCGAAGACCGCCGGTCCGTGCACGACGATGGCGAGTTTCACCCGTTCGGGCGCGCTGCCTTCAGCCTCCATGCCGCGCGCGAACCGCAGCGCCGTCTGCATGGGTCCGTTGAGCGCGCCCGCTTCGCCCTCATAGGCGTCAAAAGAGTGTTTCCAAACCGCATCAACGGGCCATTCCATCTCGCTGGTGACGACCACCTCGGCGTCTTCGTCCTCCGCCTGCGCCAAGCCGGGCGTGGCAGTGAGGATCAGCGGCGCGGCAAGGCAAACAGTCAATGTGCGCGAAAGCGTGCGGCGAAACGGTGCGTGGTTCATCGGTGTCCCTCTGTCGGATGAAGAGGCACCCTGCCCCAATCGATCCGCGTAGGAAAGCCTTCACGCAAAGCGCCAGCGGTGCATCGCCTCATACACCGCTGGGCGAGGTGGAGTAGCGGCCGGTTGCCCCGGCTCTCGAACGCGCTCTCGCGAGCGTTTGGTCAGGTGTTAGGCAGGCACCAGATCGCGGCCCTTCGCCACGGTAAAGTCCCGTGGCGGCGCGCCGAACAGCAAGCCGGCTGCGGGCGGTGTCGGGGTTGGCGCGGGCGGCGCGGGCATGTCCCAGCCAAAGCGTGCCTCCGCTTCCTCCACGATCACCCCAACCTCATCCAGCAGCGCGAGGCGCTGGCGCCGCAAGCGTGTCAGATAGGCGTCCGACGTCGGCTCCACCTCGCATTCGATCCGGTGGATCGCGCGGTTGAGCGCGTGATAGCGCTCGGCCAGATTGCAGAAATGCGCGTCCGACAATTTGAGCAGATGCAGCACGCGCGCATCATGGGGAAACTCGTCGTGCAATTCGTGCGGCGTGTGGGCGGACATAAGGCGGCTCTCCTGTGATCAAGCGATAGGCGAGTGTCGCGTCCTTCCCACCGGGCGTCTTTGACCGCGATCAAAGCGCCTCGATTTCGGCCGCGAGAGACGCGAAGTCGGCGTGCCCCGTCTCCGGTTCGATCCGCGTTGCCCATAGGGCGTCAATCTGGTCGGCGATCGAGGGCGGCAGCGCCTGCGATGAAGAGCCCTCCGCTTGCACCTTGCTCGAATCCATGTTCGCCGCGATACCGCATGCGCGCTCCAGCACCGCGCACACCATCGCGTCGTCGAACTTGCTCTGGTGCTCGACCATGAAGTCGCGGCTTGTGCGCTCCAGCACCATAGCCTCGCCCTGCGGGGTCAGCGCGATGTCGCAGAACGCGGCCAACCGCCGCATCGCCGCATCGCGATTGGCCACCACCCAGCGGTAGTTCATCACCAGCGTGTCCGCCTCCTTGCGGCGCGCGTACCAGCTCAGCAGATGCGTCGCGTAGTCGCACCCGTTTGGCCCCCCGCCCTTCCACATCGGCCAGAACGCCTCCATCGGCACCGCGTCGCGCTTGAAGTGCCAGCCGTTGAGGAAGCGGTAGAACGAGACATAGGTCTCCTTGGGATCGCGCAGCGAGACGACGTAGCGCTGACCGGCGGGCAGGCGCTCGTAGTCGCGATGCGACTTGAAGCCGCGCGGCGCGGCAGGCTGCGGCTGCGTCATGTCGAAGTCGAGCATGTAGGCGGTGTCGTCCCACGGCACGACGCGGCTGATGTCGTCGAAGTCCATGTCGCCCCCGGTGTGCGCGGTGCGGATCTGATGGAACATCTGCTGCATCAGCGTGGTGCCGCTCTTGGCCCAGCTGGTGATGAAGACATCCGTGTGATGACCGTCCTTCGTATCACCGGGCGCGGGCGTGCCCCTCATGGGCTCGTAGGGGCGGTGCCGGGTCCGCTCCCCGCTCATCGCCGCGCCCATGATCGCGGCGTAGTCCTCGATACTGGTCGCCTGGCCCATGGCTTTGCCCCCCGCCTCCTTGGCCGTCTCCTTGGCCGTCTCCTTCGCCGTCTCGCTCATCCGCTTGCCCCTTGTTTACCCATTCCGCCTGCGGGTGTAGGCGCTTTACCCAAGGCGTCAAAGCGGGGTCGCAAGAGGGCGTTTGAAGCGCCGACACATGGACCACATGTTACACGGTCTTGGCGCAAAAATGCGGCAGGCAAAAGGCAAGCGTTATCAAACACTAAGCGCAAAAGGCGAAAGGCGGAAAATCGGCGCATTGTAGGAGTTCCCTATAGCGCGCCAGAGCCCCGTAGGAAAACGCCCGCGCTCATCGCTGAGCACGGGCGTCTCTCCCAAACGAATTGTGGTGATTTGGCTCTTATCAGCCGCCGCCGCCCTCGGTCGCACGGTTGGCGGGCGCGTCGCCCTCTGGCGTGGTCTGGTCGCCCGGAGAGGTTTCCGGCGAGCCGACTTCTCCGTCGATCGCGTCGGCCCCCGTCACATCACCGCCTCCGTCCAAATCGCCTGTGTCGTTCATGGGGCTCTGGACGCCCACGCCCGGCGCGCCGGCGGGCAGCGGGTCGGCGTCATCGGCGCTTTCATAGGGCGCTTCGGTGGCGACCACCGTGTCGGCGTCCTGCACTTGCGGCGAGCACGCGGCAACCGCGAACAGGCCGAGCGCGGCGCTGGCGCTCACGAAGCGGGTGGAAAAGGGCAGGCGAGTAAACATGGGGTTATCCTTGATTGCGAGTGTCTGTTGATCTCATCTACACATAGGCGCGTCATTCGATCCAAATTCGCCTGAGTATGGTCTTAGGGTCGCGGATCGCGCGCGGCGCCGTGATCGAGGCTGAGCGTTTCCTGCATGCGGAACCGGCCTTCCTCGGGCATCCATTGGTAGAGGTTGAGAAAGCGCCCGCCGCCCACCTGAACCCAACCCGCCGGTTGCGTGTCGCTGGCCGCTTGCCATTCGTGGAACGTGTGAAAGCCGCGGTGCAGAACGCCCCACCCGCCCAGCGGCGTCACGCGGTCCGAGCCGGGAACGAGCAGACGGCGGTTTTTGTACCCCTCATTCGCGCCCCCCGCCTCGCGCGCGGCGCATTGCTCCGCCATCATCGCTGCAAACGCATCCCCGCTATCCGCCACGATGCCGCCCTGATCGTGGACCATTCGAAAGTCATCGGTGATCTGCTCGCGCACCTTGGCGGCGTCGCACCCCTCAAAGGCGTACCAGAACATCGCGGTGTCGATGTCGGCGATTTGCGCGGTGGCGTCTTCGAGCGATGGAAGAGCCATCGGCCTGGGCGCGGCGTTAACGGATGGCGGCTGGGCGGCGGATTGAGCCAATAGGAGCGCGAGCGCGCTGAGCATAGGTGACCTCCCTCAAGGTGTATTGCCCGAACAATACACGTAAAGGTCACAGAGGCAAGAGCGCACTCCTTCCCCAAGCGCAACCGTCATTCCGGCGCAGGCCGGGATCCCGCCTTTCCCCGGTCACCCTCACCCGTCATCCCCGCGCAGGCGGGGACCCAGAGCGTTACGCGAGGACGGTCGGAAAGGAAGCTGGACCCCGGCCTTCGCCGGGGTGACGAAATATATCCAGTTGTCATCCCCGCGGAAGCGGGGACCCAGCGTCAAGCAGCGCTAGGACTTCCCTAGGTTCCCGCGTGCGCGGGAATGACGAAATGGTGAGGGTGTGCCTGCCTCACCAAAGGAAAATGGTCAGAAAAACCCCACCACACAACTGAAGCGCCGCAATGAGGTGCAACTGATTGCTGAAAGGCTGCTTCCTCGTCTTATGCCGAAACAGCGCGCGCCCCGTATAAGCCCCGCCAATCTCGCCAAACAAAGCAAGCTGCAAAAGCGCCGCCTCAGAAACCCGCCGCGCGCGGTTTTCGGCGAGCGCCTTGTCTATGCCAAAGGCGGCGGAGGCGGCGAAGTTGATTGCCGCGAGAGCCATGATGATCTCGGCTGGGCCGATGGGGAGGCTGGGAGGGAGAAGGTTGCCCATGGGCGAGAGCCTATTGGAACAGGATAAATATCCTCTTCACGTCATCCCGGACACCGATCCGGGATTTGGCTTCTTCGTAGAGCGTGTGAACGCCCTCTGCCCCTTCCGTCATCCCCGCGCAGGCGGGGATCCAATGAGACACGCGAAGACGGTCAAAAGGAAGCTGGACCCCGGATCAAGTCCGGGGTGACGACAGGACAGTATTTCGGATTTCAGCAAATCACCTCCCGAAGCTGTAGACTTCGAAACTGAGTCGATGGTTCAGAAAGGAAACGTTTTGCCTTTGTAGATTTCGACAATTCGTCCCGTCGCTTTGTCGATCTCTGGGAACAGCGTGCTAGTTTCAATGCCGATTGCCTCAAGACGCCACCTAATCGCAGATTTAGCCTTAGCCGGAATGATTACTTTCTCGGTTTTTATTGATTTATCGTATCTTGGGCCCTCGCTCGAGGGCAGACCATGAAGTATAAATGATCCAGACTGAGCAGACATCCGTTGATTTGCGCGCTTTGCGGTCACGACGACGGGCTTAAAGAGATCTACTTTCTTAACACGCGGTTGGAAGTATGGTTTTTCAGCTTTGATGAACTGAACCAATCGATCAGTCGCTTGAAGGTCTCGGAGTTCGCTGATGGTCGAGGCTTTGGTAGTCGTCAGAAGATGACGCTCATCTTCTTTCAGGTTCGATAAATTCGCCATGCAGCTTACGACATCGGAATCATAGAATTTGCAGCGCTCGGTAGGAGCAGGAAAAGCCAAGACCGAGCCATCGCTGTCTTTATGGGCCTCGTCCGAGACTGCAAAGTATAGCGCCACCAACGGATTCTTGGTCACGTCAAGTAGACGCGTCGGCAAGCCATAGTGCTGCATTCGGACCAGACGATCGAACATCGTTTGGTCGTGCAAAAAGTCGCTTGGAAACAAGCTAATCAACTCCCGGATCATCTCAGCTTCAAAGCGAGAGATGTCCGGATCCTGCCGAAACAGACTAGCTTCCACTTTCCAAGTGGAGTCGGCATGGCCTCGGAATGTCAGCGAAGAATCGCTGTGATCGTCGGAGAGGTCTTTGAAAGCCTTAAGGGCATCATCGAAGCTTTCGACAGAGATCGTCTCCGACAATTACATTCACTCCGCCGCCTGCACGTCCCCAAACATATCCGGCCCGTCGTTCACCGCCACATCTTCACCAACAGCCTTAGCCTTCTGGCGCTTGTCGAAGCTTGACCACACCGTGTTCCAGTCGCCGGTCGTCGCGCCCTTCGAATATTCCGTCGCGCGGGTTTCGAAGAAGTTGGCGTGCTCCACGCCGTTCAGCAGCGGCGTGAGCCAGGGCAGCGGGTGGTCTTCGATCAGATAGATCGGCTGCAGCTTGAGCTGCTTCAAACGCCAGTCGGCGATGTAGCGGATGTACTTCTTGATGTCGGTCGGCGTCATGCCTTCGACCGGGCCCATTTCAAAGGCGAGGTCGATGAACGCGTCTTCGAGGCGCACGGTCTTCTGGCAGATGTCGATGATGTCTTCCTTCACCGCTTTGGTCAGGCAGTCGCGCTCTTCGCAGAAGGTGTGGAACATCTTGATGATGCCTTCGCAGTGCAGACTTTCATCGCGCACCGACCAGCTGACGATCTGGCCCATGCCCTTCATCTTGTTGTGGCGCGGGAAGTTCATCAGCATCGCGAAAGACGCGAAGAGCTGGAGCCCTTCGGTAAAGCCGCCGAACATGGCGAGCGTGCGCGCGATATCCTCGTCGGTGTCGACGCTGAACTGGTGCATGTAATTGTGCTTGTCGGCCATTTCCTCATAGTCGAGGAAGGCG
>JBCCCM010000040.1:0-32518 GCA_039033515.1 Pseudomonadota bacterium
CCGGTGAATGTCGCCAGCGCCGCGGTCGACAAGGCCACGACCAGCCAATCCGAAGCCGACCAGAACCGCGGCCGCGAAATCCGCAAACGCGAAGAAAAGCTCGGCAAGCTGGAGCGCGAATACCGCAAAGAGCGCGAGAAATGCGACGATGGCAACCGCAGCGCCTGCGCGCGGGCGGCTGAGATCAACGAAGAAATCCAGGAAATCCTGCCGACGATCCCCGCCGAACCGGACAAGCGCTGAACGCGATGCGCGAGCCCGCAGGCAAGGTTTCGCTTGCCATGGCCGGGCCAAGCCGCAAGGCTGCTGCCATGCTGACACGTGCCTTGATCACCGCTCTGGCCCTAGGCCTCACCGTTCCGCTGAGCGCGGAGCCCGCCGCTGACTCCACAGCAAAAAGCGAGGAAGCGCTGAGCCGCGAAGTGCGCGGGCTCCAGAGAGAGCTGACCAAGCTGGAAAAAAAGTATGACAAGCTCTTGCTTCGATGCCGGGGGGATGAGCGCAACCGCGCCGACGCCCGCGCGTGCGACACCGCGCGCGTGCTCTATCAGGACGCGCAGGCGCTGAAGGACCGCATCAGCAAGCTTACGAAGAGCTAGGCACGACCCGCGTTATTCCGCTGGGGTTGCCGCCCGTCGCAACCGATCGTTGATCGCGCGGCCCACGCCAGTGGTCGGCACCGGCGCTACCGCGATGCGCGGCTTGTCCGATGCAGCGCCCCGATGCAGGCAATCGTAGAGCCGCGCGGCGGCCTCTTCGAGATCGCCGGCCTTTGACAGCGAGCAATCGCCGCTAACCGCTCCAAAACCGATGAAAAACTCGTCTGGCGCAACTTGTGTGGCGTCGAGACGCACAGGCTTGCCCGGCGCGTAATGGCTGGCGAGCTGGCCGGGCGCTTCAATGGATTTGCCCTCGCCCGATCGTTCGAGACCGGTGTCGCAATAATGCCGGTGCAGAGCATCGAGATCGACCGGCCCCGGGCGCAATTCCTCCCACGAGCCATCCTCGCGCAGCGCAAGAATGCTCGATTCCAACCCCGCGCTCGTCGGCCCCGCGTCAAGCACCATGTCGATCCGCCCATCGAGTGACGCCATGACATGAGCAGCGCTGGTGGGGCTGATAAAGCCCGAGGCGTTGGCCGAGGGCGCAGCGATCGGAAAGTCGACCGCCTCCAGCAGCTGTTGCATCACCGGATGCGCGGGCACTCGCACCGCAAGCGTCGGCAGCCCCGCCGTTACCGCCGCCGCCAATTGCACGCCCGGCTTGACCGGCAAAACCAGTGTGAGCGGCCCCGGCCAGTGGATCATCGTCGCGATATCGGCGGCATCGCTCCACTCAACCAAATCTTTCGCTCGCTCGGCATCCTTCACATGCACGATCAGCGGGTTGAAGCTGGGCCGCCCCTTCGCCTCGTAGATCCGCGCCACCGCTGTGTCGCTGTCCGCGCGCGCGGCGAGGCCGTAGACCGTCTCGGTCGGCACGGCGACCAGCCCGCCTTCGTCAAGGATCCGCGCCGCGCGCGCAATCCCTCGCGCGTCCGCCACCACCACATCGGTTACGTTCTTGCCGCTCATGGTGTGTCCGCTATAGGATGCCGCAACCCGAGCCAAGGCTTGCGCGTATCTTTGATGCGCCCCACTCCAGACCATTTCGAGGGATCGAACCTTCATGAACGCCTACACGCCCCCCACCCAAGACCAGCTTCTCGCCATCCGTGTCAACGCCGGGATCGAGGACATCGCGAAAAGCGAAACCTTCGCGCACGCCGAACCCGATCTGGTCGAAGCCATCGTCGAAGGCGTAGGCGCGTTTGCCGCAGGCGAGTTTGCGCCGCTCAACCGGGTCGGCGACCTCGAAGGGGCAAAACTCGAAAACGGTGTAGTGCGTCTGCCGGATGGCTTCAAAGAGGCCTATCAGGGCTATGTCGAACAGGGCTGGAACTCGATAGCGAGCGCCACCGGCTATGGCGGACAGGGCCTGCCCTTCACGCTGTCGTGCAATGTGCTCGAAAATCTGGGCGCGGCCAATATGGCCTTCAGCCTGTTGCCGATGCTGTCAGTGGGCGCGGTGGAAGCTTTGGAGCATCATGGCAGCGAAGGGCAAAAGGCCCAATACCTGCCCGATCTTATCAGCGGCAAATGGTCGGGTACGATGAACCTCACCGAGCCCGCCGCCGGCAGCGATGTGGGCGCGCTGCGCGCGACCGCCGAGCCCATCACTGAAGGCGAGCACGCGGGCAAATACAAAATCAAGGGCCAGAAGATTTACATCACCTGGGGTGATCACGAGCTGGCCGAGAATATCATCCACCTCGTGCTGGCCCGTCTGCCCGGCGCGCCTGAAGGATCGCGCGGGATCTCGCTGTTTGTGGTTCCGAAGTATCACGTCAACGCCGATGGCACGCTTGGCCCGCGCAACGATCTGCGCCCCGTCAGCCTTGAGCACAAACTCGGCATCAACGCCTCGCCCACTTGCGTCATGTCCTATGGCGATAACGACGATTGCATTGGCGAGCTGGTCGGCGCGGAAAATCGCGGGCTCGCAGCGATGTTCACGATGATGAACAACGCGCGCATTAATGTCGGCAACCAAGGCGTGCAGATCGGGGAGCGCGCGACGCAGCAAGCCATTGGCTACGCGATGGACCGGGTGCAATCGGCGCGCGCGGGCGGGGCGGACAAGAGCCCGGTGGCGATTATCGAGCATCCCGATGTGCGCCGGATGATCCTGCGCATGAAGGCTCTGACCGAAGGGGCGCGCGCGCTGCTCTATTACTGCGCCGGACAGGTCGACATGGGCACAGTGGGCGACAGCAATGCGGCGAACCGCGCCGAAATCCTTGTCCCGCTTTTGAAAGCGTGGGGCACCGATGTCGGCGTCGAGGTGTCAGGCATCGGCATTCAGATCCATGGCGGCATGGGCTTTGTCGAAGAAACGGGCGCGGCGCAGCACTGGCGCGATTCGCGCATCGCGCCGATTTACGAAGGCACCAACGGCATTCAGGCCGCCGACCTCGTGACACGCAAGCTCGGGCTTGAAGGCGGTGAGGCGATGATTGCGCTGTTTGAGGACATCGTGCGCGAGGCTTCGGACGAAGCCGCGCTCGCCGGGCTGGCGAGCGAATGCGCGAACATCGCGCGCTGGATGCGCGATGAGGCGAGCCTGGATGATCGCCTCGCGGGCAGTGTGCCCTTCTGCACCATGGCCGCCGTCGCGGTCGCGGGGTGGCAGATGATGCGCCAAGGCCAGGCGGTGGCTGTGGGCGCGGCGCCCGCGCTGACCGAGACCAAGCCGGTGACGGTGCGCTTCTTCCTCGACCGCGTGGTGCCCGAGGCGATGGGCCTCAAGGCGGGCGCGCTGGGCGGCGCGGATCTGCTCTACACGCTCCCGGCTGAAAAGCTGGCGGGCTAAGCGCATCAATGACCGCTCGGCGCGACACTCTGGAGCGGATCGCCGATGCGTTGGAGCGTTTGGCGCCGGTTTCAAGCGAGCCGGACTGGCTGAACGCGCCCGCCTATGTCTGGGACGGGCTGCGTGCGCGGCCGGTCGCGGAACTCGACGCGCTTCCCTTGGTCACCTTGCGCGGGGTGGATGAGCAAAAGGCAGCATTTCTGACTAATGTCGAACGCCTCGCCACGGGCGCGGCGGCGCAGGACACGCTGCTGTGGGGCGCGCGCGGCATGGGAAAGTCGGCGCTGGTGCGCGCGGCGGTGGCCGCCGTCCAGCGCGAGAGGCCTGGTGCAATCGCCTTAGTGCAAGTCTCTGCCTCCGCACTCGGCACGGTGCCCGAATTGCTCAGGCAGCTAGCGGAAATGCAGCGCCGTTTCCTGCTGTTCGTCGACGATCTGGGCTTTGGCGCAGATGAGAAGGCGGCGATGCTCAGCGTGCGCAGTCTCCTCGATGGCGGTGTCACCCCCCGCCCCTCGGGGGTACGGGTCGTGATCACCTCCAACCGCCGCGCCATTGTTCAGCGCGATGTGAACGAAAGCGAAGCGCTGCACGAACGCGACGCGCGCGATGACGCCTTGGCGTTGGCGGATCGCTTTGGCCTGACATTGGGCTTTCACCCGTGCGATCGCGAGACATTCTTGGACATTGTCCGCGCTTACACCGAACCCCTTGGGCTGACCTTCGACGACGAAGAGGCGCTCGCCTTCGCCATTGCGCGCGGCAACCGCTCTGGGCGCACAGCCCATCAGTTCGCCACAGACCTAGCGGGCCGTGCAGGGCTACCCGCTCATTAAACGGACCCTACGGGTTTTGGCCGGCCTGCTGGCGCAGATAATCTTCCTCAAAACTCGCTCGCGGGTCGCGCAATTCGCGGCGCGGCGGAATTTTCTTGGTCGCGATGCGCTCAATCCCCGCGCCCGGCTCAGCGTCCGGGGCGTGGGTGCGCCAGATGATCCCGGCGGTGTCGTCAGAGACCAGCAGCGCGCCATCCGCGGCCCATTCCACCCAGGTCGGGCGGCCACGCGTCGTGCCCTCTCCCGTCAGGAAGCCGTCCAGCACCGGCACCGGCTTGCCCGTGGGCGAGCCGCGCTCGTCAAAGGCGACGTAGACAACGTCGTAGCCGGAGGCGGGCTTGCGGTTCCATGAGCCATGGCGCGCGACGAAAGCGCCGCTCGCCAGCGCGTCACCCATCCGGTGGCCTTGCGCGGTGAAGACCAGCCCAAGCGCCGCCACATGCGGGCCCATCGCGTAGACCGGGCGGCGGGTGTATTCGAGCAGGAAGCGCGGCCGCGGCGCGTCGACCCGGCGGTCGATATTGTCGCGGTAATAGACCCACGGCCAGCCATATTGCACGCCGACGGGTACGTTGGTGAGATAGTCCGGCACGAGGTCTGATCCCAGCATGTCGCGCTCGTTTACGGTGGTCCACAATTCGCCCGACCAGGGGCTGAAATCGAGGCCGTTGGGGTTGCGCATGCCGGCGCCGAACGGGCGCGCGGATCCGGCTTCGATATCATATTCCCAGATCATCGCGCGGCCTTCTTCGATGGCCATGCCTTTTTCGCCGATATTGCTGACCGATCCGACCGCGATGTAAAGCCGCTCGCCATCGGGACTGATCTCCATATTGCGCATCCAGTGACCACCGCCCGGTGGCAGATCCATCAGCTTTTCAGGTGAGGACGTGACGGCGTCGGCCCCCAGCTCATAATCGTAGGCGAGCACGGCGTTGTGGTTGGCGACGTACAGCTTGCCCTCGCCCCAGCTCATGCCCGAGGGCGAATCGAGCCCGCCCGCCGCATCGAGGATCACCGTCTGAACCTCCGCCACGCCGTCACTATCCGCATCGCGCAGCAGCACAATCTCGTTCGCCGACGCGCCCGATGAGCCCGCCTGGTCAAACAGATATTCCGCAACCCACCCCTCGATTGTCGCCATGATGCCGGTGTCAGCGTCGGCGGCTTTCTTTGCGGGCGAGCGTGTCAGCGTCACCAGCACATCACCGTTGGGCAGGGCGTAGAGCACGCGCGGGTGGTCGAGCCCTTGCGCAAAGCGATTGACCACCAACCCTTCGGCCGCGTCGGGCGCTTCATCCTCGGCCCAGCCGACCGGTTTGGCGACGTTCACCGTCGGGATGGTTTCAGGGTTGGGCTCTTCAAGCGTGGGATCGGTCCCCGCGACCGTCTCCACGCTCAGATCGGCGGTGTCGCCGCGCCCGATCAGAAACAAAAGGCCCCCTGCCACCACAAGAAAGACGACAAGAGCGATTGCGAGTTTGCGAAGAATTCCCATAACAGGCGCTTCAATAAAGGAGCCGCGCGCGCGAAACAACAGACCCGTTGGGCCATAGCGTGGACGACAAGCCGAAAGAGCGAGCGCGCTGTGTTTGATTTCAAGCCTGAAGACGGAACCGGGCAGCCGGAACTCTACCGCCAATTGCGCGAGGCGGCTGACGCGTTGACGGCGGGTGAACCCGATCCGGTGGCGAATATGGCCAACGTCGCCTCGCTTTTGTGGGAGTTTGTGCCGGATCTCAATTGGGCGGGCTTTTATCGCGTCGGCCCGGCGAAGGACGGCGGCGCTGATGAGCTGGTGCTAGGGCCGTTTGTCGGGCGTCCCGCGTGCATTCGCATCCCGGTCGGCACCGGTGTATGCGGCGCGGCGGCGAAGACGGGCGAGACGCAGCTGGTCGCCGATGTCCACGCCTTTCCCGGACATATCGCCTGCGACGCGTCGAGCCAATCCGAGTTGGTTGTCCCCGTCCTTCGCCAAGGAGAGGTCATCGCGGTGGTCGACCTTGATTCGCCCAACGCCGGCCGGTTTGACGCGGGCGATGCGACGGGGATCGAGGATCTGGCCGCGTTGCTCAGCGATCGGATCTGACCCGCAAGTCGCTTTACAGTAACGCGGACCCCGCGTTCCGCCCCGAAACGAGACAGAGCCCAAACAGCGCCGCGCGCGCCCTTGGAAGCTGGCAAAGCGCAATGGTAAATCAAAGGCTAACGATAGTCTGACCCATCGGGCGCGAGTCGCGCCGCCATATCCTCGGGGGAAATCCGCATGACGTCCAACCGCTCCTCACTGCGCGCCGCAAGCGCGCTCGCCGTGTTAGCTTTCGCCCTTCCCTTTGCCGGGCCCGCCGCCGCGCAACAAGTCGACGTGCCGCCGCCGCCCGAACTTCCCCCGGTGGGCGCGGCGGTGGTCAGCGACGAAACGGTGACCACCGCGACGGTGACCTCGAATGACGTGCTTGTAAGCCAAGAGCCGATGACCGCCGCGCAGATCGACGCGCTCCCGGCGGAATATCGCAGCCTTCCGGTGAACCAGGCGATGGAAACCAACACGGTCGACGCCGACGGGGTTGAGACGATCACCCGCACCCGCCGGATCGCCAACCGCGCGCCCGCGGCCGCAACGACGGCTCAGCGGGTCGCCTATCCCGGCGCGCCCGCTTACCCGCAGGCGACCTACGCCCCGGCATACCCGCAAACCGCCTACCCGCAGGCAGCCTACGCTCAACCGGCCTACGCGCCCGTGAGCGCAGCGCCCATGGTGCTGGACCGCGAAAGCTGGATCGCCGAATGCGAGCGCCGCACGCGCGGGCGCGACAAGAACGCGACCGGATCGATCATCGGCGGCCTGCTCGGCGCGATTGGCGGCGGTGTTCTGGGCAACCGTGTGTGGGACAGCGAGCGTCTGGCCGGAACCCTGATCGGCGGCGGTGTTGGCGGGCTCGCTGGCGCGTTGATCGGCAGCCTGTTCAACGGCGACAAGAAAGACAAGCTTTACGATTGCGAAGAGGCGCTGAGCACCTACCTCGACCAATACGGCCAGTATGGCGCGCCGCGCATCGCCTCACGCGTGATCGCCGCGCCGGCCCCGGCGCCCGTGGCCGCCTACCCGGCCTATGGGTATGGCTACGCGCCTCAGCCCGCTTATTATCAGCCCGCGCAAACGATGGTGATGGTCCCGGTGACCACGTACCAGCCGCAGCGCGTCATCGTTCGCGAGAATGTACGCGAGGAAACTTACGAAGTGCCCGGCGCCGCGCGCAGCATCCCGGCCCCTCCGCCCGCGCCGGTGCGCACCGCGCCGCGCATGATCAAACGTCTGCCTGCGCCCGCGCCCAGCCCCAAGATGATCAAGAACTGATCGGGGGGCTCATCGCTCACCGCGCATCTTGAGGCGGCCTGAGCGCGGCGACACTGCGGTTTGGCTCGGGCTGTTCCGGCCCATCGCGCGGATTGTTGGCCGGGCCCGTGACGGGACCGGCCACAGGCGCAAGCTTTGGTTCGAGCGGGTTATCCACCTCTTCGCTGCGCAGCTTGATCGGGCCCAGCCGCACCAGGTCGCTGCCATTCTTGACCTCGATTGCCTTCGAGCCCTTAGGCCCCGGCAACGGTGCGCGCACGTTCAGAGCTTTGGCGGCGTCCTCAGCCACGCGCAGCGAATAGCGGCCATAGGGCACGCGTTCGAACAGGAAGAATCCGTCGAACTCGCTGACTGTGGTGCCCGCGATCACGCCGTCATCCTTGACGAGCTCAAGCTTGACGCCTGGCTGCTCCACGCCCGAGGGGTTCAGCAGCACGCCATCGACCTCGCCCGAGGGTGAAATGGGCAATTCAAGCTCGACCATCACGCCCGGACGCGGGGTGACGACGATGCCTTTCACCGCCGGCGCGAGGAAGGGATCGCCCAGCGAGCTTTCATCGACCCCGACCAGCACCGGACGGAAAGGATTGAGGTCATCGACGATCGTGCGGCCGTTTTCGCCCGTGATCGCCTCGGTGCTGCGCAGCCCGGCTTCGACCAGAACGTCCTTAAGCAGTTCTTCGCCCGGATCGCGCCTTCCATTGCCATCATCATCGCGGAACACGGTCACCGCCGCCTGCCCGCTGCGCGCGAGGCGGCTTTGCGTGACGCGCACACCTCCGCCGACCGGATCGGGGCCAAGGCTAAAGGCGACCTGCACGTTCGCTCCGACTGATCCGCGCGACGTCACAAAAGCGTTCGTGCGCAGCGACAATTGGTCAAAGCGCCGTGTGTAACCTGCGGTGAGGCGGAATTCGTCGTTGTTCGAGTTGTATTCAAACTGCCCCTGCAATTCCGAGCGGCGATCAAGGTCCATGTCCATGCGCACGTCGACCCGCTCAAGGCCTGATTGCGGCCCGTTGGTCAGGAACGTCGCGTTGCCGCGCAGCCGCAGATTGCGAAGCCGCGTGTTGGCCAGCAATCGCAAGCGCGTGTCGCTGCGCCCGGGCAAGCCGCCCCCGCCTGCGCCCCGTTCGGTCTCGGATCGGTGATCAAGCTGCGCGGACAACGCCAATCGTCCCGCCGTGACCGAGGCGGTCATTAGGAATTCGTTAATATTTGAACCATCGCGCAGGCTTGATCGACGAAGTACGCCCTGGATCGGGATCGAGGTGCGGCCCAGTCGCAAGGATGTGTCGAAATTGAAGCCAACCCGGTGGTCGATCTCGCCATCGGCAAATTCGCTCTGGAAATCGCCAAAAGAAACGAGCGCATCCGCGCCGAAATTGAAAGATCCGACCCGGCCCAGCGCGTTCAGCTCCGCAACCCCGCCCGCGCCAAACTCGTGCGCGCCCGCAAGTTCAAGCTGCAGGCTGCCAAATGTGCGCGCGAGCGCCGCCTCCGCGTAGGTGCGACGCTGGCCAGCCAGGAATACCGAGTTTGCGCCAATCATGGCGCTGGTCCTCTTGTCCAAACCGCGCTCAACCCCAACGCCCCAGCGCCATTTCTCAGGCAGTCCGAAGAGATTATCTTCGAGCTGGATCAGATCGCGGTTGTTCTGGACGATCCCGGCCCAGTAATAGGTCTGGCCGGGCTCAATCTGGTTGAAACCGACGGGGATGGCACTCTTGTCACGCCGGATCTGACCCTGTGGGCCGTAGAGCACGACTTCGAGCTCGTTGCGGCCGAAAAACAGATCGATATCGAGGAATTCGTATCGACCATCGCCGCGATCGGACTGGAACGCGATCAGTTGGCCATTGCGGTAGAGCTCGGCGTCCCACCCCGTGGGCAGCACGCCGCGCAGGCTGGTGGCCGAGAAGCGCTGCGCGCGGTCGAGGGGGCGGTTGCTTACAAAGGCGCCGCGACCCACAGCGGTTTGCGCCGTCAAACGCCCCGCCAACGTCTCGACATCGCCCAGAGCCGCCTGCGTCGCCTGAAGCGGCCCCAGGAGCTTGCCATCAGGATCGTTGCGATAGGCCCTGAGGCGCAGGGATTGCGGAATCAGATCGTCATCGGTGACGAAGCGCGCGGTGTAACTGTTGCCCAGCGCCTCACCCGAGGCGAGCAATTCCACCCGCGCGCTCGTCTGATTTGACGCAAAGCCACCGCTACGCGCCCCCACCTGCGCGACGATGTCGACTGAGGGGGTCCGCCAGGGCTTGTATTCCATATCAGCGCTAGGAAATTTCGAGAGATCAAACGCGGCGGGCTTCGTCTTGGGAAGTCGCGCGGCGCGACTTTTGCGCTCAATCGCCTGGATGAACGGCGGATCGGTGTCGGATTCGAGGATCACCAGCGAATTGTAGAGATCCGGCTTGAAATCGAGACCGAACCAGCGCGACAGAGCATCTGTGTCGACACACCACCCTTCGGGCGTGTCGTAAATGTCGTTCGCGATGGGAGCATGGCCTCTTCCCGCGCGATTGTTCACGCTTTGTACCGTATTGGAGCCGCGATCGATCGAGAAATTCTGATCTTCCGCGAACAACCATCCAGTTGCGCGGCGCGACTTCTTGTCGATCCGAATGGGAAGGTCGAGTGACTGGATGACGTCAGCAAGATCAAGGCACACGCCCTGATCGGTCTGATAGCCGCGCACGTCGTAGTTCAGCCGGTATTGCTTGACCCGCAGCTGGAGGAAGAGGAAATCGTCATCGTTCGCTTCCCATTGGGAAACGCGAGCGGATTTATCCGAGGTTTGTGACGCCACACCGTCATTCGCACTCTGCGCGTGCGCGGGTGCGTGCATCGCCAACGCGCAAAGCGCTCCTGCGGAAACCGCAAGAGCGCTTTGGATGCGATGGCGAAGAGTGTTCATGAAACCGACCGGATCCGTGCGGGCTTTCGCGAGCCTCGCGATCCTTGCCTGCCTGTCCGCTGGGCGCCTTAGCCCACCGCCGCGTCAACGGCAGCGATCAGGCCGCCGCCCGCTTCGGGCATTTCGCGATATTCGAACCGCAATTGGCCGGTCATGCTGGCCGCCTGTTCGCCCGAGATCGGAATGCGGACCTCGCGCGTGCCCAATTCCGGATAGATCGCCAAACCACGGCTCACGACCAAGGGATCGCTGACCCCCGCCTTGAGCACGCGCAGCTCACCATAGGTCGAGCTGTCGCCTGCGCGGCTGAGCGTCAGGGCGAGCTGCTTGCCATCTTCGGTGTCGATCACGCGCGGCTGGTTGATCGCAACCTGCGCTTCGACACGGCCATGGCGCACAATGATCGGGATCGTCACGCCGTAAATCGGGATGAGCTGGATCGCGACACCACTCGCGTCCGAGGGCGCGGTTTCAGTCACTTCACGCGGCTTGGGGATCGCTTTGAACGACATATGCACGCGGTATTCGCCGTCGGGCAGCTCCGCGCCTGGGCGCGCTGCCAGACGCACCGCCTGCGGCTGGCCGGGCGGCAGCAGAATGCGGCGCGGCGCGTAACGAATCATGCCCAACGCGGCCTCTTCGGTGTCGTTGGCTTCGGTCTTTTCAACCGGCACCAAGCGGCCGTTTTCCGCCATGCGGCGCAGTTCAAGACCGATCCGATACGTCGCCTCTTCCGAACCGATATTGCTCAGGATCACCTCAGTGCCCCGGCTTCCATCGAGGATCACGCGGGTCGGCGCCACCAGCAGATCGCCCTGAGCGCTTGTCGGAGCGGTCAGGCAAAGCGTTGAAAAGGCGGTGAGAAAGCCCGCGCTGCGGACGAAACGGCGCATCGATGCGAACGTCATAAATATTACTGGCCCCCTTGGACAGAAAACCGCGCGCCAGGGCACGGTTCACGTGGATTTACGGAGGTTGGTAAGCAAACAGAGTTAAGATCGGCTAAATGTCAGGCGCCGTTCGCGCGACGTCAAAGCAAGCGAACACCGGGCGCAACAGCAAAACCGCACCCCCGGGGAAAAGGGGTGCGGCTTACTATGGCGCGGAGGGTTCAAGGCCTGACGCGCAGACCTCAAACCCTCAAATGCGTCATTCGATATTCTTACGAATAGTCGACCGAGACGTCGAACGAACCGGTGTAAACCCCGGCGTCCTGGCCATCGGTGAAGTTGAGCGTACCGCCCACGCTGAAGGTCGCGCTGCCACCGGTCAGGGTGACTTCGTTGCTTGCTGCGCTGGTCGTGATCGCGTTAACGGTCAGCGTGTCGGTGCTGCCAGCGGCGGTGTTGGTCAGCGTGACGTTGCCGGTCGGAACCGTGATCGACACGGCTTTGTCGGCGGTGCCGCTGACGGAGAAATCCGGAACATCGGTCGTGCCAGCGCAAGCTACCGGCTGGCCGGTGCAATCCATCGGGCCCGTCGGGGGCAACGTGATCGCTCCATCGCCGCTCACGACGAGCAGGCCAAAGTCGAGCGAACCCTCGGTCAGGGTCAGGTCGAGAGCCTGCAGGATTTCCGCACGAGCGTCAGCGGTTTCGGTGTCTGCGCGAGCAACGGTGCTCATGCTCATGGCGGCGAACATGGCGACGCCAGCGACGCCGATGCGAATAGTCTTGGTCATTTTTGGTCCTTCCAAGCGTGGTCTTTGTGCCGTTTGCAACGCGCTTTCAGGAGTGCCCCCATTGGCGCGTCTGGCGAACGGACTAGGCTGTCCGATCACGCTCTAAGTAGAAGTCCCAGGTTCAGCCTTCGTTTGTGGGTATGGTTACCCGTGTTTTAGGGTTTTACGCGCAAATCGGCTACATACTTCAAAACATTGAGGTTTCCTGGAGTCCGCGTCCCTAATTTGCGCCTAATCGTGCTTTAAATTTCACCACCGGTAAGGCGCTGACAGACCAGATCAAGCTGATCGAGGGTCTTGTAGCGAATCGTTACCTGTCCCGAACGCGGGTCTGCATCGGCCTTGATTCGCACGGTGAGACCGAGGAATTCTTCGAGGTAATTCTGCACCGCTTCGATATCGGCGTTGCCAGCCGGGTCACCCGCTGCGCCGGGTGTCTGGGACGAACCCGCCCCGCCGTCTGCCTTGCCTTTCACCTGTTTGGCCAGCTTGCGGACCATCTTTTCAATCTCACGGACCGAGAGATTGTCATTCACCGCCTTCTGCGCAAGGCTCGCCGCGTCATCCTGCCCGATCAGAGCGCGCGCGTGGCCCATCGACAGCTTGCCCCCCTCAACCAGATCAAGCACCGCGCTCGGCAGAGCAAGCAAGCGCTGGATATTGGCGACGTGGCTGCGCGATTTTTCGACCATGCGAGCGATTTCGGCTTGGGTCATGCCCTCTTCGTCCGCGAGCCGTTGGTAGGCGCGCGCTTCTTCGACCGGGTTAAGGTCTTCGCGTTGAAGGTTTTCAATCAGCGCCAGCGCCATGACTTCGCGTTCGGAGAGATCGCGCACCAAAGCGGGAATCTCGTGCAGGCGCGCGCGTTGGGCCGCGCGCCACCGCCTCTCGCCGGCGACGAGCTGGAATTTACCCGGCGCGCTTTTGTTGGGCGCAGGGCGCACAATGATCGGCTGAATCACTCCGCGCGCGGCGATCGAGGCGGCCAATTCATCCAGAGCGCTCTCATCAAAGCGTTTGCGCGGGTTGCCGGGCAGCGGCGCGATGGCCGCCACGCTGATCGATTGGAGCGCGGACGCGCCGCGTGCACTGCCGTGCGACGCAGCGTTCGCCGATGATGCGGAGGATTTGGGCGACCCCGCGTCGGTCGCACCAGCGCGCGTCCCCGTGCCATCAACGGATGTCTGCACTAACGGCTCTTCGCGCTGAACTTCGCCCATCAGCGCGCCGAGGCCCCGGCCCAGCTTTTTCTTGCCCTTCCGCTCGGATGCGGAGCGTTGAGGCACGCTGAAGCGCACCGGATCGTTCTTGTTGCTCATGCCGCTTGCCTTTCAGCTGGAAAACGCGCGATCAGCTCCCGCGCGAGCGCAATGTAAGCGCGGCTGCCCTGGCACGAATGATCGTAGACCAACGCGGGCAAACCGTGACTGGGAGCCTCGGACAGGCGCACATTGCGCGGGATAACCGTCTCGAACACCAGATTGCCCAAACAATCGCGCACATCATCGGCGACCTGATCGGTCAGGCGGTTGCGCCGATCGTACATGGTCAGCGCGACACCGATGATATCAAGGTTCGGATTGAAGCGTTGTTGAACAAGATCAACGGTTTGCAACAGCTGACTGAGCCCTTCGAGCGCGAAAAACTCGCATTGAAGCGGCACCAGCAGCGTATCCGCCGCGCACAAGGCGTTGAGCGTCAACAGACCCAACGAAGGCGGGCAATCGATGAAGCAGATGTCATGGGCGTTGCTCTGCGCCAGAGCAGCCCGCAGCCGCGCGGTACGCTCATCAGCGGAGACCAGCTCCACCTCAGCGCCGCTCAGATCCTGCGTCGCCGGAACCAGATCGAGACCGGGGATCGAGGTTTCAACAATCGCCTCCACCAAAGGGGTGTTATCAACCAACACATCGTAGCTCGACAGCTCACGCTGGTCCGCGCCGACACCCAGCCCTGTCGACGCGTTGCCTTGCGGATCGAGGTCAATCAGCAGCGTGCGCCAACCGGTCGCAGCCATCGCGGTCGCGACGTTGATGGCGGTGGTGGTCTTGCCCACCCCGCCCTTCTGATTGGCGATGGCGATGGTCAACATAGCGTTCGTCGCTCCGTCCTGGATCCGCGGTGGATCCGTATGGGTCATGGCCATTGAGGCGTTGCCCTCAAGAAATGTGGCGGGTTCAGCAACCATGAAGGCGCCAGATCAGCCAATTTTGCGCTCAAACCGGCAAAATCCGAGAATTTGAACGCGTATCGCGCAGGCATTGACCCGTCTACGGACCTACGATGATGCCTGCTTCGCTGTCGGTCAATGAATGTTCCACGTGAAACATCCTCCGAATCGACGGTTTTTGCTGTTTCAATTCGTGCGCCGCCGAGCGCCCTTTGGGCAAGACGTAGCGCGTCGTCTTTGTGGAGAAGGGTGCGGATAAACGCACAAGCTTGTCGAGCGGAGCAAAGGCGCGTGCCGAAATGACACGCGCGGGAAAGGGCGCGATGCGCTCAAGACGTTCCCCAATGACGGTGCAGTGTTCGAGATCCATCGCTTTTGCGCAGGCTTCGAGGAACTCAACACGGCGCGCGCGCGATTCGACGAGAACAACCGGGAAATGAGGCAAGACCGCAGCGATCACCAGACCCGGAAAGCCCGCCCCCGCGCCAAGGTCAAGCCAAGGTTCTGTCTGTCCGTCACGACGCGCAATTGTTTCACGTGGAACATGGGCCAAAAGCTGCGCGCTGTCTGCAAAGTGACGCGACCAAAGCTGGTTCTCGGAAGGCTTGCTAATCAAATTTTGCCGCTGGTTCTCTTCGAGCAGCAAAGCGGCGAACGCCTCAAGTCGCTCCATGGCCGGGTCGTCAGCCCATCGCTCGACATAGCGCTGCGCGGAGTGTTCGTCGGTGATAGGCTCCAGCTGGGCCTGCGGCTGCTCGTTCATGCTGCCTGCGTCGCTTGGGCTTGTTTTTCCGCCTGAAGCCGCCGCGCATGGACCAGAACCGCCGCGAGCGCCGCGGGGGTTACACCCGGCACACGCCCCGCCGCCGCCAGCGTACCGGGCGCTGCGTCGCTCAACCGCTCGACCATCTCGTTGGAAAGCCCTGGCACGCGCGCATACGGAAAGTCACGCGCGAGCTCCAAGCCTTCGCTGGAGCGCAGATCGTGAAGCTCCGCCTCCTGCCTCGCGAGATACGGCGCATAAACCGCGTCTTCCGCCATTTCTTGGGCAAGAGTGGGATCGTCGTCCAAGTCTGCGCCCACCCACGGCTCTAGCGCGGTCAGATCGACGCCATCGTGACGCAACCATTCCTCAAGGCGCTTGAGCCCAGCGTCTCGCCGCACATTAAGACCATGATCCGCGAGATCCTTCGCCGCGACACTTCGTTCGAACACCTCGGTAAAATCGCCGCGGCGTTCTTCGCGGCGCTCAAACCAAGCGCGACGCTCCTCTCCGACGCAGCCAGCAGCAACACCCAACGCCGTCAACCGAGAAGACACGTTGTTCGCCCTCAAGCGCAGACGGTATTCCGCGCGGGAAGTCAGCATGCGGTATGGCTCTGACACGCCTTGCAACGTCAAATCGTCGACCATCACCGCGATATACGAATTGGCACGATCCAGCTTGGGCGGTTCCCGTCCAACCGCCTCGCCCGCTGCGGCAAGGCCCGCTACCAAGCCTTGCGCCGCCGCCTCTTCATAACCCGTCGTGCCGTTGATCTGGCCCGCACAATACAGGCCGGGAATGGCGCTCAGCTGCAAATCCGGGGTCAGAGCGCGCGGGTCCACGTGATCGTATTCGACCGCGTAGCCCGGCTCGACGATGTCCGCATGTTCAAGTCCCGGCATGCTGCGCACCATTTCGTGCTGCACGTCAACGGGCAGCGAGGTGCTAATACCGTTGGGGTACACGAGATGCGTGTCGAGACCCTCCGGCTCCAGAAAAACCTGATGACCGTCGCGATCGCCAAACCGGTGGATCTTATCCTCAATCGAAGGGCAATAGCGCGGCCCGGCTGCGTCGATCGCGCCAGAAAATAGGGGCGAACGGTGAAGGTTGGCGCGGATCACTTCGTGGCATTGCAGCGTCGTGCGAGTGATCGCGCAGAACACTTGAGGGTTCGCCCTGCCCGCGCTCATCTCCGACATGGTCCAATTGTCATCGTCTGAAGGCTGCTCGGCCAAAACCGACCAATCAATCGTGCGGCCATCCAAGCGTGGCGGCGTTCCGGTTTTGAGACGCGCCATCGGCAGATCCGCATCCCGCAATTGCGCGGACAAGCGGGTTGCGGCGTTCTCGCCGATACGCCCGCCTTCGAAGCGTTCCTCACCGCGAAAAAGCACACCGCCCAGGAAAGTGCCCGTGCACAAAATCACGCGCGATGCCTTCAGTATCTCGCCATCAACTAATTCCAGTCCCGCGACGCGCCCGCCCTTCAGGACCAGCGCCGCCGCTTCGCCTTCGATCGGGGTCAGGTTCGCCTGCCTGTGGATGATGCGCTGCACCTCGGCCTTGAAGCGAACTCGATCGGCCTGAACGCGCGGGCCCCACACCGCGCTCCCCTTGGACCGGTTAAGCATTCGGTAGTGGATCGCGCCCGCATCAGCCGCTCGCCCAAGCACGCCGTCCAGTGCGTCCACTTCGCGCACGAGGTGGCCCTTGCCAAGACCGCCAATCGCGGGGTTACAGCTCATCGCCCCCACAGCGCTTAAATCAAAGCTCACCAACGCCGTGCGCGCGCCCATACGAGCCGACGCGCACGCCGCCTCTACGCCAGCGTGGCCGCCACCGATTACGAGAACATCGAATTCCTGCATGACGGCTCAAATAGGGGTTCGGCGCTCAAGGGTCAAAGGCGTATTCGTCCCATCCCTTCCACCATTCCGTGTTTCACGTGAAACATAGGTGACGGCGCTCAGTGCTATTTGCCGATGCAGAAGCGCCCAAACAGAGCGTCGAGCATATCTTCCGTCGTTGATTTGCCGATCAAGCGGTCAAAAGCCAACCTGACGGTGCGAAGTTCCTCGCCGATCAAGAGCAGATCGCGCTTTGCCCCGGCCGAAACCAAAGCTGCATAGGCCTCTTCCAACCGACCATGCTGCCGGGCGTTCAAAGCCACTTCCCCCGGTTTAGGCAACACCCCGCGCGCTTCCTCAATCAGAGCGTGTTTGAGCTCCGAAACGCCGCTTCCTGTCACGGCGGAGAGAGTGAAGCGCGCCGAAGGCTTAGTGACGAAAAACTCTTCTCGGTCGCTCTGAGCGGCGATCACCCACGAGCCTGTCTGGCCATCTTCCACACGGCCGAGCCACAGGATGACATCCGCTCGCTCGAGCTCCGCCCGCGCGCGCTCGATCCCTACGCGCTCTATTGCGTCCTCGCTTTCACTTCGTAATCCAGCCGTATCGACAAAACTGAACGGCACCCCGGACATCGCCACGCTGCGCTCAATCACATCGCGTGTCGTGCCAGCTATCGGAGAGGTGATCGCCGCTTCGCTCTCAATCAAAGCGTTGAACAAAGTCGACTTGCCTGCATTGGGAGGTCCGGCCAAAGCGACACGGAAGCCCTCGCCCAACTTCTCGGCTCTCGGTCGCTCCAGCCATAGAGCCAGAGCGCGACTCAATTCCTCAATGTTCCACGTAAAACCTTCAGGAAGCTCATCGACGTCATCTTCATCTGAAAAGTCGAGCGCAGCCTCCACCTGTGCGCTCAGCCGCAAAACCGCATCGCGCCATTGCTCCACCTGCGAAGACAAGCCGCCCTGCGCGCTTGCCAAAGCCGCCGCGCGCTGCATCTCGGTCTCAGCGGACAGGAGATCGGCAAGCCCCTCGGCCTGTGCCAAATCCAGCCGGCCATTCGCGAAGCTGCGCCGAGTGAATTCGCCCGCTTCGGCCAATCGCAGACCCGGAAGCCCGACGAGTGCGCGCTGAACCGCGTCCACGACCGCCCTGCCCCCGTGGCAATGAAACTCCGCCAAGTCCTCGCCGGTGGCGGTGCGCGGTCCGGGAAACCAGAGTACCAGAGCGTCATCGAGTGGCGCTCCGTCCGCATCCTTCAAACGCGCCAGACTTGGTCGGCGCGCTTCGGGTATCCGGCCAGCAAGAGCCATAATCGCGTCACCCGCTTGGGGCCCACTTACACGGACCACGCCAATCGCCGCTGGAGGGGCGCCGCTCGACAAAGCAACGATTGTGGGACGGTCGCTCACAGCCTGGCTCGCTGATTAAGTCTCAAGAAGGGGATCACGAAGGGATGAAAACGCTTGCCAAATCCAGCGGCTCTGCCCGCCCCTCAGTCTTCGTCCTTCTCGCGCGAAGACTTCCCCGGCGCGAACGCGCTCGCTCCGCGCATGCCGCCTTCGACGAAGCTCTGGAACATTTTCAGCCCCAACTGCCCCATCGGCGCCAAATTCTGGGCGAATTCCTGTAATTGCGCGGGGTTGGTCGCCCCTTGCATCGCTTTCGTCATGGATTCCACGTACAGTGAGTTGGCCTCGGTTACGTCGGGAAGGCCCATGAAAGCGCGCGCTTCCTCTGGCGTGCAATCGACTTCGATCGTGACTTTCATGGCGTGGAGCTCCCAACACGTTGCGACACATGGGTGTGTGCACTCCAAACGGCGAATGCACAATGCCCACTTCGATACCCGCCGGCGATCGAGCGAAAACGCTAATTCAGCACCACGAAATTGGTGATGATCTTTCGCGTTTGCGCATCAAGGCCCTCGGGAAGTTCCGCTTCGAGCAGTTCGCGCCGTTTCTGCACGCTTTCGGCAATCATCACCCGGCGCATCGCCCAATTGGGGCAGACGCGCTCTTCGACCATCTTGCGGTCGATCATCGAGATGCCCGTATGGCGCGGATCGTGGCTGATTTTCAGCATCAGCGACACGAGGTTGGATTCCTCGCCCTCAAGCAATTGCAGGAAATTGCGCCCATTATAAAGCAGCAGACCCGTCACACCATGCGCCGGATTGTTGCGCTGGCTCGCCGCAAGAATCGCGTCAATGTCCTCGCGCGACAGGCTCGGCGCGGTGCTGATATACAGATATTGGCTAATCACGTGTCGCGGGCCCTCCCCCGAAAGCTGCCGCTTATTGGTTCATCGTGTCGAAGAAGTCTTCGTTGGTCTTGGAATCCTTCATCTTGTCGAGAAGGAACTCCATAGCGTCTACGGTGCCCATCTGCATCAGGATGCGGCGAAGAACCCACATTTTGGAGAGCTTGTCCTTTTCGACCAGCAGCTCTTCCTTACGTGTGCCCGATTTGCCGACATCGAGCGCCGGGAAGATGCGTTTGTCGGAGACCTTGCGATCCAGCACGATTTCGGAGTTGCCGGTGCCCTTGAACTCTTCAAAGATCACCTCGTCCATCCGGCTGCCCGTGTCGATCAGCGCGGTGGCGATGATGGAGAGCGAACCGCCTTCCTCAATATTGCGCGCCGCGCCAAAGAAACGCTTGGGCCGTTGCAGCGCATTGGCGTCGACACCGCCGGTCAGGACCTTGCCCGAACTGGGCACGACCGTGTTGTAAGCGCGTCCCAAACGCGTGATCGAGTCGAGAAGAATCACCACGTCGTTCTTGTGCTCGACCAGACGTTTCGCCTTTTCGATAACCATTTCAGCGACTTGCACGTGGCGATTGGCCGGCTCGTCAAAGGTGGAGGAGATCACTTCACCCTTCACGCTGCGCTGCATGTCGGTGACCTCTTCCGGGCGCTCGTCAACAAGGAGGACCAGAAGGAACACTTCAGGGTGGTTATCTGTGATCGCTTTGGCGATGTTTTGAAGCAGAACCGTCTTACCCGTGCGCGGCGGCGCAACGATCAGCGCGCGCTGGCCCTTGCCCTGCGGGGAGACGATATCGATGACGCGCGCTGACTTGTCCTTGACCATGGGATCAAGCGTGTCGAGCGACAGCTTTTCTTCGGGATAGAGAGGCGTGAGATTGTCGAAATTGGTGCGCATGCGCACTTTGTCGGGCTCTTCGAAATTGACCGTGCTGAGGCTTGTCAAAGCGAAATAGCGCTCTTCACCCTGCGGCGCGCGGATCTCACCTTCAACCGTGTCGCCGGTGCGCAGACCCCATTTGCGGATCTGGTTGGGCGAGACATAGATATCGCCCGGCCCGGCGAGATAATTCGCCTCGGGCGAGCGCAGAAAGCCAAAACCGTCTTGCAGCACCTCAATGGTGCCGATGCCCATGATCTTCTCTTCGTATTCGTCGTCTTCGGCCAGCTCGCGCAGGATGCTGAACAGCAGATCCTGGCGGCGCATGGTCGAGGCTCCTTCAACGCCCAGCTCTTCAGCCATCTGAACGAGCTCAGCCGGGGTCTTCTGTTTTAAGTCTTTGAGATGCATGGTGAATTAAGTCCGATAAACACATGCGCTTGCCATCGTGCAAACGCCAAGGAGGAGCCGGTCGTCAGTGCCTCTTTGGTAAAAGAGACGCCATGTCGCATCGAAACGAAGATGGCTGGGCTTGGAGAAAGCAGACGGGCCGCGCGCGGATCGCGCAAGCCATAAACCGAAGTGATATGACCGAAATAAGTTTGGAACGCGCCGCGGTCAATCCATCTTTGCGATCCGTAAATGTGCGGTCGTATTTCGTGCCGCCAAAGTCTTATCCGTCGTGATCAGAACGGCTTGATGTAAACGAGGACAACCACCAGCACGAGGATCAGACCCGGCACTTCGCCTGTCATCCGCAGCGTTTTCTCGGTCAAGGGACGTTCGCCGCGCGCCATTTTCTTGGTCTGGCCCACCAGCCAACCGTGATAGCCTGAGAGCAGCAGCACCAGCGTGACTTTTGCGTGGAGCCAGCCCGCGCCGCTGAAATAGCCGCCTGGGATCGCAATCGCCAGACCAAACACCCACACCAACACGATACTGGGCGTGAGGATGATCTTGCGCAATTTGCCCATGCGATCCGCCCACTTCGCTTCGCCAGCAGAGCCGGGTTCGTGATCGAGCATATAGATGCACTGGCGCGGCAGCATGAACAGCCCAGCGAGCCAGAACACCATGAAGATCACATGGCCAACGCGCAGCCACAGGCTAATGTCGAGAAGCCAGTCCATCGCTTTATCCCTTACCCTCGCACCGCTTTGAGCAGGTCTTCAACGTGCGAAATCGGCGTGAACTGCCCGATACCATGTCCTAGATTAAACACGTGCGGGCGGTCTTCGAACGCTTCCAGAATAGCCTTGCAGCGCGGCGCGAGCGCGGGTCCGCCCGCCTCCACTAGCAGCGGATCGAGATTGCCCTGCACCGGCATTCCTTCGGGCAAGGATGTGTGCGCCCAATGCGGGTCAAGCGTCTCATCAAGGCCCACCGCGTCCACACCCGTTTCGCGCGCGTAAGCCGGCAGTTTGGCGCCCGACCCCTTGGGAAAACCGATGATCGGCGTGTCCGGATGCGATTGCTTGATCGCGGCGGTGATTTTGGCGTTGGGCGCGATCACCCAGCGTTCGAACTCGTCGGGCGCAAGGCTGCCCGCCCAGCTGTCAAACAATTGCACCGCTTCGGCGCCCGCGTCGATCTGGCCGCGCAGATAGGTGATCGAGACCTCGGCAATCGCGTCACAGATCGCCTGCATGCGCTCGGGGTCGCGGTAGGCCATCAGGCGCGCTGGACCCTGGTCCTTCGAGCCTTCGCCCGCGATCATGTAGGTCGCCACCGTCCACGGCGATCCCGCAAAGCCCAGCATCGTCACGCTGTCCGCGATCATCGCACGGGTTTGGCGCACGGTTTCGTAGATCGGCTCAAACCGTTCGTAAGCGGGCGAAAAATCGTCCAAATCCACCTCGCGCAGGGTCGGGCTCATCTTAGGCCCTTCGCCAGCGAGAAATTCCAACCCCTGCCCCATGGCGTGAGGCACAATCAGGATATCGGAAAACAGGATCGCCCCGTCAAAGGCAAAGCGCCGGATCGGCTGCACCGTGATCTCGGCCGCGGCCTCGCTGTCATAGACGAGCTCGAGAAAGCCGCCTTTTTCCGCGCGCAGCTCGCGATATTCGGGCAGATAACGCCCCGCCTGGCGCATAAGCCAGATCGGAGCGACAGGTTGTTTCACACCTTTCAAGGTGTCGAGCAAAGGGCCGGGCATGGCTCTCCTTTAATCAAAAAATATAAGATTTTAAAAGGATTGATGGAGTCTGTTGGCCCTGTGGAAAGTGGGCATATCCGTCGTATCCCGTATACGCGGGCAAAGGTCCAGCAAGATTTACACGGCGCGAATCCGCAGGCGCGCTGAGTCAATCGGATTCTATCCACGCTGTTGTGCGTCTGTGCGTAAGCCCGCCAGACTGTCGAGAAGCGGGCTCGAAATCTTTGGCGCGGATCGGGGGATAAAGGATCCAGAGCTTCTTAGCCCTTCTCTCCCGCCGCTTATCCCTGCGGCTTTCCACAAGCGGCGCCCCGCCCTAAAGCGAATCGCATGAACCGGCTCAATCTTCATCTCGTATCGGATTCCACCGGCGAAACCCTTGAAATGATTGCCAAAGCGTCTTTGGCTCAGTTCGAGAGCCCGAATGTCAGCCGCTATTTCTGGCCGATGGTGCGCTCGCGCCAGCACCTGGATCGGATCGTGACGGATCTGGCCGAGAACCCTGGGTTGGTCCTGTATACGCTGGTCAATCCCGAAACGCGCAAACGCCTTGAAGAGCATTGCCGCGGACTGGGTCTGCCTGCGGTCGCGGTCCTCGATCAGGTCACCGCCGCGCTGGAATCGCAGTTGGGACAGGAAGTCTCGGGCCGCCCTGGTCGCCAGCACGCGATGGACGCGGACTACTTCGCGCGCGTGGACGCGATCCAATACACGATTGCGCATGATGACGGGGTCGCGTGGGAGGATTGGGAGGAGGCCGATATCGTCCTCGCAGGCGTTTCGCGCAGTTCCAAAACGCCGACGAGCATCTATCTCGCCAATCGCGGCTTTAAAGTCGCCAACATTCCTATCGTTGTGGAAAGCCCCCCGCCCCCGGCGTTGTTCGGGTTGCGCAACCCGCTGGTGATCGGCCTGACGACGGCGCCTGAACGTCTGGTTCAGATCCGGCGCAACCGGTTGTTGTCGCTCAACGAAGGGACACAAACCTCCTATGTCGACACCGAGCGGGTCAAAACCGAGCTGCAATACGCCCGGCGTATGTTTGCCGATAACGGTTGGCCGGTGATCGATGTGACGCGGCGGTCGATTGAGGAAAGCGCGGCGGCGATTATCCGGCTGGTTCAGGATCGTCGGCGGCCCGTAAAGCAGCCCGAGGACGGAGTGGCGAAACCGATATGAACGCAAATGACCTGATCCTAGCCTCCAAATCCGCCTCGCGCCGCGCGATGCTGGACGCAGCGGGTGTGGCCTATCAGGCGATCCCGGCTGATGTCGACGAACGCGCGATTGAGGAAAACTTGGCGGGGGCCACCCCTCCCGAAATCGCAGAGGCGCTGAGCGTGGCCAAAGCGGCGGCCTTGGCCGTGTCACATCCCGAAGCTTTGGTTTTGGGTAGCGACTCTTTGGTTGTGGTCGACGGTCAGCGGTTCGACAAACCCACCAGCCGAGAAAACGCCGCTGAACACTTGCGTTTCTTCTCCGGCAAAAAGCTCGAACTGCACAGCGCGGCCGCCTTGGTGCGGGGCGACACTTGCGTGTGGAGCGCCCCGTCGCAGGCGCTGCTGCACGTGCGTGAGCTGTCTGACGCGTTTATCGAACACTATCTCGACGCGGAATGGCCCGAGGTCGGTTTTACCGTGGGCGTCTTCCGGTTTGAGGCCATGGGCGTGCAGCTGTTCGATCGCATCGAAGGCGATCAGTTCACTATTTTGGGCATGCCGCTGCTCCCCGTCCTCGAGGCTCTGCGCGAAGAAGGCGTGCTTCTGGCATGACAACGAGGCCCTTCGCGCAGGTTATCGGCGATCCGATTGCGCAGTCCAAATCGCCTGTGATCCATGGATTCTGGCTCGAAAAGCTCGGTATTGCGGCCGATTACAGCGCGCAGCTTGTGCCTGAGGGCGAGTTGGCGGCCTATTGCGAGCGCATGGCGGCGGATCCAAACTGGCGCGGATGCAACGTCACCATGCCCCTCAAACACGAGGCGTTGGAGCGCGCGGATGTGACCCATTCGACCGCGCGGCGCATCGGCGCATCAAACACGCTTGTTGTGGGGACTGGGGCTAGGGCGGCGAACTTGGGCGCGTTCAACACCGACGCTGAGGGTTTTCTCGAAGCCCTGCGCGGCGAGCTTTCGAAACAGCATTATTTCCGCATGGCTCGCATTTTGGGTACGGGCGGTGCGGCGCGGGCGATTGTCACCGCGCTTTATGATGAGGGCTTCACGCTGGTCCTCGCTGGGCGCAATCCGGATAAAGCACGCGCCATGCTGGATGAGCTCGCGCCCGAGGGGGATCATCACGCCGTCGCGCTCGATCATTTTGCCGCGCCGACCGATTTTTCCTTCGATGATCGCGAAGGCTGCCTGGACCTCATCGTCAACGCTTCGCCCTTGGGCATGGACGGCCAGCCGCCGCTCGCGTTTGACTGGAGCCATGCGCCGCCCGGATCGATTGTCTACGATATCGTGACCAGCCCGCTTGAGACCGATTTTCTCAAAGGCGCACGCGCGGCCGGGTTCGAAACGCTCGACGGGCTTAACATGCTGATCGGGCAAGCGGCGGCGGCGTTTGAGAAATTCTTCGGCGCGAAGGCCCCGCGTGAACACGACGCGCAATTGCGCGAAAGGCTTCTTGGATGAACGACACCGCCAAGCGTCCGCTGATTATCGGCCTTACCGGCTCCATCGGCATGGGGAAGTCCACCGTTGCGGCGATGTTCGCTGAGGCCGGCGTTCCGATCTTTGACGCTGACGCGCAGGTGCGCGCGATGCAAGGGCCGGGCGGAGAATTGCTTCCTGCTATCGAGGCTGCGTTTCCCGGCTCCACCGGTCCCGAGGGCGTTGACCGCGAGGCGCTTGGCAAGCTGGTTTTCGGCGCGCCCGAAAAGCTCGCTCAATTGGAGGCCATCGTTCACCCGGCAGTGGGGCAAAAGCGCGCCGATTTTTTGGCCCAGAACAGTGAAGCGGAACTGTTGGTCTTCGATATTCCGCTGTTGTTCGAGGGCAGCGGGCACGCGGCCGTCGACACGATTGTGGTCGTCTCCGCCCCCGCTGAGGCGCAGCGTGAGCGCGTCCTGGCGCGTCCGGGCATGACGATGGAGAAATTCGAACACATCTTGGGGCTCCAGACACCCGATGCGCAAAAACGCGAGCGCGCCGATCACGTGATCGACACCGGCACCCCCATCGAAGAAACCCGCGCGCAGGTCACAAGTCTGATCGAGGCGTTGCGGGCGTCCTTGGACTAACTCCAGAACGGTTGCATCACCCCCCTTGCGCGCAATGGCCAATGGGCGGATAGTGCCGCCAATGAGAGAAATAGTCTTCGACACCGAGACCACTGGTCTCGACCCCAAAACGGGGGACCGGATGGTGGAAATTGGTTGCGTTGAGATGATGGGCCGGGTGCCCACGGGCGAAACCTTTCACGCCTATTACAACCCCGAACGCGATATGCCGATTGAGGCGGAGAACGTCCACGGCCTCTCGATCAGCTTTCTGGAGACAAAGCCGGTCTTTGCCGAAGGCGCGGACGCGCTGCTCGAATTTATCGGCGATGCGCCGTTGGTTGCGCACAACGCCGGGTTCGATTTCGGCTTCCTCAACATGGAGCTGGAGCGGCTGGGCCGCGCGCCGATCAGCCTGGATCGCATGGTTGATACGGTCGCCATCGCGCGCAAAAAACACCCCGGCGCCAAGAATTCGCTCGACGCTTTGTGCACGCGCTATGGTGTGGATCGCAGCCACCGGGTGAAGCACGGCGCGCTGCTCGACGCTGAGCTGTTGGCACAGGTCTATATCGAGCTGTTGGGTGGGCGTCAGATCGGGCTCGAACTCGCACCGGAAACCGCCAGCAGTCCGGCGAATGACGCTGATGCACGCGGCAGCGCGAGCACACCCGCGATCGCACGCGAAAGACGCGCCGCTCGCCCGCACGCGGCAAGCGCGCAGGAACTGGCGCGGCACGCGCAATTTGTCAGCGGGCTGAAAGACGCCATCTGGACGAGCTGAACGCGCGCCCAAACCCAACACGCAACGAGGAGGTCAGACACACAATGGATATCCGGATTTCAGGACATCAGGTTGAAACGGGCTCTGCGTTGCAAGAGCATGCGGGCGAGCGGTTAGGAGATATTGTCGACAAATATTTTGAGCGCGCGCTCTCTAGCCATGTGACCTTCAGCAAAGCCTCATCGAGCGCGTTTCGCTGCGATATCGTTACGCATGTTACACAAGGGACCATTCTGAAAGCGCAAGGCGACGCGCCCGATGCGCACCTCGCGCTCGATGCCGCAGCGTCCAAAATCGAAAAACAGCTTCGCCGGTATAAGCGTCGCCTAAAAGACCGCCACGCGCGCCACCTTCAGGCCCGCGCGGAAGAAGAGGCCGCCTACACCGTTTTCGATGTGGCCGAATTCGCTTCCGAAGAGGCCGATGACGAAGTGCTGGTGGACGCACCTCCCGTCATTGCGGAAACCAGCGTGGAGGTTCCAACCGGCTCGGTTGCGGACGCGGTTATGATGCTGGATTTGCGCGATACGAACGCGCTGTTCTTCAAAAACGCTGGAACTGGACGGCATAATATGGTTTATCGCCGTCAAGATGGCTCGATCGGATGGGTTGAGCCTCGTTAGGGGTCTCTGCGACACCTCCTTCGGCCAGAACGTAAGGGTTCGATTGCCGAAAATCGCTTTAGAGACCTGACCCTGAGGTGTCAGCGACGCAGCCGCAACCCCGCCCGCGGCCGTCTTTGCTGTCACGCGGGGTTTCGGATCGGCTTGACGGGATTTCGAAGTACCATGGATGTGAATATCGTAACGCGGCCCGAAGCGGTCGCTATCAGCCGTTTTGGCAATGCCACTGCCTGTTCAAAGCATGCGGTGCTGGTCAGGCTCGCTGATATGTTCAGCGCGGTGTACGACCTCGAAGCCGCCGACGTGCTCGAAGGTCTGGAGCAGCGCGAGGCGCTGGGCAGCACCGGTTTTGGCAAAGGCATCGCGATACCCCATTGTCGAAGCGCGGCGGTCAATCGGCCCACGATGGCGCTGTTGAAGCTGACTGAGCCGTGCGATTTCGATGCCGCCGATGCTGAGCCCGTAAGCCTCGTTTTCGGCCTCGTCTCGCCTGAGAACGCGGGCGCCACGCATCTGCACGCTTTGGCGGCGATTTCGCGTGTGTTGCGCGATGACGCGATGCTCCAGGCGCTGCACGACGCGGACGATGCCGAGGCTTTGTACGCTCTTCTCACCAATCAGTTCTTGCGCGACGCCGCCTGATTGGCTGAACGATGAATCGGGCGAGCGGGTCTGGCGGTCCTTCGGGCGAAGCGGCGGATGCGGCGGGCGCGCAGGGCCACCACCGCGCGCTGGAGCGGCTTTACGCCTCGGCCCCGATCAACCAGACCTTTGCCTCGCGGCTCGAGATCACCGGCGAAGGCGCCTCGCGCATTCATTTCGATGTGACCGAAGAGGTCTATCACGCGGCGGGCGCGGCGCATGGGACGATCTATTTCAAGATGCTCGATGATGCGGCGTTTTACGCAGCGAACACGCTTTCCACCGACAGTTTTCTGCTCACCACCAGTTTCAACCTGAACTTCACCAAACCTGTGCGCGTCGGCCCGGTCGTGGCCGAAGGGCGCTGGGTGAGCGGCAAGCGCCGTGTTTTCGTCGCCGAGTCGCGGCTGGTCGATGAAGAGGGAGAGGAAATCGGGCGCGGCACAGGCACCTTTATGCGCTCACGCATCGCGCTTTCGGGCTTGCCCGGCTATTCCGATCACGCCTGAGACGGCGCGCGACGAAACCCATGCGCCTGCCCGCTCATCTTGAAATCGGAAGCCTGATTCGCCTCGCCGAAACGCATGGCGGTTCTGCCATGGTGCTTTCCAAGGGCGAGCGTGATGCGGGCACCATCCTCTTGGTAACGATGTATCGCGGTGAGGGTGCGCGGCTTTTCGAAAGAATGCCGCAGCGCGACGGGATGCGTCGTTTCGTGCAGACCAAAATTCAAGACACTGAAAAACCTATGGAATTTTCAGACTATCTTAAACGGCGGGCGGAACAGGATCCCGATATCTGGATTCTTGAACTCGACATCGACGCTCCAGAACGCTTTATCGAACTTTTGCCGAATTAGCTTGATTTCGTATCTTTTGAAACTAATTGCGAGCCTGCTTCCAAGCGGAGGCCAGTGGTTCGGCATTTCGGTCAACCATCTGGCACGCAGACGGGGGGCAGCCGGCAGGCGCTTTAGGACCACCTCTTAACCCGCGAAACAATCGCACTTGGTTCCAGCCTGCGTCGGAGCTCGTCCACCGCACGAATGTAGTGTTTTGATGGGTCGCAAGACTTACTCTTTAAGCGCGGCCGCCGTTGTCGCGGTTGCCGGACTTGGTTTTTCCAGCGCTGATGGCGCTGAAGCTTTCGCTCAGGCCGGCGACGCGGATGTTGTCGTCGATAGCCCTGATTTGAGCGAAGATCCCGTCGATTTGGGCGAGGACGCCTTTGAAGTCGTGCCGGTCGATGCGATCGCCGAGACCGACACCGAGATTGAATTCATATCCGACGCCGTCATCCAGGAATTGCCTGAAGACGCATCCGTCGAAATCGGAACGCTCGATGAGCTTGTCCAGACCGTCGAGACCGACGAGCTGACCGATCAGGTCCAGTGCTTGGCCGGCGCGATTTATTTCGAATCGCGCGGCGAACCGCTCAGCGGTCAGTTGGCTGTGGCGCAGGTTGTCGTTAATCGCAGCGAAGACGAGCGTTGGCCCGCCAGCTATTGCGGCGTGGTCTATCAGCGTGCGCAGTTCTCGTTCGTGAAGAATGGCCGGATGCCGAGTGTTCGCTCGTCGTCAACCGCCTGGCAGCGCGCCAAGGCCGTTGCGCAAATTGCGCATCAGGGGCTGTGGGAATCCAAAGCGGGCGATGCGGTCTATTTCCACGCGAAATATGTGAAGCCGAAATGGAGCCGCCGCAAAGAACGTCTGGCGCAGATCGACACGCACATTTTCTATCGCTGAGGGTCATCGACCCGTAACTGATGATCGGCTGCGGTTTACGATAAGCGTAAAAAGAGGGCTCGCCAGAACGGCGGGCCCTTTTTCGTAGGGAATCCGGAAAAGCCGGCTCAGTCGATCTCGACCCAGACCGGGGCGTGGTCGCTGGCCTTTTCGCGCCCGCGATGATCGCGGTCGACGCCCACGGCTACCAGACGGTCGGCCAATTCGGGTGAAAGCAGCGCGTGGTCGATGCGAAAGCCGTGATCGCGTTGCCAGGCGCCCGCTTGGTAGTCCCAATAGGTCCACACGCCACCGCGCGGGTTGAGCGTGCGCACCGCGTCGGTCCAGCCATCGGCGAGCAGGCGCTGATACGCGCTGCGGCTTTCAGGCTGTGTTAGCGCATCGTTGGCCATGGCTTTGACCGAATAGGTGTCGTCATCGAAGGGGATAACGTTGTAATCGCCCAGCACGGCGGCGGGCACTTCTTCGGCCCAGATTGCGGCCATGCGTGCGCGCAGTTTTTCTATCCAGGCAAGCTTGTAGTCGAATTTGGGCCCGGGTTGCGGGTTACCGTTGGGCAGGTAGATATCGACCACGCGCGCGGCGTGGGCGCCATCCTTGGTGACGTCGACTTCGAGATAGCGGGCCTGTTCGCCCTCGCCCTCTTTGGGGCCGTCGATGCCCAGCCCGCGCTGCACCTCGGTGATGGCGTAGCCGGCCTTGGTGTCGGCGAGAATGGCAACGCCGTTAAAGGCCTTTTGCCCGTGCCAGATCGGTTGATAGCCGAGCGCTTCGAACTCGTCGGCGGGAAAGCCTTCGTCCTGGCTCTTGATCTCTTGCAGGCACGCGACCGAGGGGCGCGTTTCTTCGAGCCATTCCTTGAGCCGGGGCAGACGGGCCTTGATCCCGTTAATGTTGAAGGATGCCAGTTTCATGCGCGAACCATGGCGAATGGCTCTGCCCGCGTCCATTCAGAACGCGGAAAAATACCCGGCTCACAAAACACCCAGACGGTAAGTCTAGATGCCGAAGCTGGAGCCGCAGCCGCAACCGGCTGCCGCGTTAGGGTTTTCGACGCGGAACGCCGCGCCGCCTAGCGATTCGACGTAATCGACCACGCTTCCGCCAACCAGATCGAGGCTGATCGGGTCAACGACGAGCTGCACGCCGTCAGTTTCGCTCACCATATCGTCGTTGTCAGGGGTGTCGGCCATTTCAAACTTGTACTGAAAGCCCGAGCACCCGCCCCCTTCGACCGAAAGTCGCAAGATCGCGGGCTTGGTCTGCTTTTGCGCGATCACCGCGATGCGTTGCGCGGCGGCGGGGGTAAGGGTCAGCGTTTCAGCCATGTTTTCCATTTAGGTGCGCGCGCGGCCAAGCTCAAGGTGTCAATGATCCGCGCCAGCGCCTTCTTCAGACGGTCTGGATGTAATTGCGCAGCGCCTCGGCCTCGTGCTCAACCTCGTCGATGCGGGTTTTGACGAGGTCTCCGATGGATATGAACGCGCGCAAGGCGCCGTCCTCGACGACCGGAAAATGGCGGAACCGTCGGCGCGTCATCAGCGCGAGCGCTTCATCGACGGTGGTCGAGGGCTCAACCGTGATGACAGGCGAGGTCATGATCGCCTCGATCGGTCCTTCAAGGCATTGCGCGCCCTTGCTGGCGAGACGGTAGATCACGTCGCGCTCGGAAATGATGCCTACGACCGATCCCCCGCGCATGACCGGCATGGCGCCGATTCGGCGTTCAGCGAGGATTGCAATGGCCTTGGACACCGGGGTCGTCACCTCGCACGAGATGATGTCGTCAGAGGCCCTGTCGGCGATGATGTTGGCGATAGTCATGGTTCTGGCTCCTCTTTCCCGACCGCAAGAATGCCATTGATCGGGCAAAATGGCGAATCCGAGCGCCCAGGTAGATGACACCCGGTCAATCGCCCCGAGCCTCACCCGGTGCATCCCGTAGTGCATTGTGCACCATGGCCAAGCGCCGCGCGGCAGCCTATGAAGCGGGCCATGGTTCCTCCCTCGCCTCTCGATAATCCCGAAAACGCAGCGCACGCTTGGGCTCGCTTTCGGTATATTATGCGCATTCTGGCGGTCGTAACCGCGCTTGGCACCGGAACATTGGTGGCGGTGATGTGGATGCTGTTCCCGAACGCTTCGATCCACTTTTTCGTAGCAGTTGCGTTGGGCGCGGCCTTTACGATGGGGTTAACCGGCGCGCTGATGGGTCTGGTCTTCCTCTCCAACGGGACAGGCCACGATGAAGCGGTCGATAACCGTCTGCCCTCAGCCGACGAGCTGTTCGGCGACGGCAAGAAAAAGGACAAAAGCTAAGGCTGCGCGGCGATGCGCGGGCGGGCTGATCTAGCTTGAGGCTTTCACAGGCCGCAGCCGCAGATCTTCAACCGGTTCGCCGCCGATCAGGTGTTCCTGAATGATCCGTTCGAGCGCGTCCGGCGTGCACGAATGATACCAGACACCATCCGGCCACACGACCGCCACGGGGCCCGCGTCGCACATTTGCAGGCAATCCGCCTTGGTCCGCTGCACGCCCCCGCCAGCGCCCTTTGGGTGCTCGTCGGTGCGCTTAGGGCCCACTAGGCCCAGCTCTTTGGTGCGCGATTTGAGATAGGTCCACGAGAGCTCACCCACTTCGCGCGAACAGCATTTCTGCTTTTCCGAGACCGCACATAAGAAGATGTGCCGTTCGATCGCGGAGCCTTCGTCCGGATCGCCAAACTTTTGCGCGAGCGAATTCTGGGCGGATGCCAACGCACGCTGCGCCTCTCCGCCCACGCTCATTCGCTCGTCCCCGTCTTATCAGCCTCCGGTTTGAGCCAGCGATCAAGCCAGGCGAACACGGTGTCGTGCCATTGCAGCGAGTTCTTCGCGCCCAGCACCCAATGGTTTTCATCGGGGAAGACCAGCATTTGCGAGGGAATGCCGCGTTCCTGCAACGCGGTGAAGCTTTGCAGCCCCTGCGTGTAGGGGACGCGGAAGTCCCTTTCACCCGTGATCACCAGCATCGGCGTCTCCCATTTTTCGACATGGTTGACCGGGTTCCAGCGTTCGTAAACCTCGGATTGCTCGGCGTAGGAGCCGCCGAAATCCCAGCGCGGGAACCACAATTCCTCGGTCGAATAATAGAAGCTGCGCATATCGAACAGGCCATCGTGCTGGACCAGACAATTGAAGCGGTCGGGCCAATTGCCGGCG
>JBCCCM010000041.1:0-30095 GCA_039033515.1 Pseudomonadota bacterium
ATGGCGGCAAAACCACCCGGCGCTGCATGAGGCAGGCCGGGATACGAAAACCAAATTGCTCAAACACGAGGATTTGCACCTATGTCACGTCTTGATTTTACACCCTATCGCCGTTCCACCGTGGGCTTTGACCGCCTTTTCGACCTTCTCGAAAGTCAGGCTCGCTCGCATTCCGGCGACAATTACCCCCCTTTCAACATCGCGCGCCAGGGCGAAGACAATTACCGCATCACGCTCGCCGTGGCCGGTTTCCGCCCGCAGGATATCGACATCACCGCGCAGCAGAACCTGCTGACCGTGCAGGGCAAGAAGCGCGAGGAGTTCGATGACGGCTCCGAGCTTTTGCATGTCGGGATCGCCAATCGCGGCTTTGAACGCCGGTTTGAACTCGCCGATTTCGTCCGGGTCGAAAGCGCGGATATGGCCGATGGCCTGCTGATCATCGATCTGGTGCGCGAAGTGCCCGACGCGATGAAGCCCAAGAAGATCGCCGTGGGTTCGACAACGCTCAAAGCCGTCGAAACCGACGCGGACAAGGCTTCCGAAGGCGATGCGGCTAACGCGGCCTGACGGCAGGCAAGCTTCTCAGGCGCTGAGCGTCTGAGCGGATCAATCAAGGCGGTCCCGCGCAACAGCGGGGCCGCCTTTTTGTAATCGATCAAGGTCTATAAACGAGTAGAGGCGGACCCCCTGGATCCGCCTCCGCGACGTAAGCCGCCTCGATTTTGAACTGAGCATCCGGGTCGCAGAAGACGCTCTGTTCGCATCCGAGCTGAAGGCGACGCACACGGTCTTGCGACCTTCCCCACCTTTGCGCGCCGCAAACTCGTCTCAGTGGCGCATACCACCGGCACCTTTCGAAGTTCCGAAGGGCGACACGGGGGTAGAACCGATTCAAACAGGCTTGCAAGGGCTAAAATCGTCCCTTGTAAGAACACGACAGCCCTTTGAATTGGCGCGATTTATCGATTTTCACCCGCACCACTCGCAAAGCTCCAGCCAAATCAGAGGTTTGCAAGGGCCGGTTGCATAACAGCACCTAAAATCGGCGGAACTTGGAAAAATCAGACGAGGCGCGATTGCTCCAGCGCGGCGGCGATGAAACCGGCGAAAAGCGGATGCGGTTCAAAGGGTTTGGACTTGAGCTCGGGATGGAACTGGACCCCCACAAACCACGGGTGGTCGGGCCGCTCGACGATTTCGGGCAGCAAACCATCCGGCGACATGCCTGCAAAGACGAGCCCCTGCTTTTCCAGCGGCTCGATATAGGCGCTGTTGACTTCGTAGCGGTGGCGATGGCGCTCAGAGATCGTGTGCGCGCCGCCATAGATGGCCGAGGTGTGGCTGTTGCCGACCAGTTTCGCCTCGTAAGCGCCCAGACGCATGGTCCCACCCAGATCGCCGCCTTCTTTGCGGCTCTGGAGACCCTCTTCGCTCATCCATTCGGTGATGATGCCGACCACGGGTTCGCTGGTCTCGCCAAATTCGGTTGAGGAGGCTTGGGTGTAACCCGCCGCGCGCGCGCCTTCGACGCAGGCCATCTGCATGCCGAGACAAATGCCGAAAAACGGCACCTTGCGCTCGCGCGCGAAGCGCACGCTGGCGACCTTGCCCTCGCTGCCGCGCTCGCCAAAGCCGCCGGGCACCAGCACGCCGTGCATCGGTTCGAGCGCGGAGACGATTTCGTCATCGTCGCCTTCGAAGATCTCGGCGTCGATCCATTTGATGTTGACCTTCACCCGGTTGGCGAGCCCGCCATGGATCAGCGCTTCGTTGAGGCTTTTATAGGCGTCCGGCAGGCCGACATATTTGCCGACCACGCCAATGGTGACTTCGCCTTCGGGGTTGAAGTAGCGATCCGTGACATCGTCCCACGAGGACAGATCGGGTTGAGGCGCGTCGGTAATGCCGAAGCCGCGCAGAACCTCGGCATCAAGCCCTTCGCGGTGGTATTGCAGCGGGACCGAATAGATCGACGGCGCGTCGAGCGCGGGGATGACCGCCTCCTTGCGCACGTTGCAGAAATTCGCGATCTTCTGCCGCTCGCTCTCCGGGATTGGATGCTCGGCGCGGCAGAGCAGCACGTCGGGTTTGATCCCGAGGCTCGCAAGCTCGCGCACTGAATGCTGGGTCGGCTTGGTCTTCAATTCACCGGCTGCGGCGAGATACGGCACCAAGGTCACGTGCACGCTCAGCGTCTGGAACGGCTCCAACTCGTTACGGATCTGGCGGATGGCTTCCATGAAGGGGAGCGATTCAATGTCGCCCACCGTGCCGCCGATCTCGCACAGGATGAAATCGTGATCGTCCTGGTCAGCGAGCGCGAACTCTTTGATCGCGTCGGTCACATGCGGAATGACTTGCACAGTCGCGCCGAGAAAATCGCCCCGGCGTTCCTTCGCGATGATGTCGCGGTAGACGCGGCCTGAAGTGATGTTGTCGCTTTGCCGCGCGGAGACGCCGGTGAAGCGCTCGTAGTGGCCAAGATCGAGATCCGTCTCTGCGCCGTCGTCGGTCACATAGACTTCGCCGTGCTGATACGGGCTCATCGTGCCGGGATCGACGTTGAGATAGGGATCAAACTTGCGAATGCGCACCTTGTACCCGCGCGCCTGAAGAAGCGCGGCGAGACTTGCAGCCATGAGACCTTTGCCGAGCGAGGAGACCACGCCGCCGGTGATAAAAATGTACCGCGCCATGGGAGCCGAGCCTTAAGCGTTGGATTGGATTCGGGGCAAGCGAATTGGAGCCGATGGCCTCGCGCAATCCACAAGCCTGTGTGATTTGTGAACGCGAGCCAGCAGCGCTGGCTTGCGCGTTGGACGTTATTCCGAAAGTGGATCGTCGTTTACCGGCGGCGTTACAGGCTCTCCAGCGGGAGCTAGGGGATCGCCGAGCGGATCAGCCGCCGGCGCGGGCGCATCCACATCGCGCGTCAGTGTCGAGGTGACCGTGTCGGTCGTGCCCGTTTCCACAGCCACCGCCGCCAGCGCGATGGACAGGACGACGAACGCCACCGCCAGCCACTTCGTCGCGCGGGTCAGAAAATCCGCCGCACCGCGCGCGCCCAGGGCGCCCGTCGGGCTGCCGCCAATACCAAGGCCGCCGCCTTCGGAGCGCTGCATTAGCACAACGCCGACCAGCGCCGCGGCAACAAGGCCCTGAAGAACGGTAAGAAAAATGAACAAGCCCATGGCGTATCGTATCTCTGTTGTATCAAATGCAAATCGTGCGGATGCGCCGCATTTAGGACCGCCTCGGCCCCAGCGCAACCATCGCCGCTTCAGGTCGAGCGTCTAACCCTCAACTTTCGGGCGAATCCGCCGCGAGCGCGATGCTCATGAAGCTGTCCGCCGTCAGGCTTGCGCCGCCCACCAGCGCGCCGCCCACTTCAGGCACGGCAAGGATTTCGCCCGCGTTTTCAGGCTTCACCGAGCCGCCATACAGGATGCGCACGCCCGCGCCCTGCTCTTCGCCGAACATCTCGAGCAAAAGCGCACGGATCGCGCCGTGCATTTCAGCAATATCGTCGGTCGTCGCGGTCTTGCCGGTGCCAATCGCCCAAATCGGTTCATAGGCGACCGTCAGTTTCGCGCCGGCGTCCTCAATTTCGGGCAGCGAGGCTTTGATCTGTTTCTTCACATGCGCGACCGCGCGGCCCGCGTCGCGGGTCTTTTCGCTTTCGCCGCAGCACAAGATGACGCGCAGGCCCGCCGCCAAAGCCGCTTCGACCTTGGCTTTGACCATCGCGTCACTTTCCGCGTGATCGTTGCGGCGTTCGCTATGGCCCAGGATGACGAATTTCGCCCCCGCATCCGCGACCATCGCCGCCGAAATATCACCCGTATGCGCCCCACCATCAGCAAAATGGCAGTTTTGAGCGCCGACGCCGATCTGCTCGGCCTCGCGGTGGATCGGGTGGATCAGCGTGTAAGGCGGCGCAATCGCGACCTCCACTTTCATGTGGCGCTGCGCGGCGCGGTCCATCGCGCGCGCTTCGGAAAGCATGGCGCGGGTGCCGTGCATTTTCCAGTTTCCAACAATGTAAGGGCGTTCCGACATCGGGTGTCCTTGGATGTGTCTTGAAGAAGAGATGTTGAGAGGTTCGAATCTGGAGACCTAGATAAGGTCAGGGGGCTGGCTCCGCTAGACGACACGCGCGTTCCAGTCAAAACCTTCGCAGACCTGTTGCCGCGCGGTCTCAGGGCGGATAGAGCGCGTGGCGCAAACAACCAATGCGCGGGTAGGACGGCACGACCGATTCCGGCTCGCGCCACGAAGCGGTCGGGATACGCCACTCAGATGATTACCAGTTTTCGCAAATTCTTTCAGTCGAAGATCGGCATGGCGGTCTTTCTGGGGTTCCTGGCGCTGGTTGCGCTCGCTTTTGCCGGCGCGGACATCACCGGCAACACCTTTGGCGGGATCTCGCAAGGCGAGCGCGTGGCGCTGGTCGGCGATGACGCGATCACTACGGGCGAATTGTCCGAAACCGCCCAATCAGCCCTGCGCGGTGTGCGGCGCGAGAACCCGACGCTGACTATGCCCGGATTTGTCGCCGAGGGCGGCCTTGATGAAGTGCTCTCGCAATTGATTGATCGCTACGCCATCGGGGCCTACGCCGAACAGGCGGGCCTTCGCGCGGGCGAGAATGTTGTGAACAGCGAAATCCTCCAAATCGGCGCGTTTCGCGGGGTGAGCGGCGAGTTCGATCCACAAGTTTACAAGGCCGCGCTGGCCGAGCAGCGCATTACGGACGCAACCTTGCGCCGCGATCTGGCCGATGGGCTTCTCGCTCAGCAAATCCTGCTGCCCGCGCTCGCCGCACCGCAAATGCCTGAGAAAGTGGCGCGCCGTTACGCTTCGCTGTTCCTTGAGCGGCGCAGCGGGCGCATTGCGCTTATTCCCAGCGCATCATTTACAACAGATGCCGAGCCTGATCAGGCCGCGATTGAGGAGTATTACGCCTCCAACCGCGCCGATTACATCGAGCCTGAGCGCCGGACCTTGCGCTACGCGGTGTTTAACGCGTCGAACCTGAAAGCCGACCTTGATCCGAGCGTTGAGGAAATCGCAGCGCGTTACGAACAGGATAAAGAGCAATACGCCGCGCGCCAATCGCGCGACGTGACCTCGTTCACCGCACCGACCGAAGAGGGCGCGCGGGCGTTGATCGCGCAAATCCGCGCGGGCAAATCGATCGAAGCGGTGGCGCGCGACGCCGGGTTCAACACGACCAAGGTGGTGGACCGCGATCAGGAGCAATACGCCAACAGCGCCAGCTTCGCCGCCGCGCAAGCCGTGTTTGCCGCCCAAGAAGGCGACATCGTTGGCCCCGCGCAAAGCACGCTGGGCTATGTCATCGCCCGCGTCGACAAGGTGACCGACACTCCGGCGCAGACGCTGGCGCAGGTTCGCGATGAAATTGCGCAGACCCTGTCGCAAGAAAAGCTGTTCGCAGCGCTGGGCGAGTTCTCCACCCGGATCGAAGCCGAGGTGGATCAGGGCACCTCGCTCACCGAAATCGCGGATGCGTTTGACTTGACGCTGGAAGAGACCCCGCCGCTGCTCGCGGATGGCCGCGTGTATGGCGCGCCTAACGCGGCGCCCAACGCGGCTTTGCGACCGATCCTCGACACCGCGTTTAATCTCGACGAGAGCCAACCCCAGCTTGATGTGCTGGTGCCCGGCTCGCAATTCCTCGTCTACGACGTGACGTCCATCACCGAGTCCGCCCCGCCGCCGCTCGCCGAAATCCGCGACCGGGTGACGCGCGATCTGAGCCTGTTTGAAGCCAGCAAAGTCGCCAAGCAGGCCGCGCAGCGCGTGCTGGAAAAAGCGCGCGGTGACACAGACCTTGCGGCGGCTCTAAACGCGGAGGACACCGATCTGCCCGCGCCCGACGCGGTCACTCTGGCGCGTCAGGAATTGCAGCAATTGCGCGCGCGCGGGCCCGTTCCGCCATCCATCGCGCTTATGTTCAGCATGGCTCAGGGCACGGTCAAACTGCTTGAAGCGCCCGGCAATCAGGGCTGGATTGTGGTGTCGCTGGACGATATCTCGACAGACGAGCTCGACGACACCGGCCCGCTCATCAACGGGCTGCGCGGTCAACTCGCGCAGAGCCTCAGCGAGGAATATTCCGAGCAATTGACCAAGGCGATGCGCGAAGCTGTGGGCGTCGAAACCAACGAAGACGCGCTGGCGGCGGTGCGCGCGCAGCTGGTTGGCGGCGAAATCTGATCGTTCTGCTTGATCGTTAAACGCCGCCGTGACCGCTCCACCCTCGACCACCGCCCTGCCGGCTGATGCGCCCTGCAACGCAGCGGAGGCGGGCGCGGCGCTTGAAGCGGAGAAACCAACGCTCGTTTGGCGCAAGGTCGTTGCCGACAGCGACACGCCGGTCGGCGCGGCGCGGCGCTTGATCAAGCCGGGGCGCGGGGATTTCCTGCTCGAATCGGTCGAAGGAGGCGAGGTGCGCGGGCGCTACAGCCTGCTTGGCCTCGACCCCGATCTGGTGTTTCGCGGCACCGGAAGCCATGCGGAGATCAACGCAGCGTGGCGCACAGACCGCGAGGCGTTCGAGCCGTGCGATAACGACGCGCTGAGCGAACTGCGCAGCCTTGCCAAAGCCTGTCGGATCGACGTTCCAAGCGAACTGCCATCCGCGCTCGCCTGTCTGGTCGGCTATTTCGGCTATGAGACTATCGGCCTTGTCGAAACTCTGCCGCGCGCGGAGCCGAGCGAGCTGGCCTTGCCTGATCTGCTGTTTGTGCGCCCGACGCTCATTCTGGTGTTCGACCGGCTGACGGACGAACTGTTTTGCGTCGCGCCGCTGTGGCCCGATGCGCGCAATCGCGCAGATCCGGCGCGCGCGATTGCCTCAGCGGCGGAGCGCATTGACGAGACGCTGCGCGCTCTTGCCGGGCCCGCACCAAGCGAACCGCGAGCGGGCGCAGACAGCGACGCACCCGAGCTGGTCCCCGTCCTCGATGGCGAGGAATACAAGGCGATGGTGGCGCGCGCGAAGGATTACATCGTCGCGGGCGATATCTTTCAGGTGGTGCTGGCCCAGCGCTTCACCTGCCCCTTCGCCCTGCCCCCGTTCGAACTTTACCGCGCGCTGCGCCGGGTGAACCCTTCGCCCTTCCTCTATTTCCTGGATCTGCCCGGCTTTGCGATTGTCGGCTCCAGCCCCGAAATACTCGTCCGCGTTCGAGACGGCGAAGTGACCATCCGCCCCATCGCGGGCACACGGCCGCGCGGGGTGACGCGGGCCGAGGACGACGCGAACGAAGCCAGCCTTCTCGCCGACCCCAAGGAACGCGCGGAGCATCTCATGCTGCTTGACCTTGGCCGCAACGATGTCGGACGCGTGACCTCGCGCGCCAGCGTGCAAGTGACCGACAGTTTTGGGATCGAACGCTACAGCCATGTCATGCATATCGTCAGCAATGTCGTGGGCGCTTTGAGCGAGGATAAAGACGCGCTTGACGCGCTGTTTGCAGGCTTTCCCGCCGGCACGGTGTCGGGCGCGCCCAAGATCCGCGCCTGCGAGATCATCGCCGAGCTCGAACACGAAACGCGCGGTGCCTATGCGGGCGGTGTGGGCTATTTCGCGCCCGATGGATCGGTCGACAGCTGCATCGTCCTGCGAACCGCCGTGGTGAAAGATGGCGTCATGCACGTGCAAGCGGGTGCGGGCATCGTGGCGGATAGCGATCCGGACTACGAGCTCGCCGAATGCCGCGCCAAAGCCGGCGCGTTGATCGCCGCCGCCAGCGAAGCGGTGCGGCGCGCCAGCGAACCAAGGTTTGGACAATGAAACGCCTCTGTGTGATCGCCCCGCTCCTCGTCGCCAGCGCCGTTTTGGCTGGTTGCGGCGAGCAAAAGGCGGGGGAGCCGGTCGTCTCGGTCAGCCTGAAGGGCGAGGATGGCGAAGAGCGGGTGCCGGTCGCCGCAGACAGCGCCGCGCCCGCGTCGGATTTGTCGGGCCTGCCCTCCGCCTGCTCACCAGCCAGTTTCGAAGGCGTTGCGCTCACTCACTGCGTAGCGGACCCGGACGCGCACACGATCAGCGCCGCCTATGGTTCGGGCGATGGATCGGTGCCCTATGGCGATCTCAAGACACTCTCGCGCAGCGTCGATGCGAGCACCATCGCCTTTGCCATGAACGGGGGCACTTTCAGCGATGATCTGACGCCGCGCGGCTATCTGGTCACCGATGGCAATCGCCTGGCCGAACTTGATCGCGGGTCTGGCGATGGCAATTTCTATCTCAAGCCCAACGGGGTGTTCTTTGGCACGGGGCGCGCCTGGCGTGTGCTCAGCACCGACCGCTTTTTCAGCACGGTGCGCGACCGCCCGCAATTCGGCACGCAATCGGGGCCCATGCTGCTGATCGACGGCGAACTGTCCGATGCGATCAGCGAAAACGGCAATTCGCGCGCCGTGCGCAACGGCGTGGGCATCGACGAAGGCGGCAAAGCGCATTTCGTCATCTCGAACGCGCCGATCAGCTATGGGCAGCTTGCCCGGTTCCTGCGCGACGAGGCGAAGGCGACCGACGCGCTGTTTCTCGATGCGAACTCATCCTCGCTCTGGAACCCGGTCTCCGGGCGCATGGATGATGGCCGCACCGGGCCCATTCTCGTCGTGTCAAAGAAAGGCGAATGATGACCCAGCGCCGCACTCTGTATCCCGAAATCGAGCCCTATGAGACCGGCATGCTGGATGTCGGCGAAGGGCATTCGCTTTATTACGAGCGTGTCGGCACTCCGGGCGCGAAACCGGCTGTGTTCCTGCATGGCGGTCCCGGCGGGGGCATGGCCCCATCGCATCGGCGGCAATGGGATCCGGCGCGCTATGATGTGGTGCTGTTCGATCAGCGCGGTTGTGGCCAGTCGCTTCCCTTCGCCGAGATCAAGAACAACGACACGTGGCGCATTGTCGCCGATATGGAGCGTCTGCGGACCCATTGCGGCTTTGACACATGGCAGGTCTTTGGCGGCAGCTGGGGCTCCACCCTTGCCCTCGCCTACGCGCAAAAGCATCCCGAACGCGTCACCGAGCTGATCTTGCGCGGTGTCTTCCTCGCTCGCCAGCGGGAAAAGACCTGGCTCTATTCCTACGGTGCAAGCGAGATCATGGCCGAGCAATGGGACCAGTTCACCGGCCTCATTCCCGAAGGCGAACGCGGCGACCTCGTCAAAGCCTATTACGACCGCCTGACCAGCGAAGACGAAGCCACGCGACTGGCGGCGGCGACCCAATGGTCCTTATGGGAAGGGTCGGTCGCGACCCTGCTGCCCAACCCCGATCTGCTCGCCGATTTCGAGGATCCGGCGAAAGCGGTGCCCTTTGCCCGCATCTGCGCGCGGTTCTTTCTGGAGGACTTCTTCCTGAAAGAGAGCCAGCTGTTGAACGACGCCGGCGTCATAGCGGATATTCCGGGCATCATCGTCCAAGGGCGCCACGACATCTGCACCCCTCCGGGCGCGGCGTGGGCGCTCAAGAAAGCGTGGCCCAAAGGCGATCTATGGATCGTGGATGACGCCGGGCACTCCGCGAGCGAGCCGGGCATCGTCGATGGCTTGGTGCGCGCGACCGATCATTTCGCAGGCGGCGCAGCATGAGCGCGCCCACGATCCTCGTCATCGACAATTACGACAGCTTCACCTTCAACCTCGTCCATTACCTGATGGAATTGGGCGTGGAGGTGCGCGTGGAACGCAACGACGCGCTCACGGCTGCTGAGGCGGTGAAAACGAACGTCGCGGGTTTCCTGATTTCGCCCGGTCCCTGCACCCCCAATGAAGCCGGGATCAGCCTCGACCTTGTGGCGGCCTGCGCGGATGCCGAACGCGCGCTTTTGGGCGTGTGCCTGGGCCACCAGTCCATCGGGCAGCATTTCGGAGGCACCGTCACACGCGGCGGGCTGATGCACGGAAAGACCTCTCCGGTGACGCATGACGGCACCGGCGTTTTTAAAGATCTGCCCTCACCCTTCACCGCGACGCGCTATCACAGCCTCGAAGTGGTCGACATTCCCGGCAGCCTCATCGCCAACGCCCACGCGGCGACGCCCGGCGTTGATGAACAGAGCGTCATGGGTTTCCGCCATGAAAGCCTGCCCATTCACGGCGTCCAGTTCCACCCGGAAAGCATCGCGACCCAGCACGGCCACGCGCTGCTCGCCAACTTCCTGGCCGAATGCGGCGTCACCGCCACCCTTCCCGAGACCAAAACGCTGGAGCAGCCCGCTTGAGCCCTCTGCCCGACATCACCAGCCCGCTGACCGAAACCGAGGCGGAAACGGCCTTTGGCACCTTGCTCGACGGCGCGCCCAGCGAAGATGAGATCGAGCGCTTTCTGCTGGATCTTTCGGCGCGCGGGGAAACGTCGAATGAAATCGCGGGCGCGGCCCGGGCGCTGCGAGCGCGGCTGATCCCGATCGAAGCGCCCGATGGCGCGATTGATGTGTGCGGCACGGGCGGCGATGGGCACCACACGCTCAACGTCTCAACCGCCGTCAGCTTGGTGGTGGCCGCTTGCGGCGTGCCGGTTGCGAAGCATGGCAACCGCGCGGCATCGTCCAAAGCGGGCGCGGCGGATACGCTGGAGGCGCTCGGCCTTGATATGGACGCGGCGGGAAAGACGGCGGAGAAGACACTGGCCGAGATCGGCATCTGCTTCCTCTTCGCCAAGAACCATCACCCCGCCATGGCCCGTATTCAACCGATCCGCGTGAAGATCGGCCAGCGCACCATCTTCAACCTGATGGGCCCGCTGTCCAACCCGGCGGGCGTTGAAAGCCAGCTGATCGGGATCGCGCGCCCGGCCTATGTACCGATCTACGCGGGCGCTTTGGCGAAATTGGGCACGGGCCACTCGCTGATCGTGTCGGGCGATGAGGGGCTCGATGAATTGAGCCTTGCAGGCGGAAACGAAGTCGCTGAGGTCACTGGCAACACCTTTGTGATGCAACGCGTTGATCCGGCGGATGCGGGCCTAGCCAATTCTCCGATAGACGCGATCCGGGGCGACGACGCGGCCTTTAACGCCGCCGCCCTAGAGCGGCTGCTCGACGGCGAAGAAAGCGCCTATCGCGACGCGGTTTTATTCAACGCGGCGGGCGCGCTGCAGGTCGCGGGCAAAGGCGTCGCCTGGACTGAGCGTGTGGCGCTGGCCGCCGAAGCGCTCGAGAGCGGACGCGCGCGCGAACTGCTGGCGCGTTGGATCGCGATGGCGGTTTGAGGCGATGAACAAACTCGAAGAAATCTGCGCGACCAAGCGCGAAGAGGTCGCAGCCCGAAAGGGTGAGCGCAGCCTCGCCGATCTCGAAGCCGCCGCCAGCGAGCACACCGCCCCGCGCGGCTTCGAAGCCGCTTTGCGAAAACGCGCCGCCGAGGGCTTCGCGCTGATTGCCGAGGTTAAGAAGGCGAGCCCGTCCAAAGGCCTGATCCGGGCCGACTTCGACCCCGCCAACCACGCCGCCGCTTACGAAGCGGGCGGGGCGACCTGCCTTTCGGTCCTGACCGATGCGCCCTATTTTCAGGGCCACGAGGATTACCTGGTTGAAGCGCGCGCCGCTTGCGCCCTGCCAGCCTTGCGCAAGGATTTCATGGTCGATCCGTGGCAATGCCTCGAAGCCCGCAGTTTTGGCGCGGACGCGATCCTGATCATCGTCGCCGCGCTGGACGATGGCGCCATGACAGAGATCGAGGCCGCCGCGCGCGAGCTTTCCATGGATGTGCTGATCGAGGTCCACGACGAGGCTGAACTGCAACGCGCGCTTGCGACCCTTACGTCAAAGCTGATCGGCGTGAACAACCGCGATCTCAAAACCTTCACCACCTCGCTTGAGACGACCGAGCGGCTCGCCAAGCTGATGCCGAAAGACGCGCATGTGGTGGGCGAGAGCGGGATCAACACACATGAAGACCTTAAGCGGCTCTCTCAATCGGGCGTGAACACGTTCCTTGTGGGCGAGAGCCTGATGCGCAGCGAGGACGTCGAGGCGGCGACGCGAGCTTTGCTTGCGGGCTAGAGGGGTAGACTTGGACCGCTGTCCTACAGGTGCGAATTGTGGCAGACACGCTGGCATGATGACCCGCCCCAATCCCCTGTCACAACGCTCGCTTGCAGCAGCGCCATGGGTGGGCGGGTTTTTTCCTTCAGGACCGTGTAACACGTGGTCCATGTCTCGGCTAAGTGCTTGGTATCGCGAAAGGTCCGTGTTGTGAATGATCTCACTCATATCGGCGAAGACGGCGCGGCGCGCATGGTCGATGTCGGCGGCAAGGCCGAGACCCGGCGCCTCGCGATCGCCAGCGGTCGCATCACGATGGGCGCAGCCGCTCTCGCCGCGATCCGCGAAGGCGATGCGCCCAAAGGCGATGTGCTTGGCACCGCGCGCCTCGCGGGCATTATGGCGGCCAAGCGCACTGGCGAGCTGATCCCGCTGTGCCACCCGCTGGGGCTTGAAGCGGTGACGGTCGAGTTTGCGTTTGAACGCCAAGCCATATGCGCCACCGCCACCGCCTCGCTCACCGGCAAGACCGGGGTCGAGATGGAGGCCATGGTCGCCGTCTCCACCGCGCTGCTCACCATCTACGACATGGCCAAGGCGATCGACAAAGGCATGGTCATCGAGGCCGTGCGCCTGATCGAGAAGCGCGGCGGCAAGTCGGGCACGTGGAAGGCCCCTGAGGGGAGCGGCGCTTGAGCGCCATGCTAACCCTCGAAGAAGCATGGGAACGCCTGCTGGCTCTGGCGCCCCGAATGCCGGTCGTTGAAACGCCGACCAGCGACCCCGCCGCGCGCTATCTGGCCGCCGATCTGTCCGCCCTGCGCACGCAGCCACCCGCCGACCTGTCCGCGATGGACGGGTACGCGGTGTCGGGCGCTCCCCCGTGGACGCGCATCGGGGAAAGCCGCGCGGGCGAGCCCTTCGGCGGCTCGTTGGAGCCGGGACAGTGCACCCGCATCTCGACCGGCGCGTGGATGCCAGAAGGCGCAGACCGCGTGGTCATTCAGGAAAACGCGGAGGTTACTGGGGAAGCGGTCACGCTGGCCACCGGCGAGCACCTGCCCCAGCCATCTGCCCATTTGCGAAAGCGCGGGTTCGACTTCTCGCAGGGCGACGCGCTGCTGAAGCGCGGCACCTTGCTGGGCCCGGCGCAGCGCGCCCTCGCCATGGCCGCTGGTCATGACCGTGTGCCGCATTACGAAGCGCCATCGGTCTCGATCCTCGACAGCGGCGATGAGCTCGCCGCACTCCCTTCGCAATGCGGGCCAAACCAGATCCCGGCTTCCAACGGACCGATGATCGCCGCCATGATCGCCCCTTGGGCCGCGCGAATAAGGCGGCTTGGCCCGATCCCTGACGACCGCAAGGCGCTTGCGAACGCGCTGGCCAAAGTGGACGATCCGATCCTGATCACAACGGGCGGCGCTTCGGTTGGCGACCATGACCTGATCAAGAATGCGCTGCGCGACTGGGGCGCCACGCTCGATTTCTGGAAGGTCGCGATCAAACCGGGTAAACCGCTGATGATCGCGACACGTCCGCGCGAGGGCGGGCATCAGGTCATCCTCGGATTGCCAGGTAACCCCGTGTCCAGCTTCGTGACCGGCTTCCTCTTCGCCTTGCCGCTGATCAAGGCCGCCATGGGCGACCCCGGCCCCCTGCCGCGCGCCGTCTCACGGATCGCCGCGCATGATCTGCCCGCCACGAGCAAGCGTCGTGAGTTCCTGCGCGCCGTCAGCGACGGCGAGACGGTCCGGTTGGCGAGCTCTCAAGACTCCAGCGCACTGGTTGCCTTGGCGAGCGCAAATTGCCTGATTGACCGCCCTGCCGGGTCCGATCCGATTCGCGCTGGCGAGCGTGTCGCTGTGTACAACCTCCAAAATGGCTGAATTCTGCGGGATATGCGCTGCGCCGTGCTTGACTTGTTCTTCGCAGTTGCCTAATTGTTCCTTATTCGTTCACCTTATTGGTGATCGAGAGCGTCTTTAACGCACCCCTTCCGTGGCCACACGGTCGGTGCCTCTTGCTGGCGCGCCACTCTGGCAGCTGCGCACGCGTCCCTTTCGCGTCGCAGCGATCTGCGACCAAGGGAGATTATCGCAATGCTGACGGCCAAGCAGCACGAACTGATCCGGTTCATCCAGCAACGTCTGGAAGAGACCGGGATTTCGCCAAGTTTTGAAGAGATGAAAGAAGCGCTCGACCTCAAGAGCAAGTCGGGCGTCCACCGCCTGATCTCCGCGCTTGAAGAACGCGGCTTCATCCGCCGCCTTCCGAACCGCGCGCGCGCTCTCGAAGTGATCAAGCAGCCGGAGGATGCAACGCCGGCCCCGCGCGCCGAAGCGGTCATGCCCAATGTGAGCGACACCGTCACATCGCTAGGCGCCGCGCCAAAGGCCCCCGCGCCGACGCCAGAGCCGGCCAACGACGTGATCGAGATACCGCTTCACGGGCGCATCGCAGCGGGCGCGCCGATCGAAGCGTTGGAGGGCCAAAGCTCGCTTCCGGTTCCCGCAGCCTTGCTCGGTCCGGGCGAGCATTACGCGCTTGAAGTGTCCGGCGACTCCATGGTCGAGGCGGGCATCTTCGATGGCGACTTCGCGCTTGTACGCCGCACCGACAGCGCGCGCGATGGCGAGATCGTCGTGGCGCTCGTCCGCGGCGAAGAGGCGACGCTGAAATACCTGCACAAGGAAGGCGGCAATGTGCGCCTCGATCCGGCCAACATCGCCTATGATCCGCAAGTCTACGGCGCGGGCGAAGTGCAGGTTCAGGGCAAGCTGGCCGGGCTGCTGCGCCGCTACCACTGATCCTTAGGGTGTTTGCGGTCTCGGCAGCTCAGCCTCTGAGACCGCGGCCCCTCGGAGCGCGCGGCGCTGGGCCACTCGCGACCTCAGGTCACGGGCCAGAACGCCACCAGCCATGTTCGCCCTGTCGGCTTGCCACGTCCTGTATTGTTCCTTGCTCAAGATTGAGGGCAAGCCCGCCATGCTGGCGCAAATAGCGTTTGTCCGCGCGGAGCCAACGCGGGCGGCAGGAACGAGGCAGGAAGCGGTCGGCGATCACGATATCGGCGCGCTCGCAGGCGGCGGCTAAAGCGCGCTCTTCGATGAGATCCCGGTTGCGCGCCATCAAGAGCGTCCAGTCTCGCCCGCCGCGTTCCAGAGTGATCAGACAGAACTCAGCCGAACAGCGCGCGCCGTCCCATTCGGCAATCGGGATCGGATCGGTCTTCACATTGGCAAGCTCCAGCAGATTGTCGCGGGCATAGGTAGACTTGGTGTCGCGCAGAGTGAGCAGGCCGCCATCCTTCAGAATGATACCGACATGGCGACCCTCGCGCCCGATCAGGACATCGGGAATGGGGGTTAGGGCCAGCATCATGCTGGCCAAAGCAATTGGAACCAAGCCCCAAGCCCGCGTGCGGTTGTTCCATAGGGCAAGCCAGAGCCCTCCGGCGACGAACAACGCGATGGTCAGCCCGCTCATCTGCGGCATCAGTTTGACCGCGCCCGGCTGAGCCGAAGTGAAGCGCGCCAGTCCGAGCAAAGCATCAAGCGACACACCCACGCACCACCACAAGGGCCCGCCGAGGCCGATCGCGTCCAACGCCAACGCCAAAGCGATCAGCGGCATGGAGACAAACGTCACAAGCGGGATCGCGACGACATTGGCGAGCGCTCCGTAGACCCCGGCGCGGTGGAAATGGAACATGACCACCGGCATCAAGGCTATCTCGATCACCACCCCTGTGACGAAGAGCATGAGCAGACTTCGCCCCGTGCGCTTAATCCACGGTTCTTCGCGCGTCTTCAGAAACGCCCGCACGCGATCCGACGTGTGCAACGCGACGATGGCGAGGACCGCGCTGAAGCTCATCTGGAAACTCGGCCCGATCACGCTTTCTGGCCAGAGCAGAAGGACCGTGATCGCAGCGACGGCCACCATCCTGAGCGACAAGGCCTCCCGACCCAGGACCAGCGCGCCCAGCACCAGCAGCGCGGCCACGCAGGCGCGTACCGTGGGAACCTGCGCGCCCGTTAGCAAGGTGTATGAAAAACCCGCCAAAGCGCCCAGACCCGCAGCAATGATCGGCAACCGAACCCGCAAAACGAGCGCCGGGAACAGCGCGAGCAACTTGATTGCGGCGAAATAGGCGGCGGCAATTACCGCGCTGACATGCAGACCGCTGATCGCCAGCAGGTGGGTTAACCCGGCATCGCGCATCGCGTCGGCGTCGTCTTGCCCGATCGCGCCGCGGTCACCGCTGGCAAAGGCGGCGGCGATGGTTCCGGGCGAGCCCTCGAGGCGGCTGCGCACGTGCGAAGACAAAGCGCGCTGCACCCCCGCAATCGCAGAGCGTGTCGAAGCGGGCTCAACCGCCTGAATCTCGCCCAGCAGGCTGCCGGTCGCGGCAAGGCCCTGGAACCACGCGGCGCGCGCGAAGTCATAGGAGCCCGGCAGCATCGGGCTTGCCGGCGGCATCAGGCGCACCCGCATGCGGACCCTCGCCCCTTCGGACAGTGGCTCAGCATTGGTTGCGGTGCCGAAGCGCGTGTTGGCCTTAGCCACTTCGTCCAGCGGCACGTTCACGCGGATCTTGCGGCTTTGCCCGCTGGCTGCGTCACGCACGGCCATGGTCAGGCGGATGCGCCCCTCGCTGGGCTGATCGCGGCGTTCCAGAACATGGCCTTGGACAAGCTCGATAGTGGGTCGCTCGATCGGCTGAGCCCCCACCATTTCCGAACGCGCCCAGATGATCGCGATCCCGGCGGCGAAAATAAGCGCGCAGGCGATAATCGCTTGGCGCAGATGCGCGCGCATCTCGTCCGCGTTTGAGCCCGGCGGCCAGATCGCCAACGCGGCCAAAGCAACAAGCGCGCTCGCACCCATGGCGCTGGTCCAATGCCACGGTTCTTTCAGCCCAAACCAGGCCATGATCCCGCAGGCAAAGACAACCGCCAGCCAAGGTGCGCGGTCAAACCCGGCATTGGCCAGAAATTGCTCCGCGCGGTCCGCCAGAGCGCCGCCAACGCTGGACATTCCCGCGCCCCTTTGCCACAGGCGCGCAGGCTTGGCCCCGTAGGGGCTGTACGGGATGGAACCAGACTCAGGGCCGCTGGTCTGCGGTTCGTCCCCCATGGGAATGATCGGCGCGTCAGCCATTGACCCCCTGAAAGTCGGGCGCGGCCCGACGGGTGTCAGGCGGAACTCACAGCGCCCGTTGAATAGGAATCCTGACTGTATGGCAAGTGAAGTCGTCACCCGGTTTGCGCCCTCGCCCACCGGTTTTCTGCATATCGGCGGCGCGCGCACCGCGCTGTTTAATTGGCTCTATGCGCGCCATCATGGCGGCCGCGCGCTGTTGCGGATCGAGGACACCGATAAAAAGCGTTCCACTCAAGAAGCGATTGACGCGATTTTGGATGGGCTCGATTGGCTCGGGCTCGATTACGACGAAGCGCCCACTTTCCAGTCCGAGCGCGCTGAGCGCCACGCCGAGGTTGCGCACAAAATGCTGGATGCGGGCCTGGCGTATAAGTGCTTTGCGACGCCCGAAGAGCTCGAAACCATGCGCGCCGAGCAGCGCGCTAACAAGCAGCCCATGCGTTACGATGGCCGGTGGCGCGACCGCGACCCCTCTGAGGCGCCCGAAGGCGCCCCCTATACGGTGCGAATCAAGACACCTCTCGATGGCGAAACGACCATTCAGGATGAGGTGCAAGGCGCGGTCTCCGTCGCGAATGCGGAGATCGACGACTACATCATCCTACGCGCGGATGGCACGCCGACTTACATGCTCGCCGCCGTGGTCGATGACCGGGATATGGGTGTCACGCATGTGATCCGCGGCGATGACCACTTGAACAACGCGTTTCGCCAATTGCCGATCTATCACGCGATGGACGCCATCGAAGGCGACTGGGCCGCGCCGACTTACGCGCATATTCCGCTGATCCATGGCGCGGATGGCGCCAAACTTTCCAAACGCCACGGTGCGTTGGGCGTTGAGGCCTATCGCGACGAAATGGGCATTCTTTCCGAAGCACTGTTCAACTATCTGCTGCGTCTTGGCTGGGGCCATGGCGACCGCGAAGAGATCACGCGGGCCGAGGCGATCGAGCTGTTCGATCTGGCCGGCGTTGGCAAAAGCCCGTCGCGCTTTGACCTGAAGAAGCTCGAAAACCTGAACGGGCATTATATGCGCGAGGCAGACGATCAGACATTGGTCGAACAGACCCTGTCGCGGCTCGACCATGAAGCGGATGCGGGGCTGTTGCTCAAAGCCATGCCGGTGTTGAAGCCGCGCGCGAAGAATCTCAATGAACTGGCTGAAAGCACAGGCTTTCTGTTTGCCAAGCAGCCACTTGAAATGACCGAAAAGGCCGCCAAGCTGCTCGATGAGGATGGGCGTGCGCGTCTGGGTCTGGTTTCTGTTGCACTTGCGAAGGAAAATGACTGGACAATTGAAGCGCTCGAAGCCACTACGAAGGCGCTCGCTGAGGCACAGGGATTGGGCTTCGGCAAATTGGCGCAACCGATGCGCGCCGCTTTGACTGGGACGACGACATCGCCCGGAATTTTCGACGTTCTGGTCCTGCTTGGCCGGGACGAGGCCCTGGCACGGCTCGACGCGCAAGCCGCGTAGAACGCCCCCGCAGGGCCCTTTTGGGATTGGACAGGAGACACACCTTGGCAGACAAGAACGCGACGCTCGAATTCGGCGGCAACACCCACGAATTCCCCGTCCTCTCGGGCAGCACCGGACCCGATGTTATTGATATTCGCAAGCTGTATGGCAGCACCGGTGCCTTTACGTTTGACCCCGGCTACAAATCGACGGCGAGCTGTGAGAGCGCGCTGACTTATATTGACGGGAACGAAGGGGTGCTGTTGCATCGCGGCTATCCCATCGGCCAGCTGGCGGAACATTCCAGCTTTATGGAAGTCGCTTATCTGTTGCTCAACGGCGAATTGCCGAACCAGAAAGAGCACGACGATTTCGTCTACACCATCACGCGGCACACGATGCTGCACGATCAACTCAACACGTTTTACACGGGGTTTCGCCGTGACGCGCACCCGATGGCGATCATGTGCGGCGTGGTTGGCGCGCTGTCGGCGTTCTATCACGACAGCACCGACATTTCCGACCCAGAGCACCGCAAGATCAGCTCGCACCGCCTGATCGCGAAGATGCCGACAATCGCGGCCATGGCGTATAAATACGCGGTTGGTCAGCCCTTCATGCAGCCGGACAATTCGCTCAGCTACACGGGCAATTTCCTGCGCATGACCTTTGGTGTTCCGGCTGAGGAATATGAGGTTGTTCCGGCGGTGGAAAAGGCGATGGACCGGATCTTCATCCTCCACGCGGACCACGAACAGAACGCTTCGACCTCGACCGTGCGTCTCGCTGGCTCTTCCGGGGCGAACCCGTTTGCCTGTATCGCGGCGGGCATCGCCTGCCTATGGGGCCCGGCGCATGGCGGCGCGAACGAAGCTGCGCTCAACATGCTGCGCGAAATCGGCACGCCGGATCGCATTCCGCACTATATTGAGCGCGCCAAGGATAAGAACGATCCGTTCCGTCTGATGGGCTTTGGCCACCGCGTGTACAAAAACTACGACCCGCGCGCGACCGTCATGCAATCGACCGTGCGCGAAGTGTTCGAAGCGCTCAACGTGACGGACCCAGTGTTCGAAACCGCGCTGCAACTGGAAGAAATGGCTCTTAACGATCCGTATTTCCAAGAGAAAAAGCTGTTCCCGAACGTCGATTTCTACTCGGGCGTGATCCTGTCGGCGATTGGTTTCCCGACGACGATGTTCACCGCGCTGTTTGCGCTGGCTCGCACCGTGGGCTGGGTTGCGCAGTATAACGAGATGATCGCCGATCCCGGCCAGGTCATTGGTCGCCCGCGCCAGCTCTACACCGGGCCGACGCACCGCGACTACACGCCGCTCAGCGAACGCTAATCCGCGCTGACAGCGCCTGAATTGGAGGGCCATGGACGATGAAACTGCTGGTGCGGATCATCGCCATGGCCCTTATCGTTTTTGGAGTGATGTGGTCGCTTCAGGGCCTCGGCATCCTGATGTGGCCGCCGCAAAGCTTCATGCTAGCGCAGCGCGAATGGGGATTGTACGGAGCCCTCACCGCCGGATTTGGCGTGCTTGTCCTGCTGATCTCAGCGCGGCTTGGACCGCGAGCCTAGCGATCAGTCAGCCAGGTGCATCGGGAGCAAGAGCCTGAAAATCGCGCCCCCCTCCCCCGGATTGGCCACGCTCAAATCCCCATCCATCGCCGCTGCGAGGCGCGAGGAAATGTAGAGCCCAAGGCCCGACCCGCCGTCATTATCCCGGCCAAGCCGCTCGAACTTGTCGAAGACACGGGCGGCCTGTACCTCGTCAATACCGGGCCCTTGATCTTTGACGGACAGGCTGACGATCTTCTCGCCTTGATCGACATCGCACGTGATCGTGATCGCGCTGCCGGGGGGTGAATAGGCGATGGCGTTGCCGATTACATTGATCAGGATCTGCAAAACCCGCCGGAACTCGCCCGACGCCATCGGCACGCCTTCGCTTGACGGCAGAGCCACATCGATACTCTTGGCGCTTGCTCGTACCCCCAGAATGCCCGCCGCTCGCTTAGCGACATCCGCAAGGTCCACCGGTTCACGGGCGGTCTTAAAGTCTTCAGCTTCGACCACTTCCAGATCCGCGAGATCGTCGAGCAAGCCCCCAAGATGCTGTCCGGCTGCCGCGATATTGCCCGCATATTCGCTGTATTCAGGGCGCAAGGGCCCGGCGAGCCGCGAGCGGATGGTTTCCGCGTTGGCGATAATGCGCGCGATGGGTTGGCGCAGGACCGGGGTAAGCGCCCCGCCGATAAGCTGCGCGTGGCTGGGATCTTCGGCCTCTCCGACAGGCGCCGCCGGAGCCAGGCCAAGCGGATAGTCCGCGATCAAGAGCAGCTCGAAACCGCGTTGATCGCCCTGAATGGTTTCCAGCGGCAAAAGCCGCGCGCACCAGGGTCGTGCGGAACCCGGAAGATGGCAGCGCGATCCATCCAACAGCCGCCAGTGCAAGGGCTGGCGATGGTCCATCCCTTCCAGAGTGACGTGATCGGTCCACACACTGCCGGGTTCTTCCGCGAGCTTTTCCTGAAATTCCGCCGCATCCGCAGCCGCGCTTTGAATAAGCTGGACGCGCTGGTTGGTGTCGAGGCGCACGGTGACCTCGGCGCAGGCCCGGTCAATTTCATCGAGCTGGGCCGCGACATCGCGCGAATTGGGTTCAGGCACCGCGCGGCTTTGCCAGTTTTCGATCAACAGCTCGCAGCCGCCGCCTTCTTCACCCTCCAACGGATGCACGCGGACCAGGCCGGAGACCATTTCATCGCCATCAAACGCGCTGAATTCGCGCGAAATGCGAAGCCCCATGCGCCGCCCCTGCTGCACAAGCTCAAGCAATTCGGGCACCGCCAGCGTTCCGGGTAGTGTCCCGCCGCACCGCTGATGCAGTTCAGCCAGAGGATCATCCGCGCTCAGCAGCCGGTCGCGCTGGTCGGTCACGCCGCGCGCGGCCAGGAGGCTGGTCTGGCGCTCCATCAGCGAAGGCGCTCCAAATCAGGGCGCAAAGCGCTGTCATCAAGCATCGCGCGCGCGCTCTCGAACGACAGATCGTTAAGGCTGCGCGGAACTGTGTGTGCGGGTTCGAGGGTTACGAATTGGCGCTCCACCGCTTCGGTGTCGAGGCCCGCCGCGCGCAAGCTGAGCACCAGACGCGCGGCCTGATGGGCATGGCACGCGAGCACGGCGCGTTCGCGGTCCTGACCTGTGCTGTGCGCGAGCGCGCTTGCGAACAAGGCGAAGCCCGCGTGTTCGAGCTCCAAGGCCGCCACGACCCCGCCGCGCAAGGAAGCGACCAATCGAGCCAGCAGCCCGGCGCGGGTTTGCGCCTCGTCATATTCGCTTTTCAACACACGCATGGCCTGCATTATAGCAGGTTCTTGTTCAACCGGGGCCGAACGTGCCCAAATACGCAGCGCGCGCTCAAGCGGTTCTGGCGCAAGCTCGGTCGCGGGTTGCTGCATCCGCCGTTGCCCCTGGATAAAGCGCGACTGCGCGGCGAGAGCCTGCATAGCCATCTCGCCCATGACCGGATCCTCAGAAGCGATCAGCTCTTGCGAAAGCGGCGTGAGCACAGGATCAATCGCGGCGCGCTGCTCAAGCGTTTCCGTTAACAAGGCTTCGGTCGCGACGGCGTGCAGATAGGCAAGGATCGGCGCGTCTTCGGCCAGCTGGGCGGCGAGGCTCTCGGCCCGCACGATTTCACTCGCGGGATTGTCACCCTTTTGCGCTTTGAGGCGCGCCGTGAATTGCCGCGCCAGATCGTTGAGCATGCCGCGCACCCGCGCCACGACCGCATCGCTCACAAGCGAGTGCCCCGGTCCCGCCAAAAGGTGACCGAGCACTGGCGCAACACCGCCCAACGCGCGGTCTGCACGCGTCAGTTCAGCCTTGAGAAGGCTTTCAACAGGGCTGGTCACGGCGCTGCTCAACGCGCAATCCTTATCCAACGCTTCGTTTCAAAGCTTGCCAAGCGCTCCGGTCCAACCCTGAAACGCGCCAGGGCAAACCAATTCGCCAAACTAGGCCTTAGCCGTACATGGTTAAGCCCGCGTTAGCCGATCAAAGGCCCGCGCGAACCCTCCCAAGGGAGCTCGCAATCAGAGCGTTTCGTTTTGGGGCACACCGCCCGCGCAGACCGGGCGTGCTGGAGAACTTAAGCGGGGCGCTGGCCTGCGAAGTTGGAAAGCACTTGCTCAATCTCGCGGATGGAGCGCGGTTCACCCGGAGCCGCTTCAAGAGCGCCTTGCGCCGCGTTGAGCAAATCTTCGGCGTGAAAACTGGCAGCCAGGCCTTTGAGGCGCATCGCCGCAACATTCCAATTGCCATCGCAGCGCGACCGGCGCAGCAGATCAAGCTGCTTGTGCGCGCTGTCGATAAAGGCACCGCGCAGCTCATGCATCAGCGCATGATCATCGCCTGCTGCCGCAGCGAGAGTCGCATCGAGAGGTCCACTTTCATACGCCATACGAGGCAGGTCTATCCTCGTATGGGTTAAGGCGGGGTTTATCCCTCCCTGCGCTGTGGTATATATAGGCCATGTCACACAAAAACCCGATCATTCGCGCCGTCGATGGCGAAGCTTCCGAACCGGACACTGTTGAGCCGAGCGCCCCTGATGGGGCAGCGGATCACGCGTCCGAGGATGCGGAGCTTCTGCTTGAGGAATACGACGAAGTGGCCGCGGAAGAGGCGCCTACAGGCGACCGTGTCCGGACCATCGCGACCGTTCTTGCCGTAGTGGTTGGGCTGGGTTGGACGGGCTTTTACGCCTGGGCCAACCGGGGCGCTTTAGCGCAGGCGGGCGGCGCTGCGCCGAGCGAATGGGCGCGCTGGATCATCGACTGGTCGGTGCCCTTGGTGCTGATCTGTGTGGCGTGGATACTGGCCATGCGCAATTCAACACGCGAGGCGAACCGCTTTGCCTCCAGCGCCGCGCTTCTTAGTCGGGAAAGCGCCGAACTGGAAAACCGCCTAAGCGTCGTCAATCGTGAATTGAGCCTGGCGCGCGAATTTCTCGCCTCGCAATCACGCGATCTGGAAACTCTTGGCCGGATCGCAGCCGAGCGCCTTTCGACCAACGCCGCCGAGTTGCAAGACCTGATCGTCAACAATGGCAAGCAGGTGGAGAATATCGGCACCGCCAGCGACACCGCTCTGGCTAATATGACTCGGTTGCGCGACGATCTGCCGGTGATTGCCAATTCGGCGCGCGATGTGAACAACCAAGTCGGCAGCACGGGGCGGACCGCGCGCGAACAGCTCGACAAGCTGGTCGAGGGCTTTGAGCGGCTCAACACCTTTGGCACGGCCAGCGAAAATCAGGTCACCGCCCTCACCTCGCGCATTGGCAAGACCATTCAGGACTTTGAAGGCAACCTGACCCGCGTTGAGGAAACACTCGAAGCGCGCTTTGCCGGTATCCAAACGCAGGCCGAAGAATATCGCGGCGCCATTACCGACACCGAAACGCAGGCGCTGAACGCGATGACCGAACGCGTATCGCTGCTGCAGACGGAAACCAACGCGATCAGCGAAAAGATGCGCGCCGCCGAAGCCGAAGCGCTCGAGCAAGTGCTCGCATCAAAAGCGCGTTGGGAGCAGGAAATCGTGACCATGGCGGAGACTTTGGACGAGCTGGACCGCCAAGCGGTCGAAGCCTCGCAAACCCGCGTCAAGGAACTGAACGAAGAGGCGGGACGGTTCGATGATCGTTTAGAGCAACGCGACCTGCGCTTCTTTGAGGAAATGAAGCGCCGCCAGTCGGACTTCGACACGCGCGAGGCGCAATCGACCGAAGTCCTCTCGCAGCGTCTGAGCGCGCTTGACGAAGCAATAGCGGAACGACGCGAGGCGCAGATCGCGGAGACGAAGAAACTCACCGAGCAAAGCGACGAGATGGTCGCGCAGATCGAGAAGCTCAGCGTGATGATCACGCGGGTCAAAGACCTGGGCACCGACGCGCGCACCGGCCTGACCGAAGGCATGGACGCGCTGGGCGAAAGCCTGGAGAGCAAGCGCGCCTCGCTGATCGAGACCGACGCCAATCTGACCGCATTGACGGATGCCAGCGTGCGCCTGCTCGAAATCATTCAATCGGGTGCCAAGCACAGCCGGGAGGACTTGCCCGAGGCGATCGAGACCGCAGCAAACCAGCTGGGAGCCGTCGAAGAACGCGCTGCCCAGGTGAGCGGAGCCATGTTCGCCATGGGGCAAAAGAGCGAAGACCTCTCGTCCTACCTCATCAAGACGACTGACACGCTGTCTGATGCGGACGCGACGCTAGAGACGTTGCACGCGAAAGTCGTTGAACGCTCGGATGACGCCATGGCCAAACTCAACGGTTTGCGAGGCGGGCTGGAGCGTTTGTCACAAGACAGCGAGACCTTTGCGGGCGATACGCAAGAGGCGCTGATTGCCTCCATCGGCAAGTTGGAAGAAGCCACCAAAGCGACCATCGACACGCTCGACGAAGGCGCGCGCACGAAGGTCATAGGGCTCGCCGAACAGCTTAGCCGCGAGGCGGTCACCGCGCTGGAGAAAGCCCTGCGCACCGACAGCGCCGAGACGATCGGCGCGCTCGAACAGGCCGCCGCGCACGCCTCCGGCGTCGGGCGCGAGGCAACGGTGCAATTGCGCGATCAACTGGCGCGGGTGAATGAGCTCACCAACAATCTCGAACAGCGGATTGGGCGCGCGCGCGATCTCGCCGAAGAGCAGATCGACAACGATTTTGCGCGGCGCATGGCGCTGATCACCGACAGCCTGAACTCCTCCGCCATCGACATCAGCAACGCGATGTCGACCGAAGTGTCTGATGCGGCTTGGGATTCCTACCTGAAAGGCGATCGCGGCATCTTCACCCGCCGCGCCGTCCGCTTGCTCGACAGCACCGACGCGCGCGCCATCGCCGATCTGTACCAACACGACGACACGTTCAAAGCGAACGTCAATCGCTACATCCACGATTTTGAGCGGATGCTGCGCTCCATGCTCTCCACCCGCGACGGCAACGCGTTGAGCGTCACGATCCTGGGATCAGACATGGGCAAGCTGTATGTCGCGCTTGCGCAGGCGATTGAGCGCCTGCGCAAATAGCTGATCGGCGAAACGGGCGCGCGCCTAATGGAGCGCCGCTAGGATCGCTGGAATTGCTCAGGCTTGGGTAACACGTCGATGTCGTCGACGCTGATCCAGCCATAGTGGTAATTCAAAACGAACGCGGTTGTCAGAATAATCGCGATAACGGTCGCGCGGATCAGCAAAGGCCCGGCGCGAAAGTTGGCCGGCGCGCTCTCGGCCTGACCCGGTACTTTGGCGACGCCTGCCTCATCGGCGGTCTTTACGCCGAAGGGCAGAAGCACAAACGCGCTCAGCACCCAGATCAGGAAATAGATCGCGAGGATCGAGGTCCATTCCATCGCCGCTCTAACGCTCCGCAGGCATGATCACGCGCACCTGCGGGCTCTTGCCCGACCAACGCCGCGCGGCGCGCCGGGCGGCGAGACGCGCGGCTTCGTGCACGGCTGCGGGGTCTTGCGCGTCCTTGCCGCGCAACTTGCCGATGGCTTTGAGCACATCGTCCTGCGTTTCCCCGATGAAGTCCGACATGTCTTCGTCCAGCGGCAGGCCAATGGGATCGATAATCGGCAGCGCGCCGCGAACCAGCACCACGGTGAGCACGCCTTCATGCGCAATGCGCCGCCGCATCGCCACCGCTTCGCCGTTCGCGGGCGCGATGATATCGCCGTCCAGCACAAGCCGGCCACTCATCACCGGAGCCAGCACGCCCGGCGCACCCGGAGCCAGTTTGACGATCTCGCCGTTCTTCTGATTGATATTGTTCGGGATTTGACACGCCGCGCCTAACCGCGCTTGCTCGCGCATATGGCGCACTTCGCCGTGGACCGGCACCAGCACTTCGGGCCGGATCCAGCTGTAGAGCGCTTCGAGTTCAGGGCGACCGGGATGGCCAGAGACATGGATCATGCTCTGCCGATCAGTGACCATCACGATGCCTTTCGCCGCCAGCTGGTTTTGAACCTTGCCGATCCCGATTTCATTGCCCGGTATCACGCGGGTTGAGAATAGGACTACATCGTCGCTCGACAGCTCAAGCGGGTGGTTGTCTTCGGCAATACGGCTCAAAGCGGCGCGCGGTTCGCCCTGCCCTCCGGTGGCGATGATGAGAACCTCGCCGCGCGGCAGGCGCATCGCGGTGTCGAAATCGATCGGCTCAGGAAAATCGGCGAGATAGCCGTTGTCCTGCGCAACCTCGATAATCCGGTCGAGCGACCGGCCAGCAACGCAAATCTGCCGCCCCGTCTCGCGCGCCACATCGCCAAGCGTCTGTAATCGCGCCACATTGCTGGCAAAGGTCGTGACGAGAACGCGCTTGCCCGCATGGCTGGCGACTTCCTCCATCATCGCCCGGTGCACCGCGCCTTCGGAGCCGGACGGCTGCGGATTGAAGACGTTGGTGCTGTCGCAAACGAGCGCGAGGATGCCCTCATCGCCCATGGCGCGCAGCTCTTCCTCAGTTGTGGGCTCGCCGATAATCGGCTCCTCGTCGAGCTTCCAGTCGCCGGTGTGAAAGACGCGGCCATAGGGCGTGTCGATCAGCAGCGCGTTGCCTTCGGCAATCGAGTGCGCCAGCGGAATGTAGGTGACGTTGAATGGCCCCAGATCAAACGATCCGTGATCGTCGGGTATTATGTTGAGCTCAACCTGGCCCAGCAGCCCCGCTTCTTCCAGCTTGCGCGCGACCAGATCGGCGGTGAACGGTGTCGCGTACAGCGGCACGCCCAGCTCGCCCGCGAAATACGGAACCGCGCCAATATGATCCTCATGCGCGTGGGTCAGCACGATGCCGAGCAGATCGTCGGTGCGCTCTTCGATAAAATCGAGATCAGGAAAGACCAGATCGACACCGGGATATTCCCCGCCGGAAAAGGTCATGCCCAGATCAACCATTAGCCACTTGCCGTTGCAGCCATACAGGTTGACGTTCATGCCAATTTCGCCCGAGCCGCCAAGCGCGAGGAACAGGAGTTCGTTTTCAGGGGTGAAGTCTTTTTTCACGTGTCTGGTGTGTCTCAATCTGGAAGGTTTAGTCTTCGGCGGCGGCTTGTTGAGCCAGGATTGCCAGGCCCTCGATGGTCAAATCGGCATCAACATGGTCAAACACATCGGTCGCTTCGTCGAACAGGATCGCGAGGCCTCCGGTCGCAAGGACCTTTGCCGGGCGGCCAATCTCGGTCTTCATGCGCGCAATGATGCCTTCCATCATCGCGACATAGCCCCAGAAAACGCCGATCAACATTTGGTCTTCGGTGTTGCGGCCGATCACGCTTTTGCTGTCCGGCGCGCGGATCGCGATGCGGGGAAGCTTTGCGGTCTTGCCTACCAAAGCATCAAGCGAGAGATTGATCCCGGGCGCGATCGAGCCGCCCTTGTACGCGCCGGTGAAATCGATCGCTTCGAATTTGGTCGCGGTGCCAAAATCCACCGCGATGATGTCACCGCCATATTTGTGGTGCGCGGCGAGGATGTTGAGCGCGCGGTCCGCGCCTAGCGTGCTGGGCTGATCGACGTCGATCTCAAAACGCCAGCGCGCCGCCCCCTGCCCTGCGAAAAGCGGGGTCAGTTTGAAGTACTTCTTCGCCAGAACCGTAAGATTATGGTCGGCGCGCGGCACGACCGAAGCGACAATGATTCGCGTGATGTCCTCGCGCGCGACGCCTTCGATGGCCAGTAATTGCAGCAACCACACCGCGTATTCATCACCCGTGCGGCGCGGGTCCGTTGCGATGCGCCAGCGCGCCTTCAATTCGGGCGTAGCGGCGCCTTCGCCCGCGCTCGCGCTGTCGTCAAACAGAGCGAACACGACATTGGTGTTTCCGACATCGGCGGCCAACAGCATCCCACAGGCTCCCTTAGAGAATATCACCAGCGCGAATGACACGTTCCGAGCCATCCGCCAAGCGCAGGCGTAGTGCGCCGTCGGTTTCATCCAGCCCCACAAAAGCGCCTTCGACGCGGCTGCCATCGGTGTCATGCACCGTTACCGGCGATCCGGAGCGATGGACCGAGAGATCGAGAAAGGCGGTCAACACGGCGGCCAGACCCTTCTCTCGCCATATGGTCAGTCTACGCGCAAAGCAGAGCGCCAAACGATCCGCAAACCATTCAAGACTGGGCGCCGGGCCGTGATCCGCGACCGCGCTGGTGCGCCGATCCGCGAGTTCTGGCGCGCGTTTGAGGTTTACACCAATGCCGACAACGACGTGGGTCTCAACCAGTTCGAGCAGAATACCCGAAAGCTTCCCTCCACCCAACAACACATCGTTGGGCCATTTGAGCGAGGCGTGGCTTGCGTGCATCAGCGCTTCTTCCACCGCATCATGGACGGCGAGCGCCGCCACAAAGCTCAGCGTCGCCGGGGCAGGATCGGGCGTCCCAAGACCGACGAGCGTCGAGCCCATGAAGTTACCCGAGCCATCAAACCATTCGCGCCCCTGGCGCCCTCGCCCGGCGGTCTGTTGCCGCGCAACGAGCCATTGGCCTTCGCGCGCTTGCCCAGTGCGAACCGTAGCAACCAAATCCGCGTTGGTGGAACCGGTTTCCTCGACAATCTGGATGGCGGGGGTGATCAAACCGTTAGGAACAGCGAACCCGCGGCTTTGTTCGCCAGATCGCTCAGCGAAGTCGTCATCAGGTATCCAAGGGGCGACACAATCGCAGCGGTCAGGAACAGGATCGTCCAATGGGCTGTGCCGCTCTTGCCGGTGACGAGATCGGTCGGCTCATCGAAGAACATCACCTTCACGAACTTGATGTAGTAAAACGCGCCGATGACGCTCGCCGCAATGGCGATAGCGGCGAAGGCCACCAGATCCGCTTCGACGACGGCCTGGAACACCACGAACTTTGAGTAAAAGCCAAGCAGCGGCGGAATGCCGGCCAAGCTGAACATCAGCACCAGCAACGCCCAAGCAATCGCCGGGCGCGTCACCGCCAGGCCAGAGATATCACCAAATGTCTCGTACAAATCGCCGCTGTCGCTGCGCAGCATGAGCAGCGCGGTAAAGCTGCCAAGGCTCATCGCGACGTAAATGAACAGGTAAATCAGCATCGAGGCCGCGCCCGCTTCGTTGGCGACGGCCAGCCCGAGCAGGATGAAACCGATATTGTTGATCGAGGAATAGGCGAGAAGACGTTTGAGGTTCTCCTGACCGATGGCGCCCAGTGCGCCGAACACGATTGAGGCCAGCGCGGTGAACATGACGATCTGACGCCACGCATCGACCTGCGCGCCGAACACTTCGAACACGACGCGCGCGGTCAGCGCCACGGCGGCGACTTTGGGCGCGGTGGCGAAGAACGCGGTGACCGGCGTCGGCGCGCCTTCGTACACGTCGGGCGTC
>JBCCCM010000042.1:0-28119 GCA_039033515.1 Pseudomonadota bacterium
AGGTGCAGTTGCCATAAGTTGGGGCAAGTCCTGTTTTTGTTTGCTACCGGCCACCGGTTTTACCGGGGTCTTTCACCGTCTCCGCCGCACTATTGCGAGGGCTAACGGGGCAAGAGGCCGACGTCTCCACAGAGCCGAGTGCCGCTGCGAAGGTCCTGATCATCCAAAGATGGTCGTGAACAGGCGCGCCCCTAGCGAAGAGAGGGCGGGAATGCAAGGCTGTTGCGCGTGTGCGTGGTGGGCGCGTGGACCACGCTAGACGGGGTTTTGCGAAAGTTGGCCCGCGTCCTAAACGTCGCAATATCAGGAGGTTGAGCGCAAAACCCGGATTGCAGGTGTCACCTTTCACGAACAGGCGCTGGCAATCGGGAAGGGCAGGCGAGGCGAGCATAGGTCGAACAATGCGCCCGACGCATCGCTGTAGGAAAGCCTTTATGTGCGCGAGAGCGCTTGCTCAACCGCCTCCAGCACCGTCTCAAATGCGGCGTCGCGGTCAAACTCGGTCGTGTCGATCACCAAAGCTTCGGGCGCGGCTTTGAGCGGGGAGTCCTTGCGCTGGATATCGCGGGCGTCGCGCGCGACGATGTCTTTCTCGATTTCATCCAACGCGATTTCAATTTCGCGGCCCGTCATCTCCAGCCAGCGGCGGCGCGCGCGTTCGTGCACGCTGGCGGTGATGAACAGTTTGACGTCGGCATCAGGCGCTATGACGGTGCCGATATCGCGCCCGTCGAGCACCGCGCCGCCGGGCTGTTCGGCAAAGGCGCGCTGGCGGCGGAACAGAGCCTCGCGTACCGCCGGATGGACCGAAACTCGGCTCGCCAGAGAGCCGACTGATTCCGATCGCAGCGTGTCGTCAGCCAGCATGGCATCGGGAAAGGCGCATCCCGCGAGCGCGTCGGCCTCGTTATCCGGATCGCCTTCGTTGAGGCCAACCTGATGGCCCACCGCGCGGTAGAGCAGCCCGGTGTCAAGATGCGGCACCCCAAAATGCGCGGCGAGACGCTTGGCGATGGTGCCTTTGCCCGAGGCGGTGGGGCCATCAACGGCGATAATCATTCGGCGTCCTTTCGGTTTAGCCAGCTGCGAAGGATGGCCTCGGCGATGGCGGGGCGTTCTCGTAGAAAACTGTGCGAGCCGCCGGGGATGACCGCCAACTCGCTGCCCTTGGCGAGCTGCGCGAATTCCTGAACATCATCAATGCGCGCCTCGTCATATTGGCCCACCATGAAGAGCGTTCGGCTGCCGTCGATCTTTGAGAGCAACGGCGTTGCGTTGTAATCAAGCAGTGTGCCCGTGGCGCTGAATTCGCTGGAGCCCCACATCGCGTTGTAGAGCGCCGAATTGCGCCCGGCGCCACGATAACGCTTCATGTAATCGAACGCCGCTTTTGGCGGGGTCGGCGCGTCCGCGCGGCCGTTATAGGTGTCGTAAAACGCTTTTGTTGCGGCTTTGCAGACCTTTTCGGCGGGCGGGTTTGGCCCCTCGCAGGCTGCGAGGTCGGCTTGCACGGCGTCCGGCAATTGGCGGATCAGCAGGTTCGTTCCCGTGATCCAGTGCGGGGTCGAGATATAGGTGCCACTGAGCACCGCGCTGACGGTGTGATCGGGATAGGCAGCGGCGTATTCCAAGGCCAGCGCCGCGCCCCAGCTGTGGCCCACGACGTGCCAGCGCTCAATCTCGAGCGCGGCGCGGATCGCTTCGAGAGAGCGCACGAAATGCTCGACCGGGCGGCCCGCCGGATCGGCGATGGGGTCGGAGAGGCCGCTGCCCAATTGGTCGTACAAGATGATCGCGCGCTCATCGGCCATCGAGAGCAGATTACCAAAGCCCATATGCGTGCCGCCGGGGCCGCCGTGGATGAAGATTGCGGGCGCTTTCTCTGCGTTGAGATCGCCGTTGACCCGCACCCAGATTTGGCCGCCTTCGACTTCGACGCGATGTTCGCTTTCGGGATCGGACCAGTCGTGTGCGGGGCTCTCGCTTGTGGCCTGCGCGGACACTGAAGAGGCCAGAAGCAGCGCACATAGCGTCAGAAAGTGTTTGTGGATGCGGATCACGAAGCGGCCTCTTCGAGCAAGGTCATAAAGGTCGGAAAGCTTGTTGCAATGGGCGCGGTGTCAAAGCTACCCCGGTTCCAGAAACGCACCGATCCCACAGCAAAAGCGAGCAGCATCAAGGCCGCTAGCACTCGGCGCAGGATCAGGCGATGGTTCATGCCCATGGCCTCGGAGGAAGGGTATCTTCCAGACTTGCGCCTGCGCAGGCCGTTTCGATGCGTTTGGCATGATCAGGCTTGAAACTTGTCGTCCAAACGCCGCTCAACATCCAACGGAAACGCGCAGTCTTACGGGCCTCATCCTCAATCCGCACGAGCAAATTCTCAATCAGGTCAGGATCGGCCGGCGGGAGGTACTCTGAGCCGATTGCTGAGAACATGAAGATATCTTCAAGTGGACCTGCGGCGATGAGGCCGATGAGATGCGGATCATCGAACTCTGCCATAGCGAGTATAGAGAACGCTAACAGCCTTTCAGGGTCATCAGGTTCATAGATTTCGCCGAAGCCTTGATCGTGGGGATCCTCGTCGAGCAACTTTCGATTGCTGCGCACAAATCTCGCAGCACTTTTAAGTGTGCGCCGCATTTCACTTAGGTCGGACCGAGCCAAAACACGTTGATACTCATTCTCGAAGGACTTGGAGTTCACCGCGCCGCCCCCTCCAGCAACTCCATAAAGGTCGGAAAGCTTGTCGCAATGGGCGCGGTGTCGTCCACTTGCACGCCGTCCCGGCTTGCGAGCCCTGCCACCGCCATCGCCATGGCGATACGGTGATCGAGATGAGTTTCTACGGGCGCGTTGGACGTGCCGCGCAGAGGCTTGCCGCCTGTGCCGGTGATCTCAAGCCCGTCTTCGTGTTCGACCACCTTTGCGCCGGCGCTTGAGAGGGCGGCGGCCATGGCGGCCAAGCGGTCGCTTTCCTTGACGCGCAATTCTTCAAGGCCGGTGGCGCGCGTGGTGCCCTCGGCCAGCGCGGCGGCGACAAACAGTACCGGGAATTCGTCGATCATGCTGGGGGCGAGGGCGGGGTCGACTTCGACGCCTTTGAGCGCGGAATGCCGCACCCTTAAGTCCGCGACCGGCTCGCCTCCGACTTCGCGCGGGTTCAGTTCCTCAATCGAGCCGCCCATCTGGCGCAGCACGGTGACAATCCCGTTGCGGGTCGGGTTGAGGCCGACATTCTCGATCACAAGGTCGCTGCCCGGCAAGATGAGCGCGGCGACAATGAAGAACGCAGCGGAGGACGGATCGCCCGGCACCACCACGTCGCACGGCGTGAGGTCCGCTTCGCCTCGGACGCGAATGACACGCGCCCCTTCGTCATCGATAGATGTGTCGAGCTCGACGCCAAAGCCTTTGAGCATACGTTCGGTGTGGTCGCGCGTGGGGACGGGTTCGATCACGGTCGTGGTGCCCGGCGTGTTGAGCCCGGCGAGCAGCACCGCGCTTTTGACCTGCGCGCTGGCGACGGGCAGGCGGTAGGTGATCGGCACGGCGGGGGACGCGCCGCGCAGCATGCAGGGCAGGGTGCCGCCCGCCGAGGCTTCAAAATGCGCGCCCATCTGGCTCAAAGGTTCGATCACGCGGTTCATCGGGCGGCCCGAAAGGCTCGCATCGCCGACAAAGGTCGCGGTGAGGCCATGGCTCGCCAGCAGCCCCATCATCAGCCGCGTCGACGTGCCCGAATTGCCCATATCGAGCGCCTGATTCGGCTCAAGCAGGCTGCCAAGCCCCGCGCCATCGACCTGCCACACGCCGTCGCCAAGCCGCTCGACCCGCGCGCCCAATTGGCGCATGGCGGTGGCGGTGGCGAGCACGTCTTCGCCTTCGAGCAACCCTTCGATCCGGCTGCGCCCCACGGCCAGCCCTGCAAACATCAGCGCGCGGTGGCTGATCGACTTGTCGCCCGGAACCTTCAAGGAGCCGGTGAGCGGGCCAGAATGAACGAAGGTGTGGTGCGCCATAGGTGGCGCGGTCTTTGACAGCGCTCCACCCTTCTGGCAAGGCGCGCCGCGATTGCGGGGTTCGGCCTTGATCAGGTCTCGGCCCGATCCCATCAACACACGACTTTTAGACCGTGGAACGGCGCACTTACGCGCTCCCACGAATGAGGATTTCATATGGCGAAGCCTGAATGGGGTACCAAGCGTACCTGCCCCAATTGCGGAACCCGTTTTTACGATCTGGGCAACGAAGACCCGGTGACTTGCATTGAATGCGGCAACACCTGGACGCCCGAGCCGGTGCTCAAGTCCAAGCAGCCGATCCCGATCGATGATCCCAACGCCAAGAAGAAGGGCGAAGCGGACTCTGATTTGGGCGGAGATGATGACGATGAGCTGAAAGACATCGAAAACATCGACGACGATGACGATTCGCCCGATAACGATGTCGATCTGGGCGGCGACGATGACCTTGGCGTGTCCAAGGGCAAGGGCGACGACGACGGCGACGACGATACGTGATGTGATGCAGGCCCATCCGGGCCTGCGTCCTGGGCGCTGTCCCTCCGCTTCGCGCAATTTATCCTGAGCGGCTGGTCAGCCAGCCGAAGGAGGCGCCTGCGGGCGGGCGGTCGCCCTTGCGGCGACGGTGTCGCCGTTGAAAGCCAAACGCGTGCACAGGCGCCAGGGCTTTCAAAAACCTCTTGCCTTTAAATGGGGACGCGCCTAACCGGGCGCTCCCTTGCGAGAGCGGGGCGTTGGTCTTATATTTGATAAGATCAACATATTGATGGTTAGGGGCCTTAGCTCAGCTGGGAGAGCGCAACACTGGCAGTGTTGAGGTCAGCGGTTCGATCCCGCTAGGCTCCACCATCGAAGACATATTCAGTCGGGTCGGCCGTGCGCCACTCGCAACGCTGGCCAACGAGGTTTCGTTCGCCGGCGTTTTTCGCGTTTATCGAGCCTTCGCGGGTTTGAGGGGAGTTTCCCAGAACAAAGTGGGCACCACTTTTTCGGTTCGGGAAGCGACCAAACGAATAACAGCGAAGGCACCTGCCTGAGCGAGGAGTTGAAGACGATGTTTGACAATCTGTCCGACCGCCTTGGCGGCGTCTTTGACAAGCTCAAGGGCCGCGGCGCTCTCAAAGAACAGGACGTGCGCGACGCGATGCGCGAAGTGCGCGTCGCTTTGCTTGAAGCAGACGTGGCCCTGCCCGTTGCGCGCCGCTTCATCGACGCGGTCACCGAAAAGGCCGTGGGCCAGGAAGTCCTCAAATCGGTCAAGCCGGGCCAGCAGGTCATCAAGATCGTCCATGACGAGCTTGTGCGCATGCTGGGCGGCGATCCCGAAGATCCGCAAGCCGCGATGGCGGGCGAGGGGCTGAACCTCGACGCGAAACCGCCGGTCGTCGTCATGATGGTCGGCCTGCAAGGGTCGGGTAAGACCACGACGACCGCCAAGCTGGGCAAGATGCTGCGCGAAAAGCACGGCAAGAAGGCCATGATGGCCTCGCTCGACGTGAACCGTCCGGCCGCGCAGGATCAGCTCAAGGTGCTGGGCGAACAGGTCGATGTGGCGACGCTGCCGATTGTCGCGGGCCAGCAGCCGGTCGATATCGCCCGGCGCGCGATGGAAGCCGCGCGCCTGCAAAACTTCGATGTCCTGCTGCTCGATACCGCGGGTCGCTTGCACGTCGATGAAGCGTTGATGGCCGAAATGAAAGCGGTCTCGGGCGTGTCGGCGCCGAACGAGGTGCTGCTGGTGGTCGATTAGCTGACGGGTCAGGACGCGGTCAACGTCGCGCAAAGCTTTACCAGCGAAGTGCCGCTCACCGGCGTGGTCCTCACCCGGATGGACGGCGATGCGCGCGGCGGCGCAGCGCTCTCGATGCGCGCGGTCACGGGCAAACCGATCAAGTTTGCGGGCACCGGTGAAAAGCTCGACCAGATCGAAACCTTCCGCCCCGGATCGGTCGCCGACCGCATCCTTGGCATGGGCGATGTCGTCAGCCTGGTTGAGAAAGCCGCGGCGACGATCAAGGAAGAAGACGCGGCCAAGCTCGCGGAGAACTTTGAAAAGGGCAAATTCGACCTCAACGATCTGCGCATGCAATTGAAGCAGATGCAGAATATGGGCGGTCTGGGCATGCTCGCAGGCATGATGCCGGGCATGAAGAAGGCCAAGGCCGCGATGGCCGCGTCGAACATGGACGACAAGGTTCTGGTCCACATGGACGCGATCATCGGGTCGATGACGGCCAAGGAACGCGCCAATCCCAATCTGATGAACGCCAAGCGCAAGAAACGCGTGGCCAAGGGCAGCGGCACCGATGTGCAGACGGTGAACAAGCTGCTCAAAATGCATCAGGAGATGGGCCGCGCGATGAAGCAAATCAAGAAAATGGGCGGGCTCAAAGGCCTCGCATCCATGTTGGGCGGCGCAGGCGGAATGCCCGGAATGGGCGGCCCTGGTGGCCCCGGCGCGGGCGGGTTGCCCGGCCTTGGCGGACCCGGTGGCGGCATGGGTGGCGGCGGCGGTCTTCCGCCCGGCCTGCCAGGCCTTGGCGGACCCAAGAAATAAGCTCACGAATTTAACGACTTAGACTGAAAAAAGAACACTTTCGAAAAGGACTTACACCATGGCAATTGCACTTCGTCTTTCGCGCGGCGGCGCTAAGAAGCGTCCCTATTACCGCATCGTCGCGGCGGATTCGCGCAGCCCGCGTGACGGCAAGTATCTCGAGCAGGTCGGCACCTATAACCCGCTGCTCGCCAAGGACAGCCCCGAGCGCGTGAAGCTCAAGGAAGACCGCGTGCGCTATTGGCTCGGCGTTGGCGCGCAGCCTTCGGACCGTGTTCTGCGCTTCCTCGACGCCGCCGGCATTCAAGAGCGCACGGCGCGCAACAACCCGCAAAAGGCCGAACCGGGCGAGAAGGCCAAGGAACGCGCCGAAGAAAAGGCGGAAAAGCTGAAAGAAGCCGAAGAAGCCAAGAAGGCGGCTGAAGAAGAAGCCAAAGAAGCGGCCAAAGCTGCTGCCGAGGCTCCGGCAGAGGAAGCTCCCGTCGAGGAAACCCCGGCTGAGGAAAGCGCCGCCGAAGCGGCTGCCGACGACGCACCCGCCGCTGAAGCAGGTGAAGAAAAAGCCGAAGGCTAAGCCTTGCGGGCTGACGCATTTGCACAAGGGTGAGCGCAACGGTGATGGACGACGATATCGAACTCGCCGCCATCACCGGCGCGCATGGCGTCAACGGCGAAGTGCGGCTTAAATTGTTCGGGGAGGGTGTCGAGGCGCTCTCCCAGCACAAGGCCCTCAGGGCCAAGACATCGGGTGCTCCGCTCACTCTCAAGAAGATCCGCTCCGACAACAAAGGCGGCGCGGTGGCGCGGCTTGCTGAGGCGACCAACCGGGTTGAGGCCGAGCGCCTTCGTGGCACGGTCCTGACCGTCCCTCGTGATAAACTGCCGCCGCTGGGCGTGGATGAATATTACCACGCCGACCTGATCGGGCTTGCCGTCGTGACCGATGCGGACGAGCCGATTGGCCGCGTGGTCGACGTCCAGAATTACGGCGCGACCGACATTCTCGAAATCGAAAAGGACCCCGCGCCCGAAAAGGGCATGAAAACCTTTATGGTCCCCATGAACCGTCAGGCGGTGATCGAATGGGACGCGTCGACGCTTGTGATCGCGGCGGATTTCGCCGATCAATAAGGGCATGAGATCGCGCTGCGCGTTTGACGAAGACCTCTGGCAGCGCCTCGAAGCGCACACTATCGGTCCACCCGACGCCAGCCTGAGCTTCGCAGACCGCCTCGCGCGCGAAAACCGCTGGTCGCCCGACCACGCGCGCCGCGTCCTCACCGAATATAAGCGCTTCTGCTATCTCGCGCGCATCGCCGCGCCCGGCGCGCAGGTGACGCCCAGCGACGCGGTCGATCAGGCCTGGCACCTGCACCTCACCTACAGCCGCGATTACTGGCAGGTCTTCTGTCCCGAAGTGTTGGGCGCGGACTTTCACCACGGGCCCACAGCGGGCGGGCAGGTGGAACGCGCGCGCTATTACGACCAATACGCCGCGACGCTTAAAGCCTATGAAGACGCCTTCGGCCACGCGCCTCCGGCTGATATCTGGCCCGATGCCAAGCGCCGCTTTGAGATCGATCCCAAGGCTGTCCGCGTGAACCCCAGCGACACCGTTCTGCTTGAGCCGCGCGTCTTTGCCCTCGCGCTCTTTATCGCGGCGGTTCTGGCGGCTATCCTGGGCTGGTTCTTGAAAGGGTGGCTGTGATGCAGTTGTTTGAGACGTATTCGGGCGCCGACTTCCTCGCCTTCTACGCCGTCATGCTGGTGACCTGCGCGGGGCTGAGCGTGTGGATCGTTGCCCATTTTCGGCCCGAAGGACGCAACAGCCGCCTTTCCGATCCAGAGGACATCGCGCTGTTATCCGGCGGGGCGCAGCGCCACGCCTTGACGGTGCTCGCGGACCTCTATGTTCAAGGCGCGATCGAGCGAGCGAAGAAGGCCAAGGTCGCGGTCGCTCGAACCGGGATTGAGGTTACGCCGGCGGGAGCGGCGGTCCTGCGCAAAGTCGGCGATTTCTCGCTCAGCGAGACCATGCGCACACTCGCCGATCACGCCGACAGGCGGGAAAGAGACCTGATCAAGCGCGGTCTTCTTCTTGAGAAAAGCGATCTCACGCGTTTGCGCATTGTCGCGATCGCGCCATTTGTCACCTTGGCCTTAATCGGGATGTATCGATACCGGGCGGGGGAGGCGCTTGGCGAGCCGACGGATTATCTGCTCGTTTTGCTGATCGTGACAGGCGTAGCCGCGACGCTTCGCCTCGCGATGATCAACCGGCGCACTGACGCAGGCGAGCAGGCGCTCAGAAAATGGCGTGGGCGTTCCTCGCGTATCAAGCGCGCGCCCGAAGGCAGCGAAGTGCCGCTGGCGGTCGGCCTGTTCGGAACCGGAGTGCTTGCGGGGACACCTTACGCGCATGTTCACGCGATGCGACAGGCGGCCTCGGGCGGCGATGGCGGCTCTAGCGATGGCGGCGATGGTGGCGGTGCGGGCTGCGGTGGCGGTTGCGGCGGTTGCGGGGGCTGACCCTTCGGCGTAAGCGGCGCGCATGACCACGCTCCCAAGAACCCTGAACGTCGCGATCTGCCAAGCCACTCCGATCCCGCTGGCGATCGGCGACGGCATTGAAAAGGCGACCCGCCTCGCGCGCGAGGCTATCGAAGGCGGCGCGCAAATGGTGGCGTTTGGCGAGACCTTTCTGGGCGGCTACCCGCTGTGGCTCGACGAGGCTCCGGGTGCCGCGCTCTGGGATCATCCGGGGACCAAGGCGTGTCACCAGATTATGCTGGATGAGGCGATTGTACCCGGCGATGAGCGGCTGTTGCCCTTGCAGGAGTTATGCGATGAAAGCGGCGCGGTCATCTCCATCGGCGCGCATGAGCGGCTGCGTTCCAGCCTATACAACAACCAGTTAATGTTCCGCCCCGGCCAAGAGCCGCTTGACCATCGCAAACTGGTGCCCACCCATGGCGAGCGGCTGATCTGGATGCGCGGCGATGGCTCGACGATTGGTGTGCACGAGGCCGAATGGGGCCGGGCGGGCAACCTTATCTGCTGGGAACACTGGATGCCGCTCGCGCGCGCGGCGATGCACAATCTGGGCGAGGCGGTGCACGTCGCTTCATGGCCCACCGTGCGCGAGGAATACGCGCTCGCCTCGCGGCACTACGCGATGGAGGGGCGCTGTTTTGTGCTCGCCGCCGGGTTGGTGCAGAAGAAAGCGGACCTGTTTGAAGGCCTCGAGCGCGTGGGCGGCAATGCGGAGGCCGAAGCTCTGTTCAACATGATCGAGGGCGATGTCCTCAATCGCGGCGGCTCGATGATCGCTGCCCCCGATGCGCGCGTCGTCGCGCAAGCGGGCGAGGGTGAGGAGATCCTGTTCGCCGAGTTGGACCTAGCTGAGCGTGGCCAGAACCTCACCAGCCTCGATACAGACGGCCACTATTCGCGACCTGACGTGTTTGAGTTGACCGTTGATACGCGGGCGAAGGATGGGGTGAATTGGGGTGTCTGATGCTGGCTGAACTTACAGGACTGGCGCTGTTTAATGCTTGCATAGTTGGCAGCGTGTCACTGTTGGCTCAGTATCTATTTAGCGAACGTGCGCTCTTGACGATTGCATCCGCTTCGGCAGTCGGAACAACATCATCCGTCTATCTGCTAGCCCTCTTCGCAATTAACTGGCGGGATGCCCCGTTTGCAGACAAGCTACTGGTTTCGATCTCATCCTCGGAAACTTGGCCTTTCCTACTCGGTTCCATCGTTGCTGGATTTACTGGAGCGTTGGTTGCACTTGTGGCTCGGGCGTGTCTCGTTGGCCGGGCCAAAAAATGACCTTCGCCGCCACCATCCTCACACTGTACCCAGAGATGTTTCCCGGGCCCCTTGGCGTCTCGCTCGCCGGGCGCGCACTCGAGCGCGGGGATTGGTCGTGCGAGGCCGTGCAGATCCGCGATTTTGCCAAAGATAAGCACCGCACCGTCGACGACACGCCGGCGGGCGGCGGGGCGGGGATGGTGCTCAAGGCGGATGTGCTGGGCGCGGCGTTGGATTCGGTTCACCTACCCACGGTCGCTCATCCTGAGCTTGTCGAAGGATTGCCACAAGGATCTCGTCCCAGTTCGGAACACGGTGCCTGCCCTTCGACAGGCTCAGGACGAGCGGGAACTGAGAAAGCGGGCTCAGCACAAGCGGTTGAGAGCCCCGTTCCCATCCTCGCCATGACACCGCGCGGGAAACCCATCACGCAAGAGCGCATCCGCGAGATCGCCGCTGGCCCCGGCGTCACGCTGATTTGCGGGCGATTTGAGGGGTTTGACGAGAGGTTTTTCGACGCGCGCCCTCAGGTGGAAGAGGTCTCTCTCGCCGATATCGTGCTCAGCGGCGGCGAACCGGCGGCTCTGGCCATACTCGACGCTTGCATTCGGCTGCTTCCCGGCGTAATGGGCGCGGCTTCTAGTGGGATGGAGGAGTCGTTCGAAGACGGCCTTCTTGAATACCCGCAATACACCCGGCCTCAATTGTGGGAAGGGCGCGCGATCCCTGAAGTGCTGCGATCGGGGGATCACGCGAAAATCGCGGCGTGGCGAAAGCAACGCAGCGAGGATGACACTCGGTTACGCAGGCCGGACCTTTGGGAGCGTCACACAGACGCTCGGGACCAGTCTGCCTCTGGCGCGCGGCGAAAGAACAAGGAACCGGACCAGTGAACCTGATCCAGCAGATCGAATCTGAAGAAATCGCCAAGGCGAACAAAGACATCCCCGAATTTCAGGCCGGTGACACCGTGCGTGTCGGCGTGAAGGTTATCGAAGGCACGCGCGAGCGTGTGCAGAACTTTGAAGGCGTTGTGATCGCGCGCTCGAACCGCAGCATCAACTCCAACTTCACCGTTCGCAAAATCAGCTTTGGCGAAGGCGTGGAACGTGTGTTCCCGCTCTACGCGCCGATTGTCGACAGCATCACCGTTGTGCGTCGCGGTGTCGTGCGCCGGGCTAAGCTCTACTATCTGCGCGGCCGCACCGGTAAGCGCGCGCGTATCGCGGAACGCCGCGAAAACGCGCCCAAGGCCTAAGGCTTTCGGCTCAAGCGAAATTTTGAGGGCGGTCCGGTTGGGCCGCCCTTTTTCGTTCGGGCTCTTGCGTTTCATCTTCGTCATTGCGAGGAGAAAAGCGATGAGGCGATCCTCAGCGGCGCTTGCGACGCTCAGGGGGTTGCCGCGCGGTTTTGCCGCTCGCCATGACGATGATCCAAGGGGCCTTATTTGACATGCGCTTACCACTTCTCGCCGCTGCGGCGCTTTCTCTTGTGGCCGCTCCTGCCCTGGCGGATGGCCATATGACCGGCGGCGCGCAGACCGAACCCGCGCAGCTCTCGTTTGAGCGCGTCTTCGCCTCGCCCTCGCTCAACGGCGCGGTGCCGCGCGGGGTGCAATTGTCGCCCGATGGCAAATTCCTGACCGTTTTGCGCAACCGAGAGGACGATGCGGAGCGGTACGATCTGTGGGGCTATGAAATCGCCACGAGCGAATGGCGCATGCTGGTCGATTCAAAAGCGCTGGGCACGGGCCGGGAGCTGTCCGAGGATGAAAAGATGCAGCGCGAACGCGCGCGCGTCGGCAGCCTTAAAGGCATCATCAACTACCAATGGTCGAGTGATGGCTCGGGCGTGCTGGTGCCGCTTGATGGTGATCTCTATTTCGCGAAGCTTTCCGGCGATGCACCCGAGGTTACGCGGCTGACCGATACCGAGGAAAGCGAGCTCAATCCTAAACTTTCGAGCAAATCCACCTATGTCTCCTTCGTGCGCGACCGCCAGTTATGGGTTGGCGCATTTGGCGAGGAGGCCAAGCCCATCACGCCCAAGGAAGGGCCGCTGATCCGTTGGGGCGAGGCGGAATTTGTGGCGCAGGAGGAGATGAGCCGCCTGACGGGCTATTGGTGGCATCCTGAGGATGAGCGTCTGGTGGTGCAGCGCACGGACGAAGAACCTGTAGGCGTCGTCACCCGCGCGGCGATTGGCGCGACGGGCACCAAGGTGTTCGACCAGCGCTATCCGGTGGCGGGCTCGGACAACGCGATTGTCGAGCTGTATGTGATGGACCCCGATGGCGAGAATCGCGTCAAGATCGACCTGGGCGACAACACCGATATCTACGTAGCGCGCGTCGATTGGGCGCCCGATGGCAGCGCGATCTACGTCCAGCGTCAGAACCGCGAGCAGACCGAGCTCGATATGCTCAAGGTCGATCCCGCGACCGGGGAAAGCGTCGTCTGGTTCACCGAGGAGGCCGCGCGCGAGGATTACTGGATCAACCTCTCCGACAATTACCGCTTCCTGAAAGACGGCTCGCTGCTGTGGTGGTCGGAGCGCAGCGGCTATGGCCATCTCTACAAGGTGACCGTCGACACCAGCGGACCGAACCCAAATCGCCCGACCGGCATGGTGGATACGGTGGTGATGTTCTCCCAGCTGACCTTCGGCGATGAGCCGGTCACCTCGCTCGTCGGCGTCAACGAAGAGACGCGCGAGATTTTCTACCAGCAGACCACCGACGTCCTCACCCAGCAAATTTACAAGGGCTCGCTCGATTACGGCGAAGAGCGCAAATTGTTGACCGATACGGCCTATACAAACGGCGCGCGCATGGACAAATCGGGCCAGCAGCTGATCATCAGCCGCTCCGCGCCCAATCAGCCCCCGCAAAGCTATCTCGCCAATTCCAAGGGCGAGCGGTTAACCTGGATCGAAGAGAACCGGCTTGACGAAGACCATCCCTATGAGCCCTATCTGGCCAGCCATGTGATGCCCGAATACGGCACGATCAAAGCCGAAGACGGCACCGATCTGCATTACATGATCATGAAGCCGGCGATGGAAGCGGGGAAGACATACCCCGTCTATTACTACCACTATTCCGGCCCCGGCCCGCAGATTGTGGATCGCGGATGGGGCGGAGCGACCGCTCAGGCGATTGTCGACAAGGGTTATATCTATTTCGCGCTCGACGGGCGGGGCACCGCCAATCGCGGCGTCGATTTCGAACAGCCGATCTACCGCGCCATGGGCGGCGTCGAAGTGCGCGACCAGAAAGCGGGCGCTGAGTTTCTCAAGACGCTGAGCTTTGTCGATCCCGACAAGATCGCGATCGATGGTTGGTCCTATGGCGGCTATATGACGCTCAAGATGTTGCAGGCCGATCCCGGCCTTTACGCGGCGGGTATTTCGGGCGCGCCGGTGACCAAGTGGGAGCTTTACGACACGCACTACACCGAACGGTTCATGGGCGATCCGCGCGAAGCGCCTGAGGCCTATGAAAAGGCCTCCGCCATCCCCAACGCCGCCAAGATTAGCGATCCGTTGCTGCTGATCCACGGCATGGCGGATGACAATGTGGTGTTTGAAAACTCTTCAGAACTGATCAGCGTCCTGCAAGAGAGCAACACCCCGTTCGAGATGATGCTCTACCCCGGCTACACCCACCGCGTGGGCGGCCCGATGATCAGCCCGCACCGCTACAACACGGTGTTCAACTTCCTGGAACGCCACGGCATCACGCCGCCGGAGTAATTTACCTCGTCACCCCAGCGAAAGCTGGGGTCTTACGCAATTAAGCGCCCGGCGAGATGCCTGAGATCCCAGCGTTGGCCTCTGGCCGTCTTAGACTCCGCTGAGATGACGGGTTCTAGTCCAGCCACTCCAACACCTTCGCCGCGACCCGTTCAGGCGCTTCGACCTGCGGGTAGTGGCCGACATCGGGTAGCAGGTGGTGGCGGGCAAAGGGCAGCACCTCGCGCCATTTGTCGTAGGCGTGCTTGCCAGACACCGGATCGAGCGCGCCGTTGATCAAGCCGATCCTGTCCTGCGCGCTGACCAGCGCCGCTTCCCAGCGGGCCTTATGCGTGCGGCGGTCGGCGATGTAGTGCAGCAGCTTGTGCGTCAGCTTGTGGCCGTCCTTGTGGCTGATGAATTCCCAGAACGCGTCAAGCTCGGCTTGCGATGGCTTGGATGATGGCCCGAACACTTCAGAAAAGCTTTTGCCAAATCCCTTGCGGTTCATCAGCGCGCCGAGCACGAAGCCGAAGGGCGAGACGCCGATTTTCTGCATCGTCACGGGGCGGTGTTGGTCAGGGAAAATTCCGCCATTCAGAAACAGGCACTGGCCCAGCTCAGCAAAGCCGAACCCGCCTTGCTGGCGCGCGAGCATCTCTTGCCCCACCGATACGCCGTAATCGTGCACCAGCGCGTCAAAATCGCGCACAGCCAGATGATCGAGCAACGCGGCCTGGATGTCAGTCTGCCAATGGATTGTGTAGCCTTGACCAACGCCGTGGCAGTTAAAGCCATCGCGCGGTTTGTCGGAAAGGCCGAAGCCCAGCATATCGCACGCGATCAGGCGGTGGCGCTCGCCCAGCGCCTCCCACGTCGGCGCCCAATCAAACGCGCAGGTCGGAAAGCCGTGGACCAGCAGCAGCGGCTTCGCCTTCTCGTTGCCGCCCGTCCAATAGGCGATCCGGTGCCCCCGAAACTCGAAGTAAGTCGCCTTGTTTCGCCAGCTTTGCGTATCCATCTGTCTCATGCTTTCGGTATCGCCTGCCCATTATGCCTTGCCAAGTCGGGATAGGCGGGGCAGCGGTGCGCGCCAAGAGACATGTGAATTGGAGATGTTGTAGTGGGTTATCGGGTGGCTGTCGTGGGTGCGACCGGCAATGTTGGACGCGAAGTCATGCAGATCCTAGCCGAGCGCGAGTTTCCGGTGGACGAGGTCGCTGCGGTTGCGTCGTCGCGCAGCCACGGGACTGAAGTCGAATATGGCGACACGGGCAAGATGCTCAAATGCAAGAATATCGAGCATTTCGACTGGGCGGGCTGGGATATCGCCTTGTTCGCTGCCGGAAGCGGCCCGGCCAAACAATACGCTCCGAAAGCCGCCGCCGCCGGATGCGTGGTGATAGACAATTCCTCGCTCTACCGGATGGAGCCCGATGTGCCGCTGATCGTGCCCGAGGTGAACCCGGACGCGATCGACGATTATTCCAAGCGCAACATCATCGCCAACCCCAATTGCTCGACCGCGCAGTTGGTCGTGGCGCTCAAGCCTCTGCACGATGCGGCGGTGATCAAGCGGGTGGTGGTCTCAACCTACCAGTCCGTTTCGGGCGCGGGCAAAGCGGGCATGGACGAATTGTTCGAGCAGTCGCGCGCGATCTTTGTCGGCGATCCGGTGGAGCCGGCGACCTTTACCAAGCAGATCGCGTTCAACGTCATCCCGCATATCGACGTCTTCCTCGACGATGGATCGACCAAGGAAGAGTGGAAGATGATGGTCGAGACCAAGAAGATCCTCGACCCCAAGATCAAACTGAACGCCACCTGCGTGCGCGTGCCCGTGTTTGTCGGCCACGCCGAGGCGGTGAATATCGAGTTTGAGAAAGAGATCAGCGCTGAGCAAGCCCAGGAAATCCTGCGCGAGGCGCCCGGCATCATGCTCATCGATAAGCGCGAAGACGAAGGCTATGTCACACCCGTAGAAAGCGCGGGCGACAGCGCGACCTATATTAGCCGCGTGCGCGAAGACCCGACCGTGGAGAACGGCCTGACACTGTGGTGCGTCTCGGACAATCTGCGCAAAGGCGCGGCTTTGAACGCGGTGCAGATCGCGGAATTGCTGGGCCGTCGGCATTTGAAGAAGGGGTAAGGCAGATGCGTTGGGCTCTTCTGTGTACGAGCGCGTGCGCTCTGGCAGCGTGCGACGCGGGCGTGCCGCCTCCGGGACAGGAACCGTTGCGCGCCAGCAAGCCGCAAGTCTCCGCCGATGAAGTGGTGCTGCGCGGCCAGGGGCTGATCGCGGGGCCAGAAGCGTTCTATTTCTCCGCTGGGCGCAACGAAGTGGAAACCGCGCTCGAGCCGATCCTGGGCGAGCCGGTGGAACGCAATCAAAACGCGGAATGCGGTACGGGCGAAATGGAGTTCACCGAATACACCGGCGGTTTCATTGTCAATTTCCAGCGCGGCAATCTGGTCGGCTGGAATTCTACCGATAAGCTGGGCGCCACCCGCGTGGTCGGCGACGTCCAGATCGGAACCAGCCGCGAAGAAGCGCAAGCGGCGGACGGCTTTGCCGAGATCCCGACCAGCACGCTGGGCGATGAATTTGCGTTAGGCGATGCGATGGGCGGCTTTTTCGAAGGCGACAGCGTCGTCATGCTATACGCCGGAGCGCAATGTTTCTTTAGATAAACGCGCCTGCGGGGAGGGGCCTTTCATGACACTGCAAGCCGATCTCTATTTCAGTTTTCGCTCGCCTTATTCCTATCTGGCGATTGGCCGATACCGGGCCATGGCGGAGCAATACACCGTCAATATCGACCTGCGGGTGGTATGGCCGATTGCAGTGCGCGCGCCCGATCTGCTGTTCACTGGCAATCCGGCGGCGCCGATGTACATCTTGCGCGATTCGATGCGGGCGGGCGAATTTCTCGGCATCCCAATCCGCTGGCCGCGCCCTGATCCGATCGACCAGAACCTCGCCACGCGCGAGATCGCAAAGGAGCAGCCGCTGATCCGCCGCGTGTGCCGCATGGGACAGGCCGCGAGCCGCCGGGGCAAGGGCCTCGAATTCGCGGACGAGGTCTCCAAGATCATCTTCGACGGCAGCGTCGATGGCTGGGACGAAGGCGATCACCTCGCGGGCGCGGCGAGCCGGGCGGGGCTGGACCTCGCCGAACTGGACGCCGAAGCTGTGAGCGACGCCGACGCCCTCGACGCGGAGATCGAAGCCAACCAGCAAGCGCTCGAAGCCGCCGGCCATTGGGGCGTGCCTACCTTGGTGTTCGAAAACGAACCCTTCTTCGGCCAGGACCGGGTCGAGATGGCCCAATGGCGCATGGAGCAAAAGGGATTGGCGAAGCGGTGAGAGGTTCAGGCTTTTTCGAAGTCTTGGGCCGAGTAAACGCGATCGGCTTGGCCCTGGTGCTTTTCGTCCTGATCCCCATGCTCCTGATTGGGGCGATAATGTCGGATCCCTACGACTCCTTTGGCGCCGTTCCGACGGAGCCATTTGCCCAAAGCGACTTACCCCCTGAACTGCGCTTTGAAGGTGACGAAATCACCACCGCCGATGGCACGGTCATATCCTACAGACTGGAGGACGATCCAGAGGTAGGTATCGACGTATCAAGCCCCAATATCTCGCTCACCAATATGCAGAGCGGAGAATCCCGAATGATTCTGCCCAAGGGATCCGAGCAAATGATCATGAATTGGAACCCGGTAGGCCCTTTAGCCGACGGCAAGGGCGATCCAAGCGCCTATATCGCCTTTGTCGGAACGAAGGCGGATTACACGGACGGATATCTTGATCTCATCCTCGGTGACCTGCGCGATCTACGCCAGACCACGCTTCGCAAACGCGTGCGCTTTGTCGATGGGGTGCGCATGCTCAATGCGGACACCGTCTCCATGATTGTCTGGGTTAAACTGGACGAGGCGCGCTTTTGGATAGTCGACCTCAGGAGCTTTGAAATAACTCTCGACCGCGAAGTGGATCTGCCCGCAGTGAGTCCGCAGGCTGAAACGCTGGAAGAGATGGCCTCGTGACCTTCACCGGCGGATGCCAATGCCGGGCGGTGCGCTATTCGGTGAGCGCGGATACGCTCAAGTGCTACGCCTGCCATTGCCGCGAGTGTCAGAAGCAATCCGCCAGCGCCTTTGGCCTTTCCGTGCCGGTTGTGGAGGCGGATTTCATGATCACAGGCGAAACGCAGGTCTGGAGCCGCCCGACCGACAGCGGCGGCATCACCGATTGCCATTTCTGCCCCAAATGCGGATCACGCTTGTACCATTCGGCACGAAGCGGGCGCGGGTGGGTGACGGTGAAGGGCGGATCGTTTGACGAGCCCGGCGCGATCCCCTTGGTCGCCAATATCTGGGTGAAACGCAAAGCTTCGTGGATCGCTCTGCCACAAGGCTTGCCACAATGGGAGACGCAGCCGCAAAGCCTTGAGGATTGGAAGGAGCTGCTTGGATGGACGCGTTAGAGCCGATCGATTTTGCCAGTTTTGATGGCACGCGGCTGGCCTATTACCGCCAAGACCCACAAAGCGGCGAGGGGCGCCCGGTCATCCTGCTGCATGGTCTGTTTTCCAGCGCGCATATGAACTGGATCAAATGGGGCCACGCCGAGCGTTTGGCTGAGGCCGGGTTCACCGCTTTCATGCTCGATTTTCGCGTCCACGGGCAAAGCGCCGCGCCGCAAGAGGCGAGCGCCTATCCGCCCGGCGCGCTGGTGCGCGACGCGGCCGCTCTTGTGGAGACGCTGGGCCTTGAGGAGGGCGCATTCGACCTCGTCGGTTTTTCGCTGGGCGCGCGCACCGCGCTGCACGCGGTGGCGCATGGTGTGCTTCATCCGCGCCGCCTGATCGCTTGCGGGATGGGGCTCGAAGGGTTGACCGAATGGGAGCGCCGCGCCGCGCACTTCAAACGTGTGATTGATGAGTTTGAAACGATTAAACCGGGCAGCCCGCTCTACGTCGCGCGCACGTTTCTCAAATCGCAAGGGGTCGACCGCGTGGCGGCGCGGCTGTTGCTGGATGCGATGGACCCCTTCGACATCGGCGCTCTCGCCAATATCACCGTCCCCACCGCTGCAATTTGCGGGGATGAGGATCAGGACAACGGATCAGCCCGGGCGCTGGCCGACGCGCTGCCTGATGCGACCTATATCGAAGTGCCGGGCACCCATATGAACTCGGTTATCAAGCCGGAACTGGGCGATGCGATTGTGCGCTTTCTGGATAGCCAGAAATGAGCGCCAAGGCGGATTTTCTGGTCTGGTGGCTGGCAGGTCTGGCGATCTTTGCCATTTCGCTCGCGCTGCACGCGCCGCTCGCGATTGACGCGGTGCCGGGCGGTATTCTCGACCATCAGGCCGCGCCCGATGCGGCGCGCGTGAACGCGATCCAGCAAGCGTGGCAGGCGGCGGGGGTGCTGGACCAAGCTCGGATCGCGATGGCGGTGGATCTGCTTTTCATCGTTGTCTACAGTTTTGGCGCGCTGAAAGGCGGGCGCTATTACCGCCGCTGGCCCGGCGCTAGGCTCACCGCGCTGGGATGGAGCGCGACGGTCGCCGGATCGCTTTTCTTCGTCACAGACTTCATTGAAACCTTGCTGCAATTCTATCAGGCGCTGCGCTTCGAAGGCAGCGACACGCTGGCCGCGATTGCATCTTCCATGGGCCCGGTCAAAATGGTCAGCTTTCTCGCCTCGGTCGGTGTCTTGATCATCGCGCTTGTGTGGGAGCGGTATGCCAAGGGGGTGCGCCCATCATGACGATGCTTTTTATTCGACTATCAGCGCTCATGGCAGTCGCAGCGCTAGCCGCGCCCGCTAGCGCGCAGGACGACTCGCCCGCTGAGGTCACCCTGCCCGACATGGCTGTCAGCGCGACCAGCGTGGATGGCGTTCTTGCCGTCGTGAAGGCGGCGGGGTTCAAAGAGGCCAAGTCGATCCCGCAATTGGATGACGGCGACAAACGCATGATCGAGGTCGAGAATGAAGGGCTGACCTCTTTCATCCTGTTCAAGGATTGCGACGAAGCGGTGCCCGATTTTTGCGAGACACTCGTGTTTTCAACCCGCTGGAACCGCATTACACCGATGCCTGCGGAGGCGGTGGCGAAAGCGAATTCCAATCACCGCTATATCTCGGTCTGGCGCGGTGAGGACGGCGACCCTTACGCGCAATGGGCGGTTTTCACCGGGCGCGAAGGGATCCCGGCCAAGGTGTTTGTCGGCGCGCTGAAACGCTATCAAAGCGTCGTCTCCGATTTCTGGGATGTCGCCTTTGAAGGTGACCCGGAAGAGAGCGTCAAGGATGACGGTGGTGCGGATGCCAATGAAGGAGGTGCGAAATGAGCTTGCTTGCTAGACTGGCCCTTTTGGCCGCCGCCGCCGCTGGTCTGGCCGGATGCACGACGATTCAGGACGTTATCGCCTATGGCAAAGGGCCGTTTGACCATGGCCCGATCCCCCGTAGCGAAACGGCGTTAGAGGGATTGCACGAATCGAGTTGGGGCAATTCGGGTAAATGGGGCGCGAAAGATTCGGACGAAGAAGCCACCAATGAACCATCCCCGGGGGATGAGGACGGCGCGCCTGAAACCGAGCCTGTCTCGGACCCGCCCGTTGCTGCGCGGCCTTAGCTCAGCGGCTCAGCCCGATCGCAAATTTGACATGAACTGCGCCGTTGTTTGCTCCAGATCGCGCGCGTTCTTGAGCATGGTCGCCGCCGCATCGTCGAGTTGATTGGAGAGCTTTTCCGCCGACGCAGCGGTGCTCGCCAACCGTTCTGTGCGCGAGGCCATGGCTCCCATATCTTCGGCGGCGCTGCGTGCGTAGCCTTCAATCGCATCGGCGGATTTGCGCTGGCTTTCGACCTCCCAACGGATCGCGGTGGCGGTTTGCGCGAGCGAGCCGATCACGCTGTCGATCGCCGCAAAGCTGCGCTCGGCCTCCAGCGTGCCTGAACGCACGCCTTTTAGAAAACTGTCGATTTGCGTCGCGGCCTCGCTGGCTTGCCGGGCGAGCGCCTTGACCTCTTGGGCAACGATGGTGAAGCCGCGCCCCGCCGGGCCCGCACTCGCCGCTTCGATGGCGGCGTTTAGCGAGAGCAGATTGGTGCGTTCGGCGATGCGCACTATCGCGCGTGTGGCTTCGCCGATTGTGTCGGAATGCGTCGACAAACCGCCAACCGCTTCGCCGCCTGTGGTCGAGGTGCTGGTCGCTTGCGAGGCGAGGTCGTTCTGTTGTCCCACATCAGAGGCAATCGCCGAAATCGATGCAGACAGTTCCGCTATCCCTTGCGCGACGGTGTTAGCGGCGTGGCTGGCGGCGGCGGCGCCTTCGCTGACTTCGGTGGCGCCTTGCCCGGTGTCGTGCGCAATAAGGCTAAGTGTGCGGGTCATCCGCTCCAGAAGCTCAGCGGTCTGGCTGATGGAGGCGGTGACCACGCTGATCGATTCTTCGAAATCGTTGGCAAAGCGCTGCAACTGCGCCTGGCGCTGTGCGCGCTGTTCGGTTTCGACCTTTTCGCGCTCGGCGCGTTCGAATTCGACCCGCTCGCGGGCGCTTTCGAGCTTATCCGCTTGATCTTCCAGCATAGAATTGCGGCGTGCGTTTTCATCGCGCGAGGCTTCGAGCGAATGCAAAAACCGGTCGATACGCGTGCAAATGCTGATCGACATGAAGCCGACAAAAAGCATGCCGACGACTTCCATGGATGTACCGATCCAGAACAAGGGTCTGGCCAAATCTCCAGCGCCGTCGATGAATTTCAGGACAAGAAAGCTGAGCAAGCACAGCCCACTGCCCAATATGGCGCAGCGGCGGTCGTAAAGCGCGATGAAGAGAATGACCGTCACCACATGCGGTACCATCACATTCAGCGTCTCGCCGCCCAGCCAGAAACACCAGATCAGCGATTGTGGGAACGTCGTCATGGCTAGCGTCAGCCACACTCGCTCGGCCGGGATCAATGGTCCGCGGCGGGCGCGCCAGGTGATCCACGAATTAAGGAACACACCAAAGGCGACAATCCACCAGGCGCTCGACCCGGTTACAATCGTGAGGATTGAGAGCAGCGCGCTCATGGTCCAGCCGCCGAAGCGGATGAAGCGTAAACCTTGTCGGCGCAGACTTTCCAGGCTCAGGGAATCGGCGGGTGCGCCGCGTGTCCACGCCCGCGGCTTGCGCGCACCGCTTGCGCTTCGGTCCGCTGTACCTGAAAGAGTTTGCACGGCGGTTGCAAGCGTGAGAGGCGGAGAGCTTTCCATGTTCAGCGCGCTAGACGAGGTTTGGTTGCCAACCACTCGCCGCAGCTCTGCGGGAAATTACGCCGCAATTTCCCTTAGGAAGCGCCGAGTGCGTTTAGCGGAACGGCGGCTCGTTAAAGGCGCGCAACTTGCGGCTGTGCAGGCGGTCGCCTTCGTCGCGTAGCCTCGCGACGGCTTCGAGGCCGATCTGTAGGTGCGCCGCGATGGCTTCCTCGTAGAACTTGTTCGCTTGCCCCGGCAGCTTGATCTCGCCGTGCAGCGGCTTGTCCGAAACGCACAGCAAGGTGCCGTAGGGAACGCGGAAGCGATACCCTTGCGCGGCAATTGTTGCGCTTTCCATCTCAACCGCGATGGCGCGGCTTTGCGAAAAACGCTTGGCGCTATCGGAATAGTGCAGCTCCCAATTGCGGTCGTCGGTGGTGACGACGGTGCCGGTGCGCATGCGCTGTTTGAGGTTTGCGCCTTGAACGCCCGAGACTTCCTCTGCCGCGCCGGCGAGCGCCAGTTGGACCTCTGCGATAGGCGGGATCGGGATTTCGGGCGGGAGCACCGCGTCGAGCACATGGTCGTCGCGCAAATAAGCGTGGGCAAGCACGAAGTCGCCGATCTTCTGTGTCGAGCGCACCCCGCCGCAATGGCCGATCATCATCCATGCGTGCGGGCGCAGCACCGCGAGGTGATCGCAGATTGTCTTCGCGTTCGAAGGACCAACGCCGATATTGACCAGCGTGATGCCCCGGCCATCCTCGCGCATCAGGTGATAGGACGGCATTTGCGAACGACGCCAAGCGGTGTCGTTGAGCTGCTCGCGCGCGGCTTCGGTTGCCTGGCTGACCTCAAGCCCGCCAGCGCCGCGCAGCGCTGTGTAGCCGTCTCGACCAATCTGTCTGGCACCCCAGTCAACAAATTCATCGACATAGCGGTGGTAGTTCGTAAACAGGATGAAGTCCTGAAAGTCCTCCACGTTGGTTCCGGTGTAATGCGCCAGCCGGGCGAGCGAGTAATCGGTTCGCAGCCCATCGAAGAGCGAGAGCGGCATATCCTCGTCTTCGTCAAATTCGATCCCATCCGCCAATTCGTCGCCGATCAACGCCAGATCCGTGGAGGGAAAGTGTTTGGCAATGTCTTGCGGAGCGATCCCCTGCATCATCGCGCCCGCTTCGCCGTCGAGCACATAGGGGAAGGGGATTTCCTGATTTGACCGGGTGACCGTGACGTCCACGTCGTATTCCGCCGCGATCAGCTCGAGTTGCTCGGTCAGATAGGGCGTGAACAGGTCGGGCCGGGTGATGGTGGTGGTGTAGGTGCCGACCTCTTCGAGGCGGCCAAAGGCGCGGCTTCGGTCCGAAGCCGCCTCGCCCGCCGCATCAGCCCCGGTGTAGTGCAAGGTGAGCTGCGGATAGGCGTAGCTGCCGTCCTCACGCTTGCGCGCAGGAGGGATCGTGCCGTCGCGCCCGAAGGCGATGACGTCGCTGCGAAGGGTGGCCACCGCGTCTGCGTAGTGGCGGTTCAGATTTTTGAGAATGTTGGATGTGTTTATCATGCGCGCCATTAGCACCGACTTTGTTGCAGTGCAAAGGCGTGATGCGAGCGCGGCCCAAATTTTTGCGTTCGGTGTGGCCTGAGCCAGCCGGATCTAGGAGCGCTGCCACATCCGGCGCAGGTTGAACTGCACCGCTTGCAGGCGCGTGTAGTTTTCGTCGCTCATGGCGTTGCCTTCGAGCGCGGCGACCTCGCCCAATTCGTACAGCAATTCGCGCTGGGCGGTGTCGGGCACCTGGCTCTGGATGAAGGTGATCGCGACCAAACGCTCGCCCGCGGTGACCTCCTCGACCTCGTGCAGAGTGGAGGAGGGATAGACGATCGCTGATCCCGCCGGGCCTTTCACGCGGATTTCCTCGGTCCCCAGCACGCTGCGCAGCGCGCCGCCTTCGTAATCGCCCGGCTCGTTGAGGAAGAGCGTGCATGACAGGTCTGAACGGATCGAGACATTGCCGATCCCCATCACCGCCGCATCGGGGTGCAGTCCGTATTTCATACCGGGCGTGTAACGGCAGATGAGGGGCGGGGCGAACTGCGTGGGGATCGCAAAATTCATGAAATCCTGATTCGCAAACAGCGCCTGCGCCATGATGTTCACCGCGCTTTGCTGGAGCCCCTCATCGTGCATTTGCAGGTTTGATTTGGCTGTTGAGTGCGGATTGGAGATCTTTCCATCCACAAACTGCGCCTTGGCCGCGATGTCTTTGAGCTGGGCGATCTGCTGGGCGTTCAACACGTTTTCGATAAGGCGGAACTGGGTCATGGGCGCCGCCTTAAACCCGCTCAAGCGCGGCGGCAATCGCGGGGTGTTCTTGCCCGGCCCGTTCGAGCCAATTGAGCGCGTTGCGGATGTCGTTTTTGCGCTCGCGCGCCGCGCCCGCCAGCACCTCTTCGCGCAATTGCGGGGAATACCCTTGCTCGGGCGCTTTGGAATAGCGCGTCATGATCGGGCCCTTGACCCACGCGGCCGCCTGTTCGGAGGTGATGCCGACTTCCAGATGCTGCGCGGTCTTCGCCAAAGTTTCGCCCGGTGCAGCCAGAAAGGCGTCGAAATCCTGCCACAGCACGTTTTCGCGCGCGCCTTCTTCGCGTGCGGCTTTTGTCGCGGCGTTCAATGCAGTCATCTCGCAGGCCCAGGCCATGGCGGCGCGCTGCGCTTCGTCGAGATCCCACAGCTTGATCGGTGCGCCGTCCAATTGGCGATTGAGGCGCTGCAGCCGCGTTGTTGACAGAAATGCGAGCTCCTGACGCGAGGCGTCGCCTGCCAGGATCGTTTGCAAATACCGCTCGGGCGACAGTGTCAGAAACACCGCCTTGCGCGAGGTCTCGATCAGGTCGGGCGCGATGTCGCTGACGAAGCTGGTCGCTTTGATGAGCGCGCGCTGCCCTTCGCGGAACGTGCGGCTCAACCATTTGCGCGCAAGCGGAAGCCGGTCAGCCACCCGTCCCGGAGGCCACGGCGAATGCGCCAGCCCTTCGACCACGCGCAACTCGGCGAACTGGCGCAGCAATTGCGGCTCGCGCAGCGCCAGCGTGTCCGGCGCTTCGCCCAAAAGCCGCGCCAGCAGGGTCGATCCGACATGGCCGATGTGAAAGATAAACCGCGCGTCATCGCGCGCCGGAGCATCGGGCGTTTCGGTCTGCGGCGCGATATGCGAAAAATCGCCCCATTGCCGCGCGCGTGGCTGTTCGCCGGGTCTCGCTTCCAACAGTCGCTGATCAAGGAAGCTGGCGACGCGCAGCTCGTCTTCTCCCAGCTTCATCAAAAGCAGGCGGTCGTTGGCGATGTCCATCTGATGGACGAACAGGCTGGGATCGGTGGCAAAGCTCATGGAGCGCGCAGCCTTAGCCGGGCCCAGATTTTTCTCAAGATGCCGGACTTCTCAAGAGAGGGGTTTTCTCAAAACCGCCAGCGCTTGCCACAGTTCGGGATGGTGCGTGTTGTCCATGCCATCGGTGAATTGCGGCTCTTCGAACCCTGCGTCACGTGCGTAGCGGCGGATCCAGTCGCGATGCAGAAACGTGTCGAGCTGCTCAGCGGGGATCGCCGCCTGAACGTGTTCCTGCACCGCCCGCCACACGCGATCATGCGCGGGTTCTTCCATTTCGAGAAAGGAAAACAACAGTTTGCTGCCCGGCTTTAACGCTCGGTGCGCGTCGCGGATAAACAGGTAGATTTCGGGCGGATACAGATGGGTGAAAACCGACCAGGCGCAAATCATGTCAGTCACGCCGCTGGCCGCCGCGATGGCCTGATCCAGCTCGATGATCGTCTCATAGGTCGGACATTGGCGCTCAAGCTCTTCGAGCAATTCGGTGACGACATCCGCGCCGGTATACTCGCCCTTCCAGCCCGATCGTTGCAGCGCCTGCGCTGTGCGCCCGCAGCCAGCGCCAAGGTCATAGACAGTCATCCTATCAGCGAGCCCGTGATGCTTCAGCACCGCGACATGGCCATCGCCCTGGCGGTGAAAAGTGGTCATGTCTGGTGCCCCGATTGATTTCGCCAGGGCAAAGGTGGCGTCTTCGGGGTTTTCGCGCAGATGGTGCTGAACCAAGGCTCGATAATCGCGCACCGAGTGCGTAAGCTTCGGCTCGGCCTCACGGCGCGCGGCGCGGTTTTTTCTGAAAAACATGAAGAGCGGCCATGGGACAGTTGAGGACGAAGCCTTGGGTCTCAGAACAGGCCTGGCATTTCAACAGGCAAAGCGCGGATGGCAGACAAAAAAGAGGGCGCTCGGAAGCGCCCTCTCTCTATCGTTTCAGCCGATGGGCGACGATCAGGCGTCGTCTTCGGTCTTGTGATCGGTTGCTTCGATCAGCGCTTCGCTTTCGCCTGTGCCTTCGGGGGTGGCCACGCCGTCTTCGAGTAGTTCGGCGGGGATTTCACCCGGCTCAAGACCGTCATTGTCGATCTTGGTGTCGGCGGCCGCTTCTTCGATCTCGCGCTGTTCGTCTTCGAAGATCTGCGCCAGAACATCGACGCCCTGCGTTTGCAGTTCGGCTTCGTCGTCGGAGCGGGCGACGTTCGCTTTCACGATCACGTGCACCTCGGGGTGCAGCGCGACGGTGACGTCGTGCATGCCGATGGTCTTGATGGGCGCGCCCATGATGACCTGCTTCTTGTCGACGTCGTGGCCCTGTTCAACCAAGCCGGCGACCATGTCGCGCACGTTGACCGAGCCATACAGCTGGCCGGTGTTCGACGCGGCGCGGATGAGGATGACCTCAGCGCCTTCGACCTTGGCGCCCAGCGCTTCGGCGTCGGTGCGCTTTTCAGCGTTCTCTTTTTCAAGACGTTCGCGGTTGGCTTCGAAAACCTTCTTGTTGGCTTCGTTGGCGCGCAGCGCTTTCTTCTGCGGAAGCAGGAAGTTGCGAGCGTAACCGTCCTTCACGGTGACAACGTCGCCGATCGTGCCGAGTTTCTCGACGCGTTCCAGGAGAATGATATCCATGATGCTGTCTCCTACTTCACGATGTACGGCAGAAGGCCGATGTGACGGGCGCGCTTGATGGCCTTGGCCAGCTCACGCTGCTTTTTGGCGGAAACGGCGGTGATGCGCGATGGCACGATCTTGCCACGTTCCGACATGAAGCCCTGCAGCAGGCGCACGTCTTTGTAATCGATTTTGGGGGCATCCTTGCCGGAGAACGGGCAGGATTTGCGGCGGCGGAAAAACGGGCGGGCCATCAGTCGCGCTCCTCACGGTCAGAGCGACGCTTACGGTCGCGTTCGTTCTTGCGCATCATCACGCTGGGGCCTTCTTCGTGCTCGTCGACACGGATGGTCATGTAGCGTATGACATCTTCGTTGATGCGGGTCTGGCGCTCAAGCTCGGCAACGACGTTGCCGGGCGCTTCGATGTTGAGCATCACGAAGTGCGCTTTGCGGTTGCGTTCGATCTTGTAGGCGAGGGATTTCAGGCCCCAGGTTTCGGTTTTCGTAACCTTGCCTTCGTTCGCTTCGACGATTTCGGTCGCCGTGGCCGCCAGCGCGTCGACTTGAGCTTGGCTCAGATCCTGACGCGCGAGGAAAATGTGCTCGTATAGAGCCATCCTTCACGTTCCTTTTACTGCTGCCGATCGCTGGCTTATCCGTCCGCCAAAATTGGCTGGCGCGGGGGCCCCTCCGGCTTTCTTCACGGTTTCCCCGCATGACC
>JBCCCM010000043.1:0-24999 GCA_039033515.1 Pseudomonadota bacterium
CGCAGCGCGTCGCCAATGGCGCTGAACTCGACCGCCTGATCGCCGCCGCGACGAGTGCGTGGGACAAGGCGCTCTTGCTCGAAGCGTGCCAGGCGGCCGGCGTTCCGGCGGGGCCGATCAACGGGCTCGATGAAGTGTTCGCCGACCCGCAAACGCTGGCGCGGGGGATGCGCGTTGAATTGGGTGGGTTCGAAGGCGTGCGCAGTCCGTTTCTCTTTTCTGACGCCGAGCTGGCGCTCAACACGCCCTCGCCAATGCTGGGCGAACACGGCTAAGAGATAAGGCGCGCAGCGCTTCGCCAGAGGCGTTCGAGCGGTCCCTGACCGAGCGCTTTCAGCCACACGGGCGACCACAGCAGCATCGCGGCGATGGGCACGAAGCTGACCGCGAATGCTTGCGCGCGGCTGACCTGCGCAATCTGGCCAAGGCCCCAACTCGCAAAGATCAACGCGAAGACCGCGCTGGTGGCGAGGTAATTGGTGAGCGAGAGCCGCCCAACCGCTGCGAGCGTCCGCGTCGCCCCTCCTCGCCCACCAAAGAACGCCATGGCCAGCATCGCGTAGGCCACACCGAGCAGCGTATCGAACGGCGCGGAAAGGATAAGCGCCGAAGCGCCCACCAGCGCGCCGGGAAAGCCCGCTTGGCTGGTCCACCACCCGAGCCAAAGCAGCGGTGGCAGCGCCGCAAGCGCGCAGATCGCGGCCAATCGCTGCAAACGGAACGTGGGCCACTCGCCCGCCAGCATCCCGGTGCGCCAGAAAGCCACGCCCAGAACCATTGCCGCCAAGTTGAGCGGCAGCGCGCTGGCGAGCACGCTCAGCTGGCTCGGGATGGATGCGGCGCGGCGCGCGATGCGCTCGCCCAAACCCTCTTGCCCCAGCCGCAGCGCGTATTCGATCGCTCCGGGATCCCGGCCAAAATTGCGCTCGGCAAACAGGGACGCATCGCTGCCAAGCTCGCCCTGATAGAAGTCGACGATGGACGGACCAAAGGCGACCATGCCGAGCCCCACATGCGCGGCCACCAGACCGATGGCGATCGCGAATAGCGCATAAGTCGACGCCCCTCGCAGGAATGGCAGGGCAAGCCCTGCAATGGCGTAGGCGCGCAGCACATCGTTGCTTGCCAAAAGGATCGAATGCGCAAGCCCGATTGCGAACAACACCGCCATACGCGCAATGTGGGCGCGGATGGGATTGGCTGTGTCCTTCTCCAGCAGGATCAGGCAGCCCGCACCAAACAGCATGGCGAACAGAGTGCGAAATTTGTCCTCGATAAAGACAAAGCTGACAAGCCAGACCCAGCGGTCGGCGGCGCCTTCCATGCCGAATACAGCCGGGTTGTAATAGGCCTGAAGCGGGAGCGCGAAGGCATAGACGTTCATCCACGCAATCCCGATCACCGCAATCCCGCGCAGCGCGTCCAGCTCGGCAATGCGAGCGCGCACCGGGCCGCCGGATGCGGATTCAGAGCGGGGCTGAGACGGCTCCATCATACCGCCCTAGCGCATTTCTCACGCCAAAGCTCTCAACCCAAAGCGGCTTTGAGATCGTCGGTGAGATCGGTGCGCTCCCAAGGGAAGAACTCCCCTTCGGCGGTGCGGCCAAAGTGGCCATAGGCGGCCGTTTGGCGATAGATCGGCTTGTTCAGACCCAGATGCGTGCGGATGCCGCGCGGGGTCAATCCGCCCAGCTTGTCGATCGACTTGATCGCGTCTTCGATGCCTGCATCGCTCACGCCGTCCGCGCAGGTGCCATGCGTGTCGACATAGAGCGACAGCGGCTCGCTCACGCCGATGGCGTAAGCGATCTGGATCGTGCAACGCGTGGCCAGGCCTGCGGCCACCACATTCTTCGCCAGATATCGCGTGATATAGGCCGCGCTGCGATCCACCTTGGTCGGGTCTTTACCGCTGAACGCGCCGCCGCCATGCGGGCTCGCGCCGCCATAAGTGTCGACGATAATCTTGCGCCCGGTCAGGCCCGCATCGCCATCCGGACCGCCAATTTCAAACGCACCGGTCGGGTTAATATGCCACGCGGTCTCTGGCGTGATGAAACCATCGGGCAACACGCCGGTCACGACCTTTTTGACATAGGCCTTGAGCTCGGCTTCCTTCTCGCCCTCGTGATAGCCGCGCGCATGCTGTGTCGAGACCACCACAGCGGTGCAGCCGACAGGCTTGCCGTTTTCGTATTTGAGCGTGACCTGGCTCTTGGCGTCAGGTTCCAGAAACGGCGCGGCGCCTGATTTGCGGTCGGCGGCCAGTCTCTCAAGGATCTTGTGGCTGTAATCGAGCGTCGCCGGCATGAAATCAGGCGTCTCATTGCAGGCAAAGCCGAACATGATCCCCTGGTCGCCGGCGCCTTCGTCCTTGTTCGAGCCGTCCGTACCCGCGTCCACGCCCATGGCGATCTCGCTTGATTGGCCGTGCAGGTGGTTTTCAAACGTCAGCGTTTCCCAATGAAACCCGCTTTGTTCATAGCCGATTTCGGCCACGGTGCGGCGCACCGCGCTTTCGATCTCATCACGCGCGCCGGGCGCCCAATAATTGTTGTATTTCCAGTCTTCGCGCGATGTGTCGTACATCGGGGTGCAGCGGATCTCGCCCGACAAAACAACGCGCTGCGTAGTGGTCATGGTTTCACAGGCGACGCGCGATTCGGCGTCCTTGGACAGCATGAGATCGACAATCGCGTCGGAGATCTGATCGGAAACCTTATCGGGATGGCCTTCAGAGACGCTCTCTGAGGTGAAGAGATATTCTTGGCGCATGGAGACTCCCGTTTCTGATCTGCAAATTGGGTCACCTTATGCAGATATAAGGAAACCTTTATGTCTGCCTCGCGCCCTACCCGCGTGCAGGGCGAAGCGCAAGCAATCTTGGCCCGATCAGACTAAGCATGAACACCAGCGCCGCGAGCGCCAGCGGCAAGGCGTTTCCAAACCGCGAGAACGGTGTCGGCTCGTGGGCTGCGGGGACCATCCCTTCGACCGCATCCGCGACGCCGGAAGGTATGTGCTGCAACACGACGCCATTGGCATCGATGACCGCGCTGATCCCGGTCGTGGTGGAGCGAAGGACGGGCAGCCCCTCTTCCAGCGCCCGCATGCGCGCTTGGCCCAGATGCTGCGGCGGACCCCACGCGCCAAACCATCCATCGTTGGACGGGTTGAAGAGATAGTCGGGCCGCGCATCGGGGTCGACGACACGCCCAGAAAATACGATCTCATAGCAGATCTGGACGCCCGCCTTGCCGTGTTTGCCCAGATCCAGCGTTCGCGGCCCCGGACCAGCCAGGTAGTCAATCGATCCCGCGACCAGCCGCGACAGGCCGAGCGGTTCGAGGATCGGGCGCATGGGGAGGTACTCGCCATAGGGCACCAGATGCGCTTTGGCGTAGTGATGGGTAAGCTCGCCCGCGCCGTTGAGCGCGACGACCGAATTGCGCGCGCTGACAGGCTGGCGGCGGCCGTCCACGACGCCCATATCGAGATTGACGACGCCGGTGAGCAGCGTCGAATCCGCGCCGATCACCGATCCGATACGCTGGCGAGCAAAGGCGGGATCGCCGCGCCCGGTGGCCGGGTTCAGAGCGGTCATCCGGTCATAGAACCGCTGCGGATAGCCATCTTCGAGGTAGTCCGGGATCGCGCTTTCAGGCCACAGCACCACGCGCGATGAGCCGCGGCCCGTGGCGGTCAGTTCGGCGATGCGCACGAATTGCTCTTCGAACTTGGAGCCGTCGTTGATCTCGTCCTGTTTGAGCAGCGGCTGGACCAGCGTGAACGCCACATCGCTCGGCCTGGATGCGGGCGTTGGCATCGCGTGCATGGTCAAAGTGAGCGCCACCAGCAGGCCGACCCATTCGAGCGGACGCTGACGGCGCAGGCCCGAGGCGACGCCTCCGGCGAGGATTACAAACAGGCCCGAGAGCCCGTAAGTGCCCATCCAGGGCAAAAACCACGCCGCGCCCGGCGTATCCCAACCTCCCAGCAAAACGAGGCTGAGCGGGGGCCATGGATAGCCGGTAAACGCCCAACTGCGCGTCCATTCAAAGACCACCCAAGTCGCTGCAAACACACCCGAAAAGGCGAGAAAACCCGACGTCGGCGCTTTGAACCGCTGATAAAGAGCGTGCGCCGTTAGAGCGGCCAGGGCGGGATAAACCGCCAAATACACGCACAAAAGCGGCACCGCGATCCAGCCGAGAAATTCGGGCATTTTCGCCTGATGCGTAAAAGCGGTCGCAATCCAGTTGTTCGCCAGCGTCAGATGAGCCCAGCCAAACAGCCACCCCCGCCACGCCGCAGCGCGCCACGACGGCGCTTCGTAGAGCAGGGCCAGAAACGCGGCGAGCGCGAAAAGCGCCAGCCACCACAGGTGCAAGGGCGGATAGCCGCACGCCGACGCCAGACCCAGCACGAGGCAAGCCAGCGAAGGGCGTTTGGCGATAAAGGCCCAGACCGGCTCCAACCTGCTGGCGGCGCGCGGCGTTAGGTTCGGGCTGGACATTTTGCGGGCGTCAAAGCGCGAATTGCAGGCGCGAGACGCCTAGTTGACCGCTTCGAGCGCGTCTCCGTCCTCGCTGCCCGAGGCATCGCCACCGATCGCGGGCGGAAGAACGGACGAATCGATTTCGTCGGGCGCGGCGTCGGCCTTTTTCGCTCTGGGTTTGCGCGTGCGGGCGGGCTTGGCCTCGTCTTTACCGGCGGCGTCCTTGCTGGTGGCGCGGCGGCGCGGCTTGCGCTCGCTGTCTTCACCGTCCGCGTCGGAGCCTTGTCGGCCATCGCTATCCTGTTGGGCGACTTCGCCTTCGACGCCGGTTTCGCCTTCGCTCTCGTTTTGGACGTTATCGCCGCCGCCATTGTCGTTGCGACGCGGTTTGCCGCGGCGGTTACCGCGGCGGCCATCTGAGCGGTTGTCAGAGCGATTATCTGCACGGTTGTCAGAACGGCGGCCTTCGCCCTCATCGCCATCTTCGTTGTCGTCCGAGGACTGGTCGCGCCCTTCGTTGCGTTTGGCGCGGGCTTCTTCCTGGCGCGCCTTGTTGTCAGCGATAACCCGGAAATAGTGGTCGGCAAACTGAAGGTAGTACTCCGCCTGCACCCGGTCGCCGTTATGCTGCGCGTCCTGCGCGAGCTTTTTGTATTTATCAAGCAATTGCGGCGCGTTTCCGCGCGCCCGGCTGTCGATCCGGTTAAGCTGGTTGCCGCCTCCGCCCTGATTGCGATTTCCGCGACCGCGGCGACGATTGTTACGATTGTTATTCAAGGAAATTTTTCCTCACTACCGGCCTGTCGCGCATCGCCCCAGGCCAAAACCTGTGGTGCCCCGCGCGGCCAACGGATCCCCCTTGGATCCAAGCCCCTACCCCTTTTCGCCAATGAAAAACGGTACGCGTTCCGTCCCGTATGGACCGAAGGGCCGTGACCCTCGTGGTCGGTTGAAACGAAAGTGTGGAGCTGGACATGGCGAACAGGCAAAGCCGTCTTCGGCATGTCTAGGATTAGAGCTAGCGAGCAATAACCGATTTGCCAAGCCCTACCGGACAATTCCTTAGGAAAGGATCAGCGCGCGTGGCCGATTTGCCAGATCGTATCGCAGCTCGGTCGCAAATCCGGCTTTTTCAGCCAGTTGAGCGACGCTGTCCGCTTGCGTGGCTCCGATCTCCAGCACCGCCTTGGATGTGATGTGCGCAAGGCCCGGAATAATGAGCCGATAATCATCGAGCCCATCCTCCCCGGCGTAGAGCGCGCTGGCCGGTTCGTATTCGCTCACATCGGGATCGAGCGCGGCGCCGCTTTCGACATAAGGAGGGTTGGCGATCACGAGCTCAAACCGGCCCCATTGGCTCCACCATGGCTGGCCCTGCGCGTCTGTCTCGCCATGCCAGGCGTTCACCGAGAAATTCGCCCGGTCCGACAGGCCCAGCGCAGCAGCGTTGCGCTCAGCAACGGCGATGGCAGCCGCGCTTTGGTCGATCCCGCGCCCGCGAAATGTCGGCTTTTGCGCCAACACGCTGAGCAAGAGCGCGCCCGTGCCCGTGCCCAGATCAAGGATGCTGTCTGCACCGGAGTTCTCAGGCGCATCCCCCAGAATATCGAGCGCAGCTTCGACCACCACCTCGCTATCAGGACGAGGGATCAACGTGTCGCGCGTAACGATAAAGGGGTGTCCGTAAAATTCCTGCGCGCCGGTGATATAGGCCACCGGTTCTCGCTTGCCCCGCCGCTCGACCAGCCGGTGGAACCGCGCCGGGGCCTCCGCGTCCATGCCCCGGATCAAGAGGTCCGAACGCGAAACGCCCATAGCGTGCGCCATCAGAATTTCCGCATCAAGCCGGGCGGTGTCGCTCGTCTCCGCGAGAGTTTGCGCGGCGTCCCTTATCGCCTGCGCGGCGCTTGTCATTCGCTCAGCGCAGCCAAACGCTTGCCCTCATCCTCCGCGATCAGCGCGTCGACCATTTCGGTAAGCCCGGTTCCGGCGAGGATTTCCTCAAGTTTGTGCAGCGTCAGGCCGATGCGGTGATCGGTCACGCGGCCTTGCGGGAAGTTATAGGTGCGGATGCGTTCGGACCGGTCGCCGGATCCCACCATTGCCTTGCGCGCTTCGGCTTCGGCGCCTTGAGCGGCGTCGCGCTGCTGCTCGAAGAGGCGAGCGCGCAGGACTTGCATCGCCTTCTCCTTGTTCTTGTGCTGGCTGCGCCCGTCCTGACAGGTGACGACCAGCCCGCTCGGCTCATGCGTGATCCGGATCGCGCTATCGGTGGTGTTGACGTGCTGACCGCCCGCGCCCGAGGCGCGATAGGTGTCGATTTTGAGGTCGCCCAGATCAATGTCGACATCCATTTCATCAGGCTCAGGCAGCACCGCGACGGTCGCCGCCGAGGTGTGGATGCGCCCCCCGCTTTCGGTGACGGGCACGCGCTGTACGCGGTGGACGCCGCTTTCAAATTTGAGCCGGGCGAAGACGCCTTGCCCTGTCACGTTCGCGACGATTTCCTTGAAACCGCCCACTTCGGAAGCGTTCATACTGACCGGTTCGACGCGCCAGCCCTGCTCGGCGGCGAAGCGTTCGTACATGCGGTAAAGATCGCCCGCGAACAAAGCCGCCTCGTCGCCGCCCGTACCCGCGCGTATTTCGAGCATGGCGGGCTTGTTATCCGCCGCATCGCGCGGCAAGAGCGCCACGGCCAGCGCGCGTTCCTGCTCTGGCAGCGTGGCGCGAAGGGCGGCCATCTCTTCTTCCGCCATCGCCTTCATTTCCGGGTCCGCGAGCATCTCTTCGAGGCTCTCGATCTCCTCGCGCGCCGATTTCACCTCAGCGGCGATCTTGGCCACGGGCTCCAGCTCGGCGTAATCGCGCGAGGCCTGAACGAACTCGTCACCCTCGAGCGTGCCCGAAGCCATGCGCGCTTCAAGCTCCGCAAAGCGGTTGGCGATCTGGTCGAGGCGTTCGGGCGGGACTTGCATTATTGCGGCAGCGCAATTGTCTCGACGGCCTGCGCCGTTTCGGAGCCATCACCCAAAACGCGCACCGAAACACCCGCATCGGTGACGGGGAAGGAGACGAGAGCGTGCGCTGGGATCTTCTTGGCCTTGTCGAAACGCTTGCGCGGGGAGCCGCTGGCAAACAGCTCGCACGCGAAACCGCCGGCGCGCAAGGCGCTGATCAGAGTGATCGCTTCGCCGCGATAGTCTTCGTTTTCCAGCACCACGACCGCGTCCGCCTTGGCCTCTTCGCGCACGCCCACCAGCATCGCCAAACGCTCAATGCCCGCCGCCCAGCCGACACCGGGGGTTGGGGCGCCACCAAGGCTTTCGATCAGACCGTCATAACGCCCACCGCCAAGAACCGTGCTTTGCGACCCCAAAGCGTTGGCTGCCGCTGATCCTTCGTCCGGGATGAACTCAAACGCGGTGTGGCGATAATAGTCGAGCCCGCGCACAAGGCTTTCTGCTCGCTTCCAGGCGACGCCCGCGGCGTCCAGGCCGCTGGTCACGCTTTCGAAAAAGGCCAGCGCCTCTTCGGAAAGGAATTGGTCGATTTTGGGGGCATCAGCCACGAACACGCGGTCGCGCGGGTCTTTGCTGTCGAGAATGCGCAGCGGGTTCTTGTGCAGGCGCTCTTGCGATTCTTCGGACAACTCGCCCTTCACCGCGTCGAAATAGTCGATCAGCCCGGCGCGCCACGCGTCGCGGCTGACCGCGTCGCCCAGCGTGTTGAGGTGCAGCGTCACCCCTTCGATCCCCAGCTCCTTCAACAGCTGATCCGCCATGGTGAGAAGCTCGACATCGGCGTGCGGTTCAGCCGAGCCCAAGATTTCGGCGTCGATCTGGTGGAACTGGCGATAGCGCCCCTTTTGCGGGCGTTCGAACCGGAACAACGGACCGTGCGTCGCGACGCGCACCGGGGCGTACTGCATCCAGCCGTTGGTAAGATACGCGCGCGCGATGCCGGCGGTAAATTCGGGCCGCATCGTCACCTGATCGCGCCCGCGATCCTCGAACGAATACATTTCCTTGCCCACGACATCTGTCGTCTCACCGATTGAGCGGGCAAACACCTCGGTCATTTCCAGAACGGGCATTTCAACCCGGCGAAAACGATAGAGTTTGCGCACGCGTTCAAAGGTCTCAACCACAAAGGCAAAGGCTTCGGCGTCGGGGCCGAAGATATCCTGTGTGCCGCGAATGGCTTTGGGTGTTTTTTGGCTCATGTCGTCTCGAATCGTGTCTGACGCCGCGCCTAGGACCAAGGGAGGTCTTTCGCAATCCTTGCGCGCACGCTAATGGCTCGCGGCGCCTTTTGGCCAGAGCTCAAGCGCCCGAGTTACAGCGGCGCGGCTTTCACGAAGGAAACCTCTCTCAATGCGCATCGACAAAATACCCACCGGCGTAAATCCGCCCGACGATCTCAACGTGATCATCGAAGTCCCGACGGGCGGTGAGCCGGTCAAATACGAGTTCGACAAAGACAGCGGCGCGCTGTTCGTGGACCGCATTTTGCACACCCCGATGCGCTATCCCGCCAATTACGGCTTCATCCCGCACACGCTCAGCCCCGATGGCGATCCGCTGGACGCGCTGGTCATCGCGCGCTCACCCTTTATTCCGGGCTGCGTGGTGCGCTCGCGCCCAATTGGCGTGCTGAACCTCGAAGACGAACATGGCGGCGATGAAAAGCTGATCTGCGTGCCGGTCGACACGACCTTCCCGTATTATTCAGACGTGGCGGAACGCCAGGATCTGCCCTCGATCGTGCTGCAACAGATCGAGCACTTCTTTACCCACTACAAAGATCTCGAGGCGGAAAAGTGGGTGCGCGTCGGCAAATGGGGCGATCGCTCCGAAGCGCGCGACATCGTGCTGGAAGCGATCGAACGCGCCAAAGGCTAAGGCCTGGCAAGAGACGGGGCCTCGCCGATGCGCGTGGCCCCGCGAAGGCGCTTCTATCAGCTCAGCGAGAAGACGGTTTTGATAAAGGCGGTCAGCGCAAAAGGCAGCCCAATCGCGAGCGCCCACAGCGCGATGGTGTCACGGCGGAAATCGCCAGCGTGCGCGGGATCAACCGCGTCTTCGTCCGACAGGGTCGTCCAGCGGTGCTCAAACCAGCGGCAGGCCGGGATGATGGCGGCAACCAGAATGACGAGCGCCGCGTAGGGCAGGATCGACGAAAAGCCTTCGGCCAAGGCTTTGACCGTCATGAAAATCTGCAAGGCGGTGTAAACGAGCAGCGCGTAAGCGACGTGATCGCTCATCGCGCGGCGCCAATCCTTGACCGACGCGCTTGCGGCCAGCTCAACCCGCTCCTGATTTTGCGACAGTTCGTTCATATATCCGCTCCCCAACGGCATGTTTCACTCGTACGCAGTATTTCAGCACTGCCCGCTCGTTGCAAGCGTTGTAACGAAATTGAAATTATGTTGCGCTGCACGCAAGCCTTCAGGACGAGTGGCCTGTTATGAAGCGATAATAGGCCGGGACGAGCGCGCACTCCCCGTGCGCGCGGAGCGTTGGGCCGACCACAAGCTTCTCGCACCCCCCGCTTCGATGGCGAATCGCTGCGCCCAGCGTTGGCAGGCACGACGCATCATCCGCCCGCCGATCCCTGCAATAATCCTGCCAAATGCGGACAAAGCGACACAAATGGAGCGATCCCCCCTTTCCTGTTAACTCGACAATGCTAAAGCGGAAAGGATGGCTGACGACGCAGTACTTTCTCACGAAACGGCGCAAACGGGCGCTGACCCCGCCGCGCTGGCGACGACCGATGATGCGGGCGATACCGCCGCTCAGGCCCCGGTCGGAGGGCTCGAAGTCGTCTCCATCGCCAAAAGTTACGACAAGCGCGCGATCCTCACCGATATCTCGCTGCATGTGGACAAGGGCGAAGTGCTCGGCCTGCTAGGCCCCAACGGCGCGGGCAAGACCACTTGCTTCTATTCGATCATGGGCCTCGTGAAGCCCGATTCCGGCCGCATCCTGATGGATGGCGAGGACGTGACCAAGCTGCCGATGTACCGCCGCGCGATCCTGGGCCTGGGTTACCTGCCGCAGGAAACCAGTATTTTTCGCGGCATGACGGTGGAGCAGAACATCAACTGCGTGCTCGAAATGGTCGAACCCGACCGTGAAACGCGCGCGCAGGAATTGGAGCGGTTGCTCGAGGAATTCGGCCTCACCCGCTTGCGCGACAGCGCGGCGATGGCGCTTTCAGGCGGCGAGCGGCGGCGCTGCGAGATCGCGCGCGCTCTGGCGGCCAAACCTTCGATCATGCTGCTCGACGAACCGTTCGCAGGCATCGATCCGCTGTCGATCAGCGACATTCGCGACCTGATCAAGGATTTGAAACGGCGCGGCATCGGCGTTCTCATCACTGATCACAACGTGCGCGAGACGCTCGATATCGTCGACAGGGCCTGCATCATCTATGGCGGGCAGGTGCTGTTTGCGGGCACCCCGCAGGCGCTGGTGGCCGATGAAAATGTGAAGCGGCTGTATCTGGGAGAGAGCTTCACGCTCTAGGATACGCTGTATGGCTCTTGGCCCTCGCCTAGACCTTCGCCAATCGCAATCGCTGGTGATGACGCCGCAATTGCAGCAGGCGATCAAGCTGCTCGCGGCATCCAATCTTGAGATTGAGACGTTCATCGGCGAAGCGCTCGAAGCCAACCCCTTGCTCGAAGCGGGCGCGACCTCCTCGGAAAATCTGGGCGATCCGGGCGAACCGGACGATATTCCGCGCGAAGAGTTCACCTCCGACCAACTCATGTCGCAGGGCGCGGGCGAAGGCGACGCGCCGCTCGATATCGATGTCTCCGCTATCGACCGCGACAAAGACACAGGCGACGGCAACGCCGCCTCGCGCACCGCGAGCGCTGAGGACTGGGGCGCGAATACGGGTTCGGGCGGCGCGGCGGGCGAAGACGGTTTCGACATCGACGCGATGCGCGCCGCCGAGGTCACTTTAGGTGAACACTTGCTCGGCCAGATCGGTGCGGTCGCGACGAACGAACGCGAAGGCTTTATCGCGCGCCATATTATCGGCCTGTTGGACGATGCGGGCTATTTGCCGTTCGACCTGCGCGAAATTGCGGGCGATCTGGGCACCAATCTGTCCGAGACGCAGGCCGCGCTCACGGCGGTGCAATCGCTCGAACCCACGGGCGTGGGCGCGCGCGATCTGGCCGAATGCCTCGCCATCCAGGCGCGCGAGGCGGACCGTTACGATCCGTGCATGCAGCAATTGATCGGCAATCTGGACCTCGTGGCGAGGGGCGAGATCGCGCGGCTCAAACGTCTGTGCCGGGTCGATGAAGAAGACCTTGCTGATATGCTTGGCGAATTGCGCGGCTATGATCCCAAACCCGGCCTCGCCTTTGGCTCCACTGCGGAAAATCCGATCGTGCCCGATGTGCTGCTCACGCCCAATGGGGAGAGCGGTTGGGATATCGCCATTAACGAGCAGACCCTGCCCAAACTGATCGTAAACCGCGACTATTACGTCGAGCTCTCCGACGGCGCGACCAATTCCGAGGCGCAAGGCTGGTTAAAGGACAAGCTGGCGGACGCACACTGGCTGATTCGCGCGTTAGATCAGCGCCAGAAGACCATCCTCAAAACCGCTGCTGAGATCGTAAAACTGCAAGACGGGTTCTTTCGGCGCGGGGTCTCCGAACTGCGCCCACTGACCTTGCGCGAAGTCGCCGAGCAGATCGACATGCACGAAAGCACCGTCAGCCGCGTAACAAGCAACAAATATCTGTGGTGTGAGCGCGGGACGTTCGAACTCAAATATTTCTTCACCAGCGGCGTCGCCTCGAGTGATGGCGAAGGCGCCTCCTCTGAAACCATCAAGGCGCGCATCAAAGCGCTGACCGACGCCGAGGACGCCAAGAAGGTTCTGTCGGATCAAAAACTGGTCGACCTGCTTAAAGACGAAGGCTTCGACCTCGCTCGGCGCACCGTCGCCAAATATCGCGAGGCGATCGGTATCGGCTCCAGCGCGCAACGACGCCGGGCCAAGAAGATGGCCGGGCTTTAAAGGCGCGCTTCCCGGCGCCCCCTCGCACTACGTACTACCCCTTGCGACTCGCCGGATTCCCTAGGTTTACGCAAAATTAACCTTTTCCGTTCAGACCTTGTGTGGTTAATACATGACAACACCTCTGAACGAGGCGTTACCGCACCAAACGTGCCAAGACCCGATTTTTCGGGGGCAATTAGGGGACCATCAATGCGCGTGCTGTTGATTGAGGATGAGCCGACCACCGCCAAGGCGATTGAGCTTATGCTCACCACCGAGGGGTTCAACGTTTACGGAACCGATCTGGGCGAGGAAGGCCTCGATCTGGGTAAGCTGTATGATTACGATATCATCCTGCTCGACCTGAACCTGCCCGACATGCATGGCTATGACGTGCTTAAGAAACTGCGCGTCGCCAAGGTGCAGACGCCGGTCCTGATCCTTTCGGGCATTGCCGAAATGGACAGCAAGATCCGCTCGTTCGGCTTTGGCGCTGACGATTACGTGACCAAGCCGTTCCATCGCGAAGAGCTGGTTGCCCGCATCCATGCCGTTGTGCGCCGTTCGAAAGGCCACAGCCAGTCGATCATCCGCACGGGCAAGCTGGCGGTGAACCTCGATGCGAAAACCGTCGAAGTCGACAGCGCCCGGGTACACCTGACCGGCAAGGAATACGCCATGCTCGAGCTGCTCAGCCTGCGCAAAGGCACCACGCTCACCAAGGAAATGTTCCTTAACCACCTTTATGGCGGGATGGACGAGCCGGAACTCAAGATCATCGACGTGTTCATCTGCAAGCTGCGCAAAAAGCTCAGCCATGCGTGCGGCGGCGAAAACTACATCGAAACCGTTTGGGGCCGCGGCTATGTGCTGCGCGACCCGAACGAAGAGGCCGAAGCCGCGTAATTCTCTCTCACGCGCAGCCGCTTTGCGGCGCGCTCCACTGGGCGGGCTAACGCCCGGCGCGCGGTCGCGCGCTGGGATCGCAAGCGATCCAGTGGTACAGTTCAACGAAGACGCCCGTGACCTTTACCGGTCGCGGGCGTTTTCGTTTGGTGCGGGCACGCTGAACGCTTCGCCAAAATCCTTGCCTGTCGGTTCCTGAAACGCGCGCAGGCCGAACTCCGGCAGGATCGCCATCATGTGATCGAAGATGTCGGCCTGAATGCCTTCATATTCGCCCCAGCTGGTCGTGTTGGTGAAGCAGTAGAGCTCAATCGGCAGCCCCTGCGCGCCGGGCGGCAATTGCCGCACCAGCAGCGTGAAATTTTCATTGATGAGCGAATTCCACTGGAGATAGCCAAGAATATAGGCGCGCAGGATCCCGATATTGGTAAAGCGCCGCGCGTTGACCGGAGAGACCTCGCCTTCGAGCTCTCTAGCGTTCCATTCGGCTACCTCACGACGCTTGGCTGCGAGATAGGGTTTGAGCACTTTGAATTTTTCGAGGTCCACAACCTCGTCATCGTCCAGAAACCGGATGGAATTCTGATCAAGCGCGATGCTGCGCTTGATCCTGCGCCCGCCCGCCTCTGCCATACCGCGCCAATTGGCGTAGCTGTCAGACACCAGCCTGTGGGTCGGGACGGTCACGATGGTCTTGTCGAAATTCTGGATCTTTACCGTATGCAGCGAGATATCGATCACATCGCCATCCGCGCCCATGCTGGGCATGGTGATCCAGTCGCCGACGCGCAGCATATCGTTGGTGGTGAGTTGCACGCTCGCCACAAGGCTCAGGATCGTATCCTTGAACACCAACAGCAGCACAGCGGTGATCGCCCCCAGACCCGACAGCAAAAGCAGCGGGCTTTCATCAATCAGCACCGAGATCATGATGATCGCAGCGCCGCACAAAACGAGGATCTTGGCGACCTGCACAAAGCCCTTGATCGGGCGGTTCTTCGATGTCGGCAGCCGCTCGTAAAGTTCGTTGGCGTAAGAGAGCGCGCGCACAATCGCCATCGCGACCGACACCACAATCAACGCCCGCGCCGTGTGTGTCACGAGCGTCTCAATGTCGTCGGACAAGTTTGGGACCAACTGGATCCCGCGTGAGATGATCAACAGCGGTACAACCGTCGCCGCCCAGCCCGCTGCGCGGTCATCCATGTCCGACTTCTGATCGAGATAGCGAGCCACCGCGCTCAAGATCACACGTTTGAGGATGAAGTTCACCGTGACCGCCGCAAGCCCGAGAAGAACGAGCCCGGCAAGGGTCTGCACCCAGGGGGCTTGGTCGGCGAAAAGCTGCGTTACACTGTCCATGATCGCGCCCTTAGCGGGTGCGGGGTATCGGGCTCAAGCCCGCTCGTCGTTTCATCGCCTCTGGACAAGTGCGGGTGCAATCGCCAATCGCTTGCGCCCATGACTGCGCACAAGGAAGGCGACCCCACCACTCTCGCTCGGCTGTACGGCCGCAGCGTCGGCAAACCCCTGCGCGCGCGCCAACAGCAACTGGTCGACGAATTGCTGCCCCGCATCGCGGTGCCGGATGAAGGGCCTGTGACCGCCGAGAGCCTGTTTGGCGAGGATTGCCCGCTGCATTTCGAAATCGGTTTCGGCAGCGGTGAGCATCTGGCGTACCGCGCCGATTTGTTACCCAATCACGGGCTGATCGGAGCGGAGCCGTTCCTGAACGGGGTCGCGGGCGCGCTGGCGCATGTGGACGATCAAAAACTTGCCAATGTGCGGCTCTATCACGGCGATGCGCTCAAAGTGCTTGGGCGGATTCCGGATCGCGCGCTGACTATGGCCTATCTGCTTCACCCCGACCCTTGGCCCAAAGCGCGCCACGCCAAGCGCCGCATGATGAACGATGGCCCGGTGCAAATGATCGCCGACAAGCTCAGGCCCGGCGGCGAATTCCGCTTTGGGACCGATCACGCGGTCTATCTGCGCCACGCCTTGATGGTGATGCAGCGCTTCACCGATCAATTTGAATGGGTCGCCGAAGGGCCCGCAAGCTGGCAAAACCGGCCCAGCGGCTGGAGCGAGACGCGCTACGAGCGAAAAGCGCGAAACGTGTTCAAACACGAGGTCTGGTACTTCCGCTTTCGCAAGCGCGGATAGAGCGGACTCTTAAACTCCAGAGCGCGACGGCTTTGTTTGCCTTGCGCGCCAAGGCTCGCCACTCTTGAGGCAAACAAGGGGGCAAGGCATGGTAGCAAGACGGCAATTTCTAGGCGGGCTCATGGTCGCAACGGGCGCGCTCGCAGCCTGTTCGGAAGCGGGCGGCGGGGCCGCAGGCGAAACAGGCGCGCGCGCCAATCCGGGCGGCGTAGCGCTCGATGCGACCGCGTTGGAGGACGCTTTGGTGGGCTCCTCCTATCTCGGCACGGGCGGCGGGGGCAGTCTCGCCGAAGCGCGCAAGCTGATCGCCAAGGACTTGGCCGATGGGCTCGACTTTCGCCTGTTGCCCGTCAGCGCGCTTGACGACAGTGACCGCGTCGCTTGCCCCTATGGCCTCGCCAGCCTCGCTCCGATCAGCGAAGCTATGCAGGCCAAACTGGACGCCAGCGACAAGGATGTGCCGATCCCCGTGCAGCTCGCGTTTGAGACGCTTGAAGCGCATATCGGCCAGAAATTCGCCGCCGTCATTCTGGGCGAGATCGGCCCGCTGAGCCTCGCCGAAGGACTTTCAATCGCCGCGCGCCTTGGCGTGCCTGCGCTCGATGCGGATACGGTCGGGCGCGCCGTGCCAGAGATCAACCAGCACTCGGTCAAGGTCGCGGGCATCCCGCTGACGCCGATTGGCGCGGCGACGCCGTTTGGCGACCAGATGATCGTCGAGACGCTCGGCGATCCGACCCGGGCCGAAGACATCCTGCGCAGCGTCGCCGTCGTCAGCCAGGAATGCGGTGTCACCGACAGCCCGATCACCGGTGCGCAGGCCAAGGCCGAGGGGATATTGGTTCAAAACAGCTTCACCCTCGCTCGCCAAATCGGCGAAGCGGTGCGCTTGGCGAAAGCCGCCTCCAGCGACGCCATCGAAGCCGCGCGCGCGGCAGGCGACGGCTACACCTTGTTCACTGGCACCATCGCCAATTCTGACTGGCGCGACGAAGACGGCTTTCTAGTCGGCACGCTCACGCTTTCAGGATCGGACGCCTTTGCCGGGCAGAGCTTCAAGACCGATTACAAGAACGAACATCTGGTTGCGCGCCGCGATGGCAAAGTCGTTGCCATCTGCCCCGATCTCATCAGCGTCATTGATCTCGAAACCTATGACGGGATCAACAACCCGGACTTCACGGTCGGACAAAAGGTCGCCGTTCTCGGTTTTCGTAGCGATCCGCTGTGGCGCACCGAAGCGGGGCTGAAGGTCTTCAGCCCGCGCTATTTCGGATACGAGGTCGACTTTGTGCCGATCGAAGAGCGGCTCGCCTAATTGGCGGTTAGTTGACGATGCCCGCGCTGGTGAGCACCGCCAGCGTCAGAACATCGGGCGCAATCGCCGTCATGGGCACGATCTGAACCGATTTCTCCATGCCGAGCAGCATCGGTCCAACGGTCGTGTTGGCGCCCAGTTCGCGCAACAGTTTGGCCGAGAGGTTCGCCGATTGCAGCCCCGGCATGATCAGCACGTTGGCCGGCCCTGACAGGCGGCTGAACGGGTAGAGCTTCATCACCGCCGGGTTCAGCGCAGCATCAGGCGCCATTTCACCTTCATATTCGAAGTCGCACCCTTCCTCGTCCAGGATCGCCACCGCTCCGCGAATGTTGTCGAGCCATTGGCCAGACGGATTGCCGAAGGTGGAATAGGACAGGAACGCGACGCGCGGTTCGTGGCCCATCTTGCGCGCGACGGCAGCAGTTTCCTTGGCAATATACGCCAGCTCAGAGGCTGAGGGGCGTTCATTAATAGTGGTGTCGGCGAGGAACGTCGTGTGATTCTTGCCGATCAGCATATGGACCCCAAAGGGCAGCGCGCCCGCCTTCTTGTCCAGCACCAGATTCACCTCGCGCATGGTCTGCGCGTAGGTGCGCGTCAAACCGCTGATCATGCCATCGCCGTGGCCCAGAGCGACCAGAAGCGCGGCAAAGACGTTACGTTCCTGATTCACCATCCGGCGGCAATCGCGCTCGGTGTAGCCGCGCCGCTGCAGACGTTTGTAGAGATAGTCGACCATCGCTGGCACATGCTCGCTTTCGGCCGAATTCTGGATCTCGAAACTGCCGGGGTCCGACACCGAAAGCTGATGCAGCTTGTCGAGCACCGCTTTGGTCCGGCCAACGAGGATCGGCGTGCCATAGCCAAAATCGCGGAACTGGATCGCGGCGCGCAGCACCACTTCTTCTTCCGCCTCGGCAAAGACCATCCGCTTGGGATGCGCCTTGGCCTCGTTATAGACGCCGGTCAGCACGCTCGTGGTCGGGTTGAGGCGCGATTTGAGGTTGTGCTTGTACTCTTCGAAGTCTTCGATGTGCTTTTGCGCAACGCCGGAATCCATCGCCGCCTTCGCAACAGCGGAAGACACAACTTCGATCAGGCGCGGATCAAACGGCGCGGGAATGATGTAGTCGGTGCCGAATTTCTGGTTCTTGCCGTAAGCGCTCGCGACCTCTTCGGGCACGCGTTCGCGCGCGAGTTCTGCAATCGCGGTGGCGGCGGCGACTTTCATTTCCTCGTTGATCGAGGTCGCCTGCACGTCGAGCGCGCCGCGGAAGATGAAGGGGAAGCCCAGCACGTTGTTGACCTGGTTGGGAAAATCGCTGCGCCCGGTCGCGATAATCGCGTCGGGGCGGACGGCTTTCGCTTCGTCGGGCATGATCTCCGGCGTCGGGTTGGCCATCGCAAAGATGATCGGCTTATCCGCCATTTTCTCAACCCATTCCGGTTTGAGCGCGCCTGCGGCTGAAAGGCCCAGGAAGATGTCCGCGCCGTTCAGCGCTTCTTCCAGAGTGGTCGCGTCGGTCGCCACGGCGTGCGCGCTTTTCCACTGGTCCACGTTTTCGCGGCCCGGCGTGATGGGCCCGCGACGGTCGCACATGATCACGTTCTCATGCTTCACGCCGATCGCCTTGATAAGCGCGGTGCAGGCGATGGCCGCCGCCCCCGCGCCATTCACAACGACTTTGACGTCTTTGAAGTCGCGGCCCGTCAGATAACACGCGTTCAATAGACCCGCCGCCGTAATGATCGCGGTGCCGTGCTGGTCATCGTGCATGATGGGAATGTTCATGCGCTCGCGCAAAGCGGCTTCGATGATGAAGCATTCGGGCGCCTTGATATCTTCAAGGTTGATCCCGCCAAAGCTCGGCTCCATCAAGGCGACCGCTTCGATAAAGGCCTCCGGGTCTTCCGTCGCAAGCTCGATATCGATCGAATCGACGTCGGCGAAGCGTTTGAAGAGCACCGCCTTGCCTTCCATCACAGGCTTGGACGCCAGCGCGCCCAGATTGCCGAGGCCCAGAATGGCCGTCCCGTTCGAGATCACCGCGACCAGGTTCGCCTTCGCGGTGTAGCGCGCCGCGAGTGAGGGATCTTCGGCGATGGCTTCAACCGGGACAGCAACGCCGGGGGAATAGGCCAGCGATAGATCGCGCTGCGAGGTCATGGGCTTGGTCGCCACGATCTCCAGCTTACCCGGTCGCACCGTCTCGTGATAAAACAGCGCTTCGCGCGCGGTGAACCCACCCCCCGATGAGCCCGTATCGCCTTCGTCTGCCATAAATCCCTCCGTTAAATACCCCTAACGGCGACGCTGTAACCCGGCTGATTGCCAAGGCATAGGAGAATTGCGTCATCTCTTGCATGGGAAAGCGGCACGATCAGGGGATAGTCGCGGGCGCGAAGCTGCCGAATCGGCCCCGGCTTGGTACGCAAGGCGGATATGGCGGCCGCATCCCCTTCCAAGCCAACTCCGATGATGGAGCAATATCTGGTGCTCAAAGCCGAAGCGCCGGACTCGCTCCTGTTCTATCGCATGGGCGATTTTTTCGAGCTATTCTTTGACGATGCAAAACGCGCCTCCGCAATCCTCGACATTGCTCTGACGGCGCGCGGCGAGCACGCGGGCGATCCCGTTGCGATGTGCGGCGTGCCGGTCCATTCCGCCGAAGGGTATCTGGCGCGGCTGATCAAAGCGGGCGAGCGGGTCGCGATAGCGGAACAGGTCGAAACACCCGACGAGGCCAAGGCGCGCGCGAAACGCGAAGGCAAGCCCTCTTCAAAGGTGCTGGTGAAGCGCGACATCGTGCGCTTCGTCACGGCGGGCACGCTGACCGAAGAGGCGCTGCTGGAGCCGCGCCGCGCCAACGTTCTAGTCGCGTTGAGCGATGTGCGCAGCAGCATCGGGATCGCTTGCGTCGATATCTCGACCGGCCAGATGGTGCTGGCGCAGTGCGAGAGCGATCTGCTCGGCGCGGAGCTCGCGCGGTTGGGGCCAAGCGAAGTGGTTGTTCCCGAAGGCTGGGAGCACGACCTGCCCGAAATGCCCGTTTTCCATGCGCGCTCCGCCTTTGACAGCGATAGCGGCGCGCAGCGGCTGTGCGCGCTGCATGGGGTCTCGACGCTCGATGGATTTGGCGATTTTTCACGGGCGATGCGCGCGGCGGCGGGCGGACTGATCGCCTATCTCGACCATGTCGGACGCGGAACGCTGCCTCTGCTGCTGCCCCCGCAATTGCGCGCCTCCAGCGCCGCGATGGTGATGGACGAGGCGACCCGGTCGAGCCTTGAGATCCTCACATCCAGTTCCGGATCGCGCGCGGGCAGCCTTGTCGAGGCGCTTGACCGATGTTCGACGGGCGCGGGCTCGCGTTTGCTGGCTGAGGATCTGTCAGCGCCGCTGCTTGACACCGGCGCGATCACGCAGCGGCTCGCGCTGGTGCAATACCTGCACGACAGCCCGGTCGAGCGCGCTAATTTGCGCGACGTCTTGCGCGGTCTTCCGGATCTGGGCCGGGCGCTGGGCCGGATCGTGGCCGGGCGCGGGTCGCCGCGCGACCTTGGCCAGATCCGCGACGGGCTGAACGAAGCACGACGCATCCAGAACGATCTCGCCGCTTTGCCGGACACGCCCGATCTTCTCCAGACGCTTTTGCCGCGCCTTGGCGGGCACGGCGCGCTCACCGATGGGCTTGGCCGCGCGCTGGTGGCCTCACCTCCGACGGAGCGATCCAATGGCGGTTTCATCGCCGATGGCTATGACGCGGCGCTTGATGAATTGCGCAGCGTCGCGGGCAACGCGCGCCGCGCCATCGCCGCGATGGAAGCGCGGTATCGCGAGGAAACCGGGATCGCGAGCCTCAAGATCAAGCATAACGGCGTGCTCGGATATTTCATCGAAGTGCCCAGCCGTCACGCCGACGACCTGATGGACCCCGCCAGCGGCTTTACCCATCGCCAGACGATGAAAGGCGCGGTGCGGTTCAACTCGGTCAGCCTGCACGAAGAAGCCTCGCGCATTTCCGAGGCGGGCGGGCGCTCACTCGCCGCCGAAGAAGCGCATTTTGAAACACTCGTCGCCGCCGTCAGCGACGCGCGTGAAGCGATTGCCGACACCGCCGCCGCGCTCGCCCGGATCGATGTGGCGGCCGGCAACGCACAGCGCGCCGCGCAATCGGATTGGTGCCGACCGCATGTTGAGGACGCGCCGGGCCTCACCATTATCGGCGGGCGGCACCCTGTGGTTGAAGCGGCTCTGGAGCGGTCGGGCGAGCGGTTCGTGGCCAATGATTGCGCGCTGGCGCCGGATAATCGGCTCTGGCTCATCGGCGGGCCGAACATGGGCGGTAAATCGACGTTTTTACGCCAGAACGCGTTGATAATCTTGATGGCGCAGGCGGGATGCTTTGTCCCCGCGCAAGAGGCGCGCATCGGGCTGGTTGATCGCCTGTTCAGCCGCGTTGGCGCGTCGGACAATCTGGCGCGCGGGCACTCAACCTTCATGGTCGAAATGGTCGAAACCGCCGCCATTCTGGCGCAGGCCAGCGAGCGCAGCTTCGTCATTCTCGACGAGGTTGGGCGCGGCACGTCGACCTATGATGGCGTGGCTCTCGCATGGGCGGTGGTGGAGGCGGTGCATTCGCGTATCGGGTGCCGCTGCCTGTTCGCGACCCATTACCACGAACTCGCACGGCTGGGGGAAAGCTGCGAGGCGCTTTCGCTCCATCATGTGCGCGCGCGCGAGTGGAAGGGCGATCTCGTCCTGCTCCATGAATTGGCGCAGGGGCCCGCCGATCGTTCTTACGGGCTGGCGGTGGCTAAGCTGGCCGGGGTGCCGCAGGCGGTCGTCGCGCGCGCGAAATCGGTGCTGGAGCGGCTTGAGAAAACGCGCGAGGAAACCGGCGGGATTGCCGCTGGCCTTGGCGAGCTGCCGCTGTTCGCCGCCGCCGCCGCGCCACCGATTGAAGAGCCAACGGGCGCGGACGCGGTCGCGCAGCGTCTTGCGCAGCTTGATCTGGACGCGTTGAGCCCGCGCGATGCGCTCGAAGTCCTTTACGAGCTTAAGCGCGAGCTGCCGGAATAGGCGCTTTTCCACCAATCGTTAACCGATTTTGGCTACTGCCACGCCATGGCAAATGGTGGTCTCGCGAGCAGCAAAAACGCGCTTATTTTCGCCGGGGGCGTGATCGCTTTCGCAGCGATTGCGGCGTCCAGTATGGGCGACCAACTCACCCCGCAGGACGACAGCAATGGCGCGGGCCGCTATTCCTACGATTCCGAAACGAGCTCCGATCAAACCTATTCCGATTACGATGATGGTGGGGATGACGGCGGTTCTTACGATAACGCCGATGACGATTACGACGAGGGCGATTACGACGAGGGCGATTACGGCGACGGAAGCGACGGGGGCTCGGACGACGACGATGGCTATGACGGCGAGGAAAGCTACGGCGGCGAAGCTGACCTGATCGACAACACCACCGGGATCGACACGACTCCGATCGACAGCGCGGGCGGCGCGGACGACACCGGGTCAAGCGATGGGGACGGCAATCGCGACGGCTGATCCGCGTCGCAACACCGACCCGTCATCCGCTTAGCGAGTGGGCACCGGCTCTTCGCCTGAATAATCGTAGAAACCCCGGCCCGTCTTGCGGCCCAGCCAGCCGGCCTCGACATATTTCACCAACAAGGGCGCGGGGCGATACTTGCTGTCGCGCGTCGTGCGGTAGAGCACGTTGATAATGTCGAGGCACGTGTCCAGCCCGACGAAATCCGCCAATTGCAGAGGCCCCATCGGGTGGTTGAGGCCCAGACGGCACCCTTTATCGATGTCGGCAATCCCGGCGGTCGATTGGCCGAGCACGAAAACCGCTTCGTTGATCATCGGCAGCAAGATGCGGTTGACCACAAAGCCCGGCTCATCCTGGCTGAGGACGACCTCTTTACCCAGACCTTCGGCAAAAGCGGTGACAGCGTCGGTCGTGGCTTTCGCCGTCGCAAGGCCGGGGATCACTTCGATCAGGCCCATAACCGGGACCGGGTTGAAGAAATGCAGCCCGATGAAACGCGCGGGATCGGGCGAATGGTTCGCCATGCGCGTGATCGGGATCGAGCTGGTATTCGAGGCCATGATCGCGCCCGAGCCCAGAACCTTGCCTGCGCTTTCAAAAATCGCCTGCTTGATCGGCTCTTTCTCGGTCGCGGCTTCGATGATGAGGTCCGCGCTTGCCATCGGCGCGTAGTCGGCGACCGGCGTGATGCGCGCCAACAACGCTTCGGCGGCGTCGATCTCGATCTTGCCGCGCCCGACCAGCTTGCTCACCGCCTTGTCGATCCGACCCTTGCCCGCGTCGGCGTGCGCGAGGTCGATATCCGCGAGCATGACGTCCATGCCTTGGCCTGCGACCGTCTGGGCGATCCCGGTCCCCATCTGGCCCGCGCCGATTACCGCAATATTGTGCATGACACCCTTCCCTTCGCATGTGCAGCATAATTCGTGCCGCGGCGTTAGCGCTGCGAGGGAGGCTTGGCTAGGGCGATGAAAGCGCACTTTCAGGCGCGCGGTGGCTTAGCGGTTGGCGCCCGGCACCCATTTGACATCGCTCGCGCCATCATCATTGGCGACGCGAGCGAGGACAAAGAGCAGGTCGGACAGGCGGTTGATATAGACAAGCGCGGCGGGATTGACCGCGGTTTCATCAGCGAGCGAGGTCATCGCGCGTTCCGCCGCGCGGGCGCTGGCGCGCGCGACGTGGATGCGCGCCGCCGCTTCGCTGCCACCGGGCAGGATGAAGCTGGTGAGCGGTTCGAGCCGCTCGTTAAGCGCGTCAATCTGCGCCTCCAACCAGTCGCCTTGCTCGCCGACGATGCGCAAGACCATCTCCGACGGCGCAAAGTCGCCATCTTCGGCCGGGGTCGCCAGATCCGCGCCCAGATCGAACAGATCGTTCTGCACCCGCGTCAAAAGCGCCGCGTGCCCTTCGTCTTCAAGCGCGCAGATCGCGGCTCCGATAAAGCTGTTGGTTTCATCCACCACGCCCATAGCGGCGATGCGGGCGGAGTGTTTCGCCGTGCGCGAGCCATCGACGAGACCCGTCGTGCCATCATCGCCGGTGCGGGTGTAAATCTTGTTGAGCTTGACCATGAAGCGCAGGCGATCAGCTGCTGCCCGAGGCGAGCAGGCCGATTACGACCACGACCGCAATCGCGGCCGCCTGGTACTTGATGCGCGCGAACATCGCCTTGTTCTGCATGTTCTGCATCTCAGTTACGGTTTCGCCCTCACCGTTTTCCAGGTTGATCTTGGTCGTTTTCAGGAAGGCGATCACGCCCTTGACCAGCGAAAAAACGACCAGGCCGGCCAGAACGACGAAAACAAAAGTGAGGAAATAGACCATACACAGTAAATGGTGCGCGCGCGCTCAAGTTCCAGCGGTGTTTGTCCGATTAAGGTATCGTTCGAGCAATTCGCGCGCCAAAGCGCGGCCATCCTCGCCCGCCAGCCGCCGCTGCGCGAGCGCGGGCGAACCTTGGCTCTTCGCCAGCTTGGCACCATCGGCATCAAGAATCAGATCGTGATGGAGATAGGCGGGCACGGGCAAGCCAAGCAATTCCTGCACCACGCGATGCACATGGGTTGAGGCGAACAGGTCGCGCCCGCGCGTCACCAATGTCACCGCGTCAGCCGCGTCATCAAGCGTGGCGGCCAGATGATAGCTTGCCGGCAATTCCTTTCGCACCAGCACAACATCGCCGAACGCGCGCGGATCGGCGCGCACCGCGCCATCCTCGCGGTCTTTCCAAAAGACCTCGCCAACCCGCTCCATCGCCGCGTCAAGATCCAGGCGCAGCGCGAAGGCTTCGCCATCCTGCGGAGCGCGCCCCAGATCCTTGGCTTTGCCGGGATATTCGACCCCGTCCTCGCCGCGCCTTTTGGGCAAGCCGGCCAGTTCGCCGCGTGTGGCGCTGCATCGGTACAACAGTCCCTCGCGCTCCAGACGCTCAGCGGCGGCGCGGTAGGTTGCGAGCCGGGTCGATTGTGCGGGCACTTCGCGCCATTCCAGACCCA
>JBCCCM010000044.1:0-24074 GCA_039033515.1 Pseudomonadota bacterium
CGACTGCTCGCTCCAACGCCGCCACCAGAAGGTGATCGAGGAAGCCCCTGCGCCGGGCATGGACGAGGCCACCCGCGAGGAGATCTGCGCCGCCGCCGTGCGCGCCGCCAAAGCGGTCGATTACGAAGGCGCGGGCACCATCGAATTCATCGCCGACGCCAGCGAAGGCCTGCGCGCCGACCGCATCTTCTTTATGGAGATGAACACGCGGCTTCAGGTGGAACATCCGGTGACCGAGGAGATCACCGGCGTGGACCTGGTGGAATGGCAACTGCGCGTTGCGTCAGGCGAAGCGATCCCGCTCAAGCAGGACGAGCTGAGCATCGACGGCCACGCCATTGAAGCGCGGCTCTATGCGGAAGACCCGGCGAAAGGGTTTTTGCCGAGTACAGGGCGGTTGGAACACCTTGTTTTGCCGCACCCAACCGGCATCGATGCCCGGATCGAAACGGGGGTAGCCGAGTGCTCGGAGATCAGTCCTTTTTACGATCCCATGATTGCCAAGCTCGTGGTCGCTGCCGACACGCGCGAGGACGCGGTTTCCGATCTTGCAGAGGTCTGCGCCGGAGTGGAGATTTGGCCTGTGCGAAGCAATGCGGGATTTCTCAAACGGGCTCTCGACATTGAAGAATTCAAGAAGGGCGACGTGACCACAGCGTTCATCGCGACCCACGAAGAAGCACTGCTCGATAACTCCGCGCTCCGCGCTTCTTTGAAGCGGGACGCGGCGGCCACAATGATCGCGCGAGAATTGTCAGCAATCGAAACTGTCTATGGGACCTTGCGCGATGAAATCGAGAACCCAAGGCACGAAGTATGGCAAGGAGCGTTAGGTTTTCGTCTTAATGCTCCGAACAAGAACTCGGTCGCATTTTCGTTCGACGGCGAGCCAACCGAAACTGTCGCACAGGCTCGTGATTGGCTTGACCGCTACACATCTTCTGAGTCCACTGAGGGCGGTGTGGTCGTATTTGACGGAGGCGAGGCTTTCCTGGTCTGCACCCGCATCGACGGTTCAGGCTCAGCCTCCGCCGCCGATGGCGCTATCCTCGCGCCCATGCCGGGTAAGGTCATCGCGGTTGATGTCTCCGAGGGCGACGCGGTCACCGTTGGGCAGCGGCTGATGGTGCTCGAAGCCATGAAGATGGAGCACGCGCTCACCGCGCCGTTTGATGGGACGGTGACCGGGCTTGAGGCCTCCGAAGGTGGGCAGGTGCAGGTTGAAGCGGTGCTGTGCGTGGTGGAGCCTGCGGAGTGACCTTTCCTCCTTCGTCATTGCGAGGAGCCGAAGGCGACGCGGCAATCCATAGACGAATCGTTTCGCCAATCGCGAGCCATCGAGATGAACGCCAGGGTCGGGCCATGGATTGCTTCGCTTCGCTCGCAATGACGAGAGCCGTATGACCTGGGCCAAAGAACTCGAAGAACTGCGCGCTCGCGAGGCGCTCGCCGAGGAAATGGGCGGGCCGGATAAAGTCGCCAAGCAGCATGGTCGGGGTAAGATGGACGCGCGCGCTCGGCTGGCCGCGCTGTGCGATCCCGGCTCCTTCCGCGAGATCGGCAAGATCGCAGGCTCCGCGCGTTACGACGAAAACGGCGACCTCCAAGGCGTCACGCCCGCCCCATTCCTGTTCGGCAAGGCAACCGTCCATGGCCGCCCTATCGTAGCAACGGCGGACGATTTCACCATCCGAGGCGGCGCGGCGGACGCCGGGATCGCGCGCAAGATGGTGCAGGCCGAAAAGATGGCGCACGAGCTGAAACTGCCCATCGTCAAGATGATCGACGGGACGGGCGGCGGCGGCAGCGTGCGCACTTTGGAGCAGATCGGCGCGACCTATATTCCCGCCGTTCCGGGCTGGGGCGATGTGGTCGAAAACCTCGACACCGTTCCCGTGGTGGCGCTCGCCCTTGGCCCCACGGCGGGGTTGGGCGCAGCGCGCATTGCGGCGAGCCATTATTCGATCATGGTGCGCGGGCTCTCCCAACTCTTCGCCGCCGGCCCCGCCGTGGTCGATGGTCTGGGCGAGGCGTATAAGAGCGCCGCCGATCACCAACAGGCCAAGGAAGAGCTGGGCGGCGTCGACATCCACACCCGCAACGGCGTGGTCGACGACGAGGTCGCAAGCGAGGCCGAAGCCTTCGCGAGAGCGCGCCATTTCCTCAGCTTCATGCCCGAACATGTCGGCCAGCGCGCGAGGCGCTCCAGCACCGCCGACCCAGTCGACCGGCGCGAGGACGCGCTGCTCAGCCTCGTCCCGCGCGATGACAAGCAAGTCTATTCGATGCGCCGCGCGATGGAGATGATCCTCGACCAAGGCACCGTTTTCGAGATCGGCAGGAATTGGGGCCGCGCGGCGATCACGGCGCTCGCCCGGCTTAATGGTTGGCCTGTCGCCGTGGTGGCCAGCGACCCTTCGTTTCTGGGTGGTTCGTGGGAGGCCAAAACCAGCGAGAAGGTCGAACGCTTCGTCAAGCTCGCGGATCAATTCCGCCTGCCCATCGTCCATCTGGTCGACAATCCCGGCTTCATGATCGGGCGCGAGGCGGAGATGGCGGGCACGATCCGATACGGCGTGCAGGCGATGAACGCGATCTACCGCGCCAGCGTCCCGCTCGCCAGCGTCGTCCTGCGCCGCGCCTATGGCATTGCGGGCAGCGCGATGAGCAACGCGGAAACGTATCAATACCGCTTTTGCTGGCCGTCGGGCGACTGGGGCTCGCTCCCCATCGCGGGCGGGCTGGAAGTGGCTTACAAATCCGACCTCGAAGCCGTCGCCAAAGCGGGCGGCGATCCGGCAGCGGAGCTGGAAAAGATCAAGGAGCGGCTGAACAAGGTGACCAGCCCGTTCCGATCCGCCGAACGCTTCAACGTCGAGGACATTATCGACCCGCGCGACACGCGGCCCTTGTTGTGCGAGTTTGCGGATCTGGCGTGGAGGAAGTTGGACGCGGAGGGGTGATGCTCGTCATTGCCGCAATCCAGGGCCAACCGCAGGACGCCCTGAATTGCGACGCCGCTTCGCGGCTCGCAATGGCGGTAGCTTTCCTTTAGCTGCGCATCCCGGCGGGATAGCGCTGCTGCGCCTGCGGGGGCGCGAAGAGGCGGCCCTTCTCGCTGAACAGCACCAGCAACAGGCACGCGACACCGCTCGCCAGCAAAGCGAGCGCCAACGGGCGCGCGGTGCCGTCAAACGCGTAACCGATAACCGCGCCAATGAACGCGGCCGAGGTCATCCGCACAAAGGCGTGCACCGAGCTCGCCGCGCCTGCGATGTGGAAAAACGGGTTCATCGCGATGGAGCCGAAATTGCTGCCGATAAAGCCCAACAGCGCCATGTTGACCGCCATTAGCGGCACAAACTGCCACAGGCTCTCTTCGGCCTGGAATGCGAAGAACACCTGCAATGCAGCGACGCCGATAAAAGCGAAGACCGCTGTGTGGCTCACCCGGCGCGCGCCATAACGCTCCACGATCCGCGAATTGGACCAGCTCGCGATCGCCATGGACCCGGCGCAAATGCCGAACACGATGGGAAAGACATCGGGGCGTCCGAACCCTTCGCTGATCAATTGCTGCGAGGAATTGATGAAGCCGAACAGCGCGCCAAACACCAGCGTGCTGCCGATGACATAGCCGATGATCGACCGGTTGCTGAGCGCCTCGATCATGTTGCGCGCGATAACGCTGGGAATGATGGGCTGGCGGTTTTCCGGCGCGAGGCTTTCCGGCAGGCGGAAATAGACCCACGAGCCGATCAGCACACCCTGCAGAGCCATCGCGATAAAGATCAGACGCCAGTCGCCGACCATCAGGATCAGTTCGCCGATGCTGGGCGCAACCGCCGGGACCATCAGGAAGATGACGAAGATCAGGCTCATCAGCTTGGCCATTTTGTCGCCGCCCACACGGTCGCGAATGATCGCGGGGGGCAAGGCAACGATGCCAGCGGCAAAGAAACCGGCGGCCGCGCGCACGGCGATCAGCTGTTCAAACGTGGTCACCAAAGAACAGGCCAGCGCGAGCGCAATATAGATCGCAATGGCGCTCAACAGGATCGGTCGTCGGCCAAATCTGTCCGCCAGAGAGCCAGGAACCAGCGCGCCCATGCCCGCCGTCAGCAGGTAGACACCGATGACAAACTGGCGATCGTTGCCCTGCACGCCAAGGTCCAGCGCCATTTCGTCCAGCGCGGGCAGCATCGCATCGATACCGAACGCCTGAAGCGCCATCAACAGCGCCATCAGCCAGATCAGCTCGCGTTCGCTGATCGGCTTAATCGGGCTTGCGCCGGGCGTGTCGGAGGGAAGAACGGCGCTCACGCCTCCTCCCATGCCCGCAGGCTCACCGGATGACCACTGATCTTTTCGCATGTGCACAATATCGTTCAGCTAGCGGAAAGTTCCAGTGGCGCGGCGGATAAGGTTTCTTCCTCACCGACAAGCGACTATTTCAGGCCGTGATGGCCGACACAGTGGAAAGCGATGAAAACGAGGAAGCGCCGAGCGGCCTGCGCAAGATCATCCATGTCGATATGGACGCCTTCTTTGCGAGCGTGGAGCAGCGCGACAATCCGGAACTGCGCGGCAAGCCGGTGGCGGTGGGCGGATCAAGCGGGCGCGGCGTAGTCGCGGCGGCGAGCTACGAAGCGCGCAAATTCGGCGTCAAAAGCGCAATGCCCTCGGTCACTGCGAAACGGCGCTGCCCCGATCTGATCTTTGTGCGGCATCGCTTCGACGCCTATAAAGAAGCCAGCCGCCAGATCCGCGCCGTGTTCGAACATCACACCCCGCATGTTGAGCCCCTGAGTCTGGACGAGGCCTATCTCGACGTGACCGAGGATCGCCTTGGCATCGGGTCAGCCACCCGCATTGCCGAGCTGATCCGGCAGGAAATCAAGGCCAAGACCCAGCTGACCGCAAGCGCGGGCGTCTCCTATAACAAATTCCTCGCCAAGCTCGCGAGCGATCAGAACAAGCCGGACGGACTGTGCGTTATCAAGCCGGGGCAGGGCGCGGACTTTGTCGCCGGGCTTCCGATCCGCCGGTTCCACGGGGTCGGGCCCAAGGCGGAGGAGAAGATGAAGCGGCTGGGCATTGAAACGGGCGCCGATCTGGCGGCCAAGGATATCGATTTTCTGCGCGCGCATTTCCGCTCGATGGCCGATTACCTCTACCGCGCCGCGCGCGGCATCGACCTGCGCCCCGTGCGCGCGCACCGCATTCGCAAATCGGTCGGCGGCGAGCGGACCTTTTCGGACGACAAATCCGCCGCCGAGGATCTGCGCGAAACGCTGGAGACGATCATCGACATCGTATGGGAGCGGATCGAGAATGCGGCCCGCGATGGAACGCGTACGCGCGGGCGCACGGTGACGCTCAAAATGAAAGACACCGATTTTCAGATCATGACCCGCGCCAAATCGGTCGCCCACTGGATCGAGGACAAGGACGAGTTTGCCCAGGTAGGCCGCGCGCTGCTTGCCGAAGCGCTGCCGCTGGCCAAGCCGATCCGGCTGATGGGGCTGACGCTCTCCAATCTGGACCGCGGCGAAGCGGACGCGCAAACCGGCGCTGCGCCGGGCTCGGACACCGACAACGATACTGGGCAGCTCTCGCTCCTTTAAAGTCCTCTCAGGTCTCGCTCAGTCCGCGCCTTCGCCACACTTCGATGCGGTTGCGCGTCACCCGGCCCAGCGGTTCGGGCAGCGAGTGCGATGGGAAAAATCGCGCCTCGATCACTTCGCGTTCGTCCGGCTGGGGTAGCGCGTCGCACACCGCAGCGAACAAATGCCCGGTATGCGGCGAGCGCGCGACGACCTCTTCGAGCACGCCCAGCGCCTCGACCCGGCCAAGTGTGAGGCCCAGCTCTTCCTCCATTTCGCGGCGAATGGCGACCTCGGGATCTTCGCCCGGTTCCACACCCCCGCCGGGAAGCGACCAGACCTGCGGCCCATAAGAATGGCGCAGCAACAAGACATCGCCGGAAAGGTTGGTGATCACCACCGCGCATCCCACCAACCGGGTGCGCCGCATGCGTCGCCAGATATGACGGACCTGATAGGCCACGGGCAATAAGGCGCGGTGCAAGGGGGCGGGAAGCCAATTCGGCATGTTCACAGTTTAGCGAAAGGTCCGCCTCAATAAAAGCGAGCGCTAGTAAAAGCAGGTCACGGGGAAGGTGACGTTCTTCTGACGCTCGGCCAAGAGGACGCGGACGGGCAGGTCGTGATCGCCCTTTAGCGCGCCATCAAACACGGCGCGTTTGGCCTGACCGCGCGCGACAAACACCATTTCATTGCACGCCAGCAGGCTGGGAATAGTGAGCGAGAACCGGTTGTACGGCGAGTCCGGCGGCAGCGACTTGGCGGTCATCATGCGCACCGCCTTGGTATCCTTGGGATCAGGCCGACCCGCCGGAAACAGCGAAGCGATGTGCCCATCCGCGCCCATGCCAAGCCAGACAAGCGCAAAATGCGGCATATCCAGCCCCTCGGCGAGCGGCGAGACCAAAGCGCCGTGCGGTTCGAGAATGGCGCGCAATTTGCCCACATTGGACGCTTCGTGGTCTTCATCGACGTCGCGTTCATCGGTGGGGAACACCGCGACCCGGCTCCAGTTAAGCGGACGCTCGACCAGCAGTTCAAGGATCGGCCATGGGGTTGACCCGCCGGGAAAGGCCACCGCGATCCCGCCATCCGTTTTCGCCAACGCGCGCTCAAGCCGCGTGTGGAAGAAATCGGCGATCTGCTGATCGCTGGCGTAGGTCTGTGTGGTCACATTGGTGATCGGTGGTCGTTGGATCCGCATCCGCTCACCATAGCAAAAGGGCCGCCTGCGCCTAGCGCAAACGGCCCTTTTGTTAGGGTTTTGGTCAGGTTTTATCCGAGCAGCGAATTGAGGAACCAGACGCGTTCTTCGGCCATGTCGGTCCAATCGTCGATCAGACCATCGGTGGCGTTGTCGCCCGCTTTCTCTGCGGTTTCCTTCATCGCCTTGAGCTTGGTCACCATCGCGGCGTTATCGTCGCGCAATTCGGCGACCATGTCTTCGGCCGTAACGGCGGCGCTCTTTTGATCCTTCACCTGCGTCAAGTCCGCGATCATGCTGATGCCGGTGATCGTATCGCCGCCCAGTTTTCGGGCGCGCTCACCGATGCCATCGATCTGGTCGCGAATTTCAATCGCCTGTTCGTCAAACAGCAAGTGCAGGTCGCGGAAACGCGGGCCCTTCACATGCCAGTGAAAGTTCTTGGTCTTCACATAGAGCGCGAAGTGATCCGCCAGCAGGCCGTTGATCTCGGCGATCATCTGGGCGGTGGCGTTGGTCGGGTTCTGGGTGTTGGGGTCAAGCATTCTTGTCCTCCTATTCAATATGTTGCGCGTCGAAAGGCTCACAATAGAGCAGCGAACCAGCGCGCCGTGTTCGTTCATGTTACTAACGGACGAACCCGCTGAGGGTTTCAAGAAAGATGCATTCGCAGTGATCGCATAAACCGATCAGGAAGCCGGGTAACGAGCGTTCAATCCGATGAAGATCGCCGCAACAATCAAAGCCAGCGCCAAGGCCATACGGATCCATCGCAGTGGATATTTCGAGAGGTTTTTCTCGCCCAGCGCCCATCCCAGCGTCACCGCCGCCCCTCCGCCCAGCGCGCCGCCGATCAGCGCGGTGACGGCAAAGGTCGCCTCGACCGCGAAGGCGAAGATGATGAACCGCGCCGCATCGCCCACCTGACGCCACGCCAGCACCAGGCCCATCGCACCGAGCGAGCGGGTCGGCTCAGCCAGCGGCTTCATCCGCACCGGCCAGGCCAGTTCCAGCGCCGCAATCGCCAGCGCCAGAGCGACCAGCATCCACGCCGCGCGCGCCGGCATAATATCCGCCAGCGCCAGCGCGGCGTAGGTCATCACGCCAGCGCTCGCCGCCGCGCCCGCCCAGCCCAGCGCCAACAGCGTCAGCGGTCGCCGCACCACCGCGCCGGACCGATCCGCCAAACCATCGGAAAGCTGCGCAATCAGCCTTTGCTCGCGCCCACCAAGCGCGATCAGCGCGACGAGGATCAAACAGAAAAGGAAGCTGTCCATGGACCGCGTGTGTATGGGCCCCTCAACCCGATGGCTAGCGCGAAGACGTGCGGCCCCTTAGGGTTCAGCTGAGAGGGCGTATCGGCGCCAAACTTTAGGAGAGAACACCAATGAAACTCGAACAGGGCATGGCCGCAATCGTCACCGGCGGCGCTTCGGGCTTGGGCCGGGCCAGCGCGAAAGCCTTGGCGGATGCGGGCCTCAAAGTCGCGATTTTCGACATCAACAATGAAGCCGGCGAAGAGCACGCCGCGGCCATCGGGGGAACGTTCCACCATGTCGACATCATGGACGAGGCGAGCGCCGAAGCCGGCTTCGAAGCCGCGCGCTCGGCCAACGGTCAGGAACGCGTGCTGGTGCATTGCGCGATGGCCTCCAAACGCGGCAAGACGATCGGCTTTGACAAGACCACCGGCGGCTACAAACGCCTCTCCACCGAGGATTACGCGTTCGGGGCAGAGGGCATTCTGGTCGCAAGTTACCGCATGGCCAGCATCGCCGCGCTTGGCATGGCCAACGCCGATCCGGTCAACGCCGATGGCGAGCGCGGCTCGATCACGCTGACCGCCAGCGTCGCAGCGCAAGACGGCCAGATCGGGCAGGTGATCTACGGCTCGTGCAAGTCGGGCGTGAACGGTATGGTCCTTCCGATGGCGCGCGACCTGATGGATCTGGGCATCCGGGTAAACTCGGTGATGCCGGGCATTTTTGCGACGCCGCTGATGCTGGGCATGAAAGACCGCAACCCGCAAATGTGGGACCAATTGAACGCGAGCGTGCCCTTCCCCAAACGCTTGGGCGAACCCGAGGAATTCGCCTCGCTGATCGTCGAGATCGCGAGCAATTCCTACATCAACGGCCACCAATTCCGCCTAGACGGCGCGATCCGAATGCCGCCGAAATAGGCCCTGAGGGCCGCATTTAGGGGTGATGAGCACGGCCCGCGATGCGGGCCGCAAGCCCGAAAGGGCGCCCGCAGGTGCCCCGAAGCCCAAGATTGGGCGTAGGGATTAGCACCGAGGATGGAAATGGAGCGGGTGAAGGGAATCGAACCCTCGTCGTCAGCTTGGGAAGCTGCTGCTCTACCATTGAGCTACACCCGCTTGGGGATCTGCGTTGCTCCAAGCGTTTGTCGCGCCTGGCGCGCGGCGTCAACGTCAAATTGAACCGCCCATGTGAAACACTCCAGCGCGTCTTAGACGAACATCGTGTCTTACGGATTGACCCGTAACAGCGCTTGCGCAAATAACGCGCCCATGAGCACTACAAAACCCACGGTTCGCACCTTTCCCTCCATCCTCGCTGCAGCTTCCACGGTGGCCATTATGACATCCCTTGCACCGCCCGCGCTGGCGCAAACCACACCATCCGACGCTGCGACGTCCGCCGCTCCCGCCATTCCGGAGGGCACCGGTTATTTCGCGTCCGAAAGCGATCTGCCATTCCACGCGCCCGATTTCACCAAGATCAGCGAAGACGATTACATCCCCGCCTTTGAACAGGGCATGGCGATCCAAACCGCCGAGGTTGAAGCGATAATCGCCAACCCGCAGGCTCCCAGCTTTGACAACACGATTGTCGCGTTTGAAAAATCGGGTCGGATGCTGGGCCGGGTCAGCCGCGTTTTCTTCGCTCTCACCGGCACCAACACCAACGAACGCCTCGATGAAATCAACACGCAAATCAGCCCGCGCCTGTCCGATCACGGATCGTCCATCACGCTGAACCCGGCGCTCTTTGCGCGGGTGAAAGCGGTCTATGACCAACGCGACAATCTGGATGTCGGGGTCGAAGAGGCCAAGCTGCTCGAGAAGACCTACGAAGATATGGTCAAAGCGGGCGCGGAGCTTTCCGAAGAGCAGCGCGAGCGGGTCAAGGCGATCAACAGCGAGCTCACCACGCTGACGACGCAGTTCAGCCAGATGGTGCGCGAGGCAAGCAATTCGCAAGCGCTCGTGGTCGACAGCGTCGAGGAACTCGCCGGGCTTTCACAAAGCGCGATCGAAGCCGCGGCCGACAAGGCGGCGGCGATGGGGCTTGAGGGCAAATACGCGCTCGCCCTGCAAAACACGACGCAGCAGCCCGCGCTGCCCGAACTTGAAAACCGCGACGTGCGCGAGGAGCTGTTCAAGCTCAGCTATCACCGCTCCGATGGCACCAATCCGGACTTCGACACGCGCCCCCTGATCGCTCAGATCGCCACGCTTCGTGCGGAGAAAGCGGCGCTGTTCGGCATGCCGGATTGGGCGAGCTATGTCCTGCAAAGCAATATGGCGAACGAGCCCAGCATCGCGCTCGGCTTTATGGAGCGCATGGTGCCCGCCTTGGCCGAAACGCAGCGTGTCGAAGCGCAGGTTTTGAACGAAAAGATCGCCTCGGAAGGCGGCAATTTCGAAGTGAAGCCGTGGGACTGGTATCGCTTTGCGGGCAAGGTGCGCGCGGATCGCTACGACCTTCAGGCTGACGAAGTGATGGAATATTTCCAGCTTGAAAAAGTGCTCGAAGACGGCGTTTTCTACATGGCCAACAAGCTCTACGGCCTGACCTTCGAACGCCGCACCGATATCCCGGTCTACCACGAGGATGTCTGGGTCTACACCGTGATCGAAGAGGACGGATCGGAGCTCGGCCTGTTCTATTTCGACCCGTTCCAGCGCCCCTCGAAACGCGGCGGCGCGTGGATGAGCAACTTCGTCGATCAGAGCCACGAATGGGACACCAAGCCGGTGATTTACAACGTGCTCAACATCGCCAAGGCGCCCGAAGGCGAAGTGCAGCTTGCCAGTTTCGACAACGTCATCACGACCTTTCACGAATTCGGCCACGCGCTGCACGGCCTGTTTGCCGATCAGCGCTTTGAAAGCCTGTCGGGCACCGCGACCGCGCGCGACTTTGTCGAATATCCCAGCCAGGTGCACGAAATGTGGGCGGTGTGGCCCGAGGTGCTGCAAAACTACGCCAAGCACTATGAGACGGGCGAGACCATCCCTATGGAGCTGGTCGAGAAGATTAAAGCGGCCTCCAAATTCAATCAGGGCTATGATTTTGGCGAAGTGGTCGCCGCCGCGCTGCTCGATATGAAGTGGAGCGCGCTGTCTCCCGAAGAGGCGGCCAAAATCACCACACCCGAAGACGTGACCGCGTTTGAGCGCGATTCGCTCGCGGAACTGGGGCTGGAGGTTGATCTGGTGCCGCCGCGCTACCGCTCGACCTATTTCAACCACATCTTCTCCGGCCCCACCGGCTATTCGGCGGGCTATTACAGCTATCTGTGGACCCAGATGCTGGACCACGACAACCGCAACTACATTGTCGAAAACGGCGGGCTGACGCGCACCAACGGCCAGCGCCTGCGCGAAAAAGTGCTGAGCCGTGGCGGGACGATGGAGTTTGACGAGGTCTACCGCCAATACGCCGAGCGCGATCCGGACGTGAAATACATGCTCGCCTATCTCGGGCTGCTGCGTGACGACGCGCCAGAGGGCGGCGCTGAGGGCAACTGAGCCCGTTAGAAGCTTATGAGGGTGTGGAATTCACCGTTCTCGCCGAACGGATCCACGCCCTCAGGCAGCCTCTCGATCAGATCGCGGTCGAAGGCATCGCCAAGTGTGATGCCGGACAGCGACGTGGTGATCGCGCTGATGGTGCAGGTCGCGCCCGACGCCTCCAGGTCCGCGATCAACTGCGCGTAATCCGCCTTCCACAGCGGAAAGGACAAATCGAAACCGCGCATGCGTTCATCGTGCAGGAACCTGTCTTCGCGCCACCCGCGAATGTGCTCCAGGTGCAAATCGCCAAACGCCAGCGTGGTGCAGCCGGGCACCAGATCGAGCGCGGGTTTCAGGTGATCGACATAATCGCCGCCCGGATGCAGCGGGACACCGATGGTCGGGACGCCCAGATGCGCGGCTTGCTCGACCACTTCGTCGATCGTGAATTCCTGATGCGCGATCGTGCGGCTGCGCGCGTCGAACGTGGTGAGCAGCGCGATGTTGGTGATGCCTTCGCGTTGGAGCGCGCGGTAGGCGAGGAAGCTGTCCTTGCCCCCGCTCCAGAACAGCACGGTGCACGCGCCGTCTTCGGGCCGCGCATCGGAGAGCCAGGCGGCCTGCTGGATACGCTTCGCGCGCCGGTTCACAGGCACGCTTTCATGGCCGAACGGGCAATGGCGACAGCCCGCCCCGCAGCACCGCTCGCGCGCTTTCAGGCCAAGACTGGTGAACACCATGAAGCCGGTATCGGGGTCGGTATAAGTCGTCTCACCGCGCGCGACGGCGGTCTGGTGAATGTCCCAGAAATTGGCGTTGGTCACGTGGGAGGAGCTTTCGCGATTGGACTATGCGCCGCCCGCTAGCATGCGCGCGCGCCATCGCCAATCGCTCGAAGGATCGCGGGCTTACCCGCTGACGGTCGCGGCCTTTGGGCGGGAGGCGTGGCGCTTCTTGCTGCGCTGTTTGGCCTGATGCGTGAAGTAGATAATCAGGCTGACCCCGATCACGCTCGGCCCGGCCCAGATGAGCGGGTTGAACACCTCTTCGGGCACGAGCCGGATCAGGCCCACCGACAAAAACGCAGTGTAGGCGGAAATACCCATCCCGATCAGCGCGCGAAAATGCTCTCCGATATACGCTTTGGCGGGCGGCGCGCCGAGGCCGGGCACATGCTCGCGAAAGACGAACACCTGCTGCATCAGCATCGAGAGTATCCCGATCACCGCAACGAGCACCATCAGCGGATCGCCCACCTTGACCCCAAAGATCCCACACCACGCGCCCGAAACAACCACCGCCGCCATCACCGCTTGATAACGCGCGCGACGCAGCGCGTGGCGGTCGACCCGGTGGCGGATCACCGCGAGGCCATAGTCAGCAAAGCCAATCGTCAAGATACCCAGATAGAGCATCATCCAGCCGAACAGTCCTTCGTAGAGCAGGCGGTCTTCGATCTCGGGATGGCGGCTGGTGTCGATCAGAGAGTAAATCGCCATGAGGATCGCCAGAAACCCGGCCCCGATAAAGCCGCCAAGCGCCCATTGGCCGCCCTTGCGATGGTTCCTGGCGCCTTTCTTGGTCGCGACCGGAATCCAGAACGCCGCCAGACCAATCGTCCCGGCGATCACATGCAAGACTACGAAAGCTTCAAACAGGTGCATGACACTTTGACCCGTACAACGAAATGGACAGTCAAGGAAGGGCGAGGATAAGCGGCATCGATGGCCGAAACTTGAACGCGCATCACAAGGCTTGCCTTGATCAAGCGCAAACGGCAGTGGGGGCCATAGCAACGCGCGCCGGGTTTCGCACACGCGCGCACCCCCGATAGTAAGAGGTCTTGGGAGAGATCACCCATGCGTCAGATTGACCATTTCATGCCAACGGCCAGCCCGGCCCCGACCCGCAAGCATCAGGTCTGGAACCCATCGACCGGCGAAGTGCAAGCCGAGGTCGCGCTGGGCGATGCGGCGTTGCTCGACCAGGCGGTCGCTAACGCGATGGCGGTCCAGCCCGAATGGGCCGCGACCAACCCGCAAAAACGCGCGCGCGTCATGTTCAAGTTCAAGGAGCTGGTCGAAGCGAACATGCAATCGCTCGCGGAATTACTATCGAGCGAGCATGGCAAGACTGTGCCCGATGCGATGGGCGATGTGCAGCGCGGGCTGGAAGTGATCGAATACGCCTGCGGCATTCCGCAGATCCTCAAGGGCGAATACACGCCGGGCGCGGGTCCGGGTATTGACGTCTATTCGCTGCGCCAGCCGCTGGGCATCGGCGCTGGCATCACGCCGTTCAACTTCCCCGCCATGATCCCGATGTGGATGTTTGGCATGGCCATTGCGGCGGGCAACGCCTTTATCCTGAAGCCTTCCGAACGCGACCCCAGCGTGCCGGTGCGCCTGGCGGAACTCTTCGTCGAAGCGGGCGCGCCCGAAGGTCTCTTGCAGGTCGTCCACGGCGACAAGGCGATGGTCGATGCGATCATCGAGCACCCGGCGATCCCCGCGATCAGCTTTGTCGGCAGCTCCGACATCGCGCATTATATCTACCATCGCGGCGCGGAATTCGCGAAGCGCGTCCAGGCCTTTGGCGGTGCGAAGAACCATGGCGTGGTTATGCCGGACGCCGACTTGGACCAAGTGGTCAACGATCTTGCGGGCGCGGCGTTCGGTTCGGCGGGCGAGCGCTGCATGGCGCTGCCCGTGGTCGTCCCCGTGGGCGAAGACACCGCCGAGCGCCTCAAGGAAAAGCTGATCCCGGCGATCCACGGCTTGCGGATCGGCGTCTCGAACGACGCGGACGCGCATTATGGCCCCGTCGTCACGCCTGAGCATAAGCGCCGAATCGAACAATGGATCGACACCGCCGAGAACGAAGGCGCGGACATCGTCATCGACGGGCGCGGCTTCACCCTCCAAGGCCATGAAAAAGGCTTCTTCGTCGGGCCCACCCTGATCGACCACGTCACGCCCGACATGGAAAGTTACAAGGAAGAGATCTTCGGCCCCGTCCTGCAAATGGTGCGCGCCAAGGATTTCGAAGAGGCTCTGCGCCTGCCCAGCGAGCACCAATACGGCAACGGCGTCGCGTTGTTCACCCGCAACGGCCACGCCGCGCGCGAGTTCATGAACCGCGTCAATGTCGGCATGGTCGGCATCAACGTGCCGATCCCGGTGCCTGTCGCCTACCACTCATTCGGCGGGTGGAAGCGCTCCGGCTTTGGCGACATCGACCAATACGGCACCGAGGGTCTGGCGTTCTGGACCAAGCGCAAGAAGGTCACCCAACGCTGGCCCGACGGCGGCGGAGATGGCTCCAACGCCTTCGTTATCCCGACGATGGGGTAAGCGGTTGAAGTACGACGACGCATCTTGGCACTACGGCGGAGATTTCCCCGAAGATCTCCCTAATGAAAACGGGGCAACCCATATTGGCATGTTCGTCGCTTGGGCTCTCTTGAATGGCCTGCAGGGACCCGAATATGATGATGAGATGGCTGATGCGCTCGCGGCGCTTCAAAATCGAACAGCCACGCCCGGAGAGTGGGTCCTGGAGCACTGCGACGGTAAATTCATTGACGCTGACTTGAACGATCAAGGTAACGCGTTTGCGCAAGCCTACTACGAGGCTGGCGGCACTCTTGCAGACTACATCAATGACTATGGCGGCGTTCTTGATACGGAACCAACCCTCTACCACACTGCGGATTCTTGGGAGAACTTCGACAAACTCGCGCCCGTGATTTCGCAACGCTTTGAGGAATTCCAATCCCCTTCTCCAGGACGGACCGGCTGGCGCCGGCTTCTTCCATTTTAGGAGACATGGCAATCGCGCGTTTTTTACAAATCTGCGGTGTTCTATTGGCATTTGCCATATTCATGACCGCACCATCCGTCGCGCAAGAGCCGGAAGCCACCAAACGCATCGCCTTCACCTTCGATGATGTGCCACGCGCCGTTGGCATGCTGTACACGCAGGATGAGCGCACGCAGCGTCTAATCGAAGGGCTCAAAGAAGCGGGCGTCGAACAGGCCGCCTTCTTCCTCAATCCCAAGAACATCCCAACGAACAAGGGCGCCGACGCGCACATCGACGCCTACGTCGCGGCGGGTCACGTGATCGCCAACCACACCTTTTCGCACCCGCGTTTGTCGCAGGTCAGCGCGGCCGACTTCCTAGCCGATCTCGACGAGGGCGCCGTCTGGTTCGAAGGCCGCGCGGGCACACGCCCCTGGTTCCGCTTCCCCTATCTCGACGAAGGCCGCGACGATAAGGTCAAGCGCGACGCGGCGCGAGCTGGCCTGGCCAAACGCGGCCTCACCAACGCCTATGTCACCGTCGACGCCTCCGACTGGTTTTACGAAGGCGCGTTGGAAGACGCGGTGCGCGAAGGCCAAACCATTAACCGCGAGGCGCTCAGCGCGCTGTTCATCGAAAGCCATGTCGAAGCGGCGGAGTTCTACGCCGATCTGGCGCAGCGCGCGCTGGGCCGCCAGCCCGCTCATGTCATGCTGATGCACGAAAACGATCTCACGGCGTTGACGCTCGTGGACCTGATCGCGGCGCTGCGGGCGAAGGGGTGGAAGATCATCACCGCCGATGAAGCCTACGCCGATCCCATCGCGTCGGAGGCGGCGCGCTACGACACGCCGTCAGCGGGCGGAACGCTGACCGAGATGCTCGCCTGGCAAAAAGGCCTGCCTTCACCCCGGTGGTACGCGCGCAATAATACGCGTCTGGCAAGGTCCGAGTTTCGTAACAGAGTGTTGGGTGGCGGGGATAATTTCGAGGATTGATCCCATGCGCCTGTTTCTCACCACGTCCGCCTGCCTGATGATCGCCGCCTGCGGCGCGTCGGCGCCCAAGACGGAAACGCCGACCGAACACCAAACCCACGTCGACGAAAAAGAGCTAACGCCGGCCGAGCCAGCCCCCGCGCAGCCCCAGCCTGTCGCGCCTACACCCGGTGCCATGCCCGAAATGGCGAACGAGGCCGAAAGCGGCGGCGACGCTGCCAATGACACCGCGCAAGAGGCGAGCGCCGCCCTCATTCCGGCGACGTTTCTGGGCGACTGGGACAGCATCGAGGGCACCTGTTCGCCCGAAAGCGACCTCAGAATGAGTGTCGAACCCGCATCCATCACCTTTTACGAAAGCCACGGCGATGTGGAACGGGTCGACACGCTCAATCCTCGCGAGGTATCCTTGGACCTCGCGATGAGCGGCGAAGGCGAGGAGTGGGACCAGACGCTGGCGCTCAAGCTGGTGGAGGCGAACACGCGTTTAATGGTGATCGACCCGGCCAATCGCGATAGGGCCGACACACTGATCCGCATACGATGCTGATGAATGGGGCGCCGCCGCGCTCCAAACGCGAGGTGTGACATGATTGCAAAGCCGCTTTTCCTCTTGGCCCCGATCGCGATCCTCGCCGCTGGCGCTGGCCTTGGTGTCGCCGCCAACGCTCAGCCTACCCGCCCTGCCCCGCCGCCGTGCAAGACCGAACCGGGGCAAGCCTTTGTCGGCGGGCCCGCAACACAGGAAAGCGGCGTGGCCATTATGAAAGCGACGGGCGCGACGATCTTTCAATGGGTGTTCGAAGGAAGCGCGGTGACGATGGACTATCGCGAGAACCGCGTCCGCGTCGTCTACAACCGGGCCATGAAAGTGGTCGCGGTGACCTGCGGATAGGGGACCGATATGACCCGCAAACGCACCACCTCAGGCTCCCCATACGAAGAGCAATTCGGCTTTTGCCGCGCGGTGCGTGTCGATAGCTCTGGGGCAAATCGCATCATTGTCGCAGGCACCGGGCCCATCGGCCCCGATGGCCAGACCACACCGGGCGGCGCGGGCGCGCAGGCCGCGCGTTGTTGCGAGCTGATCATCGCCGCGATTGAGGATCTGGGCGGCAGCGCCGCCGACGTGGTGCGCACACGCATGCTGCTCACCGACATGGGCGATCAGGAAGCGGTGGGCGACGTACACAAACGCTATTTCGGCACAGCCAAGCCCGCGGCAACCATGGCTGGCGTCGCATGGCTGTGCGGCGCGGATTGGAAGGTCGAAATCGAAGCCGAGGCGGTCATTTCGTGACGGGCGCTCTCATCCGGTACGGGCTCAGCGCGACACTGGGTGCGGCGCTCGGAATTGGCAGCGCGCTTTACATGGCGGGGCTATGGCCCGGGATGAAACCGCTCGATTTCGGCGATATCGAGGTCGAGGGGTGGCGCAGCGACTTTGCCATCGGCTCGGACAGCGCCGATCCTTACACCAGAGCCCGCGTGGCGCGCCACGGCCTGCTCGCGCTGGCGAAAAGCGAAGCGGTGTATTTCACCAAAACAACCGATGATGAGGGCGAACGTCTGAGCGAGGATTGCACCTATCGCCTGATCGTGGGCAAAATGCCCGCCCGGTGGTGGTCCGTGACGCTGTATGATGGCGAGAGTTATCTGCCCGACAACACCGACGAAGCGCTATCGGTGAACAAAGAGCAGAATATTGTCGCCGTGATTGGCGATAAAATCATCGGGCAAAACCTGTCAGCGACGATTGCTCGAACGCGGCCTGAGAAGGGCTCTTGGATATCCAGCCGAAATGCGGGCAATTTCGATCTGACCTTGCGGCTCTACATGCCCGATCAGGCCCTGCTCGATGATCCTCAAAACACGCTTGCCCCGCCCACGATTGAGCGCCTTTCTTGCAAAGGAGAACCCGCATGACGCGCTGGATCGGGCCGCTCCTTGTCCTTATCGCGACCGCGGCGATGGCCCATTGGGCCGCGCTCGCTTACGCGCCCAACGTCATCATGGATCGCGCGCTCTCGGCGCTCAAAAAACGCGGCATTTCCGAGCACGCCTTTACAACGCCCCAGCGGATCACCCCGCAAACGCAAGCCGTGGTGCGATCTTCGCCAGACCTGTTCTATTCGCTGTGCCGATTTGATTTCAGCGGGGATGTCGAAGCGGTGCGACTGCAAATGGCCGCGTGGCCGCAATACCAGTCTTTGTCGTTCTTTGACGCTGAGACGAACAATTTCGCGACAATCCGAGCGGTCGGCCAGGATCTTGAGACCTATCTGCTCCCGCCATCTTCGCCGAACACGGCGTCTTATCCGCAGAGCCCCTCGCAAAAGGGCGTCATCCTGATCCGCCGACTGGCACCGACACAGGCAACATTCGATCAGGCTGCCGAGGTGGCGCGCGATGATGGATGCGAAGCTTTGACTTTCTTTGAGACGCCGCCGGATGCCGTAACTAGGAACCAGCCCTGACCCGCGCTCAAACCGCGCCGGGCGCTGTCCCAACCACGGCCTTATCGACGCCTAAACGCGCGCTGACTTGTGCCATCAGCTCGTCCACATCTTCCATCGCATCAAGCTCTTCGTGGCTGATGAAGACGCGCGGCTCCTCCCCGTTTTCGCTGATCAGGACGACCGGCAGCGCCACTTCGCGCGCGCCTCCTGTACCCAGCGTCGGGAAATCACGTGTGAAATCATCGCGGTGGTAGAAATCGACCTGCGGCTCTAACTCTTGCCAGAACGCTTTCCAGTCGCCGCGCATCGACACCGCGCCATAGGTCAGCGCGCACAGCGAACACGGATAGGTCTCCGGCTTCACCGCTTTATGCACCGCGTGCATCAGCACTTCGATCAGGCCGGTGTTGGCGTTGTAGACGCAGATGAGGCGGGTTTTGGTTTCGGTCATGCTGCTAAATACGCACCAAACGGCGCTTTGGTTACACAAAATTGCGCAAAAAGCGCGAGCGCCGCAGCGTAAATTCGCAGGCGCTTTGAGCGCTTTTCTCGAAGCGCGCGACCCGCTAATCCCTTACGCATGACCGGACAATTTCAACTCACAGAAGACCAGCTCGCCATCGTAGAGACCGCGCAGCGTTTCACCGCCGACCAGATCACGCCCTTCGCGGCGGAATGGGACGAGCAGCACATCTTCCCCAAGGACACGATCAAGGCGAGCGCCGAGCTTGGCTTTGGTGCGATCTATGTCTCGGAAGAGAGCGGCGGGATCGGGCTTGGGCGATTGGAAGCCGCGCTGATCATGGAAGCGATGGCCTATGGCTGCCCCACGACAAGCGCGTTCATCTCGATCCACAACATGGCCGCATGGATGATCGACGAATTTGGCGGGCACGACTTGAAGGACCGCTACCTCCCCGACCTTGTCACGATGGACAAAATCGCCAGCTATTGCCTGACCGAGCCGGGCAGCGGATCGGACGCCGCTGCGCTCAAGACCAACGCCAAGCTGGACGGCGATAACTACGTGCTGAACGGCACCAAGCAGTTCATTTCGGGCGGCGGTGTGAACGACGTTTACGTCGCGATGGTGCGCACGGGCGAGCACAAGACCAAGGGCATCACCTGCCTCGTCATCGACAAGGACACACCCGGCGTCAGCTTCGGCGCGCCGGAGAAAAAGCTCGGCTGGAACGCCAGCCCAACCGCGCAAGTCATCTTCGAAGACGCGCGCGTGCCCGTCGCCAACCGCGTGGGCGATGAAGGCGAAGGCTTTCGCTTTGCGATGATGGGCCTGGATGGCGGACGCCTGAATATCGGAGCGTGTTCGCTGGGCGGCGCGCAGCGTTGCCTCGACGAAGCGATCGCCTACACCAAGGATCGCAAGCAGTTCGACACGCCCGTCGCCGACTTTCAGAACACGCAGTTCATGCTCGCCGACATGGCGACCGATCTGGAGGCCGCGCGCGCGCTGCTCTACCTCGCCGCCGCAAAGGTGACAGAGGGAACCCCCGACAAATCGCGCTTCTCCGCCATGGCCAAGCGTCTCGCGACCGACAACGGCAGCAAGGTTGTGAACGACGCGCTGCAACTTTTCGGCGGCTACGGCTATCTGCGCGACTATCCGATCGAGCGTTTCTGGCGCGACCTGCGCGTCCACTCGATCCTGGAAGGCACCAACCAGGTGATGCGCATGATCGTGGGCCGGGATCTGGTGCGTCAGTAACTAAAACGCCAGGGAGCTCTTGCCATGGATCGCCGTAAGGTTCTCGCCGGAATGTCCGCCAGCGCGGTTTTGGCGCCCTTTCTTACGCTGCACAACGCGCTCGCGGCGCAAGGAGGACAGGCAGCGCAGGGGGCGGACGCCGACACAGCGCACGGCGATCTCAGCGACCTGCCCGACCTCAAAATGATGGGCACCGAGCGCGTCGCGATGGTCATGTTTCCCGGTTTTACCGCGCTCGATCTTGTGGGGCCGCATTACTTCTTTGCCTGCATGATGGGCGCGCGTGTCGACCTTTTGACAACAGGCGGCGATCTGGCTCCGGTGGCAAGCGATCTGGGGCTGGCGATTGCGCCGGATACCGAATTGGCGAAGGCGAGCGAGCAATATGACTTGCTGTTTGTACCGGGCGGCACAGCGGGCGTCATCGCCGCGATGAAAGATGAAGCGCTGCTCGGCTTCCTGCGCGATCAGAGCGCCAACGCGCGCTACACAACGAGCGTGTGCACAGGATCCGCCGTGCTTGGCCAAGCCGGCTTGCTGCGTTTAAGGCGGGCGACATCGCATTGGGCCATTCTCGACACACTCGGCGCGTTCGGAGCTATCCCCACACAAGAGCGTGTCGTGCGCGATGGTCCGATCATCACCGGCGCTGGTGTGTCGGCTGGGCTGGACCTCGCGCTTGAGATTGTCGCGGATTTGCGCGGAAAGGATTACGCGCGCGCGCTCACCCTTCAGGCCGAATACGCGCCGCAGCCGCCTTTCGCCGACGGATCGCTCAAACAGGCAAACCCGCAAGTGGCGCACGCCATGAGCGGTATGTTTCAGGGCTTTTCCGATGAGGTGCGCGCGCTGGCCCAACCGGCCCCATCGCTCGGAAACACCTGATGATGCGCCTCCTGACGATCCTCGCCAGTTTCGCTGTGTCCTCTATCGCGGCGATGATCGTGCTGGTGCTGTTTGGCTGGATAGACAGCCAGAGCCTGAGCGTCGATCGCATCGGCTCTATCGCGCCGCTGTTTGCGGGCGGCGCGCTGGCGGGCGCCTGGTTTTCGCTGCCCATCGCCATTCCGATGATCATCTTCACCGAAGTCAGCCGTTATCATTCACCATGGGTGTTTGTGCTGGCGGGGCTTGCCACAGGGGTCGGATTGATCGGCCTCGTGTCCGACTACCCTCTGGTCGAGATCCTCGCCTTCCCGCCTTACATCGTGCGCGATCTGATCGTGATTATGTTGGTCGCGATGACCGCGACGCTCACTTACTGGCTGTTTGCCTGGAAGCTGTTTGCGCCCAAGCCGCGCGCGCCCGGCGATCAGGCCGCCGTCAAATGAGCGCTGCGCTTTTCATGGTCAGTCTGGTTGTGCCCGACATGGATGACGCCATCGCGCATTACACGCGCGATTGGGGCTTTGCGCTGGCGCAGGACAGCCGGCATTCCTCAGGCCATCGCTGGGTCGAGATTGATCCGGGCAGCGGCGCGCGGCTGCGGCTGGTCGAAGCGCGCAGCGACACCGACCAAGCCGTGATCGGCAATCAGGCGGGCAACACCGTCGCCTTTTTCCTGCGCATCGCGGATTTCCACCAGACTATAGATCGATGGTCCAAGACGCCGATTAAGCTCTTGGAAGCCCCGCGCGATGAAGCCTATGGGAGAGTAGCCGTGGTCGCCGACGCGTATGGCAACCGCTGGGACATTTTTGACAAGGCTTACAAAGCAACCGCATGACAGACCCCCAAACCGATCCGGTTCTCACCCGCAAAAACGGCCCCATCGGCCATATTTCGCTGAACCGCCCCAAGGCGCTGCACGCGCTCACGCTGGATATGTGCCACGCCATGAGCGCCGCGCTCACCGCGTGGGCGAGCGATGACGAGGTCAGGGCCGTCATCATCGACCACGTCGAAGGCACGCGCGGTTTTTGCGCAGGCGGCGATATCGCCATGCTGCGCGAGAGCGCGCTGAACGATGGCGGCGCGGCGGGGCGCAAATTCTTCCATGACGAGTACCAGCTCAACCACCAGCTCTTCACTTACGAAAAGCCCGTCGTCGCCTTCATGGACGGGATCACGATGGGCGGCGGCGTGGGCATTTCCATGCCCGCCAAGTTCCGCGTCGCGACCGAGAACACCCGCTTTGCCATGCCCGAAACCGGGATCGGCCTGTTTCCCGATGTCGGCGGCGGCTGGTATCTCTCGCGCCTTGGCGGGCGGCTTGGCCAGTTCCTTGCGCTGACCGGCGCGCGGCTCGATGGATCGGAGGCGCTTTGGACGGGCCTTGCGACCCATTACGTGCCCAGCGAAATGCTCGACGATATCAAGGCGCGCATCGTCGAGCGCCCAGAGCGTATCGCGGGCATCCTGTCCGAACCCGTCGGCACCCCGCCCCCGGCGCGTATCGAGAAAAACGCGCTGCTGATCGCGAAGCATTTCGCCTCGGACAGCTACGAAGAGATCATCGCCAGCCTGGACAAAGCGGTCGAAGCCGGGGACGAATGGGCCGCAAAAGAGCGCAACACGCTGGGCACCAAAAGCCCGCAGACCTGCAAGGTCGCGCTGCGCCAACTCGCCACCAGCCTGACGCTGGAGAGCTTCGCAGAAAACATGGCGATGGAATACCGCATCGGCGCCCGCGTCCTCACCCGCCCCGACTTTGCCGAAGGCGTGCGCGCGGTGATTGTCGACAAGACCAACGATCCCAAATGGGACCCCGCCTTGCCCGAAGGCGTGAGCGAGGAGCTGATCGACAGTATATTCGCGCCGCTGCCTGCGGATGAGGAGTGGAAGCCTCTCAGCTAACTCGATAGGGATTGCTTGGCCTCCCGCGTCATTGCGAGCGTAGCGAAGCAATCCATGGACCAACACCATGGATCGCCGCGTCGCCTGCGGCTCCTCGCGATGACGAATCAAAAGGAACAGAAATGACCTACGAAACGATCACCGTCGAAACCGACGCCCACGGCACAAAGGGCGTCACCCTGATCACATTGAACCGGCCCAAGGCGCTGAACGCGCTCAACAGCCAGGTGCTCGCCGATCTGTCCTGCGCCTTTGCTGGCTATCAGTCCGATGAAACGCAGCTGTGCGCGGTGCTGACCGGATCGGGCGAAAAAGCCTTCGCCGCCGGCGCGGACATCAAGGAGATGGCCGACAAGGCCGCGGCGGATTTCTACCTTGAAGATTTTTTCAGCCCGTGGACGTCCGAAGTCGTCAAGAAGACCCGCAAACCCTGGATCGCGGCGGTCAACGGTTTTGCGCTGGGCGGTGGATGCGAGCTGGCGATGATGGCCGACTTCATCATTGCCTCGGACAACGCGAAATTCGGCCAGCCCGAGATAAACCTAGGCGTCGCGCCCGGCATGGGCGGCTCGCAGCGCCTGACCCGCGCGATCGGCAAATCCAAGGCTATGGAAATGTGCCTTACGGGCCGCATGATGGGCGCGGAAGAAGCCGAGCGCTGCAATCTGGTGGTGCGCGTGGTGCCGCAAGCCGACCTGATCGCCGAGGTTCTCAAG
>JBCCCM010000045.1:0-23444 GCA_039033515.1 Pseudomonadota bacterium
GGACGGGGATGGCGAGAAGGGCGTCACCCTGTTCGATGGCGGGGTGCGGCGCTCGGTCTTTATCTCGGAGCTCGGTAACGCGTTCAAACGGCGCTATACTATGATGGCGACCTATATGGGCCGCGAGCTGTTCGCGATGGCGGATAAAGAGGGCAAGGTGCCGCGCATGTATGTTCTGCGCAACGGGCCCACGACCTCGGTCTGGAACCCCAAGATCGACGGCGTCGATGGTGCAATTGGCCAGGCCCTGCGCGCGTATGAGTTGCTGGTGAACGAGTTGGAAGTGGGCTCAATCGCTTCGCTGCGGCTGGCTAATCCGTATGGCCCGATCTTTTTGAGCACCGCTGATGGTTCGGAAAACCGCGAGTTTGCGCGCCTCACGTCCGATGCGAGCGCAGCGGCGAACCCGGTCTTGCGCCCCGGTTGCAAGAAGAACGGAGAGATGTTCGATCCAGCCTTTATGGTGTGCCTGCAAAACTTTGGCGTGCGGCGCGGGATGACGCTTGAGGTGGACAAGACGGGGCAGACGATCCCGGCGTTCTGGCCGATCAGCGAAATCGATCCGCGCCCCGGATTGGCGGTTCCAAAGCCTGACAACGACAATTAAAGGAGGGCGCGCATTGACGTGAGGGAGCGGTGCGCCTAAGCGCGATGATACCCTATAACATGATACCGGAAGATCGCCCTCCCATGGCCACCGCGGCTCCCAACGCTCTCGCTGATTCGGACATCACGCCAACAACCGACCGCGCGGCGGTCGCGCTTAGCCTGCTTTGCATTGCCCATTGCGTGGCTTTGCCGCTGGTCGCCGTGGTCCTGCCGTTCGCCTCCGCCGCCGCCGAAGCGGAATGGGTGCACTGGGTGTTTGCGACCTTCGCGGTTCTGGCGTCGGGCACCGTGGCGCTGAGCAGCGCGTCGGCGCGCCGGGCTGGGTTCCTGTTGCCGGCCGGGATTGGCGCGTCGCTGGTGGTGTTTGGCCTGTTTGCCGAAGCGTTCGGCATAAGCGAGCAGATCCCCACCGTGCTGGGCGGCATGATGCTGGCGTTTGCGCATTGGCGGCGGCTAGCCACTTAGGCCCTGATCTCAGATCGCTGGAGCTTGCCCGGCTGAGGGCCCGCCATATTTGGGGCAATCGGACCGGCACACGCCATCATGCGACCATTCGGGCGGGCGCCACAGATAGGCGAGTTTGTCGGACCATCGCTCTGCGGTGTCCATGCGGTCTTGAAGCTGCTTGAGCCCAGCAAACTGCGCGGTCAGCGGGTTGTTGTCGTGCACCGGTTTGACAAGGCCGGGGTTGGGCTCTTCATCGATATGGGCAACGCTGCCAAACAGCCGGTCAAACATAAGCGTCACCTGGCTGTAATTACGATCAATGTAGTGCGGCTGGTTGGCGTGATGCACCTTGTGCATCTTGGGTGTCATCAGCACCCGGTCCACCCAGCCAAGGCGCGGCACATAGCTCGCATGATTCCAGATGCCATAGGCGTTGGTGAGGACGCTCACCGCGATAAAGGTGACCGGATCAACCCCAATAAGAGCGGCGGGAAGAGCGAACAGCCCTTTAAGCTGGCCATCGAGAAAGAACCCGCGTGCGGCGGTCGAATGGTTGAATTCATTCGAGGAGTGATGGATCGCGTGAAACGCCCAAAGCAGCCCGATCCGGTGCCCGAGGCGGTGGTCCCAGTAATAGGCCAGTTCGTGGATGAGAAACGCCACCGGGATCGCCAGCCACAGCGCCATATCATCAACCAGTCGGGCCTGATCGTACACCGCCACATAGAGCGCCAAGGGGATCAGGATTGCGATGATCAGATTGATGACGCTCGATAGCAGATTGAGCCCGATCGAACACAGCGCATCGGCGTTGTCGTAATCGGGATTGCCCCAGATCGCCCACAGACGCTCGGCGATGACACTCCCGAAATACACGCTCGCCAGGATCCACAGCGTGCCCGGCCCCCCGATAAAGGCGATGGCTTCGTTTAAGCTTTCCATAAACGCGAGGCTATCAAGCCTTCTTGAAAAGACAAGCGATCCTTGCGGCTATGGCGCGGTGTTCAAACCGAACTGCTCTTCGAGAAACTCGGCCTGCTTGCGATAGTAGTAGAGCTGGTTGGAAAGCTTGCGCCAGCCATGGCCTTCGTCCGGAATGCGGATAAACGGGGCGGGGACGCCGTTGGCGCGCAGCGTTTTGACCATTACTTCGGTCTCGTAAATGTCGATCCGCGGGTCTTTGACGCCGTGCGAATAGAGCACGGGAACGGTGATCTGATCGGCTTTGCGGATGGGCGAATTGACCTTGTAGAACTCGCGCCACTTCTCTTCGCTGATATCGCCAAATTCGATCCGGTCCGCTGCTTTGAGGGCAGGGGATGCGATTTCGAGCGCGGTTATCCAATCCGCCACCCCGTAAAGCGACACGCCCGCTTTGAAGACGCCGGGATATTCAGCGAGCACCGCGTTCACCATATAGCCGCCATAGGATCCGCCCAGCACCGCCGCGTTGTCGGTGTCGACGAGGCCTTGAGTGCCTAGATATTCGAGCATGTCCACGAGGTCGGTGACCGAATCCAAACGCTTTTCGCGATCATCGAGCATTCCATAGGTCCGGCCCAAGCCTGTCGAGCCGCGCACATTGGGGCGGAAAACCGCGATGCCGCGCGCCACGTGATATTGGCTGACCGCGTCAAAGCGCGCGGTGGATTGACCCGAGGGGCCACCGTGCACGCCGAACAGAACCGGCGGCGCGTTTTCACCTTTTTCGGCACCTTCGGGCAGATATAAGAGCCCTTGCACCTCAACCCCATCACGCGCGGGCAAGCGCACAACTTGCGGTCGCACCAGTCTGTCTGCATCAAGCCCGGCAAGATTGGCGACAAAGACCTTGTCCGCGCTCATGCTGCCCACATCGATCATCCAAAGCTCGCCCGGCGTTTGCCAGCCATCGACGCGCACCATCAGCTTGGGGCTTTGCGTTCCCTCGCAATCGAGCGCGTAGCGTCCTTCCGGCAGGTCGGGCATGGCGAGGGGGCGCTTTTCAACCGTGTGCCAGCCCTTGAGCGTGTCGAAGCCATTATTGTTCTCGGTCCAGAACAGATAGGTTCCACCTTCGCCTGGGCCGCATAATTGCAGGGAGCCGACATCGTGCTCGCTTTCGAAAACGCGTTCGAATTCCCCGCTTTCCATGTCGTAGAAGGCGAGCGTGCTGAACTCGCGGTCGAGATCGGTCGCGAAGTAGAACCCCTTCGAATTGGGCCACCATTGAAAACCGCCGCCGGTGTGGCTGGCGTAGTCTTCGACCGGGGGCTTGCTGATCGTGGTGACCTGTTTGGTCTCCAGATCGAGCAGGTAGAGGTTGTCGGCGGCGGCGCCCACGCTTTCGGTAATCAGCGCGTATCGGCCATCGGGCGAGATCGAATTGGCATAGTGGCCAAGCGCGCTCTCAAAGATCAGCTCGCTCGTCCCATCCATCGCGCCGCGATAAATATCGAACACGCCCGCGCCGCGCGCGGTGGAGGCGTAGATAAAGCTGCCATCCTCGGCGAAATCGCCAAAACTGCGAAAGTCACCGCGTTTGGCGGGAAGTATTTCCACCTCGGTATTGCCGTCGGGAGCCAGAGCGAAATAGCCCGGTTGTTCGTTGCCGTCGCGGTCGGCGGAAAAGAACAGCTTTGATCCATCGGGCGTCCAGATCGGCGCGCGCACGCCGGTTTTGAAGGTGATCTGCTTAGGCTGGCCACCGGTCGCGGGCATCACCCACAATTCGGGCTGTCCGGTCACATCCCACGAAAACGCTATCGTTTCGCCATCGGGCGAAAGGTTGGCGCTGCCCGCTCCGCTCGCCAGCAAATAGCGCGCGATATCCGCCGGGTATTCGCCCGCGCGGCCAATCGTGACCGCGCCGCCGTCAGGCTCCATCGCCTCGATCGAAAGGTCGGCGCCTTTGGCGCCGCCAAAGGTCTCTTCCTTATCCTCGGTCTGCGCGCTGGCGCTGGAAAGAGCGAAGACAGCGGCGCCGGCCATCAAGGGGGCCATCAGAGCGGTTCGGATCATGGGAAACCTCGATCAAACAAGTAGGGTGAGTGCGTTAACCATACCGAACCCACCCATTCGTGCAACGACAGTGAATACGACGGCGCGAGGAATATGTAATAAAACGCAAGCTGTGTTGAGCTTATTGGAACTTTTGCCATGCCTCAGCATTGAATTGTGGGATCAAAATTACGCGCGCAATTCTTGGTTTCTGGAGGCTCCGATTTCTTCATCGCCGATCACAGGTGTTGGCCCGGTGGGGCCGACCATCGCGGACCGTTCCTCCTTTGAAGCGATGCGCGCCGCCTGCGCACAGGATCCCGGCGCGTTTCACGGCGCTTTGGCCAAACGCCAGATTTGCTGGTTTCTGCCCGATCAGGGCGAGAACGGCGCGTGGGCCTATTTTGACGAGACTGAAGGTCGCTGGATCGGCTGGGACGGCGCGACGGGCGCTTCGGTCTCGCTCGATCTGCCGGAGAGTTTCGAGCCGTGGGATCGCGCGTTCAACGATGACAATCCGCCCGATTGGCGCTGGTTCGAAGGCGGTCTCACCAATGTCGCCTTTAATGAAGTCGACCGCCATGTGCTCAGCGGCCACGGAGACGAAGCCGCGCTGATCTACGAAGGCGACCGCTGGAACATGGCCAGCGATGGCGGGCGCGGCGGGCCGGTGGACAGCGAAACGATCTCGCGCCGCAAGCTGCTGCTCGAAAGCGCCAAATGCGCGCTCGCGCTGGAGGCCTTGGGCGTCGCGCCGGGCGACCGGATCGCGCTAAATATGCCGAGCATTCCAGAACAGATCTACTGGACGCAGGGCGCGAAACGGATGGGCGTGGTCTACACGCCCGTCTTCGGAGGCTTTAGCGACAAGACCTTGTCGGACCGGATCGCGGACGCGGGCGCGAAAGTCGTGGTCACCGCCGATGGCTCCTACCGCAACGCGCAGATGGTCGCCTTCAAGCCGAACTACACCGACCCCGCGCTCGACAACTTTATCGCCGTATCGGTGGCCATCGGCATTCTCGATGCGACACTGGAGCAGGATGATCTGGCGCTCACGCCTTCGCAGCGTGTGCTGATCCACGACACAGTGACCGATACGCTGGATGGAGAGGTGACCGTCGAACGCTCCGACGTCATGCGCGGCGTCGGCAAGGCCCTTTCCACCATCGCGGGCGGTGACAGCGGCGCGGAAGCGATCAGCGCGAAGCAAGCCGCGCAATTGCGCATCGCGATCGCAGGCGCTCTAGTGAACTCGCCTCCGCGTGTTGAAGCGGTGGTGGTGGCCAAACACACTGGACAGCCCGACCTGCCATGGAACGAGGCCCGCGACCATTGGAGCCACGATCTGACCGGCGCGGCCTTGGAAGAGATACTCGCGGCGGCGCGCGATGCCGGGATTGATGTGGCCGACGAGGCGGCGCTTTACGATCTATCTGATGCCGATTTCCTGCGCGCGATCTGGGCCGCCTCACGCCCGCTCGCGGTTGACGCGGAATATCCCAATTTCATCATCTACACCTCAGGCTCCACCGGAAAGCCCAAGGGCGTCGTCCACGTCCATGGCGGCTATGCGAGCGGTGTCGCCTCGACCATGCCCGCCGCATTCGGAGCCGAGCCGGGTGATGTGCTTTACGTGGTCGCCGATCCGGGTTGGATCACCGGGCAGAGTTACCTCATCGCCGCCTCGCTGCTGACGCGGGTGACGACGATTGTGACCGAAGGCTCGCCGGTCTTCCCGCATTCGGGGCGCTTTGCGGCGACGATTGAGCGATACGGCGTCACCATCTTCAAGGCGGGCGCGACCTTCCTCAAATCGATCATGCAGAACCCGGAGAACCTGAAGGATATCGAGGTCTACGATCTGTCTTCGCTCAAAGTGGCGACTTTCTGCGCCGAACCGGTTTCGCCGGTGGTGCAGGCCTTTGCGATGGAGAATGTGACGCCGCGCTACATCAACTCCTACTGGGCGACCGAGCATGGCGGGATGGTTTGGAGCCACTTTCAGGGCGCGTCCGAATTCGCGCTCGAAGCCAACGCGCACACCTATCCGTTCCCGTGGATTGCGGGCGATGTGTGGGTCGAGGATGCGGATGCGGCGATCTCGATCGATGCCACGGCCGCGACTTACACGCGCAACGCCGATGACGGCGGGGCTGGATGGCGCAAGGCCAAGGATGGCGAAAAGGGCGAGATCATGATCGCCCAGCCATACCCCTATCTCACCCGCACCATCTGGGGCGATACGGGCCGGTTCAACGTCGAAGTATTGGACCACCAAGCCAAACTTTCGAGCGACTGGCGCGGCGACACCAAACGCTACGCCGACACCTATTGGAAGCGCTGGAAGGGCGTTTGGGCCTATACCCAAGGCGACTTTGCGATTCGACACGCGGATGGCTCGTTCTCGCTCCACGGGCGCTCCGACGATGTCATCAACGTCTCGGGCCACCGCATCGGGACCGAAGAGATTGAGGGCGCGATCCTGCGCGACAAGGCGCTCGACCCGGCCAGCCCGGTCGGCAACGTGATCGTCATCGGCGCGCCGCACAGCCAGAAGGGGGTGACGCCGCTCGCATTCGTGACCCCGGTCGAAGGCCGCCGCCTGACGCAGGATGACCAGCGCCGCCTGACCGATCTTGTGCGGACCGAAAAGGGCGCGGTCGCGGTGCCGTCCGACTTTATCGAACTCTCCGAATTTCCCGAGACGCGCTCGGGCAAATATATGCGCCGCATGGTGCGCGCGGTGGTCGAAGGCGCGGATGTGGGCGATGCCTCAACGCTGCGAAACCCGGAAAGCCTCGACGCGCTGCAACGCGCGGTCGCCGGCTGGAAGCGCCGCCAGACGCTGTCCGACAACCAGGCTTTGTTCGAGCGCTATCGCTACTTCACCATCCAGTACAACACTCTCAGCGCAGGCAAGCGCGTCGCGACCGTCACGGTCAAGAACCCGCCGGTCAACGCTCTCAACGAACGCGCGCTCGACGAACTCGTGATCGTCGCCGAGCATCTGGCGCGCAAAGACGATGTTGCCGCCGTGGTCTTCGCCGGCAGCGGCACGGCCAGCTTTGTCGCGGGCGCGGATATCCGCCAGATGCTCGAAGAGGTGAACAGCGCCGAGGAAGCCAAGGCGCTGCCCGATAACGCGCAGCTCGCCTTCAACACGATTGAGGCGATGGGCAAACCGTGCGTTGCGGCCATTCAAGGTGTGGCGCTGGGTGGCGGCATGGAATTTGCGCTCGCGTGCCATTACCGCATCGCCGAGCCGCGCGCGCGCTTTGGCCAGCCGGAGATCAATTTGCGCCTGCTACCCGGTTATGGCGGGACACAGCGTCTTCCGCGCCTGCTCGCCAGCCGCCATGGCGAGACGGGGTTGCGCGACGCGTTGGACTTGATCCTCGGTGGACGCGCGATTGACGCTGAGCGGGCTCTGGAAATCGGCGCTATTGACCAGTTAGTGATGGGCTCACACGACGCCTTGTCCGCCGCGCACGCGATGATCCGCACCTATGTCGCCGATCCGGACGGGAGCCTTCTGGGCCAAGCCTTTGCCGAGCGCCGCGCGCAAACCGCTGAATGGCAAGAGCCAGCGAGCATCGACCTCGACACGGTTCTCCAAGACGACTTCCTCCAGCGCATCCTCAAACAGCTGAAATGGGCGGGCCGCGACAAAGCGGGCGAGCGCGCGCTCGACGCAGTGCGCACCGGTTGGAGCGAAGGTATGGCCGCTGGGCTGGCGAAGGAGGCGGAAAACTTCGCCGAAGCCATCGTCGATCCCAAAGGCGGCAAGACCGGCATTCAGCAATTCATGGACAAGCAAAGCCCGCCGCTGCCCGTGCGCCGCGATGGGGTGTGGCGTTACGACCAGCACGCCGAGCAAGTGGCGAAACTGGCCAAGGCGGGCGAGCTCCTCCCGATGGGCGCGCCCTTCTATCCCGGCGTCACGCCTGTGCCGCCCAAACAGATCGCGTTCGGTATTGCGCGCGATCCGGATACGGGTGCCCCGCGCTTTGGCCCGCCGGCGACGCATGAACGCGAATTGGTGGTCAACACGCCCAACCCGCGAGCCAATGAAGCGCTGATTTATCTGCTGACCTCTGAGGTGAACTTCAACGATATCTGGGCGCTGACCGGCATCCCGGTGTCGCCGTTCGACGCGCATGATGAAGACGTCCAGACCACCGGCTCAGGCGGTCTTGCGCTCGTCGTGGGGCTGGGCAGCGAATTGAAAGAACAAGGCCGATTGCAGATCGGCGATCTCGTCTCGGTCTACTCGGGCACCAGCGATTTGCTTGCGCCCGCTGCGGGCGATGATCCGATGTACGCTGGTTTCTCGATCCAGGGTTACGAGACCAAGACCGGCAGCCACGCGCAATTCCTGACCGTGCAAGGACCGCAGCTGCATCGCCCTCCTGCCGATCTTACGCTGGAGCAAGCGGGCGCCTACACGCTCAACCTTGGTACGGTGACCCGGTGCTTGTTCACCACGCTCCAGATCACGCCGGGAAAGACGATCTTTGTCGAAGGATCGGCCACAGGAACGGGGCTGGACGCGCTCAAGAGCTCGATCCGTACTGGGCTGATGGCGACGGGCCTCGTCTCCAGCGAAGACCGCGCGCAGTTCGTCCGCTCCCAAGGAGCCATCGGCGCGATCAACCGCAAAGACCCCGCCATCGCAGACTGCTTCACCCCCATTCCCGACGACGCCGAAGAGGCGATTGCGTGGGAGAAACAGGGTGAGGCTTTGGTCGAGCAATACCGCGCGATCAACAAAGGCAAGCTCGCCGATTTCGTGGTCAGTCACGCGGGCGAGCGCGCCTTCCCGCGCAGTTTTCAGCTACTGGAACAGGGCGGGCGTCTGGCGTTCTACGGCGCGTCTTCGGGCTATCACTTCAGCTTCATGGGCAAACCCGGCACCGGCTCGCCCGAAGAGATGCTCCAGCGCGCCGAACTGCGTGGCGGGGAATCGGTCCTTCTTTACTACGGCCCACGCAGCCGCGACTTGGCGGACGAAAAGGGCCTCGAAATGATCGAGGCGGCGCGGCTGTTCAAAGTGCGGATCGTCATTGTCACCACCACCGATGGCCAGCGCGAATTCCTGCAATCGCTCGGCCTCGAAGACGCGGTTGAAGGCATCGTCAGCATCGAAGGCCTCTCGCGTCGCAACTCTGACTTTGACTGGCCCGACACGATGCCGCGCCTGCCCGACGCGAAAGTCGATATCGAGAATTTCAAGCTGGGGGTGCGCTCCTATCAGCAAAACACGCTGAAGCCTTTCGGGACCGCCATCGGCAAGCTGCTGCGTTCCCCCAGCAACCCGCGCGGCGTGCCTGATCTGGTGATCGAGCGCGCCGCGCAGGATACGCTCGGCGTCTCGACTTCGCTGGTGAAACCGTTCGGCGGGCGCGTGGTGTTTGCCGAGGATATGAAGGACCACCGCTACACCTTCTACGCCCCGCAGGTTTGGACCCGCCAGCGCCGCATCTTCATGCCCACCGCCGAGATCTTCGGCACGCACCTGTGCAACGCGCACGAGGTCGAGGTGATGAACGAAATGGTCGCCGCCGGGCTCCTCGACGTGACGCAGCCCGAGGTGGTCCCATGGGAGGGCCTGCCGGACGCGCACCAGTCGATGTGGGACAACGCGCATTCGGGTGCGACCTATGTGGTCAACCACGCGCTGCCCGCCTTGGGTCTAAGAACCAAAGACGAGTTGCTCGAATATTGGGCCGCTGAACAAGCCGCCTCCAACCAGGGAGAGACATAAGTGAGCCAGTCCGACACCAACGCCAAGGGGCGGCTCGCAAACAAGATCGCCCTGGTGACCGGAGCGGCGGGCAATCTGGGCAGCGAAATCTGCCGCGCTTTCGCCCGCGAAGGGGCGTTCGTCATCATGACCGGGCGCACGGCGGAGCGGATCGAGGCGGCGCGCGACCAATTGATCGAAGACACCGGCGTGGCGGCGGAACGCATTAGCACCGCGGTGCTCGACGGCGCGGACCCGGACAGCGTGCGCGCAGCGGTTGCGAAGATCAAATCCGACTTTGGCCGCATCGATATCCTCATCAACAACGCCGGGTCCGCCGGGCCCAAACAGCCGCTCTACAACGTGCCGCTGAGCCGCGAGGAAATGACCGCTCTGGGCGAAGTCGAGGACACGCGCGACGCCATGGTCAATATCCTGGGCGTCACCTGGAATCTGGCGCGCATTGTCTCCCCCCTCATGCCCGTGGGCGGGTCAATGGTGAACATCTCGACCATTTTCAGCCACACGCGTTATTATGGCCGCACCGCTTACGTGGTGCCCAAGGCGGCGCTCAATTCGCTCTCCAGCCAGCTGGCCGAGGAGCTTGGCGGGCGCTCGATCCGGGTCAACACTGTCTTTCCCGGGCCCATCGAAAGCGACCGCATCCGCACCGTCTTCGCCGCGATGGACAAGGTCCAGAACCAGCCCGAAAACACCACCGCCGATTACTTTACCGGCCGCATGGCTCTGGCGCGCGCGGTGAAAGGCAAGACCGATGGCAAGCCGCTGCCTATGCCCAAGGATATCGCGGCGACCTGCCTGTTTTTCGCCAGCGACGAAAGCGCCGGAATCACGGCGGAAGAGGTCGATGTGACGCACGGCCTTTCGGCCAATCGCGATAGCTCCTCGACCTATATGACGCGGCCTTCGATGCGTTCGCTCGATGGGGCGGGGCTCAATATCTTTATCGTCGCGGGCGAGGAATGGGACGACGCGCTCGAAGCGGGCAAGGCGCTGGTCAATTCCGGATCGCGCGTGCGGCTCGGTCTCGCGCGCAGCGCCGATGTAGCGCAGGCCAAAGCGAGGCTGGCCGCCCAAGGCTTTGGCGAAGAACTGACCGTGGCGCGTTTCAACCGCAAAGAGCCATCCGCGATGGAAGCGGAGCTTAGCCAGTTTGCCGAAGACGCCCTTGGCGCAATCACCGGCGCGATTGTTCTACCATTAAAACCGGCGGGCTATTTCGGCGGGCCGCTGCTCGGCGCAAGCGACGAGGCGGTGACCAAGTTCATGGATATGGAGCTGGTCGGCGGGATCGCGGTGGCGCGCTCGCTCGCACGCTATTGGCGCGGGCATGACGGCCTGCCCTCCGCGCCGCGCTGTGTGTTCATGACCAATCCGGGCGATGCGCGCGGCAATTCGTTCGCCGGGCTGCTGAGCGCGGGGATGACCCAGCTCATCCGGGTGTGGCGCGACGAAGAACGCGTGCAAGCCGGCAATTCCGAAACCGAGCACGCGGTGTGGTCCAACCAGATCGTACGCACCACCAACTCCGAGGCCGAAAACACCGCCTTTGCCGCAGGCCACGCCACCCGCATCCTGTTTCGCGAACAGCGCATCGCCGAGATTGACCTTAAACTGCCGGCCAACATCGCGGAGGAAACCGGCGCGCGCAAAGCCATGGTGGGCTTTGCGGAAAATATCACCGGGCTACACATGGGCAAGGTCGCTTTCATCACGGGCGGATCGGCCGGGATCGGCGGACAGGTGGCGCGCCTGCTCGCGCTCGCTGGGGCCAAGGTCATGATGGTTGCGCGCCGCGAGAGCGAGCTGATCGCCGCGCGCGACCGGATCGTGGGCGAGCTTCAGGATATCGGCTTTGCGGGAGTGGAACGCCGCGTCAAAATCATGGCCGATGTCGATGTCAGCGACTTTGCTTCTCTGGACCGCGCGGTGGACGCGACCATCGCGGAATTTGGCCGGATCGATTACCTCATCAACAACGCCGGCGTGGCGGGCGCGGAGGATATGGTCATCGACATGGAGCCCGACATCTGGCGCTGGACGCTCGATGCGAACCTGATCTCCAACTACCATTTGATGAGCCGCGTCGTGCCGCTGATGAAGGCGCAAGGCTCGGGCTATGTGCTCAACGTCTCGTCCTATTTCGGGGGCGAGAAGTTCCTCGCCGTCGCCTATCCCAACCGCGCCGATTATGGCCTGTCCAAAGCCGGGCAGCGCGCCATGGTGGAAAGCTTCTCCCCCTATCTGGGCCCCGAGGTGCAGTGCAACGCGATTGCACCCGGCCCGGTGGACGGCGACCGCCTGTCCGGCACCGGAGGCAAGCCCGGCCTGTTCCTGCGCCGCGCCAAACTAATCCTCGAAAACAAACGGTTGAACGCGGTGTACAAGGCGGTGATCGACGCGATCCGCGAAGGGGCGGATGCGAGCAAGATCCTCACCCGCCTCTCGCGCAATTCGACCGCTACGCTCAGCCACGATATGGAAGCGCCAGAGGAGCTGCGCAAACTCGCGCTCGAATTCGCGAGCGCGGGAGATGGGCTGTGCACCTGGGACCAGTATTTGCTGACCGAAGGCATGGCGCAGCGCTTGCTTGTCCGCCTGACCTTGGGCGGGTTCCTGCTGGGCTCCAACGAATGGTCGCAATATGAGGACGCCGGATCTGAGACCTGGCTCAAACTGGCGCCGCCCGCTGACGCGCCGTTCCTACCCGCCGCGCAGGTCGACAAGGTCGCCGATGGCGTGGGCAAGGGCGTCATCAAGCAACTGCATCTGGGCGCGATGCCGACCGAAGCGGATGTGGCTCAGGCCACCGTCTTCTTCCTCGCAGACCGCGCGGTTTCGGGCGAGACTTTCATGCCCTCGGGCGGTCTGCGCGTCGAACGCTCGAACACCGAGCGCGAATTGTTCGGCAGCCCCAAGGCCGAGCGGCTTGAGAAGATGAAGGGCAAGACCGTCTGGATCATGGGCGGGCATCTGGCGGACTATGTCGCCGAGACGATCCGCACCATGATCGAGGAATGCGAGGTAGCGCATATCGTCCTCATCACCGGAAATCAGGCGCGCGAAAAAGCGGTGCGCGATATGCTGCCCGACAGCGTGACGCGCGACAATCTGCACGTTCTGGTCGCGGGAGACGCGATTGAAAACGCCATGGATGAGGCCTTGGGCCAGTGGGGCAAGCCGACCACCATCGTCTCCATGCCGCCCGAACCGCTGCCTGATCGATTGTTCGAAGACGGCGCGGTTCTGCCGACCAAGGATTTTGCCAGGATGGTCGAGGATCAGATTACGCGCCATTACCGCGTGACGCGCAAGGCCTCGCTCTACGATGGCTGTCAGCTGGTGCTGGTCAGCCCCGACGTGCCCTACGGCACCAAAGGCCCCGGCTTTGCGCTCGCCAATTTCGTCAAGACGAGCCTCCACGCCTTCACCGCCACCGCGGCGGTCGAGAACGAACGGTTGGTGCACGATGTGCCGGTGAACCAATTGAACCTCACCCGCCGTGTCAGCAGCGAAGAGCCGCGCGACGCGGACGAGCACGAGGAAGAATTGAAGCGTTTTGTGCGCGGTGTGCTGCTCGTCGGTGCGCCGCTGCCCGATGCGCAGGATTCGCGTTACCGTTCAAAGATTTATCGCGGCACCTCCATCACGGTCTGAGCCGCGAACGCCGCACGATCAATCCGACTTGAATCGGCTGATTACAACCACCGCGATCGCCAGCAGCAGGATCGCCCCGGAATCGTACAGCACATTCTCGGGGGCCATATCCTTGCCTTGCAACACGATCAGCCGCGCAATCGCGGTGATGGCGATGAAGATCGGGAAGGCAAAGAACGATCCTTTGCCGGTGTAATAGACCGCGATCATGCCGATGACTTCGGTGTAAAGGAACATCAGCAGCAGGTCAGCCAGCTCAATGGTGCCGCGGTCGATCACGCTTAGCACTTCGACACCGACAGCGAACAAGGTCATCAGCAAGGTGATAACAAGGACGGATTTTTCGACCCATCCAAACAAACGCTCCGCCCGGCTTTCAGCGGAGGGGAGGGTTTGAGCGGGGTCGCTGACTTCGGTCATACCTGATTAACGCGCAAGGCGGCTTGTTGGTCCCTCGCCGCGATCGGTTATGTGCTCCACTCGAAAATCGGCGCAACCTTGGCTCTGGCGGCGAGAAATTCTGCGCGATCCGGCGTTTCGTCTTCGATCCCCAGACCGTAATAATCGTTGCCGCCGCTCTCCTGGATCAGCAAGCCATCGCGGCGCGAGAGGACCGAGACGCCGCGATGATAGACGCCGTAGAGCCGGTCCAACTGCGCAGGCATCCACGCGATTTGCCCGCGAACGGGGATGAGGGATGCGTCGTCCAGTAAAGGCTTTGCATCGTAGCCGGTGCAATTGACGATGACGTCACCGGGGAGCCGCGCGAGCTCGTCTTTCGATCCGACGGTCCCGCGCTCGATCCGGCCGCCCATCGTCTGAAAATCCTCAACCAGTTGGCGCGTGTATTCGGCGATGTTGAACGTCATGACCAGACCGCCGCGCACGCCATTGGGCGCGGGGAAGGGGGTGTTTTCGCGTTCGCTCCAAGGCGGAGTGAGACCGCGCATTGTGCGTCCCAGCTCCAGAAAATTCTCAGCGCCTTCGGGGCGCGGCGTAATGGGGGCAACGGGTTCCACGGTGCGCACGTAGAAGCGCGGGGTGAACTCGACAGGATGGCCCGCGCGCCCGACATAGGTGAGGTGCCGCGCGTAAGAACGCCGTGTGAACGCAGCCCAGCGCGCGGCAAAGCCCGCATCAACCTTGCCCTCGAAGCCAATACGGCTGGACGGCGACCATACGCCCGTCGCGCGCGCGGATCGGCTTTCCATGGGCATCTCGCGCGCGATGATCGTCACCTTCGCGCCCGTTTCCGCGATGGCGATGGCACTGGTCAGCCCGATCGCGCCCGCGCCCACCACGGTGACGGCCTTGGGGGCAGACGCGCTCGCCAGATCGCGCGCGGCCTCGGCGTAGCCCCAGGCCAGCGACCAGCCCGATCCGCCATGCCCGTAATTGTGGACGATGGCCTTGTTGCCAACGCGCTCGGTCTCAAGCCGGGGGCCGGCGGCGCGAAAGGGACGGGTGCACACGGTGATTTTGGTGAGGTTGCCGACGGCCAGATCAAGCGGCTTGAGATCGCCCCGACCATAAGCCCGCGGTGCCGCGCTGGTGAGAGCCTCGCCTGCACGAGACGTCTGCACGCATCCCGCCAGCCCCGCGCCAAGACCCGAGGCAATCAGCGAACGCCGCGAGATGCTAGGGGGAACGGGCGGATCTGATGCGGGGGAATGTCCAAAATCTGGCGCGTATCCTTGCGCCATCATCGTTGCCACCAAACGCTTGACCAACTGCCCGTCTCCATCTCGTTGGATGCCCGGTGCGGGTTAGACCCGCCAATGGCTCGGGGCGGTAGGCTGAGGCGTCAGGCCGTGTCGTTTCAGCGTCGCTTTGCCCCCTTTAGGCCCTCTTGGGGGCCTTGTGGAAAGGCGCGTGCAGCAAGGTCGTTGCTATCCTTCGAAAACGCGATCCTAAGGTTTGGGATATTTTACCATTTCTCTTGAAGTGGCGCGAGATCACTCGATGCTGAATTTCACCAACCCACTGGAAAACAGCAATTAATCAAGTTTGGCACAGGCGATGCACAGTGGAGGGCATCAAGCGGTTCACCCCGCAAGACACAGAAAACACCCACCAGGAGATCACTCATGTTCGCTAATACCACCAACCAAAACGCACTCGCCGCCATCGTCTCGCTCGGTATCTCGGCGATCCTTTTTGCAACCGCCATCATCCCCGCCAGCCCCGGCCTGATGGCCTAATCCCGCCCAAACCATCCGCCAATCACACTCAGAAGGAGCCCTCACCATGCACGCTCTCAACAGCAACCAGAACCTGTTCGCCACCGTCGTCTCGCTGGGTCTGACCGCCATCCTGTTCGCCGCAGCGATCATTCCCGCTACCCCCGGTTTGATGGCGTAAGCGCCCGACCTCACCCTATCGCGCCATTTGCAAATTTTGCCCCACTAACCGTCTGTTAGGCCTTCATCCGCCATCACCTCGGCGCTAGAAATGGCGCTTGGACATCGCGTTGTTTTAGGCGCGATAGAGGATTTCGGGGGTGTGGGATTGGCCCTTTCGCTGGACAAAATTGAGCGGCTGGCGTCGGATCAGGCCTCGCTGGGCGCGGCCAAGAAACTGCTCAAGCCTGCCAAATGGCCGCTGTTGCAAGAAGACGGCGCCGGGCTGATCTGGGGCGAATGCCAGGGTTCGGGCGCCACGCCTTACCGGGTTGTCGTCTCCGAACTCGATACCGGCTACAAATGCACCTGCCCCAGCCGCAAATTCCCCTGCAAGCACGCGCTGGCGCTGATGTGGATCCGCGCCGATGGCATCGCGCCGTTCAGCAGCGCCGCCGCGCCGCAATGGGTGAGCGACTGGCTGTCGCGTCGGCGTGGGCCCTCTGCGGTGACTGGCAAGCCCAAGGATGACGCCAAGAAAGGGCCCAAGCCCTCTATCGCGGCGACCGCTTTGGAAAGCGCGCCCAAGCCGCTCACTCCCGAAGACATCGCCAAGGCCAAAGCGCAAAAGGCCCGCAACCGCCAAAAGCGCGAGGATCTGATCGCGGGCGGCATTGCCGAGATGGAACAATGGATCGAGGACCAGCTTGAGCGCGGTCTCGCTGGGTTCGATCAGCGCTGCGTGCCCGATTGCGACACGCTGGCCAAGCGGTTGGTCGATGCCAAGGCGGGCGGTCTGGCGAACCGCATCTCCGCGCTGCCCACGCATCTGTTCGAGGCCGACGAACCGCGCCGCCCGATCATCGCCGCGCGTGCGCTGAGCAAAGCCTACCTCATTGGTCAGGCCTATGCGCGCCAGGATGATTTGCCCGACCTGTTGCGCGAAGATGTGCGCCAGGCGATCGGCTGGAATGTGACCCGCGAGGCGCTGGCGAGCGACCCGTCACACCTCAGAATGTCCGGGCAGTGGCGCGTTATGGCAACACGCGACGAGGTTCAGCCTGATCGCTTGCGGCGGATCGAAACCTGGCTGGAGAGCACAAGCGAGGATCGGCGCAAGGCGATCCTGCTCGATTTTATCCCGGTGTCTGGCGGGGCGAGCGGGACGATGTTCGAATGCGGCGAGGTGCTTGACGCTGAGCTTGTCTTCTACCCGTCGCCCGTGCCGCTGCGCGCGCACATCGCCGAGCATCGCGGCACGCAAAGCAACAGCGCGCCGTGGCAAGGCGCGTCGGCGATTCTCCACGATCAGATCGCCTTGTGGCAGAACGCGATGGCGCAAAAACCGTGGATCGACGCCTTTCCGATCAGCGCCTCGGGCGTTCGCGTCCGCGCATCGGGAGGGCGGCTGTTCGCCTGCGCGCGCGACATTGCTCTGCCCATTGCGCCCTCGTTTGAGGAACAAGCGCGCCCGCTGATGGAGACGGGCGAGATCAGCGTGTTCGCCTTGTGGGATGGCTATGAACTGACCCCGCTTGCCGCAGCGACACCGCTTGGTCAGTGGAGCGCTTCATGAGCCCCGACGCGATCCTTGGCGCGGTCATGCAAGGGACCGGACGGCGTCCGCTGACCCCCTCTGGTCCGCTGGCTGAAGGGATCGAGACGGGCGAGAGCGACACGGCCTCGCGCTTGATGGCGTTGGCGGTGCAGGCGCAAAGCTTCGATCCGCCCGCCGCGCCGCTCAGCTTTGACGAAGTCGTCCACAGACCCGATCCGCGTCCCGTGGTCCCGGCTGCGGTGCGCCCTTTGCTGCTGCGGTTGGTTACGGGGAAGGGCAATTCGGTGGACGATTTGGCCGCGCTCGCCGTTGCGAACCGCGTGGCGAGCAAGGGTTGGCGCCTGCACCCGTTTGATCTGGCGCGGCTCAGCGCGTTCGTCGCAAAGCACGCCGAGGTGCTTGGCATCGTAAGCCCAGCGGATGACGCTGGCGCGGCTCCCAGCGACTACTGGAACGTCGAAAGCGGGGTTGATGAGAGCAATTGGGCGCTGGCGACGCCGGCGATCAAAGCCAATTTCATCGCCGAGTTACGCCGCAGCGACCCGGCCAAGGCGCGCGCTTTAGTCGAGACGCAACTCTCGCTGGAGCGCGCTCCAGCACGCGTGCGCTTGGTGGACGCGATGGCGTCGGGTTTGAGCGGTGATGATCGCGCCTTTCTCGAAAGCCTCTCCAAGGATCGCGCGCCCTCGGTCAAACAGGCGGTGACCCGCTTGCTCGCGCGCCTGCCCGACACAGGCGCATCGCAAGCGCAGATCGAAGAGCTCGTCTCGCGCATGAAGCAAGACCGCGTCGGCCTGCTGCGCAAACGCACTCTCATAGCGCTGGAATTGCCGGCCAACCTGCGCACGCAAAACGCGCAGGACGATTGGCTCGCGCTCAATTTCGGATCGGTTCGGGCGAGCTCGCTGGCCGAGGCTGTCGGGATGTCGGTGGATGAACTCGTTCGCGCGGGCCGCGATGACGCCGCCTTGCTCGCTGGCCTCGCCTTTGCGGCTTGTGCGGAGCGAAACTGGGAACTGCTTGAACGGATTGCATCGGATCACGCGCCGGATGTCTGGCTGCGATGCGTCTCGGTCGGGCTGGAGAGCTTTGGGCTGGTAAGCGCCAGCGACAAACGCGAATGGATCACCGCAGCCATGCCTGATCGGCTGCGTTCCGATGGCCTGATGTCGCACCATCTTGTCGATCTTTACCGCGCTATGGGTGGGCCGATTCCGTCATCGAAGGCGCGCGCCATCTTGAAGCTCGCTTTGAAGATGAAGCACGATCAGGCTGCCGCCCTCACCGCCGCCATCGCTTTGACACCCGACATCGAGATGGCCGCCGCCGCGCGCACCCTTGCCAATCTCCCGCCCGACGAAACGCTTCGCGCGGGCCTGCTTGCCGATATTCTGATCCGTCTGGACGAAGGACACACACAGCCATGACCGAAACCCGCCAGCGCCTCTCCGCTGAAGAGATTTACGCAGCCGAGCTGAACGCTCTGAAGAAGGATGACGATCGCACGCGTCCGGCCAATTGGGCGATGTCGCCGCAGGCCGCGGTCGATTACATCATGGGCGGCACGGCCAGGGATGGAACGCCGATATCGGCGAAATATGTCGGCAATCGCCGGTTGATCGAGACCGCTGTGGCGACTTTGGCGACGGATCGCGCCTTGCTGCTTTTGGGCATGCCCGGGACCGCCAAATCGTGGGTTTCCGAACATCTGACCGCCGCGATCTCGGGCACGTCGAACCGTGTGATCCAGTGCACCGCCGGGACCGATGAAAACCAGATCCGCTATGGCTGGAACTACGCCACCCTGCTGGCCAAAGGGCCAAGCCATGAAGCTCTGGTCGAGACCCCATTGATGCGCGCTATGAAAGAGGGATCGCTCGTCCGCCTCGAAGAACTCACGCGGATGGGCTCGGACGTTCAGGACACGCTGATCACCGTTCTGTCTGAAAAGATGATGCCGATTCCTGAGTTGGACGCTGCGGTCCACGCGCGCGCCGGCTTCAACGTGATTGCGACCGCAAACAACCGCGACAAGGGCGTGAACGAGCTGTCCTCCGCTTTGAAGCGGCGTTTCAACGTGGTCGTCCTGCCGCCGCCCGCGACAATCGAGGAGGAAACCGCGATCGTGACAAAGCGTCTCTCGGATATTGGCACCAGCCTCGATCTGCCCGAAATCGCGCCCGCCGATCAGGAGATCGCCCGGATCGTGACCCTGTTTCGCGAATTGCGCGGCGGGCAGACGCTGGATGGCAAGCTCAAGCTCAAAACGGTTAGCGGCACACTTTCAACCGCCGAAGCGATCTCGGTCGGGATCAATTCCTGGGCTGAGGCGGCGCATTTCGGGGATGGCGCCATCGATGCGCAGGCGATGGCGGCGAACCTTGTGGGTGCGGTGGTGAAAGACCCGGTCGCTGACACGGTGGCTTTGCAGGAGTATCTCGAAAACGTGGTGCGCAAACGCAAGGGCTGGAGCGACCTCTACGGGGCGATCCGCGACGTGATGTAAGCCGACCATGAGCGACCGCGCGCATCTTTTCGGCATTCGCCACCACGGACCCGGCTCTGCGGCCAGCTTGCTGGCGGCGCTGGACGCGCTCGACCCGGCGATGGTGCTGATCGAAGGGTCGCCCGAAGGCGAGAAGATGGCGCAATACGCTGGGCTCGCCGGGATGAAGCCGCCTGTGGCGATGCTGCATTATCAGGCGGATAAGCCTGCCAACGCGATCTTTGCGCCTTTTGCAGAGTTCTCTCCCGAATGGCAGGCGCTGCGCTGGGCCATCGCGCGCGGGCGTCCGGTGCGGTTTTGCGATTGGCCCGCCGCGCACTCGCTGGCGCTTGAAGGCGCCGGGCTGACCGCTCCTGACACTTCAGGCGAAGGTGAAGCCGACGACGACTCTGAAGAGGGCGCATTGCCGCCAGTCCACACCGGTGACCCACTCGACGCCTTGGCCGAGATCGCCAGTTACGCAGACGGCGAGGCGTGGTGGCACGCCATGATCGAAACGAGCCGTCCGGGCCCGGAAATCTTCGCCGCGATTGAGAACGCCATAACCGAATTGCGCGCCGTGGCTGAGGTGGAAGGCATCCTTGGCCGCGCCCGCGCTGAGCGGGACGAGGTGCGCGAAGCGTTCATGCGCCTCGCTGTGCGCAAAGCGCTAAAGGACACGGACGGCGAAATCGCGGTGGTGGTCGGCGCGTGGCACGTGCCCGCCCTTCGCGCAAAGGTGAAGCTGGCGGACGACCGCGCGGCCGTTCGCGGCCTGCCCAAGGTCAAGGTCAATTCCGCCTGGGTGCCGTGGAGCGACACACGGCTATCCAGCGCCTCGGGCTATGGCGCCGGCGTCGATGCGCCGGGGTGGTATCGCCATTTGTGGCGGCTCCACGAAAGCGGAGACACGCTTTCGCCCGAAGCTTTTGCCGCGCGCTGGCAGTCGCAAGTTGCCGGGACCATGCGCGAGGAAGGCCAGACGGTCGCATCTGCTTCCACCATTGAGGCGGCGCGCATGGCGGTGACCCTGTCCGCGATGCGCGGCGAGCCGACGCCGGGTCTTGCCGAGATGCACGACGCGACGCTTTCCACCCTTTGCCACGGCGACGAGGGCGCCTTGCGCCAGATTGAACGGCGGCTGCTGATTGGCGAACGCGTCGGCGCGATTGACGAAGCGGTGCCGCAAATGCCGCTCGCGCTCGATTTGCAGCGTTGGCAGAAGAAATGCCGGCTAAAGCCCGAAGACCTCGCGCGCGAGATCGCCCTTGATTTGCGCAGCGAGGCGGGCCTGCTCAAATCGACCCTGCTGCATCGTTTGAACTTAATCGGCGTGGATTGGGGCGTGCTGATCGACGCCGAAGCCGGGCGCGGCACGTTCCGCGAAACCTGGCGGATTGAATGGAAACCTTCGCTGTCGGTCCAGCTTGCCGAAGCCTTGGTCTACGGAACCACGGTCGAGATTGCAGCGGCAAACCGCACGGTTCAGCGCGCGCAGGAAACAGGCGACGTCACGCAGCTCGCCGCGATGGTCACGTCATGCCTGCTCGCCGACCTGCCCGCCGCTGCGCAGGCCGCCATCACCCGCTTGCAAGCCGCAGCCGTGGTTAGCGGGGATATTGCGGCGCTAATGCAAACGGTTCCGACCCTGGTTTCGATCCTGCGCTATGGCACCGCGCGGCCCATTCCCAAGGAGCAAGTGTCCGCGCTCATCAGCGCGCTCGCGGTCGAAGTGAACGCCGCCGCCTCCAGCGCATGCGCTGATATCGAAGCGGGCGAAGCGGCGGCCTTTGCCAGCGCCATGAGCGAATATGACCGCGCGCTGACCTTGTTTGATGATGCCGATCTGAGCGAGATCTGGGACCGCGAACTCGCCGCTATCGCGGGCCATGATCGGTGCGCCGCGTCGGTTCGCGGGCTGGCTTTGCGGATTCTGCACGACCGCGTGGTCTGGCCGATCGACGATGTGGTTGCTGTGCTTTCGCGCGCGCTGACGCCGCCCGCCCCTCCCAGCGATGCGGGCGCTTTTGTCGAGAGCTTTCTGGCGGGCGGCGCTGAGGTGCTGTTGCAGGACCGGGTGCTGCTGACGGCGCTTGATGGCTGGCTGATGGCGCTTGATGACGAGAGCCTCGTTGAGCTCCTGCCGATGCTGCGTCGCGGCTTTTCCGGCTTTGCCGAAAGCGGGCGCCAGCGCATTCTGGCCGCGCTAGGCAAGGGCGAGATCGCGACGCAGTCCGGCGCGCCCGATTTGAACGCGGGCGGGGAACGCGACGTCTCGAGCGAATTCACGCAGCAGGCGCTGCCTCTGCTGCGCACGATTATGGGGATCAAGGCATGAGCGATGATCAAACGCCTCGGGAGGATGGGTCTGTGGACGGCGTCCAGGAAACACCCCTTAGCCCGCAAGCCGAGCGTGTGCGCCGCTGGCGCCTCGCCATGGGCGGGGATCAGCCGGACGGGCTGGATGAAACCGACCTTCGTATCGACCGGGCTTTGAGCGCGCTTTACGCGCCATCGCCGGGCGGCAAAAGCAAATCGCGGCGCGGCGGGCTTGGATCATCGGCGCCGCGTGTCGCGAAATGGCTCGGCGATATCCGCGAGTTCTTCCCATCGCCCGTGGTTCAAGTGATCCAGCGCGATGCCTTCGAACGCTTGAACCTCAAGGCCATGCTGCTTGAGCCCGAATTCCTCGAGACACTCGAAGGCGATGTGCATCTCGTCGCCGATCTGATCGCGCTGCGCGGCGCCATGCCGGACAAGACCAAGGACACCGCGCGCATGGTGGTGGCGCAAGTGGTGGACAAACTGATGAAGCGGCTGGCGCACAAGACGTCGGAGACCATTCGCGGCGCGATCAATCGCAGCCAGCGCACCCGGCGTCCGCGCCCCGCCGATATCGACTGGCCCAGCACCATCCGCGCCAATTTGCACAATTGGCAGGAGGATTATCAGACCATTGTGCCCGAAACGCTCATCGGGTTTGGCCGCAAAAGCAAAGCCAAGGCCGATCTCGATCACGTGATTATGTGCGTCGACCAATCGGGTTCGATGGCGTCCTCGGTTGTGTACGCCTCAATCTTTTCCGCCGTCATGGCTTCGCTGCCCGTGCTTGAGACCAAGCTCGTTTGCTTTGACACCGCGATCATCGATATGTCGGACCAATTGGCTGATCCGGTTGACGTGCTGTTCGGCGTCCAGTTGGGCGGAGGCACCGATATCAACGCCGCGCTGCGCTATTGCGAGGGGTTGGTCAGCGTGCCCTCCAAAACCAACATGATCCTCATCAGCGACCTTTACGAAGGGGGCAACGCGCGTGAAATGCTCGCCCGCGCGGCGGCCTTGGTGAACGCAGGCGTCAATCTGATCGTGCTGCTTGCGCTGTCCGATGATGGCCGGCCCTCCTATGATCCCCAGAACGCCGCCGCCCTATCCGAGCTGGGCTGCCCGGTCTTTGCCTGCACGCCGGATCAGTTCCCCGACCTCATGGCGAGCGCGCTGGGCAGGCAGGATATCGCGGCGTGGGCGGCGGGCGAGGGGATCAGCGTCGTCACGCATGAATGAGAGCGCGTGGGCCGATTGATCCGGGCAATCAGCGGGCCATAA
>JBCCCM010000046.1:0-23405 GCA_039033515.1 Pseudomonadota bacterium
CGATCGAGGCCGAGATCAATGCGTGGTCGCGCTTCGATCGCAAGAATTACTTCTACGCCGACTTGCCGCAGGGCTATCAGATCAGCCAGCTCTATCACCCACTTGTGGGCGAAGGATCGCTTCTGATCGAGGCGGATGACAAGGGCGGCATTCCCGAGGACAAGATCATCGGGATTGAACGCATTCACGTTGAGCAGGACGCGGGCAAGCTGATGCACGATCAGCATCCGACCATGTCCTATGTTGACCTCAACCGCAGCGGCGTTGCACTGATGGAGATCGTTTCGCGCCCCGACATGACCTCGCCCGCCGAGGCCGGGGCCTATGTGCGCAAATTGCGCTCGATCCTGCGCTATGTCGGCAGCTGCGACGGCAATATGGAAGAAGGCTCGATGCGCGCCGACGTCAACGTCTCGGTGCGCAAGGCCGGTGAGGAACTGGGCACGCGGACCGAAACGAAGAACGTGAACTCAGTGCGCTTTGTTATGCAGGTCATCGAATACGAGGCCAACCGCCAGGTCGATGTGCTGGAATCGGGCGGCACGGTGGACCAGGAAACACGCCTGTTCGACGTCGCCACCGGAACCACGCGCACGATGCGGTCTAAAGAAGACGCGCATGATTATCGCTACTTCCCCGATCCCGATCTGCTGCCGCTGGTGCTGGAAGACAGCTTTCTTGAGGAATGCCGAGCGAGCCTGCCTGAACTGCCCGACGCCAAGCGTGTCCGGTACGAAAAGGAGCTCGGCCTCACCCCTTATAACGCGCGCGAATTGACGGCGGAGGTCGAGACCTTTGCCCGGTTTGAAAGCCTGTTGCAGGCCACCGCGGATGCGACCGGAAAGAGCGAAGGCGATGTCGCGACGCAGGTTGCGAACTGGGCGCTTTCCGTGGCGCCGGGCGTCATCAAATCGGTCAAGGACGAGAGCGCCGAAGACGCCGACGTCTCCCACGCCACCGCCGCGCGGCAAGCCGCTATCCTCGCCATGCAGGACAAAAGCGAGATTAGCGGCGGCCAGGCCAAGGAGATCTTTGAAATCGTGCTTAAAACGGGCCGCGAGCCGGGCGAGATTGCCGACACCGAAGGGCTCAAACAGGTCTCCGACACCGGCGCGATCGAAGCCGCGATCGACGATATCCTCGCGAACAATCAGGACAAGGTCGAGCAATACAAGGGCGGCAAAGACAAGCTCTTCGGCTTCTTCGTCGGCCAGACGATGAAAGCGATGAAGGGCAAGGCCAACCCGCAGGTCGTCAACCAGATCCTGAAGGATAAGCTGGGCTGATCGCTCGGTCTGCCGGCTCGCAAGCGGGCGCTGGATCTAGCGCCCGAAAAACCGGCGCAGCCCGGATTTGCGGGCCGCCATCTTGTGCGGGCTTGTGGGGGCATGGTCCAGTTTTCTGGCGCACACCCGTTCCAGATCCGCGCGCGGCACCTCTTCGCCGAGCCACGACAGGAGCGGCCGGAACCCCTCGGGCTTGCCATTGTAATCCGCGTAGTCAATGAGGAAGGCTCTTTCCCCCAAGGTCGCGCAGCTCTCGCCGAAGCGCTTATCGCAGATGGCAACCAATTCGTGCACGTCGCGCGCGCCGCGGATCTTTGAATGCGGCCACCAGCCTGATTTTGCGACCTCCTGACTGTCACGCGTGTTGAAAATGAAACGCGATGTGGGAAAGGCGCTCGCCTGAAAATCGATCATCGCGCGGTAGGCGTCTTCGTCAAGCGCTCCGGGCGTGTAGCGGATCTCCTTGAACCCGGCCACACGCGTGCCGGGCGGCGTTTGCAGGATATCCCTCGTGAACACTTCGGCAAGCGATTGCGCCCATCGGTCCGGATCGGTCTCGGAGATTCCGTACCACGGCGTGTGCGGCTCTTCATTGTGACCCGCGTTTGCCTCGCGCCCCTTCTTTAGCTGTGAATGGGAGGCCGCCAGCGCGTTCAGAACACCGCCATTCTCGCCACGAATGCAATAGCCATCAATCGCGTTGAGCAGGTTCAAAAGCACGGTCGATCCCGAACGGCCATAGGTAACGACGAAGAGATACTCCATGCGCAGCGTATTACGCCTTGGGCGCGGAGCGATGCAACTGTATTGGTCGGCGCATCGGTGAGGCCGAGCCGTGTGGTCGGCGCAGTGCCAAAACACCGCCCTCAAGCTTCAAGGACCGTTTCATGCCTCGCACTCTTCTATCCAGCCGCCGCGCGGTCTATTGGCTTGCCGCCGCCATCGCGCTGTGTGTGGCCGCGTTTGCGGGGTTTATGCAATGGCGCGAAGCGGTGGATGAGCGGATCGTTTCAGTCCCTCTCAGCCCCGACGATCCCGAGCAGGAACGCGTTGGCGCGCTGGTCTATCGCGGCGGGCTCGATATTCCCCGGATGGGGCGGAATATTGGCGGGCTGTCGGCGCTGCGCTGGGATGAGGCATCTGGGCGGCTACTGGCGCTCACTGATGACGCGCGCTTTGTCTGGATGACGCCGATTGAGAAGGGCGGGCGTCTGGTCGGCATTGAGACCATCGAGACGAGTGATTTGCTCGGCCTTTCGGGCGAGGCTCTGACGGGCAAGGAGCAGGGCGACAGCGAAAGTCTGGAGCGCACAGCCGAAGGCGCGTGGGCCATCGGTTTCGAGCGCGACCATCGCGTCTGGGTGTATGCGGGCGGCCTCGATCAGCCGCCCGTGCGCTCCGCGATTGATCCTCTAGAGGCGCTTGGCGATCTGGAGAGCAATGGCGGGCTCGAAGCGATGGCGAGGACGGGTGGTGCGCGTCTGATCTGCGCTGAACGACAGGCAACCCCGGACCGCGCCAACTGCGCGCTGTCTCGCGCGGGTGGTGCGGATGTCACGCCCTTTGCCGTCGCGCCAAGCGAGGCGGTGGCCACGCTGGGCGGGGTGCCCACCGACGCCGTTGCAGTGTCGGATGACGCTTTCGCCGTGCTCTTCCGCTCCTATTCGCCCGCAGACGGAAACAGCGCGGCGATTGTGGCGCACACGCTTACCGGTGAGCGGATGGAGATCGCCACGCTGCGCCCGCCGCTCAGCGTCGACAATTTCGAAGGGTTGGCGGCGCGCAAGGAAGGCGAGGGGCTCTCATTCTATATCGTGAGCGATGATAACTTCTCGTCGAACCAGCGCACCTTGCTGATGAAATTCGAATGGATGCCGCCCGTCGATTAGGCGTCGGAACCGCGACGTTCGCAACGCTCGCATACCGCACAAAGAAGGGCCGCCGGGATCGCTCCCGACGGCCCTTTTTGATTGCGTAACCCGGAAAAGGTTTAGACGCGCGTGCCCGTCAGCGGCATCGCGCCGAACGCGCCGGCGTTGACCGAACCGCTGATCGTATCGCCGTCAACGGTCGCTTCGCAGTCGAGCTTCATCGGCATCGGGACCGTCATGTCCATCGACCACTTCACGGTGTCGCCCGCAACGGTGCCGCTGTCGATGTCCATCGAGCCCATGCCGCCTTCCATCTTGCCCGAAAACGTGCCGTCGCCGTTGTCGTTGATGGTGAGCTTGCCGGTCTGGTCGCCCATCGGGCTCTTCACGGTGGTGTTGTACGTGCCGTCTACTGCCATGTCATTTCTCCCATGAGGTTGTGTCTGTAAGAGCGCGTTTTGTGCGGCCTTGCGCTGAGTATTTACACCAGTGTCAGTTCGCTTCAACCACATAACGGCGCTTGGCGTTCGCTTCGACGTCTTCGCGCCAGAAGTGGACGGGTTTGAGCTTGTGATCGACGTAAAGCTGCATCTGGTCGGTGTAGTGCGGGCTGTCGGGCCGGGTGGTCGCCTGACCGAAGGGTTGGATGGACCGTGAGGTGACGCGTTTTTCGCCTTTTTCACCCTCGCCTTCGCTCTCGCCGCCGGGCGCGGGCCATTCGACCCATTGGATGAAGCTGTCGCCGTGGACGAGGCTGAGCCGCCCGTCATCCTCGACCTTCCAGGTGGTCGCCGCGCGCAGCGTGTCCGAGCCCCCGTCAAGCGGGAGGTCGACCTCGCCTTGGCGCAGGCGCACCAGTTCGCTCATCGGCGGATCGATCCGGCCGAAATGCTCGTTCAGGTGGTCCACCGCTTTGGTCAGCGCTTCGCGAATGTCGGGATAGGCGCCCCGGTTCTGGTATTCCGCCGACATGAAATCACGCAGCATGAGATAAGCGAGCGCGTCCGCAGACCCTTCACTATCCGAGGTAAAGTCCCAGTCGAGCAAGAGATCGCGGGCTTTCGCAACATCGCCGTCCGCTTTGAGCCCCTCCAGCGCCGTCATCATCGCCTCGACATAGCTCTCACGTTCGTAGGCGGTGTCGTATTTGATCGCTTCCAACGTCTCACGGTCGAGCACCTCTGCGGCACTCATGAGTGTGTAGGCGCGGCGTGAACGGTTGGTTTGCTTGCGCTCAACGCCCAGTACCGGGGAGAAATCCTCCGGAGAGAGGTCGCTTCCTTCGCCGGCCGCTGTGAAGGGTTCGTTGTTGGCGTTGTAGAGCCAGCCCGAAGCGGGATTGATGACCTTGGGCATGGCGTCGAAACCCACCGTGCCCTCCCAGATCAGGTCTGAACGCGACCCGTCCAGCACACCGCGCCAGTTCGCTGGCGTTTCCTCCAGAGCGGGGCGATCGGGGAACGTGGCGTTGTAGATATAGCCGATATTGCCGGTCTGATCGGCGTAGAGGACGTTGAAGTTGGTGATCTTCATCCGCTCATAGACGCCCATCCATTCGTCCATATCGGTCGCTTGGCCCAGGCGATAAAACGCATCCAGCTGCGCCACGCTGTTCATCAGCGGGAAGCGCACCGCGAAAAAGCCTTCCTCGTTCTCGATCACCGGGCCGTGGACGGAGCGGTGGATCCGCTGGATCACCGGAAGGATGACCGGCCCCATACGCACAGGCAGGATCACGCGCTTGGTTTCCAGATCGCGCCACTCGCCGTCGAGCTTGTAGCGCTTGCCCGCTTCATCCATCTCAAGCTTGTAAACATCGATCAGATCGGGGCGGTTGACCGTGTAGGTCCAGCCCAGATTCTCGTTGTGCCCCATGACGGGGAAGGGGACGCCAGGAAAGTTGGGCCCGGTCATGTGCCAGCCTTCTTCGGATTCCACCGCCAATTCGTACCACGCGACGCCGCCGCGCAGCGGTTGGTGCGAGTTCGAAATCAAGGTGGTGGGGCCGCCCGATTTCTGCGGCGCGACTGCAAAGGCATTGGAGCCGAGGTGGTCGGCCTCTTCGCCCAAGGGTACCACAAGGCCGCCCGAATGCGCGACCTCGTCGGCGGCATTTTCGGCGACAGGCGCTCTTTCAACCTTTGTTGGGTCGGGGCGCGGAAAGCCAGGAATGTCTGGCCCGAATTCGCGGCGCAGCGGCTCGCCCGAGGCAAGCTGGCCAACCACATTGCCCAGACCGAAAAAGAGCGGCTGACGCAGAACAAAACCAGCGGCGATATCGGCTCCGTTGATCGGGAAGAGGTTTGCGAGCTTCACCTCATCGGGGTGATCCTCGGCGTAAGTGTTGAGCCCGGCGGCGTAGGCTTCGTAAACCGCGCGCGTGTCGGCGGGCAGGCCGGGATATTCGCGCTGGGCCACGCCGCCTGCATCGAGCAGATGGAAGAGGAAATCGACCTTGGCTCCGTCCTCGCCCGCAATCGCTCCATAGCGCCCGCGCGACATCGCCGCGACATCTTGCAGGGTGAAAAAGTCGTCCTCCGCATGCGCAATCGCCACGCCGAACGCAACGTCCGCGTCGGTCTTTCCATAGATATGCGGCACGCCGTAGTCATCGCGAATGATCTCGGCGCGGTAAGCGCGGTCCGACGCCGCCGAAGCCGGGCTCGCCATAAACGGCTCCCACGTGGCCAGCGTGATGAACACAAGGACCAACAGGACGGCAAGGCCGATCCCGGCGCGTTTGACGAAGCTCATGTGGTGTGTCTCTCCCAAGAATCCCTGCGCGGATCATTGCGGCGCGTGCGGGGCAGGTCAAGCGTGACCTCGGCCCGGTTTGCAAAGACGCTTGCAAAAGCTTTTGACCAACCCACCTAGTCAGGTAACACACCATTTGAGAGGAGCGCTTTGTTGCTGAAAATCTCTCCTCGACCCTTGTGTTGCAGATTAGCAACACTACGTAAGACGGGCTATCCAAGTGAGGGGTCTTTAAACACATGAATCTCGAAAAATTCACCGACCGCGCCAAGGGCTTTTTGCAGTCCGCGCTGACGGTCGCCATTCGCATGAACCACCAGCGGATCAGCCCGGTCCACGTGCTCAAGGCTCTGCTTGAGGATGATGAGGGTATGGCCGCCGGACTGATCCAGCGCGCGGGCGGCGATGCCAAGCAGGCGGTCGCAGCGGTCGATCTGGCGCTTGGCAAGATCCCGGTGGTGACGGGCGGCGGCGCACAGGCGCAACCCGGCCTTGATAACGACGCGGTGCGCGCGCTCGACAGCGCCGAGACACTCGCGGAGAAGGCGGGCGACAGCTATGTGACGGTCGAGCGGATGCTCACCGCGCTCGCCATGGCGCCGGGCGCGACGGCGGATGCGATGAAGGCGGCGGGTGTGACGCCGCAAAGCCTCAACACCGCCATCGAAGATCTGCGCGGCGGCAAGAAGGCAGACAGCGCCAACGCCGAGGCCAATTACGATGCGATGGAGAAATTCGCCCGCGACCTCACGCAGGCCGCGCGCGATGGCAAGCTTGACCCGGTAATCGGGCGTGATGAGGAAATTCGCCGCACCGTCCAGATCCTCGCCCGCCGGACCAAGAACAACCCCGCTATCATTGGCGAGCCGGGCACGGGTAAGACTGCGATTGCGGAAGGTCTCGCCCTGCGTATCGCCAATGGCGACGTGCCCGATAGCCTTAAAGGCCGCACACTGATGAGCCTCGACATGGGCGCTCTGATCGCGGGCGCGAAATATCGCGGCGAGTTCGAAGAACGCCTCAAGACGATCCTTGATGAGGTACGCAACGCGGATGGCAACATCATCCTGTTCATCGACGAGATGCACACGCTGATCGGGGCGGGCGCGAGCGAAGGCTCGATGGATGCCTCCAACCTGCTCAAACCGGCGCTGTCGCGCGGCGAGCTGCACTGCATCGGCGCCACCACGCTCGACGAATATCAGAAATATGTCGAGAAAGACCCCGCGCTCCAGCGGCGTTTCCAGCCGGTCTATATCGAAGAGCCGAGCGTTGAGGACACGATCAGCATCCTGCGCGGTATCAAGGACAAATACGAACTGCACCACGGCGTGCGCATCACCGATGGCAGCATCGTCGCCGCCGCGCGTCTTTCCGATCGCTATATCCAGAACCGCTTCCTTCCCGACAAAGCCATCGACCTGATGGACGAGGCGGCGAGCCGCATCCGCATGGAAGTCGAATCGAAGCCTGAAGAGATCGACGAGCTCGACCGCCGGATCATCCAGCTCAAGATCGAGGAATCCGCGCTGGAGAAAGAGGACGACGCCGCCTCGCGCGACCGTCTGACCGCCCTGCGCGAAGAGCTCGCCAAGCTGGAGCAGGAATCCGCCGAACTGACCACGCGCTGGCAAAACGAGCGCGACAAGATCGAAGCCGAAGGCCGTATCAAGGAAGAGCTCGACGCCGCGCGCCTTGAACTGGAGCAAGCCCAGCGCGAAGGCGATCTCGCGAAAGCGGGCGAGCTTTCCTACGGTACGATCCCGAGCCTCGAAAAGCAGCTCGAAGAAGCCGAAGACCTCACCGACGACGCGCTGCTGCGCGAGGAAGTGACCGAAGAAGACATCGCCAGCGTCGTCAGCCGCTGGACCGGCATCCCCATCGACAAAATGTTGGAGGGTGAGCGCGAGAAGCTGCTCGATATGGAGAGCATCCTGGGCAAACGCGTGATCGGGCAGGTTCAGGCCATCAAGGCGGTCTCCAAGGCCGTGCGCCGTGCGCGCGCCGGGTTGCAGGATCCGGGCCGACCGCTCGGCAGCTTCCTGTTTCTCGGGCCGACCGGCGTGGGCAAGACCGAGCTGACCAAGGCGCTCGCGGGCTTTCTGTTCGATGATGACCAGGCGATGGTCCGCATCGATATGTCCGAATTCATGGAGAAGCACTCGGTCGCCCGGCTGATCGGCGCGCCTCCGGGCTATGTTGGTTACGACGAAGGCGGCGTGCTGACCGAAAGCGTGCGTCGCCGCCCGTATCAGGTCGTGCTGTTCGACGAGGTCGAGAAGGCGCACGCCGATGTCTTTAACGTCCTGTTGCAAGTGCTCGACGACGGCCGCTTGACCGACGGGCAGGGCCGCGTGGTCGATTTCTCCAACACGCTGATCATTCTGACATCAAATCTGGGCAGCCAGCATCTTGCGAACATGCCGGATGATGGCGAGGTCGCCGATGTCGAAGACGCGGTGATGGACGTGGTGCGCGGGCATTTCCGCCCCGAATTCCTCAACCGTCTGGATGAAATCATCTTGTTTCACCGCCTGGCGCTCGAACATATGGCTCCGATCGTGGCGATTCAGGTCAAGCGCGTGCAAAAGCTGCTCGATGATCGCAAGATCACGCTCGACCTGACCGAAGCCGCTTTGCGCTGGCTGGGTAGGGTGGGCTACGATCCAGTCTATGGCGCGCGCCCGCTCAAACGCGCGGTGCAGCGCTATCTGCAGGATCCGCTGGCGGAGAAGCTGCTCGAAGGCATTATTCCCGATGGAACGACGGTGAAAATCGACGAAGGCGATGGCGAACTGCAGATATCGCTCGACGAATAGCGACTCAGGTTACGCTCAAAGCCCGGATTTGGGCGTCGCCATTTCATGACGCGGATTTGACCGTGCGAGCCAAAGTACGTGTTATTACGTCGAAGGCGTCTTTTATTGCGCAAATGCGCGCAATCGGTCGATGAAAAATGCAAAACACCAATTCTGTATGTGGGATTAACGTCACAGCCCCGCGAAAATTGCGTCAAGGCGCTTACCCGCTTTGACTTAAAAAATTCGCTATTGCACAAAACCGTCATCGCAGGGGCTAAATCGCGATCCCAACAAGGGGGCTTCACCGTACATCGCGTGCGGCGGGGGCTGTTGGCGCGAGGAAAGCTTCGGTTGTCGCAACTGGAGTCATCATGAAGACATTTCACACCAATTCCCTGAAGGCACTGGCCTTCTCCGCATCCGCTCTCGCGTTTGTGATCGCCGGCCCCGTCGCCGCGCAGGACCAGGTCGAAGACGAGCAGGCCGAAGAGGAAGAAGAGCAGGTCGACGTCTCGACTGATAGCACCGGCACGGGCGAAGCGGGCCGCATCACGGTGACCGGCTCGCGCATTGTCCGCGACACCTATTCTTCGATCTCCCCGCTGCAGGTGCTGAGCACCGAAAACCAGCAGGCGGTTGGTGCCTTTGACCCCGCCCAGATCCTTCAACGTTCAGAAGCGGCCACCGGTACGCAAATCGACGCGACCTTCCAGGGCTTCGTTCTCGATAACGGTCCTGGTTCGCAGACCATCAACCTTCGTGGTCTGGGTGCAGGACGCACGCTTCTGTTGGTCAACGGCCGTCGCTTGGCTCCCTCAGGTGTGGAAGGCGCGCCCAGCAGCCCGTCGATCAACCTGATCCCGGCGACGCTCGTTGACCGGTACGACCTGCTGACCGACGGCGCTTCGTCGGTTTACGGTTCGGACGCTGTCGGCGGTGTCGTGAACATCATCCTGCGTAAAGACTTTGATGGTCTTGAGCTCCAGGCCAATGGCGACATCAATCCTCAGGGTGCCGGCGAAGACTACACAGTCAGTGCGGCGTGGGGCTTCACCACCGACCGCGCCGTCTTTGGTATCGGTGCGGAATACCAATTCCGTGACGAAGTTCAGGTCCGGGACCGCGATTTCCTTCGTGGCTGTACGACTAACCTCGAACAAAGCGAAGCGGGCGAAATTTTCCGCCTCGGCCTTGCTGACAACGCGGCGGTTCAGGATCGCACGCCGGGCGTCTCGGTTTCCGAGAGTGAGTGCATCATCTCCGGCATTTCCGGCCGTATCATTCTGCCGTTCAACCGTCTGGGCTCGGTCTACTTCCCGGCCAACGGCAACATTGCCAACATTCCGGGTCTCGGCTTTGCTGAGAACACCACGTTCGGCGGCGTCGACGTTGATTCCAACGGCGATGGCATCCGCGACGTTGACTTCCAGAACGTGAACGTCAACGCGAGCGAGGCGGAACTCGACCGCACGTTTATCTCGCGCCAGGAACTGATCAACGTCTTCGCTTATGGTGAGTACACCTTCCCGGGCGAGGCGAACATCACGCCTTACTTCGAAGCGCAGTACACCCGCGCCGACATCACCAACTCGGGCGCGGGCAATCCGCAGATCTTCCCGACGGTGCCGGACGTGAACCCGTTTAACCCGTGCAACATCACCAGCAACCCCAACGGTGTGGATTGCCGCGCGGCGGACAACGCCTTCCAGGCGCAGTTCGATCCGGGCTTTGGAACGGCTTTCGGCCCGCTCTCGACCGGTTTCCCGGTTCCGATCCAGCCGGTTGCGGCCATTCGCGGCGACCGTAACAACTTTGACGTTCTGCAAGAGCAGTATCGCGGCGTGCTCGGTGTGCGCGGTGACCTGCCCTTCATCGGGCCGAGCTGGACCTTTGACGTTTCGGGTGTCTACTCGCGCTCGGAAGGTAAGGCCTCGCGCCTCGGTATCCGTGAAGACCGTCTCGCTCTCGCCATCGGCCTCGATCCGACCGCCGATTACGACGGCGACGGTATCGTTGATAATGATGGCGACGGCATCGCTGACGACTACGATCAGAACTTCCGCCCCTTCGCCTTCTTCGGCGACCCGCAGGTTATCGGTGTTTGCGACTCAACCGCTCTCGCCAATCCCGGCCTCGCCGCTCCGGACCTCAACCCGGGCGCGTGTACCGCAGTCAACCTGCTCGCGCCGAGCGTTCTGACTGGAGCCATCGGTGACTTCGCAACGCAGGCTGAGCGCGATTACGTCTTCGATGATCGCACCTTCGACACGACCTACGAACAGATCATGCTTCAAGCTTATGTCACGGGTGACCTGTTCGATCTGCCCGCTGGCCCGGTCGGCGTGGTGCTCGGTGGTGAGTGGCGCGAAGACTCGATCGACTCCGATCCCAGCCTTGGCGCTTCGAACGGTCTGTTCTTCGGCTTCTTCGCTGATGGCGGCGCCAACGGCTCGAAGTGGATCCGCGAACTGTTCGGCGAAGTCGACATTCCGCTGATCGCTGGCGAAACCCTCGTCGAAGAACTGACCCTTAACCTTTCGGGTCGTCTTACCGACGAAGAGTTCTACGGCACCAACGGCACCTTCGCTGTCAAAGGCGGCTGGCGTCCGGTTTCTCCGCTGCTCCTGAAGTTCAGCTACGGCACGTCGTTCCGTGCGCCGAACCTGCGTGAGAACTTCTTGCGCGGTCAGTCGGGCTTTGTGACGATTGGTGACCCCTGCGCTGTTCCCGACGATGCTTTCGTCAACGGTGCGTACAACGAATCGACCGACCAGCGTCCCGACTTCGTTCTGCGCAACTGCATCCGCGAAGGCCGCGATCCCACCCGCGTGGGTATCGATGCCGAAGGTCTGAACACCATTCAGGCGGTTTCGGGTGAAATCACGCAGGGCGGCTCGCTCGACATCGACCCGGAAACCTCGCGTTCGATCACTACCGGTTTCGCTTTCGAGGAAAGCTTCGCCAGTGGCTTCGATTTTGCGTTCAACTTCAACTACTATGACATTAAGATTAAGGACGCGATCATTGAACCGACCGCGGGCTTCATCATTGGTGACTGCTACTTCCGTGAAGAAGAGCAGCGGTCGGAGTTCTGTGATCGCATTGAGATCGACTCGGCGGACAGCCGCCAGCTGATCAGCGGCGTTCAGGCCGGCTTCCTTAACCGTGACCAGGAAAGCGTGCGTGGGCTCGATATCAACACCACGTTCGGTTATCCGGTGACGATTGGTGGCGAGACCTTCGATCTGTCGCTCAACTTCGTGGCGAACAAGCTGATCGAGCGGACCAACCTGCTGACGACCGATAACGGCGACGTCATCGAAAACGATCTGCAAGAGATCAACGGCTTCGTGTTCCCGGATTGGACGGGTCGCGTGACGGGTCAGGTGCGCTGGGATGACTTCCTGTTCACCTATCAGATCCGCTACGTCGATGCGGTCAACCAGGCGTTTGAAACCGTTCTTCTCGACGGTGTTGAAATCCCGCGTCTGTTCGGTGATGCGTTCAGCAACCCCTCGCCCAACGGTCCCACGACCAACGCGGCGGGTGATGACCTGAACGTGTTCTCGCCGACCTGCCTTGGCGCCGGTGGTCCTCAGGGCAACGTCGCGGGCGACGGAACCTTCTGCCAGCCGATCGGTACGGCGCCGGAGTATTTCGAGCACACCGCTTCGGTCCGCTGGGACAACAATGATCTGCGTATCATCGTGGGTGTTCGTAACATCTTCGATACGCCTCCGCCGCAGGTTTCACCGCGTTCGGGCGTGCTCCAGATCTCGAACACGGCTCTGGGTGGACCTTACGATCTCAACGGTCGTGAATTCTTCGGCCAGCTCCTCTACCGTTTCTAAGAAAAACGGCGGAATTTAGCCAAAAAAGGCGGCCTCTCACACTTGCTGAGAGGTCGCTTTTTTGTTTTAATCCGCTCATGCGAACGCGTTGGAATGGAGGCTGGCGTGGCTCGTGTGAACACTCACTGTTTTCAGCAAAAGAGGGTTGCACCCGATGAAATTTATCAAAGCTTCAGCGGCGGCCGTTCTGGCCGGCGTTTCCGTTCTGGGCTTAAGCGTTTCCGCTCCGTCCGAAACTCAGGCTCAGGCCAAAGGCACGTCCTCCGTTCCCATCGATGTCTGGGCGCTGCGCGATGTGGTTAACGCGGTCGACCTGGCCCCGGATGGCAAGCACCTGCTAGTCCACAAGGTGGAATCGCGCGAAGGCGAATACATCCTCGAAATCTATGACGTCGATGATTTGAGCAAGCCGCTGCGCCGCCTCAACGCCGACCCCATGGAAATCAACAGCGCGCGCTGGGTGACAAACAATCTTGTGTTTGGCACCGCATGGCAGCAACGCCGCGAAAAGGTGCGTGGCCCCGAAGATGATACGCGCGATTACCTGACCTATTCGTACAATCTGGAAAACAACAAATTCACCACGATCCGCGACAGTTTCAGCATTGTAAACGAATTGCCGGATGAGCCGGACACCGTGCTTGTGGCGGCTGGTAATGCGGTGCGTGGCGGTACAGGCGTTGACCCGAACGCGGCTTTTCGTCCGCGCAGCTATTACCGACTGAACCTCGTCAAGGGCACCAAGAGCCTTGTGATGAAGGGCACGCGCAAATACGGTAACATCACTTTTGACAATCAGGGCAACGCGCGCTTTGCGACCGGCTTTGATTCCGACAACACCGTCAAGACATTCTACCGCAAGCCGGGAGACAGCAACTGGACGCAGTTCGGCGAAGTCTATGACGCGGATGATCACGAGAACCTCTACCGGTTCCTGACCCAATTTCAGGGTCTGGCGCACATCAGCCCGGACAACCCTAATCTTGGATACATGATCGAAGCGCGCAACGGCGAGGACAAGGCCGCCTTGTGGGAATTCAACTTTGAAACCGGTCAATTCGGCAAGAAGCTGTTCCAAGACGAGAACGCCGATGTGATGAGCGTGGGGACGCATTCGATCCCGGGCCGTGACACGATCGCTTACGCGCAATATCCGGGTGAAAAATGGGAGCGCCACTGGTTCGACGAGAACGAAAAGGCGCTTTACGAAGCTCTCGAAAAGCAGATCCCTTACGCGCATCAGGTGCGTATTTCGAGCCGTTCGAACGATGGTAAGCGTATGATCGTAACCAACCGCGGACCGCAGGATCCCGGTTCGTTCTGGCTTGTCAAGGAGGGCAAGCTTGCGAAGTTGGGTAGTCGTAACCCACTGCTAAACCAAGACAACCTCGCCGAGGTCGAGTACATCCGTTACCCGGCCCGTGATGGCAAGATGATCCCTGGATACGTGACCAAGCCAAAGGGCGAGGGGCCGTTCCCGCTGGTTGTCATGCCGCATGGCGGACCGCACGTGTCCGAAGTTGTGAGTTACGATGAGTGGGGCCAATTGCTCGCCAGCGCTGGTTATATGGTGCTGCAACCCGGTTATCGTATGACCGTTGGTTGGGGCAAAGATCACTTTGACGGCGGCTATGGCGAGCATGGCGGCGCGATGCAGGACGACAAGGACGACGGCGCGCTTTACCTCGTTGAGCAGGGCCTGGTCGATCCCGATCGCATCGCGATGTTCGGGTGGTCTTATGGCGGTTACGCCGCTCTTGTGGCGCTTAGCCGTGAAGAGCAAATCTACCAATGCGCCATCGCTGGTGCAGCTGTGGCCGACCCGGCCAAAAGCTATCGCCAGCGGCGTGGCAGCAACTCGCCCAAAGCGCTCGACGATTGGGCGCAGCGCCGCGGCATGATCGGCGTGAACCCGATCAACGAAGTGCAGAAGGTGAATATTCCGCTGCTCATGGTGCACGGTGAAGACGACAGCCGCGTGCTGTACTACCACTACACCGACTACAAGAAGGAGTTCGAAAAGACTGGCAAGACCGGCCAGTTCGTCACTCTTGACGACGCGGACCACTTCTACGTCACGCTGATGTATAACCACCAGCAACAGTTCTACACCAAGATGCTAGACTTCCTGGCGAACGACTGCGGTCCCGGCGGGCTATAACCGTTCACAGGCTCTGGCGCGGGCGGTGAGCCCGCGCCAGAGCCCACAAGCAATCAAAAGGCCCGGAACGCTGATCAGCGTCCCGGGCCTTTTGTTCTCAGATCTCGTTCCGCTTGAGGCGCTTCGCAACGGGCAGCCCTAGACTTTAACCCACGCGGTTGCCGCGCACGCCTTTGCGGCCGTTCACGCGGATCCAGTACGTGCCCATGGTCGCGGGCTTGAATTCGACCGTGTCGCCCACCTTGGGCGCGCGGAAGCGGATCGAATTGTTCTTCATGCGCCAGCGCGCGTCGCCTTCCTCGATCCAGATATGCCATTCCTTGGCCGAGACCTGACGCACTTTGGTGATGGTGGAAGTGAGGCGCTTGGAGGCCTCTTTCTCTTCCTTGCTGTTGGCCTTGAATATGCCGGCGTCGGGCACGCTGTATCCGAAGAGTTTGCGGCGCGCCTTGTTGATCTCTTCCTTCTCGACGACCTTTACGTCGCCCTCGTTTGCCGCGCCGACAAAGGCGCCGACCTCGCGATCGAAACATGCAAGCCGCTCAGCGTTGTCAGTGATCGCGGTGCAGGTGGCGAGCTTATCGACCAGCGGGCTGGAGGCGAGTTCATCGCTGTCCTGGGCCGATGCCGCTGATGTGAGCGCCAAGGATGCAAGTCCTGCGACAACCAAAGGGCGGAACATCGTAAGCGTCTTCATGGCAAGCCTCTTCCCTGAGCGTCCCGACCCTTCGACATCACGTCGCAGAGCCGGATTTCGTGTGGTGGAAAGATCAATAAAGACCGGCGGCGAAGTTGTCGCCCATGAATTCAGCGGACTGTTCGTTGCCGCGCCGCTCTACGAGGGCCCATTCGCGGTTTGTCATACAGGTCCGCTTACTCTTGGCGCGCGAGCCGATCACGCTCTCGCGCTTGCAACGCACGTAGTCGGGGTGTTTCCTGTCCGTGATCTTGCGCGCCTCCGCGGCAGGCTTAGCCGGGCTGTGCTGCGCGTCCGCTTCATCGGGTCGGGCCACGGGCTGGGCAGCCTCTTGCGGCGTGGGGGAGGGCTGATCCTGCGCGGCAAGGGGCGCCGTCTGCGTCATCAGCGCGGCGGCGCTAAGTGTAAGAAGCATCATAATCCATCCCTCGTAAAAAGGCTCAACCGCCCTGACCGCTCATAAAGCCGGGTTGGTTTTGATCGACGAAGTCACGGCTGGCTTCGTTGCCGCGGCGTTGGACCAGTTCCCAGTCGCGGTTGGTCATGCAGGTGCGTTTGCGGCGTGCGCGCGATCCGATCACGGCCTCGCTCTTGCAGCGGATATAGTCGGGATGCCGTTTGTCGGTGATCTTTTTGGGCTTTTCCTCGACGACATCGATATTCGGTTCGGTCGAGGTCTGCGGGCCCGGTTGCGCCTTTTCTTCGGCCGCGTCTTCGGCGGTCGCTTGCGCTTGGGCCTGCGTGTCGGTTTGCGGTTCCGGTGCCGCTTGCATCAGGAAAAGGCTGGTGACGAGGGAAGTGAAGAGCACGGGGGTTTCTCCAATCTAAGTGTGTGTGCCGGGAGGGGCCGCCTTGGCGCGCGCGCTATCGGGGACGTAATTATCAGCCGGCGGGCCGTTCGAAGAGCATTCCGGGCTGCGTGTCGCGCACGATGTCGCGCGACAATTCGTTGCCTTTGCGCTGAGCCAGGGTCCATTCGCGGTTGGTCATGCAGGTGCGCTTGCGCCGTGCGCGTGAACCGATGACCGCTTCGCTCTTGCAGCGCACAAAGTCGGGGTGGCTTCGATCCGTGATCTTTTCCGGCTTTTCCTCGACCACGTTGATGCTGGGATCAAAAGTGGGCTCGGCAGGCGGGCCGGGCTGCTCGTCTTGCGAGAGGGTTTCCTGCGTGTCAGCGGCCTTTTGCACCCCGGTTTCGGGTTCTGGAGACGCCTGCATAAAGAACAAGCTCGCGGTGAGCGTAGTGATAATCACGAATATCCTCCTGTTTATTTACACAAAGGGCATAACACAGCGGCGCTCTTCTCGAAAGGGTGGGGCAAACCCGTTGGTCTGGACGCAAGGGACGTCCGGCGATCAGGCTGGGCCGTTAAGCGGACATGAGACACGAAAAAGGGGGCCGGTCCGAAGACCAGCCCCCTCTTTGTTGTCAGCCACGCTGACGCGTTCACCTTAGAAGGTGAAGCGGACACCAGCGGTGTAACGGCGACCCAGCGTGTCGTAGGTCGACGGATAGACGTTACCCGAGTTGAACGCGGTCGAACCGATGTTCGAACCGACCACGGCGGGCTGGTTGTCGAACAGGTTGGTGACGGTCGCGGTGAAGAGCACGTTCTCGATGACATCCCACTGGAATGACAGGTCGAAGTAGCTTTCCGCCGGGATTTCAGTGAAGTCGACATCGCCGAAGGTGGGCGAGTTGCCGATGAACGCTTCACCGTTGCCGTTCAGGATATCGTCGGGCTCTTGCTCAACACCCGACAGATAACGCCAGCGCAAGGAGAGCGAGTACTCGTCCATGAAGCTGAGCGTCGTGCGCTGGTTGAACACGAATTCCGGCTGGATCGAGCCGCAGTTCGTCGAGAAGAAGCCAACGCAGTCACGGAACAGCGAGTCGGGGCTGCCAGCGATTGCCTGGAAGCGGTTCTCGTTGGTCCACGTACCTTCAAAGCTCATGTTGAGCGTCAGGTCTTCGTTGAGGTCCGTGCCGTAATTGACACGCAGATCGATACCGTCGGTGGCGATCCGTCCGAGGTTCGTGAGGTTCCGGAGAAGACCCGGAACTTCGTTGACCGCACCGGCGATTTCACCGGTCGTCGGCGAACGGCTGACCAACTGACAGAACTCGTTTGCGTTAAAATCAAGCGCGCCATTGGTGTAGCAACCGCCGATGATGTCGCCCACAGCCGGAGCCGTGATCGCGTCGTCAACCTTGATGTTGAAGTAATCGATCGCGACCGTCAGCCCGGGAAGGGTAGCGGGCTGGATGATCGCACCGATCGTGTAGGTTTCCGCCTGCTCGGTGTCGAGCGCGATGTTACCACCCGTGGTCTGGTTGATCTGACCAGCCGGCGGCTGGTTGATCAGGCCCGCGTTGACGATCGCAGCGGGAGCGCCCTGAGCGATACAGACGGCAGCGAGCTGCGCGTTCTGCGTCGGGGCAGCGCCTGCGCACGGATCGATGGCGAGGTTGGTCAGACCGGTCGTGACCGGGAAGAACAGCTCACCAATGTTCGGGGCACGCGCCGCTTTTTGGAAGTTGCCGCGGAACGTGAGGCCCGGAGTGGGCTCCCAGGTCAGACCGACTTTCCAGGTGAACTCGTTGCCCGAAAGCTCGTAGTTCGAATAGCGACCACCAAGGTCGAGCGTCAGCTGCTCAGCGAACGGCACGTTCTCGACGATCGGAACGATAAGCTCGCCGTAAACGTCGAACACATCGTAAGCGCCCGAGAACACCGGGTCAGCGGCGCCGCCACCGACCACTTCACCGGCCTGCGAAGCCTCGTCGGCGTCCTGGCTGGTGCTGAAGCGACGATATTCCGCGCCGACAGCGAAGTTGACGGGCGTTTCGGCGAACAGGTTGACGGGAAGGTCACCATAGATGGTGCCCTGCACGGTGCCGATCGTCGAACGGTCCGAGACGCGCTGCGTCAGGTTGAACGCGAAGTCGCGCGAAGCCTGGCTGCCGAGGTCGCCGGCCGGGCCGAACAGGTCCACCGGAGCACAGCCAGCCGAAGCGTCGATGCAGACCGCGCCGCCCGCACCATCGGGAACAGCCAGAAGAGCCTGCTGCAGACGCGGCAGACGGGCAAAGCCGGACTGGATCTGAACACGCTCGGATTCGCCGTAGGTGCCGAACACATCGTATTCGATGCTGTCGGTGATGCTGCCACGGAAACCGGCCACGAGGTTAAACAGCGTGGTGGTGAAGTCCGAGTTACGCGTACCGATTTCGATCGTACGACGACGGATCTGGGTGCCGAACTGAACGTAATCGGGGTTGGCCGAACCATCAGCCAGAGTCGGGCCCGACGTCGTGTTGCGAGCCGCAGCGAATTCCGCTGCCGACAGACCAAGCGCGTCGCCGAAGCGCTGCGCGATGGCGTCGGGGATGAACGGGTTGTTGAGGTTCAACTGGTACGTGTTGAAGAACGAACCACCCGGCGCAATGATCGTCGAGACGGTGTTCTTCGAGAACACGCCTTGCGTGTAAAGCTCAAACGACGGCGACACTTCGTAGTTGGCCGAACCGTACATGTTGAAACGCTCGAACGGCGTCTGGAAGATGTTGAACGGGTTGAAGTTGAACGGGCCAGCAGCCGCGTTGATCCCCGGGACAATGTCCGTACCAGCGTCGTTGATCTGACCGGTGACGGTGCCAAACGGCGCGTCGGTGGCCGGGTTGACCGGGCCGGTGAAGACGATGTTGGCCGGAACCGAGTTCGACGAACCACCCGCGTTGCCCGAGAACGAGCTGACGTTGAAGATCGAGAAGTCACGGTCGCCCTGGAAGACCTCGTTCTGGTCCTGATAGCCGATGCTGAACACCGCGTTACCGCGACCATCGTCGAAGTTGGCACCAATGGTGATTTCCGAACGCAGGATTTCGCCGTCACCTTCTTCGGTGACCGTGCTGCTGAAATCAGCCTGGATACCGGCGAAGTCGCGCTTGGTGATGAAGTTGACAACACCCGAAACCGCGTCCGCACCGTATGTCGTGGTAGCACCACCGGTCAGGATGTCGGTCCGCTCGATCACGGCGAGCGGGATGTTGTTAAGGTCGACACGGCCGGTTTCGTCAGCGGGGACGAAGCGACGACCGTCGAGCAGCACGAGGTTACGCTGCGAGCCAATGCCGCGCAGGTTAACGAAGGCGGCGCCGCCGTTGCCGTTGTTCACCGCCGAACCGATGCTCGGCACAGCGCCGGGCAGTTCGCGCAGGAACTGTTCCGCGTTGTTGGTTTGACGCAGGGTCAGTTCTTCTTCGCTAACGGCCGCAACCGGGCTCGACAGCTGAAGGTTGGGATCGGTGACGCGTGAACCGGTAACGATGATCGCATCGGCTTCGACCATTTCTTCGGTCTCTGCGTCCTGCGCGAAGGACGGGGTCGCCGCCAGCGCAAGGCCGACAGCGAACGAGCCAGCGCTCAATCGCAGTTGTGTGGACTTTCTCATAGGTTTCTTACCCTCATAATGCGGCCAGACGGCGAGGCGCCGGGCCATTTTCACGGATGAAGAAGGGTGCTCAGTCATTCACCCTGTCTCCCGCCTCTTTTGGGCTAAACCTTCGGCGGCAAACAGCGCGCTCCCGTGCGCGAATGAACCAAAGGCTTGGCCTCCAGCGCGAAATGAACTTTTCGCCCCTGCAAGGAAAGCGACGCTCATCGAAATTCAAAAAATGCGACAGGGGTGTAGTTATGTTGCAACACTGTGAATCCGGTGGGGGAGGGGCGTCTGGTCGCCGCCCTGCAACGCTTTATCGCAACACTCCGAGGGGCGTTGGAAAATCCTGTGATTTCACCGGTGTTACGTCATGTGTGCTTTCGTAATAACATCGAACGCGACTGTCATACGGCGCGCTTCACTCGATGGCGTCTCGAAGGGCCGCGTGCCGTGATAAAGCGTTGAGGGAAACAGGGCCAAATGCCCTTCTTTTGGCTCCAGCGTGGCCAATGGCTCTAGGTCCAGGCCAAGGTCGCTTGGCGGTCGCCCGAGTTCGAGCCACCCGGGTTGGTCCGAGGGATCGCTCGTCGGCACCGAGATATACAGCGCGCTTGAGATCAGGCCGGAGGGATGAATATGCGCGGCGTGATGATCGCCGCCGCCGGAAAGGCGCACGGACCACGAGCCAGCCAGCCGCCATGGCTCATCGCGTGATGTCAAGAGCGGGTGGCCGGCGTCCGCCTCGGGCAGTTCCTTGCGATAGGCCTCCAGCGTGGAAAGGATCGCCTCGTGAAGCGCTTCGAGGTCGGGATCGGAGCGATGGAAGAGCGTGCCACGCGTCTGCGATCCGCCTCGCAGCGATTGGCTGAGCGGCATGCCCGCCGCGCCGTGCAAGCGCGTCATTGTGGCGCGGGCGCGGTCAATCAGGTCCGGTGGCGCTTCAAGCTTGCGCATTTGCACGAGGCCGGATTGCTCATGGAGCCAGCGCGCGCGGGCGCGGGCTTCGGGAGTTTCGCCGAGCCGCCACACGATCCCTTGCAGCGCCCAAGCCGCGATATCGTGCGGCCAGGAAGTCAGCGCCTGATCCAGCCGATCTTGCGCGGCGGTGCGATCGCCCCCGCGCAATCGGTGCCGGGTTTCGCCCAGCCAGCGTTGAAGGCTTTGGACTGGCAAGTCCTCGTAAATCGCCTCAGCGCGTGTCTATTCGCCCGCTGAGCCTGCGTGGATCGCTTCAAGGAGCGCGAAGTGCGGCTCGTCCGGGAAGGCCTTGCGGGCGTTCGCGGCGATGTCGGCGGCTTCGTCAAACCGTTCGATCCCAGCCAAGGCGTCGACCCAACCCGCGAGAATGTTGGGATCTTGCGGCGCTTTGCTGGCCGCCGCGCTAAACGGAGCGGTAAAGTCCGCCTCACCCGCCGCCAGATAGAGCGCGGACAGATAGGACAGACCGGCGATGAAACCGGGCGCTTGCGCCGCGATTTGCTGCGCCACGATCCGCGCGCCTTTGGTGTCGCCCGCCAGTTCCAGAGCCTGCGCCTTGCCCAGGTGAAGGTCGGGATTGCCCGGATCCGCGCGCAAGGCCTTATCGTAGCGCGCCAGCGCGTCTTCCTCGCACCGCTCCAACGCGACACGGGCGCGCAGGCGAAGAGGCAAGGGGTGCTTGGGAACCGCCTCCAAAACGTCATCAAGTGCCTGCGAAGCGCGCGCCAGATCGCCCGCCTGCTGCGCCTCCATCGCGGTGGATAACAAGGCTTCGGGCGTCATCGGTGCGGCGTGATCGTCTGGCCCGTCCATTGCGCTGCATTTCCCCTGCCTAAGCCCACGTCAATTGCCCGCTTGATTCCACGTGCCTGCTCCCATAGGCCATGCGCCAACACGCGGGCTAGTGGCAAATCGCAACTTGCTTTTGCCCCGCCACGCGCCCCAAAGACCAAGCATTCGGAGAGAGACATGCCCACAGCCTATATCGTTGACGCCGTTCGCACCGCCGGAGGCCGCCGTGGAGGCCGCTTGGCCGGCGTGCATCCCGTGGATCTGCTCGCAAAATCACTCGACGCGGTGGTGGAGCGCAGCGGTGTGGACCCCTCGGCGGTCGACGACGTGGTCACCGGCTGCGTCAGCCAGGCGGGCGAGCAGGCGGGTCAAGTGGGCCGCATGGGCGTGCTCGCGTCCAAGCTTTTGCCGCAATCGACCCCGGCGGTCTCGATCGATCGCCAGTGCGGCTCCTCGCAGCAAGCGATCCAGTTCGCCGCGCAAGCCGTGATGAGCGGCACGCAGGACGTCGTTATCGCCAGCGGCGTTGAAAGCATGACGCGCGTGCCGATGGGCTCGAACATGACGCTGCACATGAAAGAGGGGCTGGGCAATTACATGTCCGACGGCGTCAAAGAGAAGTACCCGAACGTCCAGTTCAGCCAGTTCATGGGCGCCGAAATGATCGCCAAGAAGCACGGCATGGCCAAGGAAGAGCTCGACCAGTTCGCCTTCGAAAGCCACCAGAAAGCCATCGCCGCGACCAAGGCGGGCGCGTTTGAGAGCGAGATCGTCCCGGTCGCCATCGAAACGGCGGAAGGCGAGGACATCCACATGGTCGATGAAGGCATCCGCTTCGACGCGACGCTCGAAGGCATCGCAGGCGTCAAGCTGATCGACCCGCGCGGCATGGTCACGGCGGCCTCGGCCAGCCAGATCTGCGATGGTTCCTCGGCGGTGCTGGTGGTGTCGGAAGAGGCTCTCAATGAGCACGGTCTGACGCCCATGGCGCGCATTCACAACCTGACCGTCACGGCGGGCGATCCGGTCATCATGCTCGAAGAGCCGCTGTTCGCGACCGACAAGGCGCTCGAACGCGCCGGCCTCAAGATCGACGATATCGATCTGTACGAAGTCAACGAGGCGTTTGCCCCGGTTCCGATGGCGTGGCTCAAGCACACCGGCGCCGACCCGGAAAAGCTCAACGTCCACGGCGGCGCGATTGCGCTGGGCCACCCGCTGGGCGCGAGCGGCACCAAGCTGATGGCAACGCTGGTCCACGCGCTTAAGCGCCACGGCAAGAAATACGGTCTTCAAACGATGTGCGAAGGCGGCGGCGTCGCCAACGTCACCATCGTTGAATCGCTTTAATCTGAATCCAACACATCCAAACCCCTGAGAGGAATACAAAATGGAAGTTTCAGCCAACACCCCCGCCGTCGTCACCGGCGGCGCTTCAGGTCTGGGCGCGGCCACCGTGCGCGCGCTCGCCGCGAAGGGCGCGAAAGTCGCGATCTTCGACATGAACGAAGAGAAGGGCGAAGCGATGGCAGCCGAAGTCGGCGGCGTCTTCTGCAAGGTCAACGTCACCAGCGACGAAGAGGTCGCCGCCGGTTTCGCCAAAGCGCGCGAGGCGCACGGTCAAGAGCGCATCCTCGTCAACTGCGCCGGCATCGGCAACGCAATGAAAACCGCCAGCCGCGTGCGCGACGACAATGGCGGCCTGTCGGGCGAGACCAAGCACTTCCCGCGCTCCGCCTTTGACTTCGTCATTCAGGTGAACCTGGTCGGC
>JBCCCM010000047.1:0-20695 GCA_039033515.1 Pseudomonadota bacterium
CTGGTGATGTGGTCGTATCCCGGCGCGATATCGGTGACGAGCGGCCCGAGCGTGTAGAACGGAGCCTCGCCGCACGCCTCCAGCTGCTTTTCCATGTTCTCCTTGATCTTGTGCATCGGCACGTGACCGGGCCCTTCGATCATGACCTGCACGTCCTGCTCCCACGCGCGCTTGGTCAGCTCGCCCAGCGTGTAGAGCTCGGCAAATTGCGCTTCGTCGTTGGCGTCGGCGATGGAGCCGGGGCGCAGGCCGTCGCCCAACGAATAGGCGATGTCGTAGGCGGCGCAGATCTCGGTGATGTCGTCGAAATGCTCGTAGAGGAAGCTCTCCTTGTGACGCGCGAGGCACCACTTCGCCATGATCGAACCGCCGCGGCTGACGATGCCGGTGACCCGCTTGGCCGCCATGGGCACGAAGGGCAGGCGCACGCCGGCGTGGATGGTGAAATAGTCGACGCCCTGTTCGGCCTGCTCGATCAGCGTGTCGCGGAACACCTCCCAGGTCAGGTCTTCGGCGACGCCGCCGACCTTTTCGAGCGCCTGATAGATGGGGACCGTCCCCACCGGAACGGCGCTGTTACGAATAATCCATTCGCGGGTGTCGTGGATGTTGCGGCCCGTCGACAGGTCCATGATTGTGTCCGCGCCCCAGCGCGTCGCCCAGACCATCTTGTCGACCTCAGTCGCGACGTCGGAAGCGACGGCGGAATTGCCGATATTGGCGTTGATCTTGACCAGGAAATTGCGCCCGATCGCCATCGGCTCGGTTTCGGGATGGTTGATGTTGTTGGGAATGATCGCGCGGCCGCGCGCCACTTCGCTGCGGACGAATTCGGGCGTGATGACGGTGGGAATTTCCGCGCCCCAGCTCTCGCCATCGCGCGCCATGTCGGCTGCGATCTCGCGGCCCAGATTCTCGCGCTCGGCGACGTATTCCATTTCGGGTGTGATGATGCCTTTGCGCGCGTAGTGCATCTGGCTGACATTCATGCCGGGCTTGGCGCGCAGCGGGCGTTTGACGACGTTGGGGAACTGCGCGACCCCGCCCGAGCGATCGGGGCCGAGCTGGCCGTTATCCTCCGGCTTTACCTCGCGCGCGTCGTATTCCTCGACATCGCCGCGCGCCATGATCCATTCGCGCCGCTTTTGTTCAAGGCCTGCGTTGATATCGATCGCGACATCGGGATCGGTGTAGGGACCTGAGGTGTCATAGACGCGCACGCTGGGCTCGCCGCCTTCGAGATCGATCTCGCGCATGGCGACCTGCACGCCGCTGCCGGTGCGCGCGCCGACATGGACCTTGCGGCTGCCGCGGATGGGGCCGGTGGTGACGCCGATTTCTACGCCCCCTGAATGGGGGCCATTCTCGACGTGTGAGTTGATGTCGGCCATGTCTGTGCTCTCCTCGTAAGCGAAGGAAAAGCGGACCAAAAGGCGCTGTTGGATTCCCGTCCAGGCGCTGCCCACTCCCTCCGCCGATGCTAATCGGTTCAGGTTCGATGGGTCGGACAGCGCTACCTGCCCCTCTCAGCGAAAAGCTCGCTCCCCAGGGATGATGTCTCTTAGATCGGAATGGCTCTGCTTGTCTAATGGAACCGGACTTTGGCGCGAAAATGAAGCTTGCCAAGGTGTTGTAGTTCACTAATACAGCGGCATGACACTCACCACATATGAGCTCGCCCGCGCCTTTGGCCGAAAGACCGTGCTGACCGGCGTGACGGCAAGCTTTCCCGTCGGATTGACACTGCTGACCGGGCCGAGCGGCGCGGGCAAATCGACCTTGCTGCGCCTGCTGGCCACCGCAGACAAGCCGTCGGGCGGGCGGATCGAGTGGGACGGGGTGCCACTACCCAAAGCGAGGCGCGCCCTGCGCCGCGTGCTGGGCTACGCGCCGCAAGCCGTCGACTTGCCGGAAACGCTGAGCGCGCGCGAATTTGCCCTGCATATGGCCGCGCTCAAAGGGCTCAACCTTGGCGAGGCTGAAGCGCAGTTTGTCGATATCGCCACCCGAATGGGGCTGGGAGACGATATCGACCGCGCCATCGCGGCCTATTCGGGCGGGATGCGGCGGCGGCTGATCACCGCGCAGGCGCTGCTGGGCGACCCCAAGGTCATCGCTTTGGATGAACCCACCGCTGAGCTCGACGCGCAAAGCGCCGCGATCACGCACGAGCTTGTGATGGAGCGGGCGGCGCGCGCCAGCGTCATCATGACCACCCACCTCGTGCGCGAATTGGAAGAACTCGCGGTGCAAAACCTGCGGATTGAAAACGGCGAAGCGACGGCCTTGGACAACGAAGCGCTGAGCAACGGGGCGCCCGCGTGAGCGCGGCCATTGTAAAGTCCGCCTTCACTGCGGATCTGGCGCGGTATCGCCGCAGCGCCTCGCTGTGGTTGCTGCTGCTGAGCGCGCCGGTCGCCGCGCGGTATATGATCTCCGAAACCGAAGGCGAAGGGATCAACATCGCGGTCGGCGGGCAATTGCCCGTCCTCACTTCGCCGGTGCTCGGCATATGGCTAGGCATTGTCGTCTCGCTGCTCGTGATGCCGGTGGTGTTCATCTACCTGCGCGCCGGGCCCACCCGCGCCCAACCCTGGCAAGTGACCGAGTCCAGCGCTGCGCCGCGCGTGGCCATCGCCATGGGTCGCTTTTTGGCGGACGCGGTGATCGCGCTCGGGGCCCTCAGCGCGTTGACAGCGGCGGGGCTGTTTCTGGGCTGGCTCAAAGTGACGGGCCCGTTTGAGCCCGGCGTTATCATAGCGCTTGCCTGGCTGGTGGCAGGCCCGACGCTGCTCGCCATTGCCGCCTTGCGCATTCTGTTTGATGCGGTGCCGTTCCTGCGCGGGGCGCTGGGCGATTTCGTGTTCTTCATGCTGTGGTTCGCAGCGCTGATCATCCCCTCCCTGCTCTCCGAGGGGCCCTCGACCTTTGGCGGCAATCTGGCGAGCCTCAACGGCGCGATCCGCCCGCTGGTCGAAAGCGCACCGCCCGGTTCGGACAGTTTCGCCGTGGGCACGTCAAGCCTGAAGCCCGGCCGGATCGAGCTTGATCCATGGGCCGGGATCGCCGCTCAGGGCTATATCGCCTCGCGGGTAAGCTGGGTGGTTTTCGCGTTTCTGATCGCGATCGCCGCCGGGCTGCTCTACGCGCCGCACAAACCGAAAGCGCGCCGCGAATGGTTCGGTTTTCTGGAGCGGTTTTCGCTCGCCAAACTCATCCCCCGACGCGCCGCCAACGCCGCGCCCGCTGGACTGTCGCCGCTCTGGGCCCCCGGTCTGGTGCTGGCTGAAATGCGCCTGATCGGCGCGGGTCGCTGGTTTGTGCCGCTTGCCGCGATCAGCGCCATCATGGCTGCGACCAATGATTTTGGCCGGGTTGGCAGCCCGGTCATTTTACTGCTGATGGTGTTCGCCCTTACCGCGCATGCCGGGCGCAGCGAAGCGCGCGGCCTGCTGGCGCTGACCGGCACCGCCGTGCTCTCGCCATGGGCGCGCCGGGCGGCGTTCGTTGTCGCTGGCACCGTGTTGACCGCAGCGCTCGCCCTGCCCGCCAGCGTGGCGACCGCCTCGGCAACGCCGCTCGTCACAGGACTTGTGACGGGCGCGTGCGCTGCGGCGGCTGCGATGGGATTGGCGGCGATCTCCGGCTCGGCGTTCATGCCGCGCATCGTCCTGTTGATCGCGTGGTATGTCTACATGGCGGGGTAAGCCGCGGCGCCTACTCCTCGTCCGACGCCCCGAACAGGCACACCGCCAGCAACACGGTCGCCAGCACGCCCGAGGCTCCGGCAACCGGCAGATCGCCTGAGAAGCCCCGGCCCAGCGCCATGGAGAGCGCGTTGGCGACAAAGGCGATGGCTCCGATCAGGGCCGTGAGCCCGCCCAGGGCCTTCGACCCGGCGTTCATTTTGCTCATGCCGAACACAATCGCCGCCAGCGCCAACAGCACCTTGGCCGCGTTGTAGACCATGAAAGAAAAGGCGACGATTGCGGCGGCGGCGGGGGCGGCTTCGGGAACCGCCTCAGCCACTTCGCGGAACGGGCCGAACATGGTGAGACCCACGCCCACTTGCACCACGTTCAGGATCGCCGCGCCAAAGATGGCCGACCAGCCCAGATGCGCGCTCTTGGCCTGCGCCAAAGCCGCGCCTGCAAACGCGCCAAGCATGACGAACAGGAACCCTTCCGCGCCCCACAAAAGTTGACGCGGTACATCCGCCTTGGCGATGTAGAGCCCGGTGTAGACCGCCTGCGTCACCGCCGCGACCAGCAGGATGATCGCCGTGTACGCCGCGTTGCGCTTAAAAGTCGTATTCATCTGTAGTGTGTCCCCTGATGCCGTCATTCGCCCCCTATACGCCAGCGCGCCGCGTAAGGTTACTCAAGGGAGCAAACAAATTTTGCCCAGGGCTCCCAGGCGCTGGACCAGGCGGGTTGCGGCGCTTAGGCGGAGTGCGCCGTGCCCCGCCTCTATCGCCTCGACGCGCCCGCCGCGAACATCGCCGATGCCTTTGGCGCGCATTCGGGGCGCGACCCATGGAAGGGCGGCTATGTCGCGCCCGATAATTTTGCTCCCGTCATCACCGCCGGGCGCGATTATATCGCGGGGCCGCGTCCGAGCAATCGCGCTTTCGTTCAGCCGCGCATGGTCCCGCGCCTATGGGGCGTCATGCCGCCGCCCAAAGCCGACAACCCGGCGCGACGCATCGCCACCTTGCGCAATCCCGACAGCCCGTTCTGGATCGGCCATTTGCGCAACAGCGAATTTCGCTGCCTCCTCCCGGCCACCGCTGTCATGGTCTGGGGCGCGGGCACCGATTACGAAGGGCGCCGCCTCAAACACTGGCTGGCGCTCGAAGGCGCTGCCATATTCGCCATGCTGGGCGTGTGGAAGGATGAGGATGTGCCCGCCTTTGCGCTGCTCACCACCAACGCGCGCGGGTTGTCCAGAAAGCTGGGCGCGGCGACCATGCCGTTGGTCGTCCCGCCCCAAAGCCGCGAGGCGCAGGCGTGGCTTCATGGCGGATGGGATGCGGCGCAAGAGCTCGCAAGGGCACCGATACAACCGCCTTTGGTCGAAATCTCAGCGCCCTCCGCCTGATTGCGCGCGCCTTTCCCCCTTTCCAAACCCGCGTCTTTTCCCTTAGGTAACCCCGTGTGCAGAGCGGGCCGCTGGTGCTTGGACCGCTCTTTGGGGAAAATTGGCAATGTCACAGGAATTCTCGGCTGTTGAGGCCTTTTCGAGGTTGAGCCCGCCTGCGCTCGAAGCGTTGACGAAGGCGGCGGAAACCCGGCGGATCAAGGGCGGCGATGTGCTGGTGCGCTATGGCGAAGAGGCGGACACGATGTACCTCGTTTCAGCCGGGCGGTTCCACGTGCAATTGCCCGACGGGCGCGTGGTCGCCGAAATCGAAGCGGGTGAGCCGGTGGGCGAGCTCGCCTTTTTCTCCGGCGGGACGCGGACCGCGGATGTGCGCGCCACCCGCGACAGCGAAGTCTACGCGCTCGAACGCGAGAATTACGAAGCGGTCGCGGCGAAGTTTCCCGAACTGATCAGCACGATCCTGACCACTGTCACCAAACGTCTGGTCAAGGCCACGGCGGGCGCGCGCTCGCTTGAAGCCAAGCCGGGCCGGGTCGTCGCTTTGTTGCCCGCTGGCGATGCGCAATTGCCCGATGGCTTCGCGGAAAAGCTCACCAAAAGCCTCGCCAAATATGACGAGCCGCGACTGGTGCGACGCGCGGACATGCCTGATGGGCTCAAACCCGAGGACGCCGACTTTGGCGCCTGGGTCGCGGAACTGGAACAAAGCGCGGGCCGCATCATCCTGCGCGCCAGCCGCGAAGACGACGCCTGGAACCGCGCCATTGCGCGCAACGCGGATGATGTGCTGCTCGTCGCGCCGCTCTACGATCGCCGCCCGGAGCTTTCCGAGCTGGAAACCTACGCGCTGCCACTGTTCCAAAGGAATAATCGCCAGCTGATGCTGTGGCGACCCAGCGTCGCAAAGGGCATTCAGGGCTCCGGCGCGTGGCTGGCGCATCGCGATGTGAAACTGCACCACCACGTACCGCTCGACAGCGTCGCCGCGTTTGACCGGATCGCGCGCTTCATGGCGGGCAGGGCGAACGGCGTCGTGCTGGCGGGCGGCGGCGCGCTGGGCTCGGCGCATCTGGGTGTGATGCAGGCGCTGCTCGAGAACAATATTCCGATTGACTATTACGGCGGCGCTTCGGTCGGCGCGGCGGCGGCGGGCGCGCTCGCCAAGGGGCTGACCGCTCAGGAAACGCTGACGCAGATGGAAGAGATGTTCGTCAAGAACAAGGCGATGCGGCGCATGACGATCCCCGTCCATTCGCTGCTCGACCCGCGTGTCTTCGATTCCGAACTCAAACAGCGATATGGGACACAGGATATCGCGGATTTACCGTATAATTTCTTCGGCGTGTCCACGAACCTGTCGACCAATGGCATCTATGTCCACACGCGCGGACCCCTGTGGGAAGCGGTGCGCGCGTCGGGCTCGCTGCCCACGATCCTGCCGCCGCTGATCACCGATGAGGGCGATATTCTGGTCGATGGCGGGGTGCTCAACAACATTCCGGTCTCGATCATGCGCGAATTGAAAGCGGGCCCCAACGTGGTGGTCGCGCTGCGCACCGATGTCGGCACGCGCTGGGAGGTCGATGCGACCTATGGCGATGTGCGCACGCCGGGCCGCATCGCGCGCGACATCATCCTGCGACGAAAGCCCGAACGCGCCTTCCCCAGCCTGGTGGAGATCATGTCGCGATCCATGGTGGTCGCGAGCGAAGGCACGGTCGAACAAAGCCTGGCGCAGGCCGACGCGCTGTTGATCCCGCCGATCCCGGCGGACATGCAGATCCTCGACTGGCATCTGGGCAAGCAGGTATCCGAAGCCGCGAGCGAGTTCACCATGCAAGCCATCGCGTCACGCGAGGATTTGCAGGCGATGCGCGCGGTCTGACACTCGGCTTTCGGGCGCGTCTCAACCCGTCCATCCCGCCTCATCACCGCCAGTTTGGGGGTAATTCCTCGAAGGTGCCTCCACAGCGGCGGCGTCTTACACAGCCTTGCTGCGCGCGGCGCGCTACCTCGTTTCCCATCGCCCATCGCGGCCCACATTGGGGAACGACCATGCCAAATCCTGCGCCCAGACTTGCACGACGCAACGCATCACGCACCGCCTGCGCAATCACGCGCGCGCTGGTCATGCCGTTGTTCTTCGGGACCGCCGCCCTTGCGCTATTAGGCGGATCGCCAGCGAGCGCGGATGATTGCCTGCTCGACCGCGACAATGATGGCGAAGTGGACGCCGGAAACGCCGATAATGACGGCGGGGCAAATTCGGCCGATGACGATGAAAGGCTCGCCTGCGGGGTGGGTGCTGTCGCGAGCGGCGCGCGCAGCACAGCCGTCGGCCCCAACGCCTTCGCCTTTGGCGAGCGTTCGGTCGCCTTGGGCAGCTTTGCGCAGGCAACCAATTTCTACGCCACCGCCATCGGTCAAGAGGCTCGCGCCCTGAACGCCAACGCCACCGCTGTCGGGGGCATCGCACAAGCCGAGGGCACCTTTGCCTCCGCCATCGGTGCGCAATCCAGCGCTGTCGGGGCCAGCTCCACCGCGCTGGGCGGCGGGGCCAGCGCGCAGGAACAGGGCACAGCGCTTGGCGCGTTTTCTCAAGCCGATCCCGACGCCGTCGCCGTGGGCGTGGGCGCGAACGCGTTTGACATCGGCGCGATTGCGATTGGTCAGGTGAGCCAGGCGACCGAAAACGCCTCCATCGCCATTGGTCAGAACGCAAGCGCGGACAACCCGCTCAGCGGCGTCTTCAATGGGCTGATCGCGATTGGCACTGACGCGCGCGCGCTCGACACCGGCGCCGTCGCGCTGGGGCGCGAAACGAGCGCGCAAGGCGTGCGATCAGCCGCTTTGGGCGATCAGGCGGTCACCCTTGCCGGGGCGGCAAACGCGGTCGCACTGGGATCGGGCTCCGTGGCGGACACGGCGAGCACGGTGTCGGTCGGCAACGCCAATTTGCAACGCCGGATCGTCAACGTAGCGGCGGGCACAACCGATAGCGACGCGGTTACGCTTGCTCAGCTCAATGCGGCCATCCAAGGGATGAACACAGGCTCCGGGAGCGCCTTCCTTGCGGTCAATTCCGCCGCGCAAGGAGCCAGCGCCAGCGGCAGTGAAACGGTGGCAATAGGCGGGGATGCAAGCGCCTCGGGCGAGGACAGCGCGGCCATCGGCCACCTCTCCGCAGCGGCAGGAGCCTTCAGCACAGTCGTGGGCGCAAGCGCGAATGCGGGCGCGGATATGGCCAGCGCGTTCGGCTTTCGCGCACAGGCGGCGGGGACCGGATCAGTCGCCATTGGCGGCGATGGCGCGTTTGACGCAGGCGAAGGCGATCTGGGCGCGCAGGCGCTGGGGGCGCAGACGGTCTCGCTCGGCGCGGACGCGTTTACAAATGGGATCAACACCACCGCGCTGGGATCAGGCACCATCGCAACAGGCGTGCAGTCCACAGCGGTGGGTTCCGGCGCCACCGCGCAAGGCGTGGGCGCGCTGTCCTTTGGTGCGTTTTCCACCGCACGCGGGCGGTTCGCAACGGCGCTCGGCTATTCCAGCTTTGCTCCCGTCGACTACGCCACCGCTATCGGCAACGCCGCCCAGGCGCAAAACGCGCAGGCCACCGCCATCGGGTTCCAGACCCGCGCCTTCGGGGCCGATTCGACCGCCATCGGCGCGCGCGCCATCGCCAGCCAAGCCGGTTCAACCGCCATCGGCGCGGACGCGGTAACGAGTGCGGCGAACCAAATCGCGCTGGGCGGAAGCGGGAGTTCGGTGCGGATCGGCGATATTGAGGCCTCAACCCTCGCACAGCAGGGCCCGGTCAATGTCGTCACCATCGACGCGAACGGCACGCTGGGCCGCCAACAGGCCGCAAGCGCGGCCTCGGTTGCCAATGTGCGCGTGTCGCTGGGCGCGCTTTCGCAGGTGTCGCAGGCGCAGTTCAACACGCTCGGCGCGCAGGTCAGCGCGCTTGACGGGCGGCTGACGGGTCTCGAGTTCCGGCTTGAAGATATGAACGAGCGCGCACGCGGCGGGATCGCGGCGGCGGCGGCGTTGGGCAGCGCCATCGCGATGCCCGACCGCCGCTTCGTGATTGCGGGCAATGTCGCAACCTATGGCGGCCAGCAGGGCTACGCGCTCAACCTCGTCAGCCGCGCGAGCGAGCGCGTCGCGCTAACCGCCGGGGTCGCGGGCAACACGGGCGAAGGCGATGTGATCGCGCAAGCGGGCTTTGCGTTCGGCTTTTAATGCGGTCGCAGGCTGTGAGCCCCCTCGCCGCGCGCCCTTTCATTATTGACTGTTACGCTGGGAAAGCGCGCACGCGGCTTGTCCCACAACCCACTTGCCCATAATGCTATCCTTAATGGGTCAGGGGCTGGCCTTCACGAGGTGCGGCGAAGTAGCCGCGGGGGTTTTTGGGGCTTTCCATGTCGTTCTCACGGCGCTCATTTTTGGCGGGGTCGAGCGCGGTCGTGCTCACATCGTGCGGGGGCGAGGATCAGCCCGCCCAGCCGCCTTCCCTCGGCCCGCCGCCCGAGCCTCCGCCGCCTTTCATCCCGCCCCTGCCGGTGCTGGAGCCGCGCACCTTGTCACTCACACCCGCGCCCGAGATTGGCGCCCCGTTTGATAAGACGGCAAGTGATCTCGATCCCTATCTGGCCGCGATCACGCAGGAGCTGGTGCTCTTCAACGCGAAGCGCCGCGATTACCGCGTTTCGCTTCTCGAAACCTCGGCGAACCGGTTCCGCATCCATATCTGGGACGAGGTGCTGGGCCGCGAGACCGCCGGGTTCGAAATCCGCAATCCTGATTACGAAGCGCTGCCCGAACGCATCTTGCTCAACCCGGGCAACCCGCTTTTGCCGACGCAGTTCAGCGGGCTCCAAGGCTATATAAGGCTCAGCCGCGAGGCGCTCGAAATCAGCCCGGCGATCTGGCAGTTCGGCAATCCCGAAAGCAGCCGGATCAACCGAGAAAACATCACCACCCGATCCGATTATCAGGGGCGCCACTGGGCCGATAACTTTCAGGAGATCATCGAGGTCGGCGAGGGGCGTGAATTTGCCACTATCCGCGCGGTTCTCGAAAGCCTCTATGATGGCGGCCCGCTGGAGGATCAGGAGCTCTCCAGCCAGCTGCCCACCTGCCTGCGCGCCAACCCGCATCACCGCATCGCGCTGGTGTTTGACGCCTCGGAGCGCCCCTATCTTGGCGCAAGCGAGCATGTGCCCGACTGGGTCTATCTGGGCGGGCGCGAGCGCGATGGGACAGTGTTTGAACACGCGCCGGGCGCCACCGGCGCGCTGATCGAAGGGCAGGCCAATACGGGCGCGTTCGACCTGACCCTGCGCAACACCGCGCCTTCAGGTCCGGGCCGCGCGCGCTACGCCTGGCACACCGATTTCGTCCACACGCTGCAAACCCCCGACAGCGAAGGCGACATCAACCGCGATTACGCGGTGCATTTTGAGAATGTGCGCTTCATCGTCGGGCGCGACGCGGCGATCCAGCCCTTTGGCTCAGGCGTGGGCGTGCAAGCGTCGGTCAATTTCGTCCATTGCAGTTTCGAGCGCGAAAACCCCGGATTTGGCAGCGTGCTGGTCTCCGCCAACAATTCCTCCGGCACAATAGGCGGGGGACGCTTCACCTTCACCGATTGCCGCGATGTCAGCGGGCGCCAGCTCGACGTGTCGACCATCGGCGTGCAGACCAAGACCGACGCGGCCAACGCCAACATTGTGGAGGTCAACGACTGCCTCGGCTTTTACCAGATCACGCTATCCCCCGGCGATCGCGGCGATTTTCCGGGCAAATGGATCCTGCAAGGCAACACCGCGCTGACGGTGGATTCGCGCATCGCGGGTGACACGCTGTCGGGGTGAGCCGCATACGGCCAACGCTCTGGCCTATCAACTTGGTCGAAAACGCGAGCTAACGGTTGTTCACACGGCGCAGCTGTCCGAATAGCCGCCGGCACAATTGCCCGGTGGTTTGGACATGGTCAAACTGGCTGAGCGGTATCTGCCGAAGCGCGGGCCTCGCGGACTTGTTGCCAAGCGCATCCCCTTTGGAGTGCTTCGCAAACGTTTCGCTCAGGTCCGGCAGCGCGGCCCCCAACGGCCCACCAAGAAACTGGTAGTGCGCGATGTTCAGCGTTTGTGGATCGTGGATCATCGCAACAACGCAGCCTGATGGCCGATCCCCGAGCGCGCATTGGATGTTGAAACGCCGCGTGCTTCCGCCCAGTCTCACACCCTTGAGCTGGATGTGCCGCGTGACCGATCCCAGTTCGATGATGATGTCGTGGCCGCCGTCATCAACCTCGCTTCGAGCGACTTGAAATCGAACTCACCCAGCGACCACAAATGCGAGGTCACGTCCGCAAGAAACCGATGCTCCAGTATCTTCTCGCGGGTTGATGATTTGTGTTGGGAGGCAAGGATCCAGGGATCGCTCGCCGAGCTCACCGGATAATCCGGCCGCGCACCATCACGAATTGCACGTCTTCAAGCTCGCTCACGTCCTCCAGCGGGTTGCCGTCCACCGCGATCAGGTCGGCGGAGAAACCGGGCGCCAGACGTCCGATCTCGTCCTCCATGCCCAGGATCGCCGCCGCGCCGGTCGTGGCGCTAGCGAGAGCTGCGCGCTCGGACATGCCGCCCTTCACCATCAGAGCAAACTCGCCCGCGTTCTCGCCATGCGGAAAGACGCCCGCATCCGTGCCAAACGCGATGGGCACATCATATTCAAGCGCGCGCTCGATGATGCTGTCGGCGATTTTGGAAACCGCGAGGATCTTGGCCTCGACCACGGGGGTGTAGAATTGCTTGCCGAGGTTTTTCTTGATGCCTTCGAACGCCATCAGCGTCGGGATCAGCGTGGTGCCCGCCTCCTTCATCGCCTGGGCTGCGGCTTCGTCGATATAGGTGCCGTGCTCAATCGTGTGCACGCCCGCCTTGGCCGCGGCTTCGATCCCGCGCGCGCCGTGGGCGTGGGCGGCGACTTTCAGGCCGAGCAGCTTGGCGGTGCTGACGATGGCGCTCATTTCCTCGGCGGTGAAGTGTTCTTCGAGCCCGCGCCCCTGCTGGCTCAGCACGCCGCCGGTCGCGGTGATCTTGATCAGGTCCGCGCCGTATTTGGAGGCCTTGCGCACTTTCTCAGCGCATTCGACTGGCCCGGTGCAGGTGTAACCGGCGCTGATCGCGTTATCGACCGATTGGCGAAAGCCGTTGCTGTCGCCGTGCCCGCCGATAATCGCAATGGTGCGCCCGGCGGTGACGACGCGGGGGCCCGGCACCAGCCCTTCGGCGGTCGCGCGGCGCAGGCTTTGCGTGACCTGATCCGAGCGCGAGCCCAGATCGCGCACCGTGGTAAAGCCCGCGAGCGCGGTGACGCGCGCGTTCTTGGCCGCGATCAGTGTGTAATATTCGGGCGGCGTGGTCGTCGCGCGCCAGAACTCGCCTGAGGGATCGCCCGAGAGATGCGTGTGCAGATCGATCAGGCCAGGCAGCACCGTTTTGTCGGACAGGTCGGTGTAGCGCGCCATGGCGTTCTCCGCGACCAGCTGCGACACCGCGCCTTGCGCCTCAGCGCTTTCAACGGGAAGCAAATCGACGATCTTGCCGTCTTCGATCACGATCAGGGTCGGACCCAGCGGCGCGCTATCGGCGTCGGTGATGACCTTGCCCGCTTTAACATAGACGGTCTCGGCTGCGGCGGGCGCGGCCCCAAGCGAAGCGGTAAGCGCGGCGGCCAGTGCAGCGGCGCCAGCGGCGTATGTCTTGAGCGATTTCATTCGATTCCCCTTCCCGTGTTGCATCGGCCCATCGCGATTTCGCGCGCGGCCGAGACCGATCCCCTGCCAACCGCTGTGCCATTGATCATGGGATCGGCACAAGCAAAACTAACACCCTGATTATGAGACATATTATCATTCCAGGCCGATACGCGGTGGCGCAGCGGCGCGCTTGGGCTTAGGGGGCGAGCCGCCTTGGAATTTAGCTTTGTTAGCAACCAAAGCGCGCGCAAAGGCGGCGCTGATCAGAAGGTGTAGGCCACCCCGACACCGCCCAGAAACTGGTTTGCATCGCCGCGAATGTCGGTGAACGGTGTGTCCGCCGCGTCGCCCACGAAGCGGGTGTAGCCAAGGATCGTGTAGATGCTCAGCCCGCCGTTCAGACCGTTGCCGTCGAGGTCGAAATTGACAATCGCGGTGGTCGATAGGCTGTTCAGCCCGCCATCGGCGGTGAAGAGCGGCAGGCCCGTGGCCGCCGCCTGCGCGGGTGTAACAGTGTAATAATAGTCCGAAAAGCTGTCGTCCGCGAATTGCAGGCCGACATTGGCCTGGAACCGCACGCCTGGGCCAAAGGGCCGCGCGTAGCCCACGCTCGGCTCGATCAGCATGCCGTCATGCGCACCCGCAACGTCCCAGCGCACCTGCGTGGTCAGCGTCAGCGTATCAAGCGGGTTGAAGACGCCGGGAAAGGTAACCCCGGCCTGCGCGCCCACTTCGAGCGCAATGTCGAGATCCTCGGCCAGTTCGACGACTTCATCCTCGATCTGGTTCGCGCGGTCGTTGCGAAAACGGAACGCAGGCCCACCGAAGAAGCGCGGCTCGCTGGCGCCAAACGCGGACGCGGGCGAAAACAGGTCGAGCGCGAAACCGGGGCCGTTGGGCGAAATGCCCACCCCGCCCACGCGCCCCACGATCAGCGGCAGGGGAAAGATGATGTAATCGTCTGATCCGCCATAGCTGGGCACAAGACCCGCGCCGATGCCGATGGACGCCCACGTGTCATCGAACACCACCTTTGGCAGGGGAAAGCCGCGCGCGCCGCGTGCACTGGTGCCGCTGGTCGCTTGCGCGGTGGCAAGGTTGACCGCCGCAGGGTTGGCCGTGGGCGCGTCGCTTGCGGCGGCGAGCGTAAAGGCGGAGGGCTCCACTGTATCGAGCGAAACCGAAACCGGCGTTGCTTCATCCGCCGCGTCGGTTTCGAGCGCAGCACCCTCGCCGTTTTCGGCCAGAGCCACGCCCGGCGCGGCGAACGCAAGGCTGGCCATTGTCATAGGAGCAAAAAGCCGTGAGGGGACGCGTTTAAAGGGCGCGCGTTTAAGGGGGGTGTTCGTCAAGGGAGCCTCCGTAGCGGGGAGCGGTGCGTTGAGAAACGCGGGGGCAAAGTTAGGGCTGTGCCCCGCGATCTAGCGAATAAATGAACGCCGCCGTTTAGCGTTCCCCGAAATCGAGGGCAAGACGGTGCATGATATGACACACCTGACAAAGGCTTCCGTCCAGCGCATCTGACACGCCTCGTCCACGCCTCGGCGCCGAACATCACGACTGTTTTTCGTCGACCCCCGTGGCCGCGCATTGCCCAAAGCCCTCACCTGCCCTAGGGCAAAGCCCGCATGAGCGAGTCTGTTTTCGATGTGGTAATCGTGGGTGGCGGCCTTTCGGGCGGGCTCACCGCGCTCGCCGTGCATAAGGCCCGGCCCAATTTTCGCATCGCCGTCATCGAAGCGGGCAAGACAATCGGCGGCAACCACCGCTGGAGCTGGTTCGACAGCGATCTGGATCAGGCGGGCCGCGATTTGCTCACCGACATTCGCAAGACCGAATGGAGCAAGGGTTACGACGTCAGCTTTCCCAAGCTTAAGCGCACGCTGCACACCGGCTACACCTCGATGGCGTCGACCGACTTTCACGAAGGCATTGTGCGCACCCTCCCGCCCGAGGCGCTCTATCTCGGGCGCAAGGCGACGCAGATCGATGCCGATGGCGTGACGCTCGATGATCAGGTGCGATTGGACGCGCGCCTTGTGGTCGATTGCCGCAGTTTTCAGCCATCCGAGCATCTGCGCGGCGGCTGGCAGGTCTTTATGGGGCGACACATGCGGCTCGACGAGGCGCATGGCGAAGAGCGCCCGATGATCATGGACGCCGATGTCGATCAGCTCGCCCCGCATGGCAACGGCGCGGCCTATCGCTTTGTCTATGTCCTGCCGCTGAGCGCGCACGACCTGTTTATCGAAGACACTTACTACGCCGACGATTTCAAGCTGGACCGCGCGGCCTTGTCGGGGCGGATCGATCAATACGCGCGCGACAAGGGGTGGGTGGACGGCGTGCCCGTGGGCCACGAAGCGGGCGTGCTGCCGGTTTTGACCGGGGGTGATTTCGACGCCTACCAAAACGAAGTGCGCATTCCCGGCGTGGTCGCGGTGGGCGCGCGCGGCGGGTTTATCCACCCGCTCACCAGCTACACCATGCCCGTGGCGATGGACAACGCGCTGGCGCTGGCAAAGGAAGCAGACCTGTCGCCTGCGCAGATGGTTGCCCTGTTTGAGACGCGCGCGCGAAAACATTGGAAAAGCACAGGATATTACCGCCTGCTCACGCGTTTCTTGTTTTTCGCCGCCGATCCGGAACGCCGGTTCGTCATCTTGCAACGCTTTTACGGCCTTGGTCAGGGCCTGATTGAGCGGTTTTACGCCGCCCGTTCGCCTATTAAAGACCGCGCCCGCGTCCTGTGGGGCAAGCCGCCCGTATCTATCCCGCGCGCCATGAAAGCCATGTTTGTGCGCGGAAAACCGCTGAAAGCTCAGCGCAAATCGGACACACCACCTTCTTCCAAATCGGAGCCCGCCGAATGAACGCCCCAGCCAATATCGATGCGAAACTCGCCATCGCCGAAACTCCGGGCGGCAAAGGTATCGATCCGCGCCTCGCGCAGCGTTACGCCGGGCGCACCGCCTGCGTGATCGGCGCCGGATTTGGCGGCATGGCGCTGGCGATCCGGCTGCAATCGGCCGGTATCGCCACGACCGTTATCGAAGCGCGCGACAAGCCGGGCGGCCGCGCCTACTATTGGGAACAGGATGGCTTCACCTTCGACGCCGGCCCCACCGTGGTCACCGATCCGCCCTGCCTAGAGGAATTGTGGCAGCTGACCGGGCATGACATCGCCGAAGACGTTGAGCTGATGAAGGTCATGCCGTTCTATCGCCTCAACTGGCCCGACGGCACGAATTTCGATTACTCGAACGACGAAGAAGAGCTCTTCGCCGAGATCGCCAAACTCGAACCCGACGATGTGCTCGGCTACCAGCGCTTCCTCGAATATTCGGCCGGGGTCTACGAAGAAGGCTATGTGAAGCTGGGCACCAAGCCGTTCCTCGATTTCAAGACCATGCTTAAAGCCGCGCCCGCTCTGGTGAAAGAGCAAGCCTGGCGGTCCGTCTATTCGATGGTGTCGAGCTATATCAAGCACCCCAAGCTGCGCGAGGCGTTCAGCTTCCATTCGCTGCTGGTGGGCGGCAACCCGATGAAGACGAGCAGCATCTACGCGCTCATTCACAAGCTGGAAAAAGACGGCGGCGTATGGTGGGCGCGGGGCGGCACCAACCGCCTGATCGCCGGAATGGTGCGCCACTTTGAGCGCCTCGGCGGGCAGACGCGCATCGGCGATCCGGTCGTGCAGGTTCACACCGTGGGCACCAAGGCGACCGAGGTCGAGACCAAGAGCGGGTTCAAACAGCGCTTCGACGCGGTCGCTTCGAATGGCGACATCATGCACTCTTACAAGGATCTGCTGTCGAAATCCCCGCGCGGCCCCAAGATGGCAAAATCCTTGAATCGCAAGAGCTTCAGTCCCTCGCTGTTCGTCGTGCACTTCGGGCTCGAAGGCACGTGGCCCGGCATCGCGCACCACTCGATCCTGTTTGCGAACCGCTATAAAGGGCTGCTCGACGATATCTTTTCGAACGGCGTGTTGCCCGAAGATTTCGCAATCTATCTGCACCATCCCACGGTGACCGACCCGTCGATGGCGCCTCCGGGCAAGAGCACGTTTTACGCGCTCGTCCCCGTCGCGCACATGGGCAAGATGCCGATCGATTGGGACGTCGAGGGCCCGCGTCTGGAAAAGATGATCCTCGACGAGATTGGCCGCCGTCTGATCCCCGACATCCACGACCGGATCGTCACCAAGTTCAGTTACGCGCCCAAGGATTTCCAACGCGACCTTTCCGCTCATATGGGCAGCGCGTTCAGCCTCGAACCGCTGCTGTGGCAAAGCGCCTACCTGCGCGGCCACAACCGCGACGACGTGATCGACAATTACTACCTTGTCGGCGCGGGCACGCATCCGGGCGCCGGCATCCCCGGCGTCGTGGGCAGCGGCAAGGCCACCGCCGGCATCATGCTGGAGGATTTGGCGATCAAGGAGCCGGTGTAGATCCTCCCCACCTGGGGAGGGGGACCAGCCGCAGGCTGGTGGAGGGGCGAGCAATGATCACCGGAACACCCGAAACGGTCAAACTCGCCCGCAAGCTTCGGCGTGATATGTCCTTGCCCGAAGTGCGGCTTTGGCAAGCGCTTCGCACCCGCCCCGGTCATCACAAGTTTCGCCGCCAGCATCCAGCCGGCCCGTATGTTCTCGACTTCTTCTGCGCAAAGGCCCGATTGGCCATCGAAGTGGATGGACAGCACCACAACCATCCCCATGTTCGTCAAAAGGACGCCGACCGCTCTACGTTCCTGCGCAACAATGGGATTGCTACCACCCGCATCCCCGCCAAACTCGTGCTTGAAGATTTGGATGCGGTTGTTAGGCGCGTGATCGAACTTTGTGATGAGAGAATTATGGAATTGAACGCGCCCCTCCACCACCCTGCGGGTGGTCCCCCTCCCCATGCTGGGGAGGAATGATGAAACGTCTCGCTATTTATTGCGGGTCCGCCAGCCCGGCTGATCCGCGCTATGTCGAACTGGCCGAGGATGTCGGCATTGCTCTTGCCCAGCGCGGGATCGGCGTCGTCTATGGCGGCGGTCGCCTCGGCCTGATGGGCGCGGTTGCCAAGGGCGCGAAGAGCGCGGGCGGCGAGGTTATCGGCGTCATCCCCGAGGCGCTCATCAAGTCCGAAGTCGCCAACAACGATTGCGATGAGCTGATCGCGGTCTCCGGCATGCACGAGCGCAAGCAGCGCTTCACCGACCTGTCCGATGGGTTTGTCACCCTGCCTGGCGGCGTGGGGACAATGGACGAATTGTGGGAGGCGATGAGCTGGGCGCAGCTGGGCTATCATTCCGATCCCGTGGGCCTCCTCAACGCCTTCGGCTTTTACGATGACCTGATCCGCTTCAACACCCGCATGGCCGAGGTCGGCTTTGTGCGAGAGGCGCATCAAAACATCCTGATCGCCGCAGAAACGCTGCCGACATTGCTGGATAAGATGACTAGCTACGTGCCGCACACGCCGATCTTCCAGATGAAGGCCGAGGATCTGTAGCAGGCGTCATGGGGGTCGCACCGGCCATAGACAGCGCACGCCGCGAAGCGTTGGTCGCGCACGCTCACCGCGCAATCAAGGTCGGCTCGCAAAGCTTCTCCGCCGCCTCGCGCCTGTTCGATGAGCAAACGCGCGAGCGCGCCTGGCTGCTCTACGCCTGGTGCCGCCGCTGCGACGACATCGCCGACAATCAGGTGATGGGCGGTGAATTGGGCGACCAGTCCGACCTTAACGAACGCCTCGCCTTGATCCGCAAGCTAACCGCGAAAGCCTTTGCGGGCGAGCCAACCGGCGACGCTTCGTTTGACGCGCTGGGCGTGGTGGCGACGGAAGTCGGGTTAACACCCGCCATGGCCGAAGACGTGATCGCGGGCTTTGCGCTCGACGCCGAAGACTGGCGCCCGCGCTCAGAGGCCGACATGATGCGCTATTGCTATCACGTGGCGGGCGCGGTGGGCGTGATGATGGCAGTGGTGATGGGCGTTGATCCCGAGGACGCCGACACGCTCGACCGGGCGAACGATTTGGGGCTCGCCTTTCAGCTCTCCAACATCGCGCGCGACATTGTCGAGGATGACGCGGCGGGGCGCTGTTACCTGCCGGTCGAATGGCTGGTCGAACAGGATATTGAACCGGGCCAACACACCAAACCCCACCACCGCGAAGAGCTCGCCGAAATGGCCGCGCGGCTTGTCGCGCTGGTCGAAAAACACGAAGCCGCCGCGCGCGTGGGCGCCGCGCGCCTGCCCTTCCGCAGCCGCTGGGCGGTGCTCAGCGCCGCGCGCATTTACGGCGCAATCGGGCGCAAGGTGCGGACCCAAGGGGTCAACGCGTGGAACAGCCGCACCTATGTGCCGCGCTGGGAAAAGGCGCTCTACGGCGCGCGCGCTTTCCTCTCCGCCGCGATCAACCGCGAAAAAGCGCCCGCAGGCGGCATCCACTGGGGCATCGCCGATTATCGGCCGGACACCGCATAATCGTCATTGCGAGCCGCAACGCGGCGCGGCAATCCAGAGTCGCTAAGCGACACGCTCTGGATTGCTTCGACTGCGTCTCGCAATGACAATGAAATTGGGCTAGCCACTCCTGCATGAGAGGGAACCCACTAATCGCCGCCGCGCTTGCGGTGACGCTCGCCGCGCCCGCTTTGGCTGATGGCCACAGCGGCTCCCCCGCCAACGACACCAAGCCCGTTATCGCTGCCGCCGACGCGTTCTTTGCGGCCTTGCGCTCACCGGACAAGACGGCCCTGCGCGCCACCATGCTCAATGAAGCGGTGATCTTTGTTCACGACCGCCGTGTTCACGACCGCCGTGATCCCGAGGCGCCCAAAACGCGCATCGTGGCCACTGGCGATCATCTGGACGGCTGGGAAACCACCCCGCCCGGAACCGACGAATACATGCATTACTCGACGGTCCAAGTGGATGGGGCGATGGGGCATATCTGGGGGCCGTATGTGTTTCTGGTGAACGGCCAGCCGACCCATTGCGGGATCAACTCGATGAGCTTTGCCAAGACAAAGCAGGGCTGGCGCGTCGCCAACACCAGTTTCACCATGACCGCGCTCGACGAATGCGAGCCGCTGGGCGCGCCTGAGGGGCCGCAGAAATGATCGCCAAGCTCCTCATCGCCAATCGCGGCGAGATCGCCTGCCGCATCATGCGCACCGCGCAGCGTATGGGCATCGCCACCGTCGCGGTCTATTCCGACGCCGACGCCAAGGCGCTGCACACGCGCTCGGCGGACGAGGCGGTCCATATCGGCCCCTCCCCTGCCGCCGAAAGCTATCTCGTGGGCGAGAAAATCATCGCGGCGGCCAAGGAAACGGGCGCCGAGGCGATCCATCCGGGTTATGGCTTTTTGAGCGAGAACGCCGACTTCGCGCAGGCGGTGATCGACGCTGGCCTGATCTGGGTCGGGCCCAAGCCGGACAGCATCCGCGCCATGGGCCTCAAAGACGCCGCCAAAGAGCGCATGATCGCCGCCGGTGTGCCGGTGACGCCGGGCTATCTGGGCGAAGACCAGACGCTTCAGCGCCTCTCGCAGGAGGCTGACAAAATCGGCTATCCCGTCCTGATCAAGGCCGTCGCGGGTGGCGGCGGCAAGGGCATGCGCAAGGTCGACGAACCCACGGGGTTTGAAGCGGCTTTGGAAAGCTGCAAACGGGAAGCGAAAGCCTCCTTCGGCAATGACGAAGTCCTGCTCGAAAAGTGGATCACCTCCCCGCGCCACATCGAGGTGCAGGTCTTCGGCGACAGGCACGGCAACGTCGTCCACCTGTTCGAACGCGACTGCTCGATCCAAC
>JBCCCM010000048.1:0-20028 GCA_039033515.1 Pseudomonadota bacterium
CCGCCGCCACCACCGCCGCCACCGCCGCCTCCGCCGCCGCCGCCACCACCGCCGCCACCGCCGCCACCGCCGCCTCCGCCGCCGCCCCCACCACCGCCGCCACCGCCGCCACCACCACCTCCGCCGCCGCCGCCGCCGCCGCCGCCTGCTCCGCCGCCGACGGGCGGAACGCCTCCTTCGCCCCCTTCACCGGGGGTGGGCGGGTCCGATGGGCTCGATCCGGTCGTCGAAACGAACCGGCAAACCAGCGACTTGATCGAGGACATCACGGAACGCGACGAGGAAAACCAAACGGTGATAACCGACCGCGAATTCATGGATTCCAGCGTGATCAACATCGCGCCCGGCCCCAATTCGCTCGATAATTATGTGATCGATGACGCCGTCACCGGAGCCGGAAACGAGGACCTCTGGATCAAGAACGCCGACGAAGAGAACGAAGAAGAGGCGCAGTCCGATCAAAGGGTCGATCCAGACGCGCCAGATCCCGATGGCGCGTAGCAGCGCGACGATCCGGTCGCCGGTTGTCGAGGATATGCAGCGGCACCGGTGAGCCAATCCGGCGCATTGAGATCGTTTGAATGGGATCAGCGCTAAGCGTTTGGCGCCTCAACTCAAGATCAGCGCCTTAGGCTGGCAGCGCCTCGCGCGCCAAACTGATGGCCTCGCTCGCTGCGATTGCGCGCATGGCCTCGCCGATCAGGATAATCGCTGGGCCGTCACCGAGCCCTGTTCTGACGGCCAAGGGCAGTATGTCGAGACGGGTGGCGAAGCTGCGTTCGCTGGCTAGGCTGATATTCTCAACGATGACGACCGGCGTGCTTTTCTTGAGGCCCGCCGCAATCAGCCCGCGCGTGATATGCGATGCGGCGCTTTTGCCCATATAGACAGCAATTGTGGCCTGCGGGTCGGCCAGCGCGGCCCAATCCAGATCCGGCACCGCGCCGCGTTTCGTGTGCGCCGTCACGAAGGTCAGGCGTCGCGCCAATCCGCGCAATGTGAGCGAGAGCCCCAAACTGGCCGCCGCGGCGCTGGCCGCGGTGACGCCAGCGCAAATCTGCACTGTGATTGCGTGGGATTGGCAGGCTTCGATTTCTTCATTCGCGCGGCCGAAAATGGAGGGATCACCCCCTTTTAGTCGGACCACGCGTTGCCCACTGAGGGCTGCCTTGACGATCGTGTCGCAGATCATTGGCTGCGGGACGGAATGCCGACCGGCGCGCTTTCCAACCGAATGACGCTCGGTTTGGGCCGGGATGAGGTCGAGGATGGACTCGCTCACCAACGCGTCATGGAAGACGATATCGGCCTCGCGCAAAAGGCGTTCGGCCTTGCGCGTCAGCAATTCCGGGTCGCCCGGTCCTGCGCCCACCAGCCATACGCTGCCTTTGGGAAAATCGCTCATTCGGCGGCCTCTTTCATGGCATTCATGTCGTTGTCACAGTCCTCCAGCATGCGCGCGAGTTGTGGGCGGCACGATCCGCAATTGGTCCCGGCCCGGCAGGCGGCCCCGATGCCGCTGACGCTGCCAGCGCCCTCAGCGATGCTGGCCTCGATTTCGAACGCGCCGACGTCGTGACACACGCAAACCACGGCTCCGCGATCAGGGTGCGCCACGCGCGGGCGTCCTGCGAGCAGTGCCATGGGATCTTCAACCGCTTGGCCAAGTTGGCTTGCGACCCAATCGCGCGCGGGCAGATCGCCTTTGCGGGTGATGAAGACGGCGGCTGCGAGCCTCCCGTCCTCATCGCTTACCGCGACGCGTTCGAGGCCTTTGGAGGGGTAGCGTACCTCGCTGATCGTGCCGCTTGGCAGCACGGAGACGGGGTCAATTTCGGACAGGCCCGCCAATTCGTACAGCCATCCACCATCGACCCGGCTCTTGACCCAGTAGTCGCATCCCGCAAGCTCGAGCGGCGCACGCGAAACCGCAAATCCGCGCCACACCAGCTCTATGCGTTCAATCCGCGCGGCGGTGTCTTTGAAACCGGGTTGCCCGGAGAGCGGATCGGTATCCCGGCTGGCAAGTCGCCCGGTGCGCCCCGTTGCCGCGGAGGCGGCGATGTCGGTCCAATGCATGGGCACGAACAGGTGCCCCTTCGTCTGGCCCGCGCTCAAGCTCGCCCGGTACAGGCTGGAGCCGTGCGGCGTTGAAAGAGCGCAGATATCGCCTTGAGCCACACGCAGCTCGTGCGCGTCTGCCGGGTGTATCTCGACAAGGGGTTCGCGCCGGTGATGCGCCAGTTTGGCGCTCAATCCGGTGCGGGTCATGGTATGCCACTGGTCGCGATAACGTCCGGTGTTGAGCCGCATGGGGTAGTCTTCCGTAGCCGAGCGCGGTGCCGGCGCGCTGACCGTTACAAGGCGCGGCTTGCCCGATGGTGTGGAAGCGCCCGCCGCGAGCGGATGTTCCCCGCCCCAGCGAAACGGCGTCATGGCGTCATAATCCGCCTCGCTCGCCTCGGCCCAATCGGTGAGGTCGAGCTTCTTCCCATGCTTGGCGGCCAACGCGGTCATCGCCGCGTATTCGCGAAAAACGCTGGCGTTCGAAGGAAAGTCGAATTCGGCCTCAAAGTCCATCGCGGCCGCCACGTCAGCGACAATGCGCCAGTCCGCGCGCGCTTCGCCGGGGGCTGCGAACAGCGCGCGCTGGCGGCTGACGGTGCGGTCCGAATTGGTGACCGTCCCATCCTTCTCACCCCACGCCAAAGCGGGCAGGCGGATATGCGCAAAACGGGCCGTATCGGTGTCTTCCAGCACGTCGGAGACCACAACGGTCTCGCATCTGGCCAGCGCCTCTCGCACGCGGCCAGCGTTGGGCATCGAGACCGCGGGATTGGTGGCCATGATCCAGATGAACTTGATATCGCCGCGATGCACCGCTTCGAACAGGTCGACCGCTTTGAGGCCTGGGCCGGGTGCCAGGCACGCCGTGTCCCAGAATTCGGCGACGCTGGCGCGCTCGTTTTCGGCAAAACCGAGGTGGCAGGCGAGCGTGTTGGCGAGCCCGCCGACTTCGCGCCCGCCCATGGCGTTGGGTTGGCCGGTGATGCTGAACGGCCCCGCGCCGCGCCGGTTGATATGGCCGGTCGCCAGATGCAGGTTGATGATCGCGTTGCCCTTATCCGTGCCGACGCGCGATTGGTTGGCGCCTTGGCTGAACAGAGTGATCAGGCGCTCGGACCCCGCGACCATGGCGGACAGGTCGTTGAACAGCGCTGTGTCGATTCCATGGTCGACGGCGGAGCGGTCCCAGAAGCCTTCGGGCACTTCGCACGCCGCCTGTGTTGCCTCTGTGTCCACCTTCTGTGCTCTTAGAAGCGCGTCAAACAGCGCCACATCGCCATCAGGCGCGACGGGGATGTGCAGGTCCGCGCGCTCCGCTGTCTCAGTGCGGCGTGGATCAATGACGACCAGCTTGGTGCCGTTCGCCTCGCGCGCGCGCTCAATCCGCTGCCAGACCACCGGATGGCACCAGGCGGTGTTCGAGCCGACGAGCAGGATCACGTCGGCGTGGTCGAGATCCTCATAGGTGCACGGCACGATATCCTCGCCAAAGGCGCGGTTATGCGCGGCCACCGCGCTCGCCATGCAAAGCCTTGAATTAGTGTCGATATTGCCCGAGCCGATGAAGCCCTTCATCAGCTTATTCGCGACGTAATAGTCTTCGGTGAGCAGCTGTCCGGAAACGTAAAAGGCAACGCTATCGGGGCCGTGTTCTTCAATGCAGGCCTTCATACGGCCCGCGACCTCGGCGGTGGCCTTGTCCCACGACACCGCCGCCTCGCCAATCATGGGGTGCAGCAAACGGCCTTCCAGCCCCACGGTCTCGCCCAGATGGGTGCCTTTGGAGCACATCGCGCCGCGATTGGCCGGATGATCTAGGTCGCCTCTGATCTCGACCGCGCGCGCACCCCTCACCTTCGCGGTGATCCCGCAGCCAACGCCGCAATAGGCGCAAGTGGTCTTGATCGAGCCCACGACGCCGGATCTCTAGACGGATTGCCGCGCCGCGATGGCCGCGCGGTCGAGATAGATGCGTGTGCCTTCAACCTTGAGCGGGATGGTGGGCGTGCAGCCCTCATCCTCGCCCAAGGCCTCTCCCGACCGTAAAGAGATGCGCCAATTGTGCAGCGGGCACGAGACGCTGTCGCCGTGGATGATGCCTTGCGAGAGCGGGCCGCCTTTGTGCGGGCATTTGTTGACCAGCGCGTAGAATTCGCCGCCGATTGTGTGGAAGATCGCGATCTCATCAGCGCCTTCGACCGGCACGGTTCCGGCCATGCCTGGTTCGATTGCGGTGGTCTCGCAGATGGTGACCCAGTCGGGTGTCACGTCGCTCATTCCGCTGGCTCCACCGCTTTGATCGCGCCATCGGCTGGAGGGCCTGCGCTGATCGAGCCGACATGGCTGTGCAGGTCCGCACGGTCGCCCGCAGCGCGCTCAGCCCATGGGTCGTCCTGGAAGAAAGTCTGCGAATAGCGGAAGCGTTCAGCCAGCGCGGGCACGGTGGCGGGATCACCGAGCAGCTGCGCTTTGACCCAGTCGAGGCCCTTGCGCTCCACCCATGGCGCGGTGCGTTCCAGATACCACGCGTCTTCGCGGTAGAGCTGGACGAAGGCTGCGCTCATCTCCAGCGCTTCTTCCTCGGTGTTGACGCGGGTAAGCAGATCGGTGACGCGCACCTTGATCCCGCCATTGCCGCCAATGTGGAGCTCGTATCCGCTGTCGACGCAGATGACGCCGAAATCCTTGATCGTTGCCTCGGCGCAATTGCGCGGGCAGCCGCTGACGGCCATCTTGAACTTGTGCGGCATCCAACTGCCCCAGCTCATCTGTTCGAGTTTGACGCCAAGGCCTGTGGAATCTTGCGTGCCAAAGCGGCACCATTCCGAGCCCACGCACGTTTTCACCGTGCGCAGCGCCTTGCCGTAAGCGTGGCCCGACACCATCCCGGCGGCGTTTAGATCGGCCCAGACGGCGGGCAGGTCTTCCTTTTTGATGCCAAATATGTCGAGCCGCTGTCCGCCGGTGACCTTGACCATGCGCGCCTCGTATTTCTCGACCACGTCGGCGATGGCGCGCAGTTCGCGCGGGTTGGTGATCCCGCCCCACATGCGCGGGACGACCGAATAGGTGCCGTCTTTCTGGATGTTGGCGTGAAGGCGCTCGTTGACGAAGCGGCTTTTCTGATCGTCGACATATTCGCCGGGCCAGGCGCACAGCAGGTAATAGTTAAGCGCCGGGCGGCACTTGGAGCAGCCATCGGGCGTTGACCAGTGCAGCTCCTGCATGACTTCGGGGATCGATTTGTAGTGTTTTTCAATGATGGATTTGCGCACATGATCATGGCCGAAACTGGTGCAGCCGCACATGGTCTGCGCGCTTTCCTCGACGTCGTCACCCAGCGTGATCGCCAGCAGGCTTTCCACGAGATCGGTGCACGATCCGCAGCTGGCCGAGGCTTTGCAGGTGGAACGCACCGCATCGACGCTCGCCGCGCCGTCCTTGATGCAGCCGATGACCTGACCCTTGGACACACCGTTGCAGCCGCAGATTTCTGCGTCGTCCGAAAGCGCTGCAACGGCGGCGTTAGGGTCCAGCGCGGACCCTCCCGAGGCAAAGGCCTGCCCGAAGATGAGCGCCTCGCGAATGTCGGAGACGTCCTCTTGGTTTTTGAGGAGGTCGAAGTACCAATTGCCGTCCTGCGTATCGCCATAAAGGACAGCGCCCACCAATTTGTCGTCCTTCACGATGACGCGTTTGTAGATGCCCCGCGAGGCGTCGCGCATGACGATGTCTTCGCAATCCTCCCCGCCTGAAAAATCGCCGGCGGAAAACAAGTCGACGCCTGACACTTTGAGCTTGGTCGAGGTGGCCGATCCTTCGTAGGGTTTGGGATTGGCGGCAAGACCGGCGGCGAGCGAGCGGCACATATCCCACAACGGCGCGACCAATCCGTAGCATGCGCCGCGGTGCTGGACGCATTCGCCCACTGCGAGGATGTTTGGGTCAGAGGTCACCATATGGTCATCGACCACGATGCCGCGCTCGACATCGATCCCTGAATTTTTCGCCAGCCCGCCGTTCGGGCGAATGCCGACCGCCATGACCACCAGATCAGTGTCGATTTCGGTCCCGTCCTTGAGCTTTACACTGCCCACTTGCCCATCTTTTTCGACGATCTCGGCGGTGTCGGCGCTAGTCAGGATTGTCATCCCCCGGCCTTCAAGCTCGGATTTGAGGAGGTAGCCTGCCGCCTCATCCAATTGCCGCTCCATCAACGTTGGCATGAGGTGTAGAACGGTGACCTCCATACCGCGTAGGGAAAGGCCGTGCGCCGCTTCCAAACCCAATAGGCCCCCACCGATCACCACCGCCTTGTGGCTGTTTTCAGCCGCTGTGAGCATCGTTTCGACATCATCCAGGTCACGGAAGGTGACGACGCCGGGAAGCTCTTTTCCCGGCACAGGAATAACGAACGGGTCCGATCCCGTCGCGATCAGCAGCTTGTCATAGCTCTCAATCCGACCACCGCGCGAGACCACCTGACACGCCTCGCGGTCGATGTGGATTACGGGATCGCCGCTCACCAACGTGATGCCGTTCTCCTCGTACCACTCAGCGGTGTTGATCACGATCTCGTCAAAGCTCTTCTCGCCCGCCAGCACGGGCGAGAGCATGATGCGATTGTAGTTCACCCGCGGTTCGGCGCCGAAGATCGTGATGGCGTAGCGGTCCGGGCATGCGGCAAGGATTTCCTCCACTGCGCGGCACCCGGCCATGCCGTTACCAATCACCACGAGGCGTTCCTGAGTGACCTCTTGTGGGCCTTTCTCAATAGCGGTCTGCGCGTTCACTTTGGGTACTCCGTTGGGGTGGGATCAGGCGATCAGCGGGCAATCAAAAGGCGAAGCCAGCCTGGATGGTGAAGCGGGTTGTGTCCGGTCCAAAGCCGTCGGTGTAATAGTCACCGTATTTGGCAAGGATCGCGACGTCCTTGATCTTGAAGGCGATGACCGCGTCGAATTCGGTGCCGTAATCGATGTCGCCAAAGTCGCTTTCGAACTCGTGGTACGTGAGCTGTACGTTGATGCCGCTTGCCAGGCCGGGCACTTTGAACTTCTTGGAAAGCCGCACATTGTTGTCCGCCAGACCGGTTGCCGGGGTGACTAGAAACAGATCAGCGTAGCCGTTAAATTTGTGCGCGGTGGCGAGCGGCGTCTGGAAAGCCACCAGCCCGCCGTCTGATCCCAGCACTTCGCGCTGCGCGCGCAGAGTGAAGCCCTGATAGGTCAGGCTCGCTTCGCCCAAAAAGTAGTCAGCGTTGAAATCGTTGGGATTGGCCCCGGTATCGCTTTCCGTCGCAAAGGTGCCTTTCAGCCCCAGCGTGACCGCGCCGACCGGGATCTTCGCCTGCGCGGTGGCGCCATGGGTGACGCTCGAAAAGGCGAGGCGCGTGTCGTAATCGTATTCGTACCGAAAGCCGGTGACCGTCACTTTGTCGCCAATGGGCACTTTTACATTGGTGAAGAGAAAATCGCCTTCAAATTCGCTGTTCGGGCTTTCAGAACCAAAGATCGTGCGCTGCGAAATCGCGTAAGTCTGATCAATTGTCGCTGGGCCAAGGTTCACATAGGCGCGCGCCGCGTCAAAGGTCTGCTCGTTCTGGCGCCAGCCGACATTGCCGATAAAGCGCGCGTCATCGAGGATAATGCGCTGGCGTCCGATGGTCGTGCCGAACATGTCGCCCTTATACCCGACCTGTATCCGGTTCAGCTCAAAGCTTTCCGGGTCTGCGATCACGGGGAAGGGTTCAATCCCGTTCGAAGGGATGGTGTCGTTGTAATCGTCCTGGATCTGGAACGTCCCTTCGCCTTCGACGAGGAAGGAGAAGTTCTTCGACCACTTGAGCTCAGCGCCCGCGCGGGTGCGCACGGTGATCGATTCCGCGGTTTCAGCGAACGTGTCCTGTTCGGCCGTTTCAACGCGAAAACGCACGTCGATGATCGGATCAAGCGTGACGCCGTCGCCGATTTCAACCGGACCCAAAGGCTTGTCCTGAGCCATGACAGGCGCCCCGCAGCCAATTGCGGCGAGGACGAGAAGTGAGCTAAATCGTGAACGCAAAGTGACCCCCTTTGGCCCCTTTCAAGGAGCCTTCTGGTTTGGGAAGCCGAGCGCCGTTGCTCGAAATTCGCAGCCTTGTCGCCGCAGGAGAGGTGTGGCTTGATCAAAAGGCCGTGCCATTGCAGCCCTTCACCACCTGGAAGCTTTGCGGATCAGGCCGCTTTCGCGTCCGGACCGTGATCGTATTCGGCGAGGAAGTGGAGCACCTCCTGCCGGTATTGATAGAATTGCGGGTGCTCGAGCAGTTCCTTGCGGTCGCGCGGGCGTGGCAGGTCTACTTTAAGCACCTTACCAATGGTCGCGCGCGGGCCGTTGGTCATCATCACCACGCGGTCGGCCAGCAGGATCGCTTCATCGACATCGTGGGTGACCATGATCGCGGTCACTTTGGTGCGGTTCCACGTTTCGACCAGCACGTCCTGCAAATCCCAGCGCGTTAGGCTGTCGAGCATGCCGAAAGGTTCATCGAGCAGCAAAAGGCGAGGGCTAAGCGCAAAGGCGCGTGCGATGCCGACGCGCTGGCGCATGCCGTTCGACATTTCCGCAGCCAGCTTGTCCTTCGCGTCGGTCATCCCCATGCGGTCGAGATAATAGTCGACGATATCGCTGCGCTCAGCTTTGGCGGCGTGGGGGTAGACCCGCTCCACACCCAGCGCAACGTTCTGGCGCGCGGTGAGCCACGGCATAAGGCTGGGCGCTTGGAACACCACCGCCTTGTCCGGGCCCGCGGTCTCGATTTCACGGTTGTCGAGAACGATGCCGCCGCCGGAAATTTCATTCAGCCCGGCCGCCATCGTCAGCACAGTCGATTTGCCGCAACCTGAGTGGCCGATAAGCGAGATAAATTCGCCCTTGTCCATCAACAGGTTGAAGTCTTCGACCACCTTCAGTGGCCCTTTGGGCGTAGGATAAACTTTGTCGAGCTTGAAGAACTCCAGATAGCGTTTCTCAACCGCGCTTTTGGCGGCGTCGAGATAGGCTTGCGGGGGCGCTTTCTTCTCTTTCTTGCTGGCAAGCAGGTCGATCGGCGTGACCTTGGGCAGATCAATTGCGCTTTCGCCCACGGTGCCGCTTTCGGAAATGAGCGAGCCGAGATAGCCGACAATGTCCTTTCGCAGCGCCTGGTAGTTTGCGTCGTCGTTGACGCCTTCACGGTCGCGCGGGCGGGCGACATCGACGTCGTAAATCTTGCCAATTTTGGCTGCCGGGGCGGGCGTAAGGACCGCGATCCGGTCGGCGAGCAGCAGCGCTTCGTCGACATCGTTGGTGACAAGCAGGATCGTGCGGCCCTCTTCCTTGCGGATACGCTCAATCTCGTCCTGAAGCTTGGCGCGGGTCAGCGCGTCGAGCGCGGAGAGCGGCTCATCCAGCAGCAGGATTTGCGGCTCCATCGCCAACGCTCTGGCAACCGACACACGTTGGCGCATCCCGCCCGAGAGCTGCGCAGGCTTGCGATCCATGGCGTGAGCGAGGCCGACAAGCTCAACCTTTTGATGCACGAGCGCCTTGCGTTCTCCTTTGGAGCGGTCTTTGTGAACCGCATCTACAGCCAGCGCGACGTTCTGTTCGACGGTCAGCCAAGGGAAGAGTGAGTAGGACTGGAACACCAATCCGCGTTCGCTGTCGGGCCCATCAATCGGTTTGCCGCGCAGGGTCATCGAGCCGCTGTCGGGCTCAACCAGCCCGGCAACCGAGTTAATCAGCGTCGTCTTGCCCGCGCCGGAGAAGCCCAGGATCGCCACGAATTCGCCTTCGGCCATGTCGAGATCGATCCCGCCCAGCACTTGGGTGACTTCGCCGGTTTTGCCGGTGTAATCCTTGCGGACGTCTTTGAGAGAGAGAAATGCGTCAGTCATCGCGTGCCCCCTCAGACCGTGCGGTTCTTGGAGACGAGGCCTTGCAGCGCCATCATGATCCGGTCGAGCAGGAAGCCGATGAGACCAATGACCACCACAGCAAACATGATCCGGCTGAGGCTTTGCGAGCTTCCGTTCTGGAACTCGTCCCAAACGAACTTGCCCAGACCCGGGTTCTGAGCGAGCATTTCCGCCGCAATCAGCACCATCCAACCCACGCCCAGCGACAGGCGCATGCCGGTGAAGATATACGGCAGCGAAGCGGGCAGGACGAGCTTGGTCAGCTTGTCAAACCAGCCCAGACGCAGCACTTTGCCGACGTTGAGCAGATCCTTGTCGATGGAACTGGTGCCCACCGCGGTGTTGATCAGCGTCGGCCAAAGCGAACACAACATCACGACCAGAGCCGAGATCACGAACGCTTTGGGCAAGAGCGGGTCGGCGCTGGTGATCATGGCAGAGATCACCATGGTCACGATCGGCAGCCAAGCGAGCGGGCTAACCGGCTTCATGATCTGCACCAGCGGGTTGATCGCCGCGTTGAACCGCGTGCTGAGCCCCGCCATCAGACCAATCGGAACGGCAAAGATCGTCGCGAGTGCGAACCCGAGGGCGACGGTTTCCAGCGAGGTGACGATCTGGTCGAGGAAGGTCGGCGGCCCGGCATAAGTGAAGTCGCGCACGCCGCCCGGATTGCCCGCCGCGATGGCCGCTGCGTTGTCGGCGTCCTGTTGCGTATAAAAGGCGGCTTCGGCTTCCTTGGCGGCGGAAAATTCGTCGAACAGACCAAAGCCCGCTTGCGTCACATCCACCGGCCCCGGAAGCGTGCCCAGCGAAGTATCAACCGTCGGCGCGAGCACCGCCCATAGGCCCAGAAACGCTGCGATCCCGATGATCGGCCACAGCAAGGCGGTGGCGGCGGCTTTGATCTTCAAAGCCGTGGGGCTGGGCTGGTCCTCTTCGCCCACAGGTGTCTTTGCTATGGCTTTAGACGCAGGCGGCGCTTCGGGCGCGCTCGTGGCGGGTTCCAGCGGCGCGGCGGACGTTGGATCGGTGTCTGCAAAGGCTGTGGCCATGATTGGCGCTCCTGTGGGTCGAAGAGGGGTGTTCGAGATTGCGATGAGCGCGGCTTAGCTTACGCCAGCGGCGGTAACGCTCTGGCCTTTCTTGAGGCCAATCGGGAATTTCGACAGATAGTCATTCGGCTTGGAGCCATCGAAGGTGATGCCGTCGATGAAGCCCGATTGCTCGCCGCGATACCCGTCGGTTTCCGGCACGCTTTGCGCCGGGATTACGCCGTCTTCGACCAGCTTGTTTGCCGCTGCGAGGTAGAGGTCAGGCCGATAGACGGCCTTGGCGGTGTCGAAGTACCACTGGTCGTCCTTGTCGCCAGCGATCTGGCCCCAGCGGCGCATCTGCGTGAGGTACCAGATGGCGTCCGAATAGTACGGGTAGCCCGCGTATTTATCGAAGAAGATGTTGAACCCTTCCGCCTCGCGCGTGTCGCCCGGCTCAAAGGTGAACACCCCGGTCATCGAAGCCGCGATCACTTCCGCATCGGCGCCGACATAATTGGGCCGTGCGAGGATTTCGACCGCTTCTTTACGGTTCGCGCCGCCATCGGCATCCAGCCATTGCTGCGCCTTGATAATCGCGCGCAGCATCGCGGCGGTGGTGGCGGGGTATTTCTCGGCGAAATCTTCGCGCAGGCCAAAGACCTTTTCCGGGTTGTCGTTCCAGATCTGATCGTCAGTGATGACCGGTACGCCGATTTTCTTGGAGACCGCTGCTTGGTTCCAAGGCTCGCCCACGCAATAGCCCTCAATCGTACCCGCTTCGAGTGTGGCGGGCATTTGCGGCGGCGGGGTCACGGACAGCTTCACATCCGCATCAATCACCCCCTGCACATCGCCATCGGAATAATAGCCCGGCTTCAGGCCGCCCGCCGCCAGCCAATAGCGCAGTTCGTAATTGTGCGTGCTGACCGGGAAGACCATGCCCATGTTGAAGGGTTTGCCCTGCTGCTCAAAGCTTTCGACCACGGGTTTGAGAACTTCGGCGCTGATCGGGTGGACAGGCTTTCCATCCGCGCCCTTGGGCAAATCGGCCTTGATCATGTCCCACACCTTGTTCGACAGCGTTATCGCGTTGCCATTGAGATCGAGGCTGAGTGGCGCAATCAGGTCCGCCTTGGTCCCATAACCGATGGTCGCGGCCAGCGGCTGGCCCGCCAGCATGTGTGCGCCGTCCAATTGGCCACCGATCACGCCATCAAGCAGAACCTTCCAGTTCGCCTGCGGCTCCAGCGTGACGTTAAGGCCTTCTTCGGCAAAATAGCCCTTTTCCTTCGCAATCGCGAGCGGTGCCATGTCGGTCAGTTTGATGAAGCCGAATTTCAGGTTGGGTTTCTCAATCGCGCCGTCCAGCGAGGCGGCGACCACCGCGCCTTCGCTCTCGGGCGTTTCCCCGCAAGCGACCAGCGCCACACTCGCAAGAGCAGCGGCGACAACGCCTCGACGATCAAACTCGAAAACATTGGCAAATTTGAAACCAACCGATTTGGCCATAACCCGTGTCCTTGTCTCTTTGGTGCGCTTTGAGAGCGACCCCTGGAAGCGAAACCAACGCGAAAAGCCGCCACGGCGTTGTCCTTTTGGAGGAGACACCGGGCGGCAGCGTTGCCGTAGTATTTTGTGTTCGATCACGCGGAGAGAGGTAAGTTTCCTGCGCTGGAAACCCGGTGCGTGTTCGAATCGAATAACCGAATGGTAAGCGTCATGCAATTGTAATTTTGCGGTGCAGCAAGGCGCGATGTCTATTTTTGCGACGCGATATAGGCTTCCAAGGCGTCGGGATCAAAACTCTTGCCGTCAAAGAATGTGTTGTTTTCCAGCACGATAGACCCGTTCTGGGTGGAGGCGTGGAGCGCTTCGGATACACTGCCTTCGACTTTTGAAGAGGCTGTGGGCAACGGGTCTTTGCTCTGCGCCAACGCGCTGCGGTAAACGCCGGGCCTGAACACTTTGGCCGCGGCTTCGGCTTCCGCTGGATCGTACTCCATCCCATCCCAGCGCACGAGCTGTGAGTAGAGCCACTCGGCCTGGCTAACCCACGGAAAATTCGCCGCTTCGTGATACTGGAACATGAAATCGCGATATTCGCTCACCGGCCCGCCCGTCGTCAGCACCAGTCGGTCTGAAATCGCCCGCCGCACAAGCTTATGTGATGCGTCACAATATTCTGGCCTTGATAGGATAGCGGCGTTGGTGTCCCAGTTTTCAGGGTCCACAAAATGCTCGCCAGCCCGGCGCATGGCGCGGATCAAACCTTCGATGGCCGGTTGAATGTCTTTGAGGCGCTCCGCTTTGAGGGCGAGGACTTTTTCGACCCCGCGCCTCCAGATCTGCGCTGTGGCGAGGACGATCTGGCCTGCACCTTGTTCAACGGCAATGGAGTTCCATGGCTCGCCTACGCACGATCCGTCGATTTCGCCAGCTTTCAGAGCGTCGGCGCTGAACGGCGGCGCGATGGTGACGATCTCGACATCCTGATCCGGCTGGATGCCAACGCCCGCCAGCCAATAGCGCAGCATGTAATTGTGGCTTGAATAGCGGTGTACGACCCCAAAGCGCAGCGGTCGTCCCTCCGCATTGCGCTGCGCCGCGACCTCTTTGAGCTTCGCGCCCAACGTGTGTGGATCGCCAAGCTCGCCATCCGCGCCCAACGCTTCGGCCACGCTGTTCGAAACCGTTATCGCGTTGCCGTTAAGGCCGAGCACAAATGGCGCTGCCAGTTTCTGCGCTGGCCGTCCGCGCCCCAGTGTGGTCGCGATGGCCAAGGGGGCGAGCATATGCGCGGCGTCGGAATGCCCATAAAGCAATCGGTCCAGCACCGTCGCCCAAGACACATCGCGGACAAAGGAAAGCTCCAGCCCCTCGTCCTGCGCAAAACCGTGTTCATGGGCGAGGATCGGCAGGCACGCATCAACCAGCGGGAGAAATCCGATATTCAGGCGCGTGGTCATCCGGCGTCTCCCATGAGTTCAAAGGCTGTCACCACGGCGTCCGCAATGTCCGCAATCCGGCGATTGGAGCGCATCGCCTTTTGCCTAAGCTCGGCGTAGGCTTCGGGTTCGGTCACGCCCTTGGTCTTCATCAGGATGCGCTTGGCTTTGTCGATGGTCTCGCGTTCCGCGAGCTTGCCTTGCGCCTCGGCGAGTTCCGCTTCGAGCCGGGCGAAGGCTTCGAACCGCTGCATCGTCATGCGCAAGAGTGGCTGTATCCGCTTTGATGACAGACCATCGACCACATAGGTCGATACCCCTGCGTCAATCGAGGCCGCGATGGAGTCATCGTCGCTCTCGTCCACGAACATCGCGATAGGGTGCGAAAGCGCGCGGCTGACCGAGAAATACTCTTCGAGCACGTCGCGCGACGGGTTGCCCAAATCCATGAAGACGATGTCCGGCTCGATCTCGGCGATCCGCGCGATCAGGCCGTCGCGCTGGGTCAGTACGAACAATTCGCAATCGGGAAGGCTGGAAAGCCCATCCTCAATGATGGAGGCACGGCTCGCCCGTTCATCGATCACTGCCACCCGCATACCGGAGTTGTGCACTGCAACACGGTGAAAGCGCAAGGGGGTAATTCGAGTGAAGGGCCTGTGTCTTAGGTGGCGAAGGCCGAAGGCGCGGATCATTCTAAGCTGACGACAAACCGCGGGCCATTATCCAACAGCCGAATAGCCGGCCTCTGGCTTGACTGCGGGCGGGCGACCTCGCTTAGACGGAAGAAAAATTTGGCATCGGATGAAAGGCTAGAAAGCTCATGGATTTCTCGAAAGCGGCCGCCCCCGGCGAGGCGGCGCAGACGTTTCTGGCCCGTCAGGCGCACAAACAATTCATCGATGGCCGGTGGGTCGAGAGCGCCAGCGGCGCCACGTTCGAGACGCTCGACCCGGCCACAGGTAAGGCGCTGGGCCAGATGGCGCGCGGCAATGCGGCGGATGTGGATGCGGCGGTGGCTTCGGCGCGCGCGGCGTTTGAGGACGGGCGTTGGTCGGGCCTGACGCCGATGGAGCGGTCGAAGACGCTGTGGGCCATCGCCGATGCGATTGAGGCTAATATTGACGAACTGGCCGAGCTTGAAACGCTTGACCAGGGCAAGGCGCTCTATGTCGGGCGCTGGGCGGAGATACCGGGCGCGGTCAACCAGTTCCGCTACTTCAGCGGGATGGCGACCAAGATCGAGGGATCAATGATCCCGACCTCGATCAACTACCAACCGCCGGGCAAAGAGGTGTTCGCCTACACGCAGCATTTGCCCGTGGGCGTGGTCGGCGCGATTGTGCCGTGGAATTCGCCGCTGGTGCTGACCGCGATGAAACTGGCGCCGGCTTTGGCGGCGGGATGCACCATTGTGCTCAAACCCGCCGAAGACACTTCGCTCACGGCGGTGCGGCTGGTGGAGCTGATGATGGAAGCGGGCCTGCCCGAAGGCGTCATCAATCTGGTGACCGGGCTGGGCAGCGAAGCGGGCGCGGCGCTGGCCGCGCATCCGGGAGTGGACAAGGTCGCCTTCACAGGCTCGACGCAAACGGGCCGCGCGATCCTCGACGCCGCCAAAGGCAATCTCAAACGTGTCACGCTGGAACTGGGAGGGAAATCTCCGGTCATCGTGATGGGCGATGCTGATCTCGACGCGGCGATCACGGGCGCGGCGGGCGCGATCTTTTTCAACGGCGGGCAGGTCTGCATCGCGGGCTCGCGCCTTTACGCGCATCGCAGCGTCTATGATCGCGTCCTAGAAGGAGTGAGCGAGCAGGCCAAGGCGATCCAACTGGGGCATGGCATGGACCCGGCCACGCAGATGGGGCCGCTCGTCTCCAAACGCCACGCAGCGAAAGTCGCGGATTTCATCGAGGATGCGAAAAAGTTGGGCGCAAGCGTGCTGGCCGGGGGCGAGACCGCTGGACCCAATGAAAGCTTCATCACGCCAACCGTCATCGCTGATGTAAAGCCGGATATGAGCGTGGTGCGCGAGGAGATCTTTGGCCCCGTCGTGGTGGCGACGCCTTTTGATGACTTGGACGAAGTGCTCAGCGCCGCGAATGACAGCGAGTACGGCCTCGCCGCCGGTATCTGGACCGAAAGCCTCTCCACCGCGACCCGCGCGACCAAGCGGCTGCAAGCGGGGACGGTGTGGATCAACAGCCATGCGATGTACGACCCTTCGCTGCCGATCGGCGGGATCAAGCAATCGGGCTGGGGCCGGGATAGCGGGCAGGTGGCGCTGGACAATTACCTCAATCTGCAAACGGTTTGCGCAATCGTTTAGGCCGTTCGACCGCCGTCTATGGGGAGCACCGCGCCGTTCAGATAAGCGGGCGCGTCGCGCAGCAGGTAATCGACGAGGTCGGCGATCTCGCTCATTTCGCCAAAACGGTTGGCGGGTGTGGCGGCGCGCAGGCCCTCGAAGACTTCGGGCAGGCGCGCTTCGAACTCGCGGAATTTCTCGGTTGCGATGATGCCTGGCGCGATCACGTTGATGACCAGCCCCTGACCCGCGTAATCGAGCGCGGCGGATTTGGTGAGGCCGATGACGCCCCATTTGGCCGCGGAATAATCCGCCATGCCCTTTGTGCCCTTCACCCCGCCGGTGGAGGAGTTGTTCACGATCCGGCCAGCGCCCTGCTTGAGCATCACCGGCACCTGGGCGCGCATCAGGTGGAACGGCGCGGAGAGGTTGACGCTCAGCGTGTTTTCCCAACGTTCCAGCGGAACCTCGTGCAGCGGCCCATCGCCCAGCGTGTCGCCCAGATTGTTGAACGCGCCGTCGAGCCGCCCGTGATCGGTCTCAATCTGGTCGATCAGCGCCTGGCATGAAGCGGCATCGCCGCCGTCAAAGGTGATCGCGCTGGCCGAACCACCGCCCGCGCGGATTGTCTCGGCGGCCTCTTCAAGTGGCTCCAAACGCCGCGCGGCGAGCACCACGTGGCCTTTGCCACGGCCCAATTTGAGCGCGGCCTGGCGGCCCATGCCGGAACTGGCCCCGGCGACGAGAAAGATGGGCTTAGTCATTGGGGCAGACCTTTTACAAAACGCTCAATCGCGGCGGCTTTGGCCTCGGGCGTCGTGCAGTCCGGTGCGAGCGTTGCGCCGGGGATCAGCGATGCGATTTCAGCCGTCGCAGGATCAAGGGCGCTCTCAGCATCGCCCAGCACCAGAACGGGGACCGACAGCCGTGCCAAGGCGTCGCGGATTTCGTGCTGAAACACCGCTTCATAGGGCAGGTGATAGGTTTCCAGATTGTTCAACACGTCGAGCACGAGCTCATGCAGGATAGCGGGATCGAGCGTCCCTCCGGCGCGAAGGTGCTCGGCGTCTTTACGGTAATGCGGGAAGAACAGCATCTGATCGCGGATAAAGCTCCAGGCCCAGTGAAATTGGGCGCCAGTTTCATCGGGTGTCTGCGGCGGGGCGTAGCGTTCTAGAAATTCCCCGCGCATGGCCTCGTCCAGCAAAGCGAGCCCATCAATCACCAGTCCGCGCACCGCTCCCGGCCGAGCCAGCGCCCATTCCACCGCGATATGGGCGCCAGTGTGCGTGCCGTAGAGCACCGGGCGATCCAGCCCTAACGCGTCCGCTCCGCGCGCGATCATGTCGGCAAAATCGCCCATGGCGGGCGCGGCCAACGAGGGCGCGCAGGATTGCCCGTTGCACGGCGTATCAAAGGCATAGAGGTTGAGCGTTTCGCTCAGCGCTCCCATCAAGGGTTCAAGCGACCGCGACGAAGAGGGCGAGGCGTGCATCAGCACGAGGGGTACAGAAGGGGCACCCGAAGCGCGGCGGCGCAGGTGCAACTGTCCTTCCGCTACACGCGCATAGGCTTTCTCAATGGCGCTCAACCGCGTGCTCAACCCTTCAACTGGCCGGGAAAATGCGCGTCATGATTATCAACATACCAATCCGCGATCTCCTCGCGCGTCGCCCACCACACGCCGTCCAGCCCTTGCGCGTATTCGATGAATTCGCGCAGCGCCCTGATCGTGTAGGCCCGGCCTGATACGTGCGGATGGAGCCCGACATTCATGATCCGGCCCGTCCTCTCGCCCTCTTTGTGAAGCACGGAAAGCTCCTCGATCAACAGATCGCGATATTCATCGGTCGTGCGGTTGTTACGCGTCAGGATCGTGAAATCGTTGATCACGTTGGAATAAGGCGTCGCCACAATCGGCCCCGCGTCGGTGCGGATCATGTAGGGCTGATCGTCGTTCATGATGTCGCAATAGGCCTTGAACCCTTCCTCGACCAGGATGGTCGGCGTGTTGAGGGTGCCGCGCAGCGAGCTCGACAGCCACACTTTGGGTTTGCGGCCCGTATGCTCTTCATACATTTCAACCGAGCGCTGAATGATCGAGCGTTCGGTGTCGATGTCATCGTGGAAATCGGTGAGCAGTTCGCCTTGCTCGTAATTGTGCGCGATCAGTTCCCCGCCGCGCTCGAGGCAGGCGTCGGCCATTTCCTTGCGCCGTTCAAAGGTGACCGCGTTGACCGTGCAGGCCGGCTTGACGCCCATCTCGTCAAACATGTCGAACATGCGCCACACGCCCACGCGCTGCCCGTATTCGCGCCAGGAATAGTTGGGGTAATCCGGAATGCGGCCCGCCAACGGATTAGGCAGAAGCGCCGGGCCACCGGCGTAGTAAGGCTTGTCCGTGTCCTTGACGAGATCCCAGGTTTCCAGGTTAATCGTCATCATGATTGCGACCTTCGCGCCGCCCGGCCATTTCAGCGGAGCGCGCTTGGGAAGCGGGACATAATCGTATTCAAACATGAGGCAGTTCGTCCTTAGAATTCCGCCATCAGACGGCCAAAGCCCTCTTTGCGGTCTGTAATGCCGTTCTGGCGCAGCGCGTTCCAATAGGTCGCGGTGTTGATGGCAATCACGGGTTTGCCAAGCCACATTTCCGCCGCCGCCGCGAGCTTCACCATCGACAAATTGGTGCCCACTTGAACGAGCGCGTCGATGTCATCGCCGTCGAGCTTTTTAAGCTCTTCGCGCAGCGTCGGTGTGGTTTCCTGAGCGATCGCAGTCCAACTGGGGCATTGCAGGCAGGTGTCGCGCACGACCTCAATCCCGTGGTCCGCCATGAAGTGGGCGACATGAGCGTTGGCGCTTGGGTAATAGGGCGAGATAACGGCGATCTTCTTGATCCCGCCATAGGCGCCAAACGCCTCGATCAGCGACTGCGAACCGGTGCACAGTTTCAGGCCCGAGGCGTCCTCGATATTCTGGCGCCATTCCTCTGCGCCTTTCGCTCCGCCGTAAAAGGTGACCGCGCTCATCCCCATCACGAGGTAATCAGGGTTGCATGTCATCACGCCGCGCACCGCATCCAGCGTGTTGGCGCTGATCTCCAGCGTGCCGGCCATGAATGTCTCGTCCGAGATCGCTTGAGCGTCATCGACAACGATGCGGCTGTAATGGTTGGTGACCCCCGGCACGCGCAGGTCGTCAAAATCAGGCTGCACGATCGTGTTGGTCGAGGGGCCAAGCACCCCGAATAGGCGCTTATATCCGCGCGCGTCGGAATTGGGGCGGGGCTTTACGGGCATCAGGCGGCCTTTCTTTCCTTCTCGACGCAATCGATCATCGACTGGCGTAGCAGGAATTCGCGCCGACGCACGGGATCCGCGCGGATCGCCAGCATCTCGGCCTTGCGGCGCGCGTGCAACTGGCCCTCGCCCTCCTTGAGATATTCCATGTTGCGAATGGTTTGGGCCTGAATGAATTCGTGCGTTGTGACGCGGCGTTGCTCTTCGAAGGCGGTGAGTTCGAGGGTCGCATCCGCACCGCGCTTGTAGATCCGCACAAGGCGTTCGGCGAGGTTGAAGGCGTCATGGATACCGCTGTTCATGCCAAAGCCGCCGATCGGATTGTTGAGGTGCGCGGCGTCACCAATGAGCGCGGTGCGCCCCGAAAGGAAGCTCTTCGCAACGCGTTGGTGAACGCGGTAAATCGTGCGGTGGTGCGTGACGACC
>JBCCCM010000049.1:0-17993 GCA_039033515.1 Pseudomonadota bacterium
ATCCTGCTCAATGGCTGCGAATTGCTTGTCATCGATGAAGCGGACCGGATGCTCGATATGGGCTTCATCCCCGATATCGAGTTCATCTGCTCCAAGCTTCCCGAAACGCGCCAGACGATGCTGTTCTCGGCCACCATGCCACCGCCCATTGAGAAGCTGGCGAAGAAGTTTCTGTCAAACCCGCAGCGCATCGAAACCACGCGCGCGGCGACGACCAACGCCGATATCACCGCTTTTAAGGTTCCCGTGAAATCGCGCCAGAAACGCGACACGCTCGAATGGATTTTGGCGAACGATCAGGTCGAAACCGCGATTGTCTTTGCCAACCGCAAGACAACCGTGCGCGAGCTTAACAAGCATTTGCAGCGGCGCGGCTTTAAAAGCGGCGAGATCCATGGCGATATCGATCAGGCCTCGCGCCTCAAAGAACTCGAGCGGTTCAAATCGGGCGATGTGAACATCCTCGTCGCCAGCGATGTCGCCGCGCGCGGGCTCGATATTAAAGGCGTCAGCCACGTCTTCAACTACGACACGCCATGGCACCCGGACGATTACGTCCACCGCATCGGTCGCACGGGCCGCGCGGGCGCCAAGGGCCGCGCCTTCACGCTGGTCGCGGATGAAGACGCCGAAGCGATTGGAAACGTCGAAAAGCTCACCGGCGCCAAGATTAAGGTCTTCGGCAAAGAAGACGTGCGCGTAGAACTGGTCGATCCGAGCGAGCAATCCGCGCAAAAGAGCGAGCGCGATGACGCCGAAGAAGAAGAGGCCCCGCGCGAAGACAAGCCCAAGCGTCCACGCCGCGAAAAGCGCGCGAAAGAGACGCGTAGCGACGATGACTCGCGCAGCGATCGCAAACGCGCCGACAATCAGCGCGAAGAGCGCGACGAAAAGCCCCGCCGCAGCCCCAATCGCCGCGACCACGACGAGGACAACGAGCCCGTGCCAGCCGGTGAGTGGAACGGTCCCAAGCCGGGCTTTCTCGACGTCGGTTTCCGCTAGGCGACATCCTTTTCAAGCGCTGACACTCGCACTGGGATAAGGGCGCTTTTCGCCCTTTTTCTAACGCCTCTAGTTCCCTAACGTACCCGCTCTTCCATTCGCCCACTGGAGGCCCCTTTGGCTTGGCAAGACACCTTGAATGCGCGCGGCTGGAAAGTCCCGTTCGTGGGCAAGTCGCTGTTTCAGATCGGAAAAGAGCTGCGTCCAAAGATCGATCAGATCATCATGGACAATTCCAGAATTCCCGACGCCGCTATCCAGGACAAGGCGTTCTTCCCTTGGATGGCGAAGCTTGAAGAGCGCTGGGAAGACATTCGTGACGAAGCAGTAAGCATCCGCGCGCAGGACATCCCTTCGCTGGGCGAGATCTCGTTTGATCACGGACGGATCGGCAAGGATCGACGTTGGCGCGCGTTCTTCCTCAAGGGCTACGGTTACCGCATGGAAGAAAACGCCGCGCGCGCGCCGATCACCGCGCAATTGATCGAAGATGTGCCGGACCTTGTGACCGCCAATTTCTCGGTGCTAGAGGCGGGCGGGCACATTCCGCGTCATTGGGGCATGACCAAGGGGATGCTCACCTATCACCTCGCGCTCAAATCCCCGGCGGACCGCGAAAAGTGCCGCATGAACCTCGAAGAAGGCGACGTGGTGCACACCCTGCATTGGGAGGACGGCGAGAGCTTCCTATTCGACGATATGTTCAACCACGAGGTCTGGAACGAGACGGATGAGGACCGCTACATCCTGCTCATCCAGATCAAACGCCCCTGCCGATGGAAAGGCAACGCGATCCAGAACCTGTTTCTCTGGGGTGTTCGTCACACGCGTTTTGTGCAGGATATACGCAAAGCTATCGCCAAAGCGGCGCGGCGCAATCCGGCCAGGTGATCATCCCGCGCCCTCTTCCTGCTCGGCAGCGGGAGGCGAGGCGTGGATGGGCCCCAGCCAGAAGTACCCATCATAAGCGGGCAAGGGTTCTCCGCGAAATGCACCCAAGGTCATATGCGCGGGTGAGCCGTCATCCTCCCATCCGCGCGTTCTTTGCGCTCCGCACGTCACGTCCGCTTTGGTCACTCGCTTTCTGGGTTCGAACGTGAAGTCCTTTCGCAGCGCGCAGCCCCAGTTTGTCCCATCCGCGTATCGGTTGTGCAGCGTGACGGTCGGGCCAAGCCGCGCGAGCTTCATGGCCATGGGCTCGATCTCAACACCGCCCGCCATCGTCACGATCTTGCGCGCGTGGAAGCCGCCGACGAGCACCAAGATCCGGTCATAATCGGCGTGCTTAGCGGCATCGAAGATGTTCTGCGCTTGGGCCGCCTCATGCGGCCCTTGTCCGGGCAAGCGCGCGAAACGGTCGCGTTGGTCAGCGTCCTTGGCTCCGTTGAAAGCGACCACTCCGACCTTCAACCCGTCTTCTTTAGTTCGCCTTGCAAGGATCATGAGATCATGCATCGCCTTACTGGTCACGCCGTCTTCGCGCCGCGCCCATCCCAGTTCCAAAAGCGCATCCGAGTAGGTGTCGAGCGATCCTTGCCACACCTCTTGAAGCGCTGCGTTCCGTGTGGAATCGAGCTCAACGGCGAGCAGCACGCTTTCCCCGCCCTGCGCGAGCGCGCACAGAAGCTCGCCCACGATAACGGGGCTTTCACGCGTTCCATGGACCTCGCCGAAGACCACAAAGCGAGTGCCGGTCTCTTCGATTTCGCTCCACCCTGCCGGCGTCTTGCAGGCCCGATCAGCGACCCGTGAAGCTTCAGCGGGCGCCGATACGGCCAGACACAAACACAGAGCGGCGGCAAGCGCGCGGAACATCGGGATTTCCTTCCTTCTACGGTGCCCATTGTAACAGACATGGCCGCGCCCATAAATCGCAACGCGCTTGCGCAATCGGGCACAGCGCGTAGGGATGCGCGGCGACCGCAATTATCCCAGCAGACCGTGCATGTATCCCAGCCCAACCCTGCCTGAGCGCCAAGTGGACGGCGTCGTTCACGCCGTGGGGCTTGCGGGCGTTCTCGCCGCCAGCGTTCTTCTTATCCAAGAGGTTGCGCCGCGCGGTGATCCCGCTTTGTTGGCGGCGGTCTGGATGTACATTTTTGGCGCGATCTTCTCGCTAAGCGTTTCATCCGCCTACCATTTGTTGCCACGCCACGATTGGCGCGCGGCGCTGCGGCGGTGGGATCACGCGGCGATCTATCTGGCCATTTCAGGGACCATTAGTCCGCTATTGATCGCAGCCGACACTTACAGCGCGACGGTCATCCTCGGCATCATCTGGGTGTTCGCGCTCGCGGGTGTTTGGTTCAAACTATCGGGCGATAACGGCGATTCGCGTTGGTCGCTGATCTCGTATATCGGGCTGGGCGCGTTGAGCATGATCGCGCTGCCGGATTTCTGGGCGCGGCTGCCGCTTGAGACGTGCCTCGCCTTTGCGTCGGGGGCTATTTTCTACACAATCGGCGCGCGCTTTTACGTGCGCCGGGGGATGCGTTTTCGCTATCCGATCTGGCACGGCTTTGGGACGCTGGGCGCGCTGTCGTTCTTTCTTGCGGTCTGGTTCGCCGTCTCCAGCTGAGCCGGACGCGCCTACTCAACAAGCGTCACAAAGCTGTCGATCACCCGTTTGGTGCCGTGGCCTTCAAATTCGATCTCAAGCTTGTTGCCCTCCTGATCGATAACGCAGCCGGTGCCAAATTTCGCGTGGCTGACCATCGCCCCGATGCGGATGTCCGTACGCCCGCCCGCAGCAAAGCTGGCCGCGCTGCGCCCGCTTGCCGAGATGCGCTTTTGTTTGGTTTCGTAGCCGCTGCTGACCGCGCGCTGCCACCCCGGCCCGCGCGTTTGAGCGCGCCCCGGATTGTCGCGCGCGACATGCGCAAATGGATCCTCGTTTTCCGACCAATTGGCCTGCCACAGCGAAGCCCCGCCGGTCATGGTCGTTTCCTGATCGATATGGTCCTGGGGCAGCTCTTCGATAAAGCGTGAGGGGATGGAGCTGGTCCACTGGCCGTAAATGCGCCGATTGGCCGCGTGCAGGATCGTGCAGCGCCGCCGCGCGCGCGTGATCGCGACATAGGCGAGGCGGCGCTCTTCTTCGAGGCTGGCAAGGCCCCCTTCGTCGATGGCGCGCTGCGAAGGGAAGACGCCCTCTTCCCAGCCGACACAAAAGACGTTGTCGAATTCCAGACCCTTGGCCGCGTGGATCGTCATGATCGTCACGGTTTCGTCGTCATCGCCGCGATCGTTGTCCATGACGAGGGAGACGTGCTCAAGAAAATCGCCGAGCGTCTCATACTCTTCCATCGCGCGCGCGAGTTCAGACAGGTTCTCCGCGCGGCCTGCGCTTTCGGGAGAGCGGTCGTTGGCGAGCATGTCGTTGTAGCCCGATTCGTCGAGCACAAGACGCAGCAGATCGGCCGGGCTCAGCTCCTCGGCGGCCTCGCGCCAGGCGAGAAACTGGCGCATCAGCGCGCCGATTGTGTTCGCCGCGCGTTTGGGCAATTCGTCGCTGTCTGCCAATTCCAGTGAAGCGGCGGCGAGGGGAAGGCCCACGCGCCGGGCGTGCTGGTGCATTTTCTCCAGCGTCTTTGCGCCTAATCCGCGTTTGGGCTGGTTGTAGATCCGCTCAAACGCGAGATCATCCTGCGGCTGCGCGATCACCCTCAGATAAGCCAAGGCGTCGCGAATCTCGGCGCGCTCGTAGAAGCGAAAGCCCCCGATGATCCGGTAATTGACGCCGATCTGGATGAAGCGGTCTTCGAATTCGCGTGTCTGGTATTGCGCGCGCACGAGGATGGCGACCTCATCGAGCGGGGCGCCTTGCCCTTCGAGCCGTTCGATCTCTTCGCCCACGCGGCGCGCTTCTTCGGGGGCGTCCCACACGCCGATTACCTTGACCAGATCGCCGCCATTGGCTTCGGTCCACAAGGTTTTGTCGTGCCGCTGCGAATTGGCGCGGATCAGGCCCGACGCCGCGCCAAGAATATGCGGGGTGGAGCGGTAATTCTGTTCGAGCCGGATGACAGCCGCGCCGGGGAAATCCTTTTCAAAGCGCAGGATATTGGCCACTTCCGCGCCGCGCCACGAATAGATCGACTGGTCATCGTCGCCGACCACGCAGATGTTCTTGTGCGACTGGGCAAGCAGGCGCAGCCACAGATACTGGACGGCGTTGGTGTCCTGATATTCGTCAACAAGGATGTATTTGAAGCGGCGCTGGTAATCCTCCAGCACGTCGGTGTGCGCGCGAAAAATGTTGAGGATATGCAGCATCAGATCGCCGAAATCGCAGGCGTTGAGCGCTTTAAGGCGGTCCTGATAGGCCTGATACATCGCCTGGCCGCGCCCGTTGGCGTAAACCTCGTTCTCCATGGGATCGAGATCGGCGGGGTTGAGCCCTCTGTTCTTCCAACTGTCAATAAAGCCCGCCAATTGCCGCGCGGGCCAGCGCTTTTCGTCGATATCGTTGTCGCTGATAAGCTGTTTCAACAGCCGCAGCTGATCGTCGGTGTCGATGATCGTGTAATTGCTTTCCAGCCCCACCAGCTCCGCGTGGCGGCGCAGCATCTTGGCGCAGATCGAGTGGAAGGTGCCCAGCCACGGTATCCCCTCCGCGCCGGGGCCAAGGTGCCCGCCCACGCGCTCGCGCATCTCGCGCGCGGCTTTGTTGGTGAAGGTGACGCACAATATCTGGCTGGGATAGGCGCGCCGTGTCGCCACCAGATGCGCCAAGCGCGCGGTGAGCGCGGCGGTCTTGCCCGTGCCCGCGCCCGCCAGCATCAGCACGGGCCCCTCTGTCGTCAGCACCGCCTCGCGCTGCGGCGCGTTCAGGCGCGCCGCGTAAGCGGGGACATTTTGCGCCGGCGGGGCGCGGTCATCAGCGGGAAGGGGCGTGGACGGGGGCATGGCTCTCAAAGAAATATTTGGGGAACAAGTACAGAACACAAGGGCGCAGCGCAAGCGCGCAGCCATCAATTGGCGCGTGATGTGACACGCCGGCGCGCCAAGCTCAATCGCACCGCCCCGGTTTCGCCACAGCTCTCGCCGATGCGTGGCGCGCGCGCGGTCGGGAATTGCGGCGGCTGTGGTAACCGGCGGGCGCTCGCCTCATATAAAACTCATCCGGTTCAGGGGAATCAATGCCGGGTCGCAACGCGTTCGTGACGCTTTGGAAATCGCTTAAGGAGAATCCAATGCGTAAGACTATTTCGATGAAACTGGCGGCCAGCCTCGCGGTCGCGGCCGTCGGTGGAGCTCCGCTCCTGCTGGCCAGCGCGCCCGCCAGCGCCGCCGCGCAGTCCGATCCCACAGAAACCGTCGATGAGGCGGAAATCGCGAACTGGCCCGCGGAAAAACAGGCCGCCTACAACGCGTGGCCCGCGCAGACCCAGGCCTATTACTGGACCCTGTCGGAGGAACGCCAGCAGATGTTCTGGGGTCTCACCGATCCTGACAAGATTGCGCTGTCCGGAATGAGCGCTGAAGATCAGGCGAAAGCCTGGGCGCAGATTGAAGGCCGCAGCTCAAGCCCAGAGGAGCCTAGCTAACGCATAAGCTTAGCTCCTCATTTTGGTGCCCGCGCCGCCCCCAAACTGCCAAGGGCGCGGGCACCATTTTTTATGCGCGTCTGATGTTCCCTTTGGCTGGCCGCTCGTGTGGCCGTTTTCTTTGGCGTGCAATTTTGGAACGATCCCTCAGCCCGTCGCTAATCAGGCGTAAATGGACGGGCAATGCAAAGCCAAAGGGAACGCCATCATGAAGAATGCCATCGCCAGCCTCATCACCGCCGCCTCGCTGACCACACTCGGCCTCGCCGGCACCGCGCTGGCCGGTCAGAACGAGACCTCGTCCGAGGCCGAACAGAAACCCGAAATCGTCGAGCGCAACGACAAAGGCAAAGCGACCAAGGTGCGCGTCGATGGCCAAGTCTACGACGTGTGCGTGAAGGAAGATCAGGACAATTGCATCCAACCGCGCGAGATCGGTCTGGACTTCGGCAATCGCCCGCTGGACTACTGGCCGGGCAAACCCGCTAGCGAAATGTAAGAACTTGCCTCACTGAAACCGAAGAGGGCAGCCTTCTGCGCTGCCCTTTTTTGTCGGGGCTGGCTGCGTGCGGATCAGCCGAGCCGAAGCAATGTAAGCTTCGCTTTGCCGACCTTGCGAGTGGCGTCGATTGTGAGCCCTGCGATTTGCGGCTCTTCTTTCACCGATGTTTCGAGCGCCATCCATGTGGCCTCTCCGATCCAACCGAGCCGTTTGAGCCGGTCTAGTGCCACCTCGCCGGCGCCGGTGTGATAGGGCGGATCAAGCAGGATAAGATCGAGCGGCTGCGGGCGCGCTCGCAAATGCATAACCGACATCGCCTCGACCCGCGTGCGGGCTCGCGCGTCAAAGGCCGCGATATTCGCCCTGATCGCGGCGAGAGCGTCGCGTTCCTGCTCTACAAACAGGCAATTAGCCGCACCTCTTGAGAGCGCTTCGAGGCCGAGGGCTCCACTCCCTGCAAACAGGTCTGCGACCTCCAAACCGTCGAACGAACCCAAGCGGCTGGTGAGCATGCTGAACAGCGTCTCGCGCGTGCGATCTGCGGTGGGGCGGGTCGCTTCGCCCTTGGGCGCGGTCAGTTTGCGCCCGCGCCAGTCGCCCGAAATGATCCTCATGCGCGCTCGCCCTTAGTTGCCGTAGCCGCGTTTCAGCTGGCTCTGGAAGCGCGACAGATCGCCTTTGCGAATGATCTCCGCCCGGCCTCGCGGCAAATCGCCCAGCGCAAAGGGACCGTAGGAGGTGCGGATCAAGCGGCTGACTTTGAGCTCGAAGAACTCGAGCACACGGCGCACCTCGCGGTTCTTGCCTTCGGTAATCGTCATTTCGATCCAGTGGTTTTTGGCTTTGGACGGTCCGGAGCTAGAGCCACCGCCGCGCTCAAGGTTGGCATCGATTGAGCCATAGCGCACGCCGTCGATTTCGATCCCTTCGATCAGGCCTTCGAGTTGGTCTTGCGTCACCTCACCATATGCGCGCGCGCGATAGATGCGCGGGATACCGGTGGAGGGCAGTTCCATCTCGCGTTTGAGCCCGCCATCGTTGGTCAGCAGCAACAGCCCTTCGGTGTTGAGATCGAGCCGGCCAATCGGCATCAGGCGCGGCGTGCCCTTGGGCAGCGCGTTGCGCAGCGCGTCGTAAATCGTCGCGCGGCCCGCGCCATCGCGCTCAGCGGTGATGAGCCCGGTGGGCTTGTGAAACGCCACGAGCATCGTCGCCTCGACCGGGCCGACGGCTTTGCCATCGACGCTGACGCCTTTGAGATCGGTGAGGAAGGTGGCGGGGGTTTCGACCGTTTTACCGTTCAGCGTGATGCGTTTGTCCGCAATCATGCGCTCGATCTCGCGCCGACTGGCAACGCCCGCGCGCGCCAAAAGCTTGGCTATACGGTCGCCCTCGGGGCGGTCCGCCGATTTGTCTGGGTTGGTAGGCATTGAGCGCGCGCCTACGCTTGATCCATCGCCTCCGCAACAATGGCGTTGAACCGGGCGATCCCGCCTTCGAGCTCGCCGAGCGTCAGTTCGCTGATGGCGCCGCTCTCCAAGCCCTGCTGGCCGAGTTCGGCGGCGCGGAAATCCTCGCTGGCAAACACCCCGCCATCAAGCAGCGCCCAGCTGCGCTCCCAATGGTCGCGCGCCTTATCCGTGGCGGGCGCTTCGGGGATCAGCATGAAGTCTTCGACCAGCGTGAGATCATGGCGCTGAGGCATCAGCACCATGATGTTGACGTAGTCCGGACTGGGCACAATCACGGTGCCGGGAAGCAGCTGATATGCGAAGGTCACCAGACGGCGTAAAGCGGCCATGTCGGTTAGGTCGATCCCGTCCATATCCTCCGCGCGGCCCACGGCGCTGCGCATATGCGGGCCAACCTCGTCGCCCGCCGTCACCCCATCTTTGAAGAACGGCCCTATCGTGTTCGCGTGCAATCGGGTCACGTGGTAGCTTTCGAGAAACGCGTCCATGATCAGCTTCCAATTGCCTTTGACCCGATGCGTCTTGCGGCGGAAGAGGTAGAGGTCGCGCATTCCAAACGCGTCGAAATCTTCGCTGATCACTTTCGCATCGCTGAAATCCGCGCCCTCTTGCGGGGCGAACCATATGAGACCGCCCGCCTCGAGGCTGGGTAATTTGACCAAGCCATGCGTGCTCTTGTCGAGATCCGGAAAGGTCTCTGGACGGGGCAGGGCAAGCAGCTTGCCATTCAGGCCATAGGTCCAGGCGTGATAGGGGCAGACCAGCCGTGCGGCGCATTGTGCTTCATTGCCTTCAACCAGGCGCGTGCCGCGATGCTTGCACACGTTGAGGAAGACATGCGCCGTGCCCGTCTTGTCACGCGTGATCAGTAGCGGGCGGCCCGTATCGTCATGCGGCACCGCCATGCCCGGCTCGGGCAACAGCGCGCTGGGCACCAGCACTTGCGGCAGCCGGTCAAAAAGCGCGGCTTTCTCTCGCGCGAAATGCTCAGGGTCGGTGTAGTGGCGGGCCGGAACGCTCGATCCCCCCGCGCGGCGGCGATCCACCCCGTCGCGCACCAGCTCGGCCAGAGCCACTTGCCTCGGCGTGGCGCGCAGCGGAGCCGACGCTCGGTTCAATTGTGTTGTGCCCAATTGTGTTGTGGACGCGTTCATAGCGGCGTTCCTATTCCTCTCATCCCGCTCTAGTGTGGCACGAAACGGGCGCAGGACAAAGGACGTTACGGATGAGCGAAACAGCGGCAGCCAAACCTGGCATGATGCAGGTGCTGCGCTCCATGGGGCAGGTGAAGACCGGCTACATGGCGATCTTCGGCTTTGCCAGCGGCCTGCCGTTCGCGCTGTTTCTTGGCACGCTCTATGCGTGGCTTTCTGAGGCTGAGGTCGATCTGGAGACGATGGGCGTATTCTCGCTTATCGGGCTTGCCTATGGCTTCCAGTTCCTGTGGTCGCCGGCCATCGACAAGATCAATCTGCCGCTGTTCCGCCAATTGGGGCGGCGCAAGCAATGGATGGTGCCGATGCAGCTCCTGCTGGGCGCGATCCTTGTGACGATGAGCGTGCTGGAGCCCAAGAGCCAGCTGGGCCTGTTCTCGCTGCTCGCGGGGATCGGCGCCTTTGCCAGCGCTACGCAGGATATCGCGATCAACGCCTGGCGCATCGACAACGCCGATGAGAAAGCGACACTCGATATCCTCTCGGCGGTCTATCAGATGGGTTACCGCCTCGCCGCGCTGGTGGGCGGGGCGTTCGGCCTGATCATCGCGGCGCGCATTGGATGGCCGCAAACCTACGCGCTGATGGGGGCGATCCTGCTCGCCATCGGCTTTGTCGGACTGTTCGCGCCTGATGAGAAGGCGACCAAGACCGATAGGACGGGCGAACCGGACCCTGACTTGGTCGCGCTGCGCAGAGCGGGTGAGTTGAGCCCCGAATTGCGGGCCAAGGCTCTTACGGTTGTGGGTCTGCTATGGGCGGGCGCGATCGGCGTCGTGATCACCTTCATGTATATGTCGATGACCTACGCGCCCGAGGATCGCCCGAACCCGACCGTCTTCACCGTCACTTGGGGCCCGCTGATCATCATCGCGACCGTCATTATCCCCGCGCTGATCGCCGGCTGGCTCGGCAAGCAACAGCGCGAAGGGGTGGGCGTTTTGACCGCCGACGCCGATGTATCGCGCGCGGGCGGGTTCGTGATGGACCACCTTTATCGCGCGCTGGTGCTGCCGTTGGTTGAGTTTGTCGGGCGCATGGGGTGGAGCCTTGTGCTGATCCTGACGCTGGTTTTGACCTATCGGATTTGCGATTCCATCTGGGGCGCCTTTGCCTATCCGTTCTACCTGGGAGAGCTGGGCTATTCGAACGACGAAGTGGCGTTTGCCTCCAAGTTCTTCGGCGTCTTCGCGATCATCGCCGGGCTCGGGGTGGGGGGCATCATGCTCTCGACGCTGGGCCGGATGCTGACGCTGGTTTTGGGCGCGCTGCTCGCGGCGCTCACCAACCTTCTCTACGCGGATCTCGCTTTGGGCGGGACGTACATGCAGGCGTTCAGCGACGCGGTGGGCTTCAGCTGGATCATCAGCCAGGTGCCGGTCATTGGCTCGCCCAGCCTTGCCAAGCTGACCTTGGCGGTAATGTTTGAAAACCTGGCCATCGGGATCGCGGGTGCGGCGTTTGTCGCCTATCTCTCCTCTATCGTGAACAAGCGTTTCAGCGCGGTGCAATACGCGCTGCTTTCCTCGCTTACGATGTTGATCGGCAATCTGGGCCGAGGGGCGCTAGGCGAGATGATCGAGGATCGCGGCTATTTCGACGTGTTCGTGCTGACGACCTTTATCGGCTTTGGAGCGGTAATCTTGTGCGCGGCGGAGTGGTTCCGACAGTCGCGCGCCGGCGCCAATGCGGGGATCGTCACACCGCAAGCGGTGCCCGCCGAGTAGCTCTGGTCCTATTGCGGGATTTGCTGGTTAAGCCGCAGAGCCTCGCCGACCAGATAGAGCGAGCCGGTGATGAAAACAGGCCGCGTGTCTGCGGGCAGGTCGGCGATCGCCTGATCAAGGTCACCCGCCTGTTTGACACCCTCGCCAAAGGCGCTGGGCGCATGGCAATCGTGGCCGGGAACGGGCACTACGGTCACGCTCGCGCTTGAGGGACGCATGGGCCCCAAGATCGCTTCGGGGTCTTTGTTGGCCAGCATGCCGATCACGACATGCACGCTCTCGTCTGCCCAGAAATCCGCCATCGCCTGACCCGCGCTTTGGTTGTGCCCGCCGTCGATCCACACTTCGCGCCCGCGCACGAGCGGTCCATCGTCCAGCTGTTCGCAGCGCCCCGGCCAGACCGCCTGCGTGAGCCCGTGTTTGAGCGCGCGCTCAGACACTATTACCTCATCCTGATGGCGCAGCATAGCGACCGCCAGCCCTGCGTTGCGCACCTGATGCGGGCCGCTCAAACTGGGCAGCGGCAGTTCGAGCTCACCCAATTGGTCGCGGTAGATATGGCGGTTTTGCGGTTCTTCGATCAGAACCTTGTTGGACCAACCATCGCCTCTGAGCGCGAGCGGCGCGCTGACGCTTTCCGCGCGCACGATGATCTGCCGGGTGGCGTCGGGCACCTGATCGAGCGTGACCAGCGGGATCCTCTTTTTCGCGATCCCTGCCTTTTCAAAGGCAATGCGCGCCATGGGCGCTTCGGGGGTGCCCTCTTCGGGTGCGAGCAGGAAGCGTTCGTGATCAAGGCCAAGCGCGGCGATGCCGCTGACCGCGACCGCCGCCGGTTCAAGCACATTGGTCGCGTCAAAGCGCCCGCCAAGCCCGACTTCGACGACGCACGCATCCGCCGGTGTGCGCGAAAACGCAAGGAAAGCCGCCGCAATGGTCACTTCGAAGAAGCTGGGGCCGAGATCCGTGCTGACGTCCAGCACCTCTTCGAGCAGGGCCGCCAATTCGGCGTCGTCGATCAGCTCGCCCGCAAGTCGGATGCGTTCGTTATAGCGCACCAGATGCGGGCTGGTGGTGACATGCACGCGCTTGCCATCGGCTTCGAGGATCGCGCGCAGGAACGCGCACACCGATCCCTTGCCGTTCGTGCCTGCGACATGCAGCACGGGCGGGAGCTTGCGATGCGGATTGCCGAGCCGATCCATCAGCGCCGTGATCGTCTGCAAGCCAAAGCGGCCCTGCGGCACGCTGAGCTGGGCGAGGCGATCAAGCTGGGCTTGAACCTGTGGGTTATCGGAGCGGCCGAAATCGACCATCGAGCGAGGCCGCTAGGCCGCTTTCGTGTCTGGTTTTAGGGGTTGCATGTAATCGAGCACGCTGGCGAGCGTCGCTTTGAGCTCGTGCCGGTGAACGACCATGTCGACCATGCCGTGTTTGTGCAGATATTCGGCGCGCTGGAACCCCTCGGGCAATTGCTCGCGGATGGTGTCCTGGATTACGCGCTGCCCGGCAAAGCCGATAAGCGAGCCCGGCTCGGCGATGTGGATGTCGCCCAGCATGGCGTAACTGGCCGTGACGCCACCCGTGGTCGGGTCGGTGAGGACGACGATGTAGGGCAGCCCTGCGTTCTTCAGACGCCGCGTCATCACGGTCGCGCGCGGCATCTGCATGAGGCTGAGAATGCCTTCCTGCATGCGCGCGCCCCCGGCGGCGGTCACCACGACAAAAGCGCACTTGCGTGTCAGCGCGCGCTCAGCCGCGGCGCAAAACGCCATACCGACTGCCATGCCCATGGACCCGCCCATAAAGCCAAAGTCCTGCACTCCGACCACCGCAGGGTGCCCGTCAATCGCGCCCGATCCCACGACGAAGGCATCGTGATGCGGGTTCTTGGCGCGCGCGTCTTTCAGACGGTCGGTGTATTTCTTGGAATCCTTGAATTTGAGCGGATCTTCAGTGACTTGCGGCTGCGGCAGCAGTTCGAAGCCTTCGTCCAGCAACAGCTCGAGCCGCGCATCCGCGCCGATCCGTCCATGGTGCCCACAGCGCGGACACACTTTGCCGTTCTCGTCATATTCGGCGACGAACAGCATTTCCTGACAATTGGTGCACTTGATCCAGAGATCTTTCTCAGTGCTCTTCTTCTCCTCGCCAAAGCCGAGGGAATTGCGGACCCGGTTGAACCAGCTCATGGTAATCTTATCCCTTTTCGCCAGCGGCTTTGATCGCATGGACCAGGCTGGCGGTAAGCTCCTTTAGCTTAGCCGGGGCCTGCGCGCCATACTCACCGACAATTTCGACCAGCGCTGAGCCGACAACCACGCCGTCGGCGACGCGTGCGATGGCTTCGGCCTGCTCCGGCGTGCGCACGCCAAAGCCGACCGCGACCGGCAGATCGGTGGAGGCTTTGAGCGCGGCGACGGCGTCTTCGATCGAGCTTTGCGCGGCCTGTTGCAGCCCGGTGATCCCGGCGACTGAGACGTAGTAGAGGAATCCGCCCGACCCATCGAGCACCTGCGGCAAGCGCGCGGCATCAGTAGTGGGGGTCGCGAGGCGGATGGGAGCGATGCCAGCCTCGCGCAAAGCCGGGCCAAGCTCGCCGTCTTCCTCAGGCGGAATGTCAACGCAGATGACGCCGTCCACGCCTGAGTTCTTGGCGGCGTTCGCGAACCACTCCGCGCCGCGCCGGATCATGGGGTTGGCGTAGCCCATGAGGACGAGCGGCACGTCGGGGTGGCGCTGGCGGAACTCATAGGCGATCTGAAGCACATCGGCGGTGGTGGTGCCCTTCCCGAGGCTTCGCAGATTTGCGCTCTGGATCGCGGGACCATCGGCCATCGGATCGGTGAAGGGCATGCCGAGCTCGATCACATCCGCGCCCCCTTCAACGAGAGCGTCGAGGTTCGCAGCGGTGTCGCCGTCACCGGCGGTGATGAAGGCGACGAAGGCCGCGTGGGGCTTGGCAAAGGCGTTAGCGAGTCGGGTCAATTGCGTTCATCTTGTAAGGGTTGAGAATTGAGACATGGACCACACGTTACACGGTCCTGAGGATGAAATTCTTGGGGGCGGCCGTAGGTCTTCTTGCCGGAGAATTGGAGTGGTCTGAATGGGTGTCATGCTTGGCTTATGGCACGCCGAGACGTCTGTAGGACAGGGGTCCATGTGTGGGCCATTGGCTCAATCCTCAAAGAAATCGTCACCCTGAACTTGTTTCAGGGTCCATCCCCGGCTCTGCACTGTCGGCTCGGTCGGGGCGATGGATGCTGGAAGCGAAGCTGGCCTTGGCCAACCAAGTTCAGCATGACGGTTGCGGGTTTTGGAGTAGGCGGATTGGAGGCGGTCAGTCATTTGCATCCTCGAATGCTCCGTCCAAATCCAAGTCCTGCCGTTCGGGCAACCTCGTGCCACACCATGGGCAATAGCTAATGGATATGACCCCGCCACCCGCTTCGTTCAGGATAATAAGGCCATAGCTACCGTCGCACTCGCTCCGATGGATCATGCAGTCGGGGCAGTCAAAGCGATCCGGATGCAGATCGCACGTCGATTCTGCGTGATACTGCATGAAGTCACAGCAGTGTTTCATCGTGCATCACCACACACAAACCTCTCGTCATTGCGAGCGAAGCGAAGCAATCCATGGACCGGTGCCATGGATTGCCGCATCGCCTTCGGCTCCTCGCAATGACGAGGAATTGTGATCAAATCTCAACCCCAAGCTTCTCCGCCACCGTAAAGATATCCTTATCGCCCCGTCCGCACAGGTTCATCAGGACGATCTGGTCCTGGTCCATTGCGCGAGCCCGTTCGACCACGGCGTGGAGCGCGTGGCTGGGTTCGAGCGCGGGGATGATACCCTCGGTGCGGCACAGCAGTTGAAAGCCGTCGAGCGCCTGCTCGTCGGTGACGGCTGTGTATTCGACGCGGCCCGATTCTTTCAGCCAGGCGTGTTCGGGGCCGATACCGGGGTAGTCGAGCCCGGCGCTGATCGAATGGCCTTCGGTGATCTGGCCATCTTCGTCTTGCAGCAGATAGGTCTTGTTGCCGTGAAGCACGCCCGGCGCGCCGCCAAGCAGCGAAGCGGCGTGTTCGTCGCCGTCAAGGCCGTGGCCGCCCGCTTCGACGCCCAGCATCTTCACGTCGGGATCGTCAAGGAAGGGGTGGAACAGGCCCAGCGCGTTTGACCCGCCGCCAATACAGGCGACAAGCAGGTCCGGCAGCTTGCCCGTGCGCGCCAGCATCTGCGCGCGCGCTTCGGAGCCGATCACGCTTTGGAAATTGCGCACCAGTTCGGGGTAGGGATGCGGGCCTGCCGCGGTGCCGATGATGTAGAAGGTGTCGTGGACGTTGGCGACCCAGTCGCGCAGTCCCTCGTTCATCGCGTCTTTGAGCGTCGCGCCGCCGCTGGTGACAGGGACAACCTCGGCGCCCAGCAGCTTCATGCGGAACACGTTGGGCGATTGGCGTGCGACATCCTCGGCGCCCATATAGATCACGCAAGGCAGGCCAAAGCGCGCGCACACGGTGGCGGTGGCAACGCCGTGCTGGCCCGCGCCGGTTTCCGCGATAATGCGCGTCTTGCCCATGCGGATCGCGAGCAGGATTTGGCCAATGCAATTGTTGATCTTGTGCGCGCCGGTGTGGTTGAGTTCGTCGCGCTTGAACCAGACTTGCGCCCCTTTGCCCGGCTCGGCCCCTTCGCGGACATGCTCGGTCAGGCGCTCCGCGTAATAGAGCGGGGAGGGGCGCCCCACATAATGCTCAAGCAGGTCGTCGAACTGTTCCTGAAACGCCGGATCTTCCTGAGCGGCGCGGTATTCGCGCTCCAGATCGAGGATGAGCGGCATCAGCGTTTCGGCGACGTAGCGCCCGCCATATTGGCCAAAATGCCCGCGATCATCGGGCCCGTTGCGGAAGGAATTGGGGGTGGTTTCGTTCATCGGTTTCGCTTCAAAGGGGACGGCCTTAGACCTCAAGAGCCGCTTTGCAGAAGGCGGCGATCTTGTCCACGTCCTTGACGCCCGGTTGGCTTTCGACGCCGCTGGAGACATCGACGAAATCAGCCCCTGTCTCGCGGATCGCTTGCGCCACGTTTTCGGGCGTTAAGCCGCCCGCCAAAGCCCAGGGGGTGCGGTGCGGGTAGTCTTTCAAGACGCCCCAGCCGAAGGTCTCGCCATTGCCGCCCGGGATTTGCGAGCCCTCCGGTGCAGGCGCGTCGAACAGCAGGCGGTCGGCAAAGCCATCATAGATAGCGCTGCTGTCGAGCGAGGCCGCGCCGCCCACCGGCAACGCTTTCCACACTTCAACCTCGAACGTGGATTTGACGGCACCCAGCGCTTCGGGTGGTTCGCTCCCGTGAAACTGGATCACGTCGGGCGCGAGGACTTCCTTGATATTCGCCAGCGTCTTGCCATCGGGATTGACCACCAGCACCACCGTTTTGACGCCGATGGGAACGGTCAGACGCAGCTTTCGTGCAGCGTCGAGCTCAAGGTGGCGCGGGCTTTTGGGGAAATGAACCAGGCCGATATGCGTCGCTCCCGCATCGGCGGCGGCGGCAATCTCTTCGGCTCTTGAAAGACCGCAAATCTTGATCTGGCGCGCTGTCATAGCCGAAAGATGAGGATTAATCGTTCTGGATCAAGCGGATCAGGGTGCCATCAAGATCATTGAGATACCCAATTCTAAGCCCGCTTGGCTCAATGGCCGGAAGATGAATTCGCGGATGCCCCTGATTGGTCACCGGCACTCCGGCCGCTGTGATCGCCTCAACTATCGCGTCAAGATCATCGAGGCGCAGGCAGCAGCTGAACCAGCTTGTGAGCGGGTCGAGTTCGGGGTGCGGAAAAAACTCCAACACCAATCCGCCGCGTTTAAGGATCATCCAGCCGCCATCGCGGTAGGTGCGTTCGAAACCAAGCTTGCCGTAGAACGCTTCGGTCGCGTCGAAATCGCGCGAAGGCAGGTTGGGTGTGGCGAGATCTGACAAAGTGTTTCCTCTACAACGTGGCTTCGATCGCGCGCGCGGCGGCGACCGGATCATCGGCGCGGCTGATGGGCCGGCCTATGACGAGCACGCTAGCCCCGTTATCGCGCGCGGAACGCGGGGTGACGACGCGTTTCTGGTCGCCGGTTCCTGCGCCTTGCGGGCGAAGGCCGGGGACGACGAAATAGCCGTCGCGCCATTCCTTGTGGACCTGGCCCACTTCCTTGCCTGAGCACACGATCCCGTCGAGCCCGGATTTGTGCGCCAGTTCCGCCAGCCGCATGACCTGCGTTTCCGCGCTGCCGTAAACGCCCGTTGCGGTGAGGTCGCTGGAATCCATGCTGGTGAGCGTCGTCACGCCCACTACCTTGCAGCCATCCGCCGCCGCCGCCTTGGCATCTTCCATCATCGCGCGCCCGCCGCTGGCGTGGACGGTGACGATTTTGGGCTCGTAGACATGGATCGCCTGCATCGCGGCGGCGACGGTGTTGGGAATGTCGTGAAATTTGAGATCGAGAAAGATCGGCAGGCCCATATGCGC
>JBCCCM010000050.1:0-16952 GCA_039033515.1 Pseudomonadota bacterium
CTTTGTAAATTCAGACCGTTAGGCCTTAAAATTACGCTGCAACTGCGAGTGCTTCATTATCATTGGCACTTATGAGATTGAGCCTATTACGGGTTACTCAGCCCGGGTAAAAACAACGCTTTTCAGCCCACGTCGATCCTAGTTCGGCCCCGTCATAAAACCCTAAATACGCAAGCGTAAACAGAGCTTTGTGGTGGAGCCGCCGGGTACTGCCCCCGGGTCCGTTGTGCCTATTGCACGCTGCACTTTATCACCATAGTCGGTTGCCCGACGCTCCTCATATAGCGGCTGGTTGATAAATTGGAAGTGAACGAAGTTGCGGTGTTCGCTCGGACGTGGCGCTTGCCAGTCGGAGCTGTCGTTTGTTTGTGTTCGCCCGTCCGGGTGAACTCCTCGGTGCTGTTCCCTACGCCGAATCTTCGGCTTCGGGGCACCTGCGGGCGCGCGGTCGCGCTTGCGAAATCATAGATTTCGTTTCAGCGCTTAATCTTTCCGCATGCCTTTATGACGCTTCGCGCAAGTTGGCACACGAAGCGCGTGCGACGGTTTGCGACAGCAAACCGCAAGGCCAAGGGCCGCCCGCAGGTGCCCCGCAGGCCAGGATTGGCCGGAGGGAGTAGCGCCGAGGAGTTCGCCCGGATGGGCGAGCACAACACAAGCCATCCTACTTCTTCAAATTATCCCGAATCTCGGTCAGCAGCTCGATCTCAGTCGGGCCAGCGGGTTCCTCGGGCGCAGGCTCTTCTTTCTTTTCGAGCTGCTCCATCACTTTCATGGTGTAGCGCACCAGCAGGAAGATAATGAAGGCCAGGATCAGGAAGTTGATCACCGCCGAAATGAACGAGCCCCAAGCAAGCACGTTAGCCCCCGCCTCGCGCGCCGCTTCGAGCGACATGCCCGCTTCGACCGCGTCTTCGCCCGACAGAATGATGTACTTGTCCGAGAAATCGACATCGCCGAAAATGGCGCCCACGACCGGCATGATCACCTCATCGGTCAGCGACTTGACGATGGTTGCAAACGCGCCGCCGATGATGACCGCGACGGCCAGTTGCATGACGTTGCCCTTGGCAATGAATTCCTTGAAATCTGACAGCATGTTGTGATCCCCATTACGCGCCGACTAGCTTTGTCTTGTGGCACCCCTGCCCCGCCTTGCCAAGCGGTCAGAGCGCCTCCTCCCCGGCTTGAAACAGCGGCGAGGTGAGCTATATCCCTAACACAGACATTCAGCGTGTGGGCCGATGCGCGCCCGGCACGCATCAGTGGAGGGATACTTCGTGAAAATCAGACACACACTTCGCGCCGCTTTTGCGGGCCTTGCCGCGCTCAGCCTTGCGGCCTGCGGCATCAACTCGGTCCCGGCCGCCGAAGAAGAAGCCAAGGCCAAATGGGCCGATGTCGAAGCGCAGTTCCAGCGCCGCTCCAACCTCATCCCAAACCTGGCTGAAATCGCCAAGGGCGCAGCGGAGAACGAACAGACGATCCTGCGCGAAGTGACCGAGGCGCGCGCCAAAGCGACCAGCGTGCAGATCAGCGCGGACAATCTGGGCGATGAGCAGGCGATGGAGCAATTCGCCGCCGCGCAAAGCCGTGTCGGCGCTGGGCTGGGCCGCCTGCTTGCGAGCTTCGAAGCCTATCCCGACATCAAGTCGAACCAGAACTTCCTCGCGCTGCAAAGCCAGCTGGAAGGCACCGAGAACCGGATCGCGGTCGCCATTCGCGATTATAACGAAGCGGTGCGGGCGTATAACACGACGATCCGCACCTTTCCCGACACGATCGGCGCGAACATCATCCACGGCGCGGAGCCTATCACGCCCTATTCGGCGGTGACGCCGGGAGCCGACCAAGCGCCCACGCTTGATCTGACGTCCGACTGATCGCGGACGTGGTCGCCCGATTTCTCCTGATCCTTGCCGCTGCCGGGGCGCTGCTCGCGTCTCCGGTCGCGGCGCAAACGGTGCAGCTCCAGCTCGACGAGCGGATCGGCGATAACGCCGAGATCCTGTCGCCCGCGTTTGAAGAGGAGATGAAACCGCGGCTGGCTGCGATAGACAGCGAAATCGGGGTCACCGTGATGCTCGTCACCCTGCCGACCATCGGCCAGGCGGAGTCGAGCAAGGTCGCGCAAAAGATCGGCGGGCTCGCGGAGGGCACGGGGAAAGTCAAAGGCGACTGGGTCGTGTTGCTACTCGCCCCGGTCGAGCGCGAATTCTCCGCCGCGATCAAGAGCGCCACCGGCGGCGACGCGATCAAAGAGCTCACAGACCCGGAAAAGCGCGAGCTTCTCGAAGATATCGCCAACGAATTTGCGCCTGCGGTAACGCCGTACTTCAAAGACGATCGCTGGGAAGACGGAATGCGCGCCGGGGTCGAGGCGATTGAACGGCTGCTGGGAATAACAGACGCACCTCAAACGCCCTCAGGGCCAAAAGACACGCAATCATGAAGCGCCTCGCCCTGCTTGTCGCCGCGCTTTTGGCGCTGATTGCTGCGCCCGCTGCCGCGCAGTCTTTCCCCGCGCTTACGGGCCGCGTGGTCGATCAGGCGAACATCCTGCCCGCCGACACCGAAGCGCAGCTGACCGCGCAATTGCAGGCGCTCGAGACGCAGTCCAACCGCCAGCTCGTAGTCGCGACGGTCAACAGCCTCGAAGGCTATGACATATCCGATTACGGATACCGGCTGGGGCGCGAATGGGGCATCGGGCAAGCGGACGAAAACAACGGCGCGATCCTGTTGGTCGCCCCGAACGAACGGCGCGTGCGCATCGAAGTGGGCTATGGCCTTGAGGGCTATCTGACCGACGCGCTGTCCTCGCTTATCATTCAGAACGCGATCCTACCGCGCTTTCGTGAAGGCGATATGCCCGGCGGCGTGGTGGCGGGCGCGCAGAGCATCATTTCGCAGCTCGAACTGCCGCCCGAAGAAGCCGCCAAGATCGCCAACAGCGCGGGCGAGCGTCGCCGGGCCGAGCAATCGGGCGGCGGCGTGCCCGTCGGCGTGCTCATCTGGCTGATCTTCATGTTCCTGTTCTTCGTGCTGCCGATCATCCGCAGCGCGCGGCGACGCAAATACAAAAAGCGCAAGAAGGGCCCGTGGGGCCAGAGAGATTCCGGGCGCGACGATGACGATGATTGGGACGGCGGGAATGATGGCTGGGGCCGCACCGCGCGCGATATCATCCTGTGGGAAGTGGGCTCAGCGGTCGTGCGCGGCGCGCTTGGCGGTGGACGCGGTGGTGGAGGCTTTGGCGGAGGCGGCGGCTTTGGCGGCGGCGGCTTCGGAGGCGGCTTTGGCGGCGGTGGTGGCTCATTCGGGGGCGGCGGCGCCTCGGGAGGTTGGTAAATCATGAGCTATCTCACGTCCGAGCAGCACACAATCGTGTCCAACGCGGTCGAACAGGCCGAACTCAACACGTCTGGCGAAATCCTGACCGTTCTGGCGGACCGCAGCGACGGCTACACAGATGTGGCGCTGTTGTGGGCGGCGGCTTTGTCTTTCACCGTGATGAGCGTCTTTGCCGCCTTCCCCCAGCCCTTCATGCACGCGTGGGACGCGGTGGTGGTCGAAGCGCTGATGGGCGGATGGGGGCACGAATGGTCGATTGGCGAGCTGGCGAGCCTGACTATCGGATTGGGCCTTTTGACCTTTCTTCTCGTCTGGGCCGTGCAGCTGTGGGAGCCGCTCAAATTCGCGCTCATCCCCGGCCCGGTGCGCATGGCGCGCGTTCACAACCAGGCGGTGCGCCATTTCAAGGTCGGCGCGGAGGCCCGCACGATGGGCCGCACCGGGATCCTGATCTACCTATCCATGCGCGAACACCGCGCGGAGATCGTCGCCGATGAACCCATCGCCAAACTGGTCGAACCTGAAGTGTGGGGCGAGGCGATGGTCGACATGCTGGGCGAGATCAAACAGGGCCGCATCGCAGAAGGGCTCGCTAAAGGCGTGAGCGATGTCGGCTTTGTCTTGTCTGAGCATTTCCCGCGCGCGGACGATGACGAGAACGAGCTTCCCGACCGCTTGATCGAGGTTTGAAACCGATGGGTTTGAACCCGATGGGTTGGCAACCAATTCTCGCTTGACCCGCTCGCCCTGAGCCTGTCGAAGGGCTGCCACCCCCGCTTGCAACCAAGCTTGACGAAGCTCGCCTTCTGACCGGCCCACAAGGAACGCTGATCCCATGTCGTTCGAGAAATTCGAAAAAGACCGCGACGCCGATCTACCCGAAGAAACCATGTGGGAAGGCCGTTTCATCACGGCCAAAAAGCGCGGGCGCTGGGAATATGTCGGACGTTCGCGAGGCATCCGCGCCGCCGCGCTTCTCACCCTTGATGAAGACGCCGATGGCACCCGCTATGTCGTGCTGGTGAGCCAATACCGGGTGCCTCTGGGGCGGTTCTGTCTCGAAATCCCCGCCGGCCTGATCGGCGACGAAGAAGGCAGTGAAGACGAAGCGGCCATTGACGCCGCCGTGCGCGAGCTTGAGGAAGAAACCGGATACCGCGCCGCTCATCTGGAGGTTCTGGGCGAGTTCTACTCCTCACCCGGCATGGTCTCGGAAATGTTCACGCTCATCAAAGCCACAGGGCTCACCAAAGTGGGCGAAGGCGGCGGGCTCGGCGATGAGAACATCATCGTCCACCGCGTGCCGCTTGATGGCCTAGCCGATTACGTTGCGCAGTGGCGCGAGGCCGGGCACGGCGTCGATGTGCGCATTGCGATGCTGATGACGCCCGGATTTCTGGGCACCTAAAACACACCAATCGGGAAGAGGGATACCAATACAATGACCAAACGCTGCGAAGGCAAATTCGCGCTGGTGACCGGCGGCGCGCAAGGGCTTGGCCGGGCGCATTGCATCCGGCTGGCGCAGGAAGGCGCGCGGGTGCTTGCCACCGATCTCAACGCTGATGGCGCGGCGCAAACCGCTGAGATCATCAACGCCGAAATGGGCGAAGGCACCGCGTTTTCCATTAGCCACGATGTGACCGACCCCGCCGCGTGGGAAGCCGCCGTCGACGCCGCCCGCGAACATATGGGCGGGCTTAACGTGCTGGTGAACAACGCCGGGATCGGCGTGCCGGGTAATATCGAGGATTGCTCGTTCGAAGACTGGCAGCGCTGCTTTTCGATCAACGTCGATTCGATCTTTCACGGCTGCCAGAAGGCGCTGCCGCTGATGCGCGAACACGCGCCCGGATCGATCATCAACATCTCCAGCATCGCCGGCCTGATCGCGAGCGACACGATGCCCGCCTACAACGCGTCGAAGGCAAGCGTGTGGATGCTGTCAAAGAGCATCGCGCTGCATTGCGCGAAGAAGAACATGCAAATCCGCTGCAATTCGGTGCACCCGACCTTTGTCGATACGCCGATCCTAGATGGCACCGCGCGCGCCGCGCAGCTTGATCGCGATGTGCTGATGGAAAAGCTCGCGCGCCAAATTCCGCTCAAGTTTGTCGGCGAGCCCAACGACATCGCCAACGCGGTGGTCTATCTGGCGAGCGACGAAAGCCGCTTCATGACCGGCGCTGAGATCAAGCTGGATGGCGGTATAAGCGCAATGTAATTTGTGTTCGCCCATCCGGGCGAACTCCTCGGAGCTGTTCCCTCCGGCCCATCTGGGCCTGCGGGCACCTGCGGACGCGCGGTCGCGCTTGCGGTTTGCTCTCGCAAACCGTCGCTTGCACTTCGACGGCGAGGAAGAGCCAAGGATCCAAGAGCTATGCGGGAAAGTGGAGCGGGCTAACGAAATCTAAGATTTCGCAAGGCCAAGGGCCGCCCGCAGCGGGTCCGCAGGGCAAGATTGCCCGGAGGACGTCTGGCGAGGACGAAGCCGCGGATGCGGCTTCGCAAACTAAAACACCTTAATCCGCGACCAGCGCGATGATCAGATACAGCAGCACCGGTGCGCCCACGCCGAAGATCGTCGCGGCGACAAACACCAGGCGGATGATCATCGGATCAAGGTCGAAATAGTTCGCGATACCGCCGCACACGCCCGCAAGCTTCGCATCGCTTTTGTCGAGGCGGAATTTCTTGGGCGGGCCGCCATTGTTGCTGTTCGTTACGTCGTTCATGCGAGGACTCCCATAGGTATCGGACTGGATGCGAGCGCCGGGCTGGCCGGGATAATCGCGGTGGCGATCAGAACACCCGCGATTACGATGGCTGAGGCCAAGGCCAGCAGCTTGTCGCTGATCGCGAGGGGGAACTGAGCGGGTACAAACATTCTAACGTCTTTCCTTTCGTTGCAAGGGGGCGTTTGGCTTTATGGTCAGGCGCGCTAAGAGCTGCGCGCAAGGATCAGGCGAGCGACGGCGTGGCCGGAACGATCGCGTAAGCGAAGGTGCCGATCGAGAGCACCACCGAAAAGGCGGCGGCCAAAAGCTTGGGAGCGAGGCGGCTGGCTGTGTCGGTGTTGAACATGATTGAATTCCTTATCGAAAGAGTGGGTCTTGCCGTGGCTCGGAGCGGTCGGGCTCAGACCATCAGCGTGGGGCTGGCGGGGATGATGGCGTAGGCAAACAGCCCGGCCGAGATCACCAGCGAGAAAGCGGCGGCGACGAAGTTGTTGGCGGTGGCGGTCATGGTAGGTCTCCTTTTGAGTGTTGAGCGGCGTGTTCCGCTGTATGCCAACCACGTTGCAGGAGGTGTGCCAAACTCCAAAAACGGGAGGAAACCGCCGTTTTCGCAGCCGAGCAATCTGAACTCCTTGTTCATCACTCCGAAAGGTTGGCGGTTTTTCCCATTTCTTGGGATCGGGCATTTTGCAGCCCTCGCGACTGGCCTTCGCGCGCCTGCGTGCTAACGCGCAAAACTCCTATGCCGCTCGCAAAGATCACCCTTGAAAATTTCCGCAACCACCGGACCAGCGCGCTCACCGACACCGCGCATTTCAACCTGCTCGTGGGCGAGAACGGCGCGGGCAAAACCAATGTGCTCGAAGCGCTCAGCCTGCTCAGCCCGGGACGGGGCCTGCGCCGCGCTGCCTTGCCGATGCTGGCGCGAACCGTAGGCGAAGAGGCGCCGCCTGTCGGTTTTGCGATCGGCGCCAGCCTGATCGAGCAAGGGCAGGTTTCCGCGCGGATCGGCACCTACACTTTGGCCGAGCGCCCCTCGCGCCGGTTGGTGCGGATCAACGGAGCCGACGCGCCCGCCACAGCCCTCTCAGAATGGCACGCGGTCAGTTGGCTGACCCCGGCGATGGACGGGCTCTTCACCGACAGCGCGGGCGCGCGGCGGCGGTTCATAGACCGTATGACGCTGGCGGTCGAGCCGGGACACGCCAAATCGGTCTCGCAATACGAAACGGCCCTGCGCGAACGAAACCGGTTGCTCGAAGAGCGAGGCGACGCGCGCTGGCTCGACGCCATCGAAGCGCAAACCGCGCAGCACGGCGCGCGCGTCGCCGCCGCGCGGAACCAGTTGGTCGACCGGCTGATGGACGAATTGTCCGCGCTACCGCCCGAACCCTTCGCCAAGCCCTCGCTGACTTACCACCCCGGTGGCCCTATGGACGGTGCCGAATTGCTCGCCGAGTTCGCCCGCGCGCGCCCGCGCGACGCGGCGGCGGGTCGCGCGCTCGTCGGACCCCACCGCGACGAATTGGAGGTGCTCATGGCCTCCAACGGGGTACCAGCCGCCTCGTGCTCAACCGGGGAGCAAAAGGCTATGCTCATCGCGATCACGCTTGCCCATGGCGTGCTCGCCTCCGAGGGGCGGCCCAGCGTGCTTTTGCTCGACGAGGTGGCCGCGCATCTCGATCCAGTTCGCCGGACCGAATTGTTCCGCCGCCTTGGCGCGGGCGCAGCTCAGGTGTGGATGACGGGGACCGAGCTTGGTCCCTTCGCCGATATCGCCGAGAGCGCCGCGATCTGGCGGGTCAGCGGCGGGGCGTTGGAGAAGCTCTAAATCTCGTCATTGCGAGCCGCGAAGCGGCGCGGCAATCCATGAACCGATCCCCGCCATGCGAGCATCGGACTTTGGATTGCTTCGCCTATGGTTCGCAATGACGGTTCTATTTTTACGATTCCTCGCTCCCGGATGGGGCTTCAGGCAAAGCCGCCGCCACCTCGTCCACCGTAGACCCAACCAATTCCTCGATCCCTTCCACCGTCGGGTGGATGCGATCATTCTGAAACAATTGTGGTTCCTGATAAATATCTTCGAGCCAGAACGGGATCAGCGCCGCGTCGTATTCCTCCGCCAAATCGCCGTAGATCGCGTCAAACGCCTGCTGGTATTCGGGCCCGTAATTGGGCGGCGCGCGCATCCCCATCAGCAGCACCGGAATATCCCGTGCCTTCAAGGTTTCCAGCATGGCGGCGAAGTTTTCGCGCGTTTCCTCGGGTGAAAGCCCGCGCAGCAGATCGTTTCCGCCCAATTCCAGAATGAACAGGTCGGGCTTTTCCGGCTCTGCATCGAGCACAAAGCCGAGCCGCTGACGCCCCGCCGCGCTGGTGTCGCCCGATACGCCTGCGTTCGATACACGCGCGTTGACGCCTCGGGCCCGCAACGCCGCTTCGAGTTTGGCCGGGTAGCTGTCGCCCTCGGCGTCCTTGAGCCCGTATCCGGCAAACAGGCTGTCGCCAAACGCAAGGATGCGCACTTCCTCGCCCATGATCGGAATGGGGTCGAAATCGGCGTCGTCCGACGCACCCTGCTCTGCGACGTTGACGTCGCCGGGCGCTTCGCTGCACGCGGCGAGCGACAAACTTGCGCCCAACACCGCGATACCGGCAACTTTCAGCGCTTTCTTTCGTATTGGCATGTATCAGCCTTTCGTGCAGTCCTTGCCTGTTCCCCGCCCCTATCCCATCTGGTTTTTGTGACAAGTCAAACAAGCCCCCTCGCCCCTGCCTCGCTCGCCGAGGCTCCATCCACCCCCGCGCCGTCCGCTTCGGCGAGCGTTTCGAGCGCGCCGCACGCCGGGTCCGCCCATGCGATCAGCGCGCGCGGATTGACGTTGACGCTGGGCAGCAACGCGGCGCCGGTCGATATCCTCAAGGGTATCGACCTTGATATCGCAGCGGGCGAAGTCGTGGCGCTGCTCGGCCCATCGGGTTCAGGCAAGAGCTCGCTGATGGCGGTGTTGTCCGGGCTGGAGCGCGCGAGCGGCGGGCAACTGACGGTTGCAGGCGAGGATTTCACCAATCTCGACGAAGACGGCTTGGCGCAGGCGCGTCGGGGCCGGATCGGGATTGTTTTGCAGGCCTTCCACCTGCTGCCGACCATGACCGCGACCGAAAATGTCGCGACCCCCATGGAGCTGGCGGGAGCGGACGATGCAAGCCCGCGCGCGCGCGCCGAATTGGAAGCGGTGGGCCTGGGCCACCGTATCGATCATTACCCCACTCAATTGTCGGGCGGCGAACAACAGCGCGTCGCCATAGCCCGCGCCACCGCACCGCGCCCCGCTTTGATCTTTGCCGATGAGCCCACGGGCAACCTCGACGTGCACACCGGCGAGGAGATCGTCGATCTGCTGTTCGCGCGGCGTGCCGAAACCGGCGCAACCTTGCTGATTATCACCCATGACCGCGCGCTCGCCGAGAAATGCGAGCGCGTGTTGACCATGGCGGACGGCGTCATCGTCTCCGACCGCCCCGGCGAAGCGCCCTATCAGGCGGCCTCGTGAGCGCTTCGAGCCAAGGCCTTTCCTGGGGCGATGCGTGGCGGCTGGCCCGGCGCGACCTCAACGCGCGGTTCAAGGGGCTGCGACTTCTTCTCGTGTGCATCTTTCTGGGCACCGCCGCGCTCGCTGCGATTGGGACGCTAACCGCATCGATTGAGCGCGAGCTGCAATCCTCGGGGCAGACGATCCTGGGCGGCGATCTCGAAGTAGAGATCTGGCAGCGCGGGCTCAACGACGAAGAATTGGCCGCTATTGAGGCGCTGGGCACAGTCTCGGGCGGCACGCGCCTGCAAGCCATGGCGATCAGCGACGAAGGCACGGGCGCAGCGGGAGACGGCAACGCGGCCCCGATTGAGCTGAAGGCGGTGGATGAGCTGTGGCCGTTGTTCGGCGCGCTGACCCTCACCGACGGACGCGAAGTCGGGGCCCCGAGCGGAGACGACGCGTGGTTATCGCAAGGCGCGATGGATCGGCTCGACATCGGTGTGGGCGACACGTTCCGCCTCGGCACCGTCACGCTCACCGCCGCCGGTATCATTGATGACGAACCCGACCGGCTGTCTGAAGGTTTCCAACTCGGCCCGACCGTGATTGTCGCGGAAGACGTGCCGGGGCGCGCCGGATTGCTGGCCCCCGGAGCGCTGTATCAAAGCAAATACCGCGTCGCGTTTGACGACGCCAGCGCCGCCCCGCGCGACGAAGTGGATGCACTCGAAGAAGCGTTTCCCAACGCCGGGTTCGATTTTCGCACCCGCGACCGCGCCTCACCCGGCGCGGATCGTTTTGTCGCGCAGATGAGCGACTTTTTGACGCTGGTGGGCCTGGCCGCGCTGGTGATCGCGGGGATCGGGATTGCAGGCGGGGTCTCCTCCTACCTCGACCAGCGCCGCGCGAGCATCGCCACGCTTAAAGTGCTGGGCGCCTCCTCGCGCGATATCGTGCGCGTCTACGCGTTGCAGATCGCGGCAGCCGCGATCATCGGCAGCCTCGCGGGGCTCGCGGTCGGCGTGCTCGTCACGCCGATCTTCGGCGCGGCGCTGGACGGGTTGCTCCCGGTCGAAACGGGCTTTGTGATTGAGCCTGCGCCGTTGATCCTCGCGGGCGCTTACGGCCTGCTGGTGGCCTTCGCCTTTGCCGCCGCGCCGCTGCTGCGCGGGCGCACTTTTCCCGCCATGGCTCTGATGCGCAGCCGGGTGACGCCGCTGTCGAAGGATCGCCGCGCGCTGATCGCGACCGCTCTTGGCCTCGCGCTCATTTGCATCGTCGCGCTGGTGACGACGGACCGCGTAGTGCTCTCCGCCGGCTTCCTGACCGGAGCGGGGATTGCTCTTGCCTTACTGGCCGCGCTTGGCCTGGCGATCCAGGCGATTGCCCGGCGCTTGCCGCGCCCCTCCAACCCGATCCTGCGCTCCGCGCTCGCCAACATTTACCGCCCCGGCGCGCCCACGGGTGCGCTCGTGACCGCGCTCGGTTTTGGCTTGGCCGCCTTTGTCCTGCTCGCCTCGGTCCAGACCGCGATTGACGGCAATATCCAGGCCCGCGTGCCCAACGAAGCGCCCGACTACTTCGTCATCGATGTGCCGCGCGATGCAGAGAGCCAGTTCAAGGGGCTGGTGCGCAACCGCTTCCCCGATGCTGAATTTCGCACCGTCCCCACCTTGCGCGGCGCGGTGCTGGCCTATGGCCCCAAGGACGACATGCAGCGCGTTGCGGACCTCGAAAAAATCCCCGAAGGCGGCTGGTTCGTCAACGGCGAGCGCGGCCTCACCTATTCCGACACCGTGCCGGTCGGCAACCGCCTGATCAAAGGCGAATGGTGGGAGCCCGATCACGAAGGCGAGATGCTGGTGTCGATCAACGTCGATGGTGCGCGCGCGCTGGACCTCGAAGTGGGCGATTACATCACGCTGGGCGTGCTGGGCACCGAACGCGAAGTGCGCATCGCCAATCTGCGCGAGATCGATTGGGAAAGCCTTGGCTTCAACTTCACCATGGTGTTCTCGCCCAACACGCTTGCGGATGTGCCGCACAATCTGGCCGCCTCGATTGAGCTCAACGAAAGCGGCAGCGAAGCCGATATCGTGGCGCGGCGCGGCGAGGTGCTGCGCGCGATGGTGCAGACCTTCCCCTCAAGCTCGGTCGTCGATGTGAGCGAAGTCTTGGTCGAGGCGCGCGTGCTGCTGGAGCAGGTCGCGCTCGCAACTCTGGCGGCGGCGGCGGTTGCGGTGCTTGCGGGTCTGGCGGTGCTGATGGGCGCGATTGCGGCCGCGCGCGCGGCGCGGATGTACGACACGGTCGTGCTGCGCGTGTTGGGCGCGAGCCGGCGTCAGGTGCTGATGATGCAGCTCGCTGAATACGGGCTGATCGCGCTGGCGCTCGCGCTGGTTGCGCTGGGTCTGGGCGCGGGGCTCGGTTGGGTGATTATCACGCAATTGTTCGAATTCGATTGGCTGCCCGATTGGCCGCGCGTGCTCGCGGTGCTGGGTCTGGGGCTTGTCATGGTGCTCGCCTTTGCGCTGGGCGGTTCTCTGCCGCTGCTGCGCGCCAAGCCCGCTCAGGCGCTTCGAGAGCTGTAACCAAGCGCGCCCGCCTCAACCATCCGCCCAAGAAAAAGGCCCCGTGCGATCTCTCGCACGGAGCCTTTTCATGTGAGGCTTGAGCCTCGGCTCTGATTAGAACCGGAAGCGGACCAGGCCACCATAGGTGCGCGGCTGGTTCGGGTAACCGTTCACGGTGCCCGCCTGAGCCACGCCGTCAAACACAGTCAGGATCCACTCATTGTCGAACAGGTTCCGACCGAAGACACCGATTTCGACACCGTTCTCCATCGCGTATGTCATCGCAGCGTTCACGTTGTTCACTTCGCGGCGAAAGATGCGCGGGTCGTTGCGATTGGTCACCGGACCGTTGAAGGTCGGCAGGCCGTTATTGATGTCGACGTTGCTCTCGTGCTGATAATCTACGCGCGTGATCAGGCGGTCCCCGCCGTCGAATTCATGCGTGTACGTCGCCGAGGTCGAGATCGCCCAGGCCGGAATACCCGCCGGACGAAAGCCGGTGAGATCGCCGACAACCGAGCCCTGGAAATCATCGAAGTTCGGATCGAGATGGGTCAGCGCGAAGGTCAGAACCAGACCATCGGTCGGGTTGACCGTCGTATCGAATTCAAAACCGCGCACCGATTGTTCACCCGCGTTACGAAGCGCAAAGCCCGTACCGGTAAAGGCGAAGCTCTGGAAGCCCTGGATCGCCTGATCGAACACCGCGAGGTTAAAGCCAACGCCTTCGAACTGCGCCTTGACGCCCACTTCGTAGACTTCGGTTTCTTCCGGTCCGGCAAAACGCGTCCCCGACACGAGGTTCGGCACGGCGAGCCCAGCGTTGAGGATCGGCGAGTCCGGAGCGGCGAACGTCGATCCGCCCGGTCCGGCCACAAAGTCCGTGCTCAACGGGCGGCTGTCACGCGACAGGTTGACCGAGCTGGCTTTGAAACCCGTCGCGTAGCTGAAGTAGACGTTGAGCTCAGGCGCCACCTGATACGCAGCGCGCAACAGATAAGTGAACTCATCGTCCCGAGTACGACCATCTTCGACCGCGTTCGGGATGTTCAGGAATGGCGGCTGGAATTGGAAACCGGCCAGCGGAAGCAGCGTGTTGACGCTCGGATCGGTGGCGGCGGCCAGCAGCCCTTGCTGCACCGAAGCGGGCAGAGCCTGGAACTGGTCACGGCTGGTCACCGTGGGCAGCGCCGGGTTGGCCGCGGTGGCGCCCGTGATAAACGCATCGACAAGGTTCACCTGACCCAGCGGATCGGGGTTCACCGAACTCAGCGCAAAGTCTTTCTTATCGTCGGTGTAGTTACCGCCGACGGTGAAGATAAGGCCATCAATGGGTTCGAAATCAATCGTTCCGAAAATCGACCACGCCTCGTTCTCCATGCGGAAGTTTTCCTGCGAGAGGAACTGCGTGCGGAAGATCGATTCCTGTGGCAGACCCAGACCCGCTTCGACGCCGTTGAAGACGCTCGGCGCGCCCGACAGAACGTCCGCCGGATTGCCACCCGCGAGGATTTCGAAGAAATCGCGGATCTGCGAGCCGTTTTCGACGAAGCTGTCCTGCGTGATGGTTTCATCGAAGTAGAAACCGCCGAGCAGAAAGTTGATCGGCCCGTCGAAATCCGAGGTGATGCGGAATTCCTGCGTGAAGGTGTCGACGCCCTGGTCGCGCACTTCGCTCGCGATATCCGCGCCGGTGTAATCGATGTCCGACAGGAACTCGTTCTTCAGCTCACGATAGGCCGTGATCGAGGTGAAGGTGAGACCGATATCGGTCTCGTAATCCATCTGGATCGAGCCGCCGTAATTGTCGACCTTGTTCGAGGGCACCTGATTCAGGCTGGCCGTGCGATCGAAGAAATCGTCGAACGTCTGGGTCTGACCGCCGAGCAGATCCAGTGCCGGAGCCGTCGGGCCGCGCACGACCGTTCCGACCTGGCAGCACACTTCGTCGATGCGCGAATAATCAGCGATCGCACGGATCTTGAAGTCCGGCGTCGGCTCGATCAGCAATTGGCCGCGCATCGAGTAACGGTTGCGGTCGTTCTGGTCGACGCCAAGGTTGACGATTTCCGCCGTGCCGTCGCGGTTCTGATACGAACCGTCGAGCGAGAAGGCGATGTTCTCGCCAATCGGACCGGTCACGTCGCCGCGCAGGAAAATGTTGTTGAAGTTGCCGTAGGACGCTTCGAGGTTGCCGCCGAATTCAAACTGCGGCTCACGCGTGACGATGCTGATCACACCGGCGGAAGCGTTCTTGCCGAAGAGGGTGGATTGCGGGCCGTTCAGCACTTCGATGCGCTGCACGTTGTTGAGGTCGGACAAAGCGCCCGCCGAGCGCGAGCGGAACACGCCGTCGATGAACACACCGACCGACGGCTCAACGCCGAAGTTGTTATCGCCGTTACCGAAGCCGCGAATGATGAAGGTCGAGGCCGACGAGGTTTGCAGCTGGCTGACGCGCAGCGAGGGGGTCACGGTTTGCAGGTCGAGCACGTCGCGGATCTGCGCCTGCTCGATCACTTCGCCGCTGGTGACGCTGACCGCGATCGGCGTTTCCTGCAGCGTTTGTTCGCGCTTGGACGCGGTCACGATGATGCGGTTGGAGTTCTCAGGCGCTTCAAGGCCGATATCGTCATCGACGTCGGTGTCGCTGTCCTGAGCAAAGGCGACGCTGGGGGCAGCGATCGCGAAGGCGGTCACCCCTGCAAGCAGGGTAACGCGATACTTTCCGGACATGCCGGTTTCATTTGAACGCATGGAAATTCCTCTCCTCAATCCATCGAACGAAGAGGAGACGTTGGATCAGGCCCTTTGGTCAAGGCGTTGTTATGATCCCATGGGGCACCCCAAAAACGCCCCGCTCCCCTTCTCGATTGCCCCCGGTAATAAGCCAGTGTCCAAACAGCGACAAGCCGGAAAGCGCATGCAACGGGGGCTTTTCCCACGGGTAGCGACACTTTTGTTGCAGCCAAGGCACAATTGTTAAGCGCGCGGTTAACGCCTGCGCGCGTTCACAGGCGCACTACACAGCCCAAATACACAAGCCCGGAGACAGGCCTTGTGGATGCGCGCGTCAACGGCTAAGCGCGCGGCGATCTCGCCGAGCTCTTGCTGCGGCGCACAACCAAACATTTGGCGCCAGCGCGCGTTACCTTCTCGCTGAGCCTCTTCCACCGAAAGCGTATTTTTCATGTCCAAGGCCCCCACTTCGCTGCGCAATGTCGCGATTATTGCGCACGTTGACCACGGCAAGACCACGCTGGTCGACCAGCTCTTTCGCCAGTCGGGCACCTTCCGCGAAAACCAGCGCGTTGAAGAGCGCGCGATGGATTCCGGCGATCTGGAAAAAGAGCGCGGCATCACCATCCTCGCCAAATGCACGAGCGTCGAATGGGAGCACCCCGAAACGGGCGAGACCACGCGCATCAACATCGTCGACACGCCCGGCCACGCCGATTTCGGCGCCGAGGTGGAGCGCATCCTCTCGATGGTCGACGGGGTCATCCTGCTGGTCGACAGCGCGGAAGGCGCGATGCCACAGACCAAGTTCGTCACCGGCAAGGCGCTGGCGCTGGGCCTCAAACCCATCGTCGTCGTCAACAAGATCGACCGTCCCGATGGTCGCCCGCAAGAAGTGCTCGACGAGGTCTTTGACCTGTTTGCTTCTCTGGACGCCAACGATGAGCAATTGGACTTCCCCTCGCTGTGGGCGTCGGGCCGCGATGGCTACGCCAGCGACGATGAAACCGCGCGCGATGGGACACTCAATCCGCTGTTCGAGCTGATCGTCAACCACGTGCCCGCGCCCGATCTCGAAATGGACGCGCCCTTCAGCTTCCTCGCCACCCTGCTCGACCGCGACAACTTCATGGGCCGCGTGCTGACGGGCCGCGTCCAGTCGGGCACGCTCAACGTCAACGATCCGATCCACGCCATCGACATGGACGGCAACGTCGTCGAAGTGGGCCGCGCGACCAAGCTGATGAGCTTTGACGGCCTCGAGCGCGTGCCCGTTGAAAGCGCAAGCGCGGGCGACATCATCGCTCTGGCTGGGCTTGAAAAAGCGACCGTGTCCAACACGATCTGCGACCCCTCGGTCAAGACGCCCATCGAAGCACAACCGATTGATCCCCCCACCCTCGCCATGCGCTTTGCCGTGAACGACAGCCCACTGGCGGGCCGCGAGGGCGACAAGGTGACCAGCCGCATGATCCGCGACCGCTTGCTGCGTGAGGCGGAAACCAACGTCGCCATCCGCATCACCGAAAGCGCCGACAAGGACAGCTTCGAAGTCGCCGGGCGCGGCGAATTGCAACTGGGCGTCCTGATCGAAACCATGCGCCGCGAAGGGTTCGAGCTCGGCATCAGCCGTCCCAAAGTGCTGCTGCGCGAGGAAGACGGCGAAAAACAAGAGCCCTACGAAACCGTCGTCATCGACGTGGACGATGAACACTCCGGCACCGTCGTTGAAAAGATGCAGAAGCGCAAAGCCGACCTCACCGAAATGCGTCCCTCGGGCCAGGGCAAGACGCGCATCACCTTCTCCGCCCCCTCGCGCGGGCTGATCGGCTATCACGGCGAGTTCCTCTCCGACACGCGCGGCACCGGCATCATGAACCGGTTGTTCGAGAAATACGGCCCCTACAAAGGTCGGAAGATGCGCTTGCGCGGCTGAGGCGGGATCACTTTGGCGTCGTGTTTCAAAGCTTTCACCTGATCCCGACGATGACGGCGATTGAAAATGTCGC
>JBCCCM010000051.1:0-16316 GCA_039033515.1 Pseudomonadota bacterium
CGGCGGGTTCGGCCTGCCTATTGCGCGCGACATGTCCCAGAAAGTTATCGTCGTCGGCTCGAACGATCTGCAATCGCTCTATGTCGCCAACAATGTCTGCCACGCGGTCGAATATTTCCGCAAGATGGGCGGCAATGTCGGCGTGGCTGGCATGATCATCAACAAGGATGACGGCACCGGCGAAGCGCAAGCGTTTGCTGAAGCGGTCGACATTCCGGTGCTTACCGCCATCCCCGCAGACGAAGACATCCGGCGCAAAAGCGCCAACTACCAGATTATTGGAAAGCCCGACGGCGAATGGGGGGGTCTTTTCGAAGAGCTCGCCAAAAACGTCGCTGAGGCGCCGCCGCGCCAACCCAAACCGCTCGACCAGGATGGTTTGCTCGATCTGTTTTCACCCGAAGAAACGGGCGGAAACGTAGAGCTGATCCCAGCCACCCAGGCCGACATGCGCGGCGGAATTTTTGAAGAAAAGCCAAGCCTCGAAGTGATCTACGACGAGATTTGATGAGCGATCAGCCCGCCTCGACCCCAGATACCGGGAAACGCGCCGATGAACGCACGCGCGACCAGTTGGACCTCGCTTCCAGCAACGCCCCCGATGCAGGCGGCGCATGCTCAAGCAAGGACACGATGCGCGAAGCCGCGCGCAAGGCGGGCAAGAGCGATATCCTCGATCAATACGCAGCGGACTATCCGGTCGATCCGGAACGCGGGCCGCACGATCAACCGCAATCGATGTGCCCGGCCTTTGGATCGTTGCGTGTTGGCCTTCGCATGAAGCGTACCGCGACGGTGCTGTCTGGCTCGGCGTGCTGCGTCTATGGTCTGACCTTCACCTCGCACTTCTACGGCGCGCGCCGCACGGTCGGCTATGTGCCCTTCAGCTCCGAAACGCTGGTCACCGGCAAGCTGTTCGAAGACATCAAGGAAGCGGTCGAGGATCTGGCTGATCCCGAACTCTACGACACGATCATCGTCACCAATCTGTGCGTCCCCACCGCAAGCGGCGTTCCGCTGCGGCTGTTGGCTGATCAGATCAACGGTGTACGCATTATCGGCATCGACGTGCCGGGCTTTGGCATTCCAACCCACGCCGAGGCGAAGGACGTTCTCGCTGGCGCGATGCTCAAATACGCGCGCGAGGAAGTGGCCGCTGGCCCCGTCGCGGCGCCCGCTGAGCGCAACGATAAACCCAGCGTGGCCTTGCTGGGCGAGATGTTCCCGGCTGATCCGGTTGTGATCGGACAGATGCTCGAACCCTTGGGCTTGGCCGCTGGCCCGGTCGTGCCCACGCGCGAATGGCGCGAGCTCTATTCCGCGCTCGACTGCGCTGTGGTCGCCGCCATCCATCCCTTTTACACCGCCAGCATCCGCGAATTTGAAGCCGCCGGGCGGCCCGTCATCGGCTCAGCGCCTGTCGGTGCGGATGGCACCGCTGCGTGGCTGCAATCCATCGGCGACACGCTTGCCCTGCCTCAAGCGGCGGTTGACGGCGTGAAGAACGCCATGGTCGGCGCGTGCAAAGGCGCGCTCGCCGCTATGCCGATCAAGGGCCGTATCACGGTTTCGGGCTATGAAGGCTCGGAATTGCTGGTCGCCCGCCTGCTGATCGAAAGCGGCGCGGATGTTCGCTATGTCGGCAGCGCCTGCCCGCGCACCAAGTGGTCTGATCCCGACCGCGAATGGCTCGAAACGCGCGGCGTTCATGTCAATTTCCGCGCCAGCCTCGAAGAGGACATCGCCGCGGTCGAGGAATACCAGCCCGATCTGGCCATCGGCACAACGCCTGTGGTTCAGCACGCCAAATCGCGCGCGATACCCTCGCTCTATTTCACCAATTTGATCTCGGCTCGCCCCCTGATGGGACCGGCTGGAGCCGGGAGCCTCGCGCAGGTCGTGAACGCGGCCATGTCGAATAATGATCGGTTCGACAAAATGCGCGACTTCTTCAAGGGCGTGGGCGATGGCCACGCGACGGGCGTGTGGGAAGACACGCCGGTCGACCGCCCCAAATTCCGCAAGAAATACGCAGCCTTGAACGAAGCGGCGCGCAAAGCGTCCGAGGCGGTGGGCACATGACGCTCGTCTTGGACCATGATCGCGCGGGCGGCTATTGGGGCGCCACCTACGTCTTCACGGCGGTGAAAGGCCTGCAGGTCATCATCGATGGCCCGGTGGGTTGCGAAAACCTGCCTGTGACCAGCGTACTCCACTACACCGACGCCCTGCCCCCGCATGAATTGCCGATTGTGGTGACGGGACTTGGCGAGGAAGAGCTAGGCAAAACCGGCACCGAAAGCGCGATGAAACGCGCCTGGCAAGCGCTCGACACCGAATTGCCCGCGGTGGTGGTGACTGGCTCCATTGCCGAGATGATCGGCGGCGGCGTGACGCCCGAGGGCACCAATATCAAGCGCTTCCTGCCCCGCACGATCGACGAAGACCAGTGGGAAAGCGCCGACCGCGCGCTCACATGGCTTTGGACCGAGTTCGGGCCCAAGAAAACGCCGAAGCGGAAGACGCGCAAAGAAGGTGAAAAGCCGGTCGTGAACATCATCGGCCCGTCCTACGGCATGTTCAACATGCCCTCGGATCTCGCCGAAATCCGCCGCTTGGTCGAAGGGATCGGCGCTGAAATCGGGATGGTCTTCCCGCTCGGCAGCCACTTGGCGGACATCCGCAATCTCGCGACCGCCGACGCGAATGTCTGCATGTATCGCGAGTTCGGTCGCAACCTGTGCGAGACGCTCGAAATCCCGTATTTCCAGGCGCCCATCGGCCTCACATCGACCACGAAGTTTCTGCGTGCGCTCGGCGCGGAGCTGGGCCTCGACCCAGAGCCGTTTATCGAGCGCGAAAAGCACACCACGATCAAGCCGTTGTGGGATCTGTGGCGTTCGGTGACGCAGGATTTCTTCGGCACGGCCAGTTTTGGCATCGTCGCCAACGACACCTACGCGCGCGGCATCCGTTTCTTCCTCGAAGAGGACATGGGGCTGCCTTGCGCGCTCAGTTTCTCGCGCTGCGCCGGGGTCAAACCGGTGAACGAGGACGTGCGCGCCGCGATCCATGCAAACCCGCCGCTGGTGATGTTCGGCTCGTATAACGAGCGCATGTATCTCGCGGAAATGGGCGGCGGTGGCCACGGCCCGCAAGCGCAATTCATCCCCGCCAGCTTCCCCGGAGCAGCGATCCGCCGCCACACGGGCACGCCCTTCATGGGCTATGCGGGCGCGACCTATCTGGTTCAGGAAGTGTGCAACGCGCTGTTCGACGCGCTGTTTCATATCCTGCCGCTAGGCACGGAAATGGACAAAGCGCCCGCGACACCCGCGCGCGGCCAAGACGATACGCGCACCGAATTGATCTGGGACAATGACGCCAAGGCGCTGCTTGATAGCTTAGTCGAAGAACAGCCCGTGCTGGTCCGAATTTCCGCTGCGAAACGCCTTCGCGACGCAGCCGAGCGCGCCGCCCGCCAAAAGGGTCAGGATCGCGTAACACAAGATTGCCTCGCTCCGGGAAGAGCGCAGGCGCTGCCTGAGGGAGAGCCCGCATGACGCATCACTCTCCCTTCTCGAAAATCGTGGGTGTGGCCGCGATTAGTCAACGAATTGCCTGGGGATCGGGCTCATCCAATCCACGTGGGGGATCACGCGGGGATGCCGACGGGGGCTTAGCCCTCAAATACCCAACTGATACGGAGACTAATAATGGTAGATCCGACTCCCGGTGAGCGCATCGGCACCTACCTGACGCCTGAAGAGGCGCAGGAAATCCACAAAGGCTTCATGAGCACATTCACGCTCTACGTCGCCATTGCGGTCGTTGCCCATGCCCTGCTGTGGGCCCACAAGCCCTGGTTCACTGGCGGCTTTGGCCTCTAATCGCTTGATCGCGCAGCCTTTTGGCTGACCTTTCAAAGCGTTTTCACACAACACGAAAAAGGAATTCCCTATGTGGAGAATCTGGCTTCAATTCGATATCCGTCGCGTCCTCGTCGCACTGCACGTGGGCCTGGCGGTTCTGGCTTTCACCATTCACTTCCTGCTGCTCAGCACGGACCGTTACAACTGGCTTGATCAAGCGTCGGGTGCCCCGATCGCTGCTCAGTCGGCTTCGGTCGAACTGCTGGACGGCCCGGTGGCTGGCTAGACAGAGCGATAATGTGCAGGGGGCAGGTTCGCCTGCCTGCCTCCTAACACATTCGAAAACCCTTCAAGACCCGCCTTTGTGGCGGGAAGGATGGACCTATGGCGCTCCTTAGTTTCGAGCGGAAATACCGCGTGCGCGGTGGCACAATAATCGGCGGCGACCTTTTCGACTTTTGGGTCGGGCCGTTTTATGTCGGATTCTTTGGAGTGACGACGGCCGTCAGCGCAGCCTTGGGTACGATGCTGATATTTGCAGCCGCACTCGATGGCCCGACAATGAACCCCTGGCTGATCGACATTCAGCCACCTGCCCTGGAAGCGGGCCTTTCCATCATGCCTTTGAAAGAAGGCGGATACTGGCAATGGATCACGGTGTGCGCGCTTATCGCGTTCGGCTCGTGGGTTATGCGCCAGGCGGAAATCAGCCGCAAACTGGGCATGACTTACCACGTGCCGATCGCCTTCGCGACGGCCGTTTTCGCCTACTTCACCTTGCAGGTCATTCGGCCGATGTGGATGGGCGCCTGGGGGAACGCGTTTCCCTATGGCATTTGGACGCACCTCGATTGGGTGTCCTACACCGGATACGCCTACGGCAACTTCCACTTTAACCCGATCCATATGCTCGCGATCACGTTCTTCTTTACGAACTGTCTCGCGCTCGCGCTGCACGGCGGCCTGGTGCTTTCGGCGGTGAATCCGTCGAGCGACACCGCGGTGAAATCGCCCGAATACGAAGACACGTATTTCCGCGACTTCATCGGCTATTCTGTCGGCACGCTAGGCATCCACCGGGTTGGCCTGTTTCTGGCTTTGAACGCCGGTTTCTGGAGCGCGATCTGCATCGTGATCTCGGGACCGATCTACGCCGGCAGCTGGGTCGATTTCTGGGAGTTCTGGCGTGAAATTCCAATTTGGGAAGGGGAGGCCTTGTCCTAATGGCTACTTATCAAAACATATTCACGCAAATACAGGTCAAGGGTCCGCCAGAGATGGGCATTCCTTTGGATCCTGCCGAAGATATTCGCATTCCCTCGGTTGGTTACACCTATTGGCTTGGCAAGATCGGGCAGGCGCAGTTCGGTCCGATCTACTTGGGATGGCTAGGTACGATCAGCCTCGCCTTCGGCTTCGCGGCGCTGCTTATCATCGGACTGAATTTTGGCGAGCAAGTCAATTGGAGCCCGCAAACCTTCATGCGTGAGTTCTTCTGGCTCTCGCTGGATCCTCCGGGCCCGGAATACGGCAAGGACTTCATCGTCCCGTTGAATGAGGGCGGCTGGTTCATCATGACCGGCGCGTTCCTCACGATCTCGGTTTTGGCGTGGTGGGCGCGGACGTATTCGCGCGCTCGCGCTCTGGGCATGGGCTATCACATTCCGTGGGCCTTTGCCTCGGCCATCTGGCTGTTTCTGGTTCTGGGCTTTATCCGCCCGATGCTGGGCACCGGCTGGCATGAAGCGGTGCCCTACGGTGTCTTCAGCCACCTGATCTGGACGAACAACTTTAGCCTTGTCTGGGGGAACTTCTTCTACAACCCGTTCCATGCGCTCTCGATCGTCTTCCTTTATGGTTCCGCGCTGCTGTTCGCGATGCATGGGGCGACGATCCTGGCGACCGGCCGTTACGGCGCGGAACGCGAGATTGAGCAGATCACCGACCGTGGCACGGCGGCGGAACGCGGCGGCCTGTTCTGGCGCTGGACGATGGGCTTTAATGCCTCGATCGAGTCCATCCACCGCTGGGCCTGGTGGTTCGCTGTCCTGACGACGCTGACCGGCGGCATCGGGGTGCTTCTTTCCGGCACCGTGGTCGATAATTGGTACGTTTGGGCGCAAGAGCACTACTACGCTCCGCAATGAGCTGAGTAACGCCATAGACGCCCTCGGTAGAGCTTAGTGCAGCGCAAGCGGCACGCGCTCTACCGGTCGGCACAAGAGCCCGGCCTCGCCTTCCAAAAGGAAAGCGAGGCCGGGCTTTATTTGTGGGCCTGATTTGGTTGGAGGCGAGGTTGTTGCAGTCGGGCCTTGATGCGAGATGCCAAAAGCAAAGCTTGTGCGGTACGTCTTGATGCACAGCGATGTCGCGCAGGGCTTGCGGGATCCGGGGCCAGATCGGTGGATGCGGTGATGAAGCGCCAGGCGACGCGCTCGGATGCAAATGCAGTGCCCGCACGGTCGCGCCGTCAACCGTGTCTCTGCCAGAACAGCTTTCGCTGAGCGCCTAGCGCTTTTCGCGCTCAAACCGTTGACGCATATCTATCAGATGCAGCGGGAAAGACGCCATCAGCGCCAGTGCGATCCAGTGCCACTCGGCCCCCACCAGAGCGGCGCGCACCGCCAGCACAATGAAGACCGCCGGTCCCAGAGCGAGCGCCACGCGCGTCCACGTCCATCCCTTGCGCGCAAGCCACAGGCCTTCAAGCGCTAGCACCGCCAACACAAAGTCGGCGGCGTGACCGCTGTCAAACAGCGCTTGCATCATGAAGCGGGCCTTTCGAACACGCTAAGGCTGCGCGCAATCCGCAGAGGCGCTCGCCTAACGCGCGCTCAACCAAACGGACCGTTGAGCTGAACGATCGCCAGGTTGAGCATCCCTGCGTAGCTGAGCCAGAGCAGATAAGGGACCAGCATCGCGGCCGCTTCACGAGAGTAGCGCACGCACGACACGATCATCACCACGACCGAAACCAGCAGTACGAACAGCTCCATGAATGCCCAGTCGGGGCGCTGAAGTTTGAAGAACAGCAGGCTCCACACGATGTTCAACACCGCGTTGAAGGCAAACAGGCTCACCACATGGTGCGCATCGCGCGATGTGGGCGCCGCGCGCCAAGCGGTGATCGCCGAGACCGTGATCATCGCGAAGATGATGGTCCAGATGATCGGAAACAGCCCATCAGGCGCGGTCCAGGTAGGCTTGATAAGCGATTGATACCAAGGCCCCAGATCGGTGACCGTCGCGCCCAGGAAGGCGACAAACGCGGCAGCGACCGTGGCAATAGCAACGGGAATAAGCCGCATGGGATTGATAAACGAGCGGGTTTGAATGTCCTCAGTGCGCATGGCCTATGAACTCGTCTCGGCTTTAAGGCCCAGCAGGTGCGCTGTGTCCTTGAGAAAGATTTTGACGTGCGCCATCGGTTTGGAGCGCACGAGCTTCTTGTTCATGTAGGCTTGCCAAGTGAGCTGCTGCACGTCTTTGTCATCGCACATGGTGACGAAGCGTTCGCGCCGCTTGTCGCTCGAATACCAGAAATACTGCATCATCCCGAGGATCCAGAAAACGCGGCCGTGCTCTTTCATGAAGCGCTTGCGCGCGCGGGCGAGCGCTTTGACTTCGCCCGTTTTCAGAAATTCGCTCGCGGCCTCGGCGCTGACACGTCCGCCGACCATGGCGTAATAGATGCCCTCGCCTGAAGCCGGGGCGACGATGCCCGCAGCATCGCCCGCTACGATCGTGTCGCGACCATTATCCCACTTTTTCAGAGGCTTCAGCGGGATCGGCGCGCCTTCGCGGCGCACGGTTTCGCAGCGATCCAGCCCCAGATCACCGCGCATCTCGGCAACTGCACCGCGCAGGGAAAAGCCTTTGTTCGCGCTGCCGACGCCGATGCTCGCGGTCTCGCCATGGGGGAAGACCCAGGCGTAAAAGTCGGGCGAAAGACGCCCTTGATAGAAGACATCGCAGCGATTGGCGTCAAAGGCTTCGGTGTCGTTGGCCGGCGATTTGACGATCTCGTGATAGGCGAAAACGCATTTCACACGCTCAGCGTTGGGCAGGCTCTGCTTGGCCACCGCCGAGCGGGCGCCGTCCGCGCCGACAATGCAGCGCGCGCGGATCTTTTCAATCGGCCCGCCGCGTTCGCGCCGGAAGGTGACGAGGGGGTGGGTCTGATCATCGCGCTCGATCTTTTCGAAGGTCGCGCTCAACCGCTCCGCTCCGCATTCAACGGCGCGCACGCGCAGCCATTCGTCGAAATCCTCGCGGTCGACCATGCCTACATAACCGATCTCGCCCACGGGCATATCCACCGACCGGCCCGACGGCGCGATCATACGGGCCGAGCGCGCGCGGGCCACCAACAGGCTTTGCGGGATATCGAAATCCTCCAGCAGACGCGGTGGCACCGCCCCGCCGCACGGTTTGATCCGCCCGCCTCGCTCCATCAGCAGAACCGAATGACCCGCCAGCGCCAGATCGGTCGCGGCGGTGGCTCCCGCCGGCCCGCCGCCTACGACGACGGCATCATAGATTATCTCGGTCATGCGAATATCTCCCGTTCGGGCTCATTGTTTGAGCGGCTTGTCAGCGGCGATCCCGTCGCCTTAAGGGGCGCTGCCTGCGCAGCGGTGGCGCGCCATGCCAGCGCCGAGGCGAGCACGAACAAAGACGCTTCGATGGCGAAAATAAGCTGAAAGGCGCTGCCATCATGCGCCAGAACCTGTCGTGCGATATCGACGCCGACCGCGCCGATCAGCCCGCCAAGGCCAAAGGCGATGGCCTGCGCCGCGCCCCACACGCCCATGCGGACCCCTTCGCGGGTTTTCGCGCCCGCTCCGGCCAGCCCCATCATCGCGCCGATGGCCGCGACGGCGAACAGACCGTTGCAAAAGCCAAGGGCAAACACGTTGAGATGGATCGGCCAGCCCGGCCCTACGATCGCTCCGGTCGCCAGACACGCCAGCGCGACCGCCGATCCAAGACAGCCAAAGGTGATCCAGTGACGCAGTTCCATCGGCAGGCGTCCAGCAAAGGCGCTGCCGCCGATGCCCGCAACGATCATCCCTGCCAGGACGCCGCCGCTTTGCATGCCGCCCAGCGCGGTGGATTGGCCTGGCGTCATGCTGAAGACGAGGCCCGCAAACGGCTCCAGAATCAAATCCTGCATGTTGAACGCCATCATCGAGACGAAGATGAACACCGTGAAACGGCGCGCGGCGCGCTCGGCGAAGATTTCCTGGATTGCCTCGCCAAAAGTCGGCGTGGGCTCGTCCTTGCTGGTTTCAGCAAATTTGAATGGAACGCGCGGTTCGAGCCTGAAGACGGCGAGGGCCGTCACCAGCAGGCATACCGCGACTAGCCCACTGGCCACCCAGACGAGGCGCGCGGGCGAAAACGGGTCGATCAGCTGGCTCACCGCGATCGCGGAAACGACGATCCCGCCAATCATCATGATCCACGTCACCGCGGCCGCCGCCGCGCGCCGATCTGGAGCCACGCCCGATGCTAGCAAAGCGAGGGCTGATGTGCCACCCGCGCCCACTCCGATGCCGATCAGCGTGTAAGCAATCACGCCCAAGCCAATTTGCAGAGCGAAATTCTCGCCGCCCAGAATGGTCGTCTGCACCGCGAGCAACGCGCCAGCGGCGAGCACGACGAGCCCGCCAAAGATCCAGAACGCGCGGTTGCCGCCCTTGTCTGAGCCGTGACCCCACAAGGGTCGGCACAATTGCACCGCGTAGTGCCAGCCCACCAGCCCAGCGGGTATCGCCGCAGCCAGCGTGTATTCCACCACCATCAATCGGTTGAGCACAGTCGTTGTCAGCATGACCATCGCCCCGATCGAGGCCTGGACCAGACCGATGCGGATGATGGCGATCCACGACAGGCCCGCTTGCACGATCGGTGAGGGAACGGGCGCGTGCATCAGATATAGCCCCCAAGCCCGAGCGCGGAGGCGAGCATCCCGAGCACGTAAAGCAGCACGCCCACCACGTTGTACCACGGCGCGAATTTCGCAGGATTGGAAAGCAGACGCGGCATCGCGGCCAACTGCGCGGCCAGCACGACACCGACGAGCGCGGCGGATAGGGTGAAGCCCCACAGCGCCAGCAGCGCAATCACCGCGATCTGCGCGCAAGCCATGGTAAGGCACGCAAAACGGGCCGCGCCGCTCACGCCCATTATGACGGGCAGCGATCTGAGCCCGGTAGCGCGGTCCCCTTCGACCGCTTTAAAATCGTTGAGGGTCATGATGCCGTGCGCGCCCAAGCTGTAGAGCACCAGGACGATCAGCACCTGATAGCTAGGCAAGGCGCCCAACATGACGGTGGCGCCGGTGAACCAGCTCAACCCTTCATAAGTGAGGCCGACGACGGCGGGCCCGGTCCATCCGCTCGTCTTGAAACGGAAAGGCGGCGCGCTGTAGCCCCAAGCCAGCGCCAGTCCGACGAGCGAAGCGATGAAAACGAGCGGACCCAGCAGCCAGCCAACGCCGGCGGAAATCACGCTAGCGATGATTGCGATATAAAGCCCCCAGCGCCCAGGGATGCGGCCCGACGGGATGGGACGGTCGGGCTCGTTGATGGCGTCGACATGACGGTCAAACCAATCGTTGACCGCCTGGCTGGTGCCGCAGACCAAGGGCCCGGCCAGCAAGACACCGCCTGCAACAAACCACAGGCGTCCATCCAGCCCCGCGCCCGAAGACACCGCGCCGCACATAAACGCCCACATCGGCGGAAACCACGTGATCGGTTTGAGCAATTGCACAACATCGCGGAGCGCCGGTGGAGGCGCCGCGCGAGTCGAGACGGCAGAGCGTTGCATGCGAAGAAAGTATGACTGTCAAAGGGCGGCGTCAAATTAATTTGACACTTTTACCTGTCAAGATGTCGCAATTGCACCGGAGTGAGCCCAAACGGCTGTTTCCGGGTCCAATTTCCAGTTGAGCCACAGGTCAGTGGACATGGCGCAAGCGCGACGCGCATCACCCTGCCCTACTCAGATCGTGGCCATTTGCGCCGAGCGCGCCCGGCAAAGGACGCACTCGCACGGCTTACGGCGCCGCGCGAGCGGCCTCGCTGTGGCTCAAAAGTCGCAAGTGGGAAAAAGTCGCTCCGCCCGATCAATCCGGATCGGCGGGCAGGTTGCCGAGGCCATAACGGTGCAGTTTGGAATAGAGGCTCTGTCGCGAAAGACCCAGAATCTCCGCCGCCGAAGCGCGGTTGTCCGAGGTGTAGGAAAGCGCGGCTTCGATGCACAAACGCTCAATCAGATCGGTGCTTTCGCGGACAATATCTTTCAGCGACATGCGCCCGACCAGATCGGTGAGCTGCTCCACGGAACGCGGAAGATCCTCGGTGCCCGGCGGCAGATCGCGCAGTCGGCGGCCAATGGGGCGAATGACAAAAGCGTAGAGCGGATCCTCGCTCGCGCTTCGCACCGCGGACAGCTCAACAGGCTCACCATCGGCATCGTTGGCGGTGCGCAGCACTGTGCTGACATTGCGCGCCGCTCCGTGCTGGGTGACCTGCCCTTCGATAAGGTCAAGATCGATGCCCGGCCGCCCGATCCACTCCGAAAGCTGGCGACCGCGAACCTGATCGACGCTCGCCGCCTGAACCATTTCGACAAAGGCGTGATTGGCGCTAACCAATTCCATCTGCGCGTTCGCGATGAGGAAAGCGTCGGGCATGGCTTCAACCAGATCAACGACCGGCGAAGACACCTCTTGTGCTCCAGCCTCACCCGTCGGCAGCAGCCGCACGAGCAGGAACTGGCCGCGATCCTGAGCAAAGCCGACGATCGAGGCGCTGATTTCGCGCGCGGGTTTGAGCAATTTGACCGGGATCGGGGAGACGCTGTTGGAGCTTAACGCCGCGCCGACGATGGTTTGCATCGCGTCGCGCGAATCCTTGTCGAGCAAACCCAGCAGCTTCTTGCCCTGAAGCGTGCCCGACCGCGCACCGAGCAGATTGTGCGCGGCGGAATTGGCCTCTCTGATGCGCAGGGTCTGCGCCTCTGCGATCAGCACCGGTTCGGCTGACAGTTCAAACAGCATGCGATAGCGCGCTTCGATCTGGCGCATACGCATGTAATCGCGCTCCAGCGATTGCTGCACCTGCAGGAGGCGCGCCTGCAATTTGCCCGCTTCGCGCAGATCGCGGCCAAAGGCGATGCGGTGTTCGCCGCCATTAACGCTCAGCACCGCGTAGCGGATCGGCACATCGCCATCGCGCGAAGGGTGATTAACCTGGCGCCAATGCTGCACTTCGCCGCGCCGCGCGGCGGCCAGCATTTCCATGATTTTCGGGCGGCTTTCGTCGGTTACCGTCTCGATCCAGTTCGTGCCGGCCCAGTTTTCGAAATCCGGAAATTCCTTGGGATCATACGCCGCGTCAAGGATCGTCCCCGTGTCATCAAGCACCAGGGTCACATCGCCCGCCACCATCGCCAGCTTCATCGCAGCGTCGGCGTCCAGGGAATCAAACAGCTCCGCCGCGTTCCCGAACGGGTTCTTCCCCTCAATGCTGTGTTTCTTTGTGAGCATGTGTCGTGCGGGACCTTAGATCATCGAAGGCGCCGTGGTCGGCGCAGCAGGGATTAGACGCTCAGCGAATTCAAGCGCGGATCGTGCATCGGGGGCGGTGCCGTCGGCGCCGATTTCAGAGACAAGAGCCGGGTTCTGGTTGATCATATGACCACCAACGAGAACGTGAAGATTCGGATTCATGGAAACGCTTCGAATACCCTTAACGAGACTGGCCAGTGCCGAAACCGGGCCGTCGCGCGATATTGTCAGGCCGACGAGGTCGACGCTTTTCGACGACACGTAGTCGAGCAATTCGCGGCGGTCCGGTTGCAGCAACACTTCACTGCGCCAACCCGCGCGGGCAAAGACCTCTTCGATCATTTGCGCGCCGAAACTGTGGACATCGCCGGGTATCGGGCAAAAAAGCGCGGTGCGCGCTGTGTCGGGATGGCCGGCTTGCGGGGGTGAACGCCGCGTGATTTCACGCATGACTTCCTGCAAACGCCACAGGCCCATCGTCACATCAACGAAATCGCATTCGTCGGCGGACCACAATTCCCCAAGGTGCCGCGCAGCCGGCGCGAGCAGGTCGAGATAGACGTCCTCGACGCTCATGCCGCTTTCAAGAAAACGGTCGACTTGCTCCAGCAGGCTTGGCGCTTCCAACCGCAAAGGCAGAGCCGCAAAACTCTGTGTATCCCCAGGTTCGATCTCTATCCGCTCCTCTATCGGTCTGAACGACCCATCCACGATATGCGCCATCATCAGACGCGGGATAATATCCCGTTCCAGAGCTGTGCACACAGGATCTTGTGACGCGCAAGTGTTAAAGGTCGTGCCGGAATTGGGTTCCGAAGGCTTACGCCAGTGCAGCGGCTTGGCGATGGCTTTGCGCAAAGCAGCCGTGCTCAGCTTAAGCCGGAGGCCCTTTGTCTGCGTGCCAATTGCCTGCGGAGCGGCCATGCCGATCTCTCCTAAACACCGATCATTCGACACGAGCGCGAGGTGCGCGCTCAAGCAGACCGGTGGTGGCCGAGAGACATCCCTCTCTCAATCGGCGAATCATTCATACGCTCTTTTTTGATTCCACGCAAACAAACGGCCTTGAGCGCAATCGGACTGTCCAATTTGTTGTACGTCCAAATGGATTGACACTCGGTCCGCGTTAGGCGTAACAGTCAGATCCAAGAAAAAAGGCACAGCGCGAACATGACTCGACAGAACCATGTCTCCCCGGCTGAGCCTGGTGGCACCAAACCACGAGGGTCAACGGCTCAGGGAAACAAAGGTGCGCTCTACTCGACAGAGGAGCGCAAGCGGCGCGACGAGTCGGTCTGGACCCTCGTTCAGGGCGTTCTGGCTCCGGTTCAATTTGTCGTCTTTCTCGTCAGCCTCGGCCTTGTTTTGCGCACCTTGTCGACCGGCGAAGGCGCTTGGGCGGCTGATGCGTCCATCGTTCTGAAAACGCTCATTCTTTATACGATCATGGTGACCGGCTCGATCTGGGAAAAGGTCGTGTTTGGAAAGTGGCTGTTTGCCCCTGCGTTCTTCTGGGAAGACGTCTTTTCCATGCTCGTTCTGGCCCTGCACACGGCCTATCTCGTGATGCTGTTTGGCGGCTTTGGCTCTTTTGAAGCGCGCATGACGGTCGCGCTGGCAGGGTATGGCGCCTACGTCGTTAACGCCGGGCAATTCCTGTGGAAGCTGCGCGTCGCGCGACTCGAAGCGGCGCCATCGCCCGAGGCGGTGCCCGCATGAACCATGTCTCCACCCTTTCCGGCTGCGGCAACGCGCAAACTGTTGAAAACTCGCTTTCGGCGGAAAACCAGCGCCCCGTTTTGCGCGAGCGTGGACAGCGTGAAGTGTTCTGCGGGCTGACAGGCATAGTCTGGCTGCACCGCAAGATGCAGGACGCGTTCTTCCTCGTGGTTGGCTCGCGCACCTGCGCGCATTTGCTGCAATCCGCCGCGGGCGTGATGATCTTTGCCGAACCTCGCTTTGCCACGGCGATCATGGAAGAACGTGATCTGGCGGGCATGGTCGACGCGCAAGACGAACTCGACCGGGTGGTGACCCGCCTGCTGGAGCGGCGCCCTGACATCAAGACGCTGTTCCTGGTGGGCTCATGCCCCTCGGAAGTGATCAAGCTCGATCTGGCCAAAGCCGCCGAGCGTCTGGGCAAGCAATATATGCCCAAGGTCAAGATCCTGAACTATTCGGGCAGCGGTATCGAGACAACCTTCACCCAAGGCGAAGACACCTGCCTCACCGCGCTCGTGCCTGAAATGCCCGCCGCCGGGGCGGACGATGCGGCAAACCTGCTGATCGTTGGCTCGCTGCCTGACATCGTCGAAGACCAATTCCTGCGCCTCTTCGACCAGCTTGGCATCGCCAATGTCGCGTCGTTCCCGGCGCGCAACGCGCGTGATTTGCCGCCCATCGGACCCAACACGCGCTATTTGCTGGCCCAACCGTTTCTGGCGGAAACCGCCATGGCGCTCGAAGATCGCGGCGCGGTTCGCCTGGATGCGATGTTCCCGTTTGGCGCGGAAGGCACGACCGACTGGCTCAAAGCCGCCGCGCGTGAATTTGGCGTGGACGAACAGCTCTTCAACCAGACCATCGCGCCGGGCCGTGAACGCGCCAAGCGCGCTATGGAACACGCGATGGGTGAGCTTGAAGGCAAACGCATCAGCTTCCTGCCCGACTCGCAATTGGAAGTGCCGCTGGCGCGCTTCCTGTCTCAGGAAATGGGCATGATCCCGGTCGAAGTGGGCACACCCTATCTGCACCGCGCCCACCTCGCGCGCGACCTCGCTTTGATCTGCGACAAAGCGCGCATCAGCGAAGGGCAGCATGTTGATCGCCAGTTGGACCGGGTTCGTGAGGATCGGCCTGACCTGACCGTCTGCGGGCTCGGCCTTGCCAACCCGCTCGAAGCCGAAGGGCTGACGACCAAATGGGCGATCGAGCTCGTTTTCTCGCCGATCCACGGCTTTGATCAGGCCGGCGACCTCGCCGAACTCTTTGCGCGCCCCATGCGGCGGCGCGATCGGTTGGAGGTGTAGGCGATGCAACTCTCCGTCTGGACATATGAAGGCCCCCCGCATGTTGGCGCAATGCGCGTTGCGACCGCGATGAAAGGCCTGCACTACGTGCTCCACGCCCCGCAGGGTGATACGTATGCCGATCTGCTCTTCACCATGATCGAGCGGCGGGACCACCGCCCGCCCGTGACCTACACCACGTTCGAAGCGCGCGATCTGGGCAAAGACACAGCGCAGCTGTTCCAGGACGCCGCGATGGACGCGGTCGAGCGGTTCAAGCCTGAAGCGATCATTGTGGGCGCCTCGTGCACCGCCGAACTGATCCAGGACGATCCCGCCGGCCTGTCCGAAGCGATGGACCTGCCCTGCCCCGCCATCCCGCTGGAGCTGCCAAGCTATCAGCGCAAGGAAAACTGGGGCGCCGCCGAGACATTTTACCAGGTCGTTCGCAATCTGGCGAACAAGAGCGTCGAACGCGCGCCGATGGAAGGCCGCCCGGCAAAGGCGAACATCCTTGGCCCGTGCGCACTCGGTTTTCGCCACCGCGACGACCTCGTCGAAATTCGCAAAATCCTCGACCAATTGGGTGTCGAGATCAATCTGGTCGCGCCGCTTGACGCGCGCCCGTCCGACATCGCCCGCATTGGCGAAGCGGATTTCAACATTGTCCTATATCCCGAGATCGCTGACGAAGCGGCACGCTGGCTTGAACGTACGTTCAAACAGCCCGCCATTCGCAGTGTCCCTATCGGCGTGGGCGCCACACGCGCTTTCATTGCCGACGTCGCCGAGCTGGCAAGTGCAGATCCCACGCTTGCCCTCGGCGACACCCATTCCCGCATGCCGTGGTGGAGC
>JBCCCM010000052.1:0-16045 GCA_039033515.1 Pseudomonadota bacterium
CCGGCGTGTCCGCGTCGACGAGGATTAGCGAGGTGCCTTTCGCGCCCGCGGTCGGATCGGTCTTCGCCACCACGATGACGACATCGGCGTTCTGGCCGTTGGTGATGTAGGTTTTCGACCCGTTGATGACGAGGTGATTGCCGTCCTCGACCGCCGTGGTGCGGATGCCTTGCAAGTCCGAACCCGCGCCCGGTTCGGTCATCGCAATCGCAGTGATGATATCGCCCGAGATCATGCCGGGGATGTATTTTTCCTTCTGCTCAGGCGAGCCGAGGCGTTCGAAATAGTTGACCGTGATATCGTTTTGCAGCGTGAAGCCGGCGGACGAACCCATGTAGGAGAGCTCTTCGGCGAGCACGCAGTTGAACCCGAAATCGAGCGCGAGGCCGCCATTCTCTTCCGACACCGTCGGGCACAACATGCCTGCGTCGCCCAAAGCCTTCCACGCGGTGCGCGGGACGATACCCTCTTCCTCATGCTGGTCGAGGTGCGGTTCCATATGCTCGGCGAAGACCTTGCGAACGGTTTCGCGAAACGCCTCGTGGTCTTCGTTGTAAGCGGTGCGGTGGGCGGTCTCAAGCATGGGGGTCTCTCTCTTCTTGGAAAATCCGTTTTGATTTGCGACGCAATGAAGCGCGCGCGCGCCCATGGGTCAAGCGCGAAAGGCGCAATTCAGCACACCGCCCGGTTGCATGGCAATCAAGCGTCGTCGCCGAACTCGGCGAGGCCTTGGAGGTAATCGGGATCGCGCACTTCCAGCGTCTTGCCCTCGCGTGCGATGACGCCCTGCTCCTCCCAGTCGCTCAGCAGGCGGCTGACATTTTCGCGCGCGAGGCCGGCGAAAGCTCCAAGATCACTCTGGCTGGGATTGTACAGCAGCGCCCCACTCTGGGCCTGCGCATCGACCAGCCGCATCAGAGCGCGGGCAAGGCGCGGGCCCATCGAAAAGGTGCGGTCGCTTTCGACGACAAGGTTGAGCTCGCGCACGCGGCGCGCCAGTTCGCGCGTCAGGCCGATCACCGAAGCGGGGTTCGTCGCAATCGCATCAAGGAACGTGTCGGTCGGCAGGATCAGGACAGCGCTGGGCACGGCGGCGGTAACGGTCGCTGTGCGCGGGCCGCTGTCGAGCAGCGCGATCTCGCCGACGACTTCGCCCGGCTTGGCGTAGCTGAGGATGATCTCGCGCCCGCCCGCGCTGACAAAGCTGATCTTGAGCGTTCCCGACACGAGATAGACCGCGAAATCGCCGTCTTCATCGCCTTGTTCGATGATCGTTTCGCCGGTTGCGATCTGTCTTGTGGTCGCCTTCTTGAGGAAGGTTTCCAATTGGTCGGCGGGCAGCGCTCTTAAAAGGCTGTCGGGGGCAAGGCTGGATTCGATGGTGTCGAGCATGGTGAGCGCACTCCGAGGGTATGCGCGGAGGTGCTATCGCGTTGGCTTTGTCAGCGCAACGTGTTGGTGCCGAAGCCGCCGTCCAACGATTTTCTTAGGCCCCATGTGACGGGCATCACAGACCGCGCGCGGCGATCATCTTAAACACCCAATCAACGGATCAACGAGGCGACCCGAGTGGCGGGGAAACCCGCCGCCGACGTGGCCCGCACCTTCGGGGGGAAGGGTGCGGGCCATTTTCTTTGGGTCTCACAGTGAGGCCAGCCTATCAGCCCACAAACGCGCGTTCGATGACAAAGCTTCCGGGCTTGTTGTTCGCGCCCTCTTCAAAGCCGCGCTTTTCCAGGTCAGCGGCGTGGTCCTTGATCATCGCCATCGAGCCGCACAGCATCACGCGGTCGGTTTCCGGGTCAAAGCGCTGCGGGCCTTTCGACTTTTCGAACAGACGGCCATCCTCGATCAGCGTCTGGATGCGGCCTTGCGTGTGGAAGTCCTCGCGCGTCACGGTGGGCACGTAGATAAAGCGCTCGCGCTGGTCGTCTTCGAGCAGCGGATCGCCTTCCAGCTGGCTTTCGAGCAATTCGCGATAAGCCAGATCGACGACCCGGCGCACTGAATGGACAACGATGATCTCGTCGAACATCTCGTAGACCTCGGGATCGCGCGCAAGGCTCATGAAGGGCGCCAACCCCGTGCCGGTCGAGAGCATAAACAGCCGCTTGCCCGGCAGCAGCGCGTCGGTCACCAGCGTGCCCGTGGGCTTCTTACCGAGATAGACCGGATCGCCCGGCTTGATGTGCTGGAGGCGCGAGGTCAGCGGGCCTTCCTGCACAATGATCGAGAGGAATTCGAGCTCCTCATCATAGCTGGGCGAGGCGACCGAATAGGCGCGCAGCAGCGGCTTGCCGTTTTCCTGCGGCAGGCCGATCATCACAAATTCGCCCGAGCGGAAGCGGAAGCTGGCGGGCCGCGTCATCTTGAGCGTGAAGAGTTCCTCGTTCCATTGCTGGACATGCGTGATCGTCTCGACGCTGAGCGCGGCGCTTTCGGTGAACTGATCGCGATCAGTGATGAGCATGTTCATGGGAATGGAGTCTCGATTGGTTGTCTGGTGTGGAAAACTGGCGCGCAGATGGACGTTTCGCGCGCGCGCTTCAAGGTAGTTTCGGCATTAGCCAATAAAGGGCCGCTTGAGAGGAAGGCTTCCAACCGCGCCTTGATTGCAGTCAAAACGGGCGCGCCTTGCCCTATCGGAGCATGGACGAGGGAAGCCGCGTGCAGCGATCCCGCCTCCAGCCCGCTGACCCGGCCCGCTCAGTTCCAACCCGCCGCGTCGTAGATTGCGACCGCTTTCGGCTGATTTGCGCCGATTGTGGCGGTGCTCAGATCGTCGGCGCGAAATTCGCCCAGCGAGGTCACCGCCGCCGTCGGCGCGACGCCTTCAACAACCGGGTATTCATTATTGCCATTGGCAAAGTATTCCTGCGCTGTCTCGCTAGTGAGATATTCGAGGAAACGGATCGCGTTTTCCCGGTTGGGCGCGTTCTTCGCAAGCCCCGCCCCGCTGATATTCACATGGGTGCCGGTGGTGTCTTGGTTGGGGAAGATCACGCCAACGCCATCAATCAGGCCGCTTGTGTCTTCGTCGCTGGCGTAGCGCGCGAGATAGTAGGTGTTGACCACGCTGATGCCGCATTCGCCATTCGCGACCGCTTCGATATTGGCGGTGTCGTTGCCTTCGGGCGCGCGCCGGAAATTGGCGACCACGCCGCGCGCCCAGTCGAGCGCCGCGTCTTCGCCGTCATGCGCGATGATGCTGGAGAGCAGCGAGATGTTGTAGATGTTGGAGGACGAGCGCATACAGATCATTGCGCGGTGGCGCGGATCGGCCAGATCCTGATACGTCTCCAGCCCTTCGGGTCGCCCATCCTTGGCGTTGTAGATGATGACGCGCGCCCGGGTTGAAAGACCAAACCACAAGCCATTGGGATGGCGCAAATTCTCGGGCACGCGCGTCGTAAGCGTTTCGGACTCAATCGGAGCCAGCACGCCCGCATCGACCGCGCGCCACAGCCGCCCGGCGTCCACCGTGATCAGCAGGTCAGCGGGTGAATATTCGCCCTCGCTCACGATGCGTTCGATCAAGGCGTCGGCTCCCGCTTCGATGCGGTTGACCTTGATCCCGGTTTCCTTGGTGAAATCCTCGTAAAGAGCCAGATCGGTGTCGTAATGGCGCGAAGAGTAGATGTTGACCTCGCCGGTGATCTCAGCGCCCTCGGCGCCGTCCTCTTCACCAGCGGCGCAAGCGCTCAGCGCGAGCGCGCTGGATGCGGCCAAAGTGAGCGCGAGAACGCGCGAGAGGCGCGGCGATGGAGTGCGGTGTATCAACGGTGATTCCCTCAGTTACGAGTTGCGAATGATTTGCATTAGTGTGTTGGGAGCGAATGGCAAGGCCTGTCAATCCGATTCGCCGCTATTAAGCTATCCGCGCGCAAAGACGCGCACCGTGTCCGGATCGGGCTTCACCCGATAGCGCGCGCCGGGGCGGATATGGTCAGCGGCGGATTGCGGCACTTCGGCGGTCAGCTGCGCGCCGCCCTCTGGCTGGAGCAGCACCCGCGCCCGCGCGCCCAGCGGATGCACATCGCGCACCGGCACGCCCTCGCGGTCCGGCTCCAGCCGCACCGCGCGCCCCTGCACGAGCAAGTCGACACTCTCGCCATCCGTCATGGACTGGCCAGCGCCCTCACCCAGCGCGCATTCGCGCGGCCAGCGGCCAAAGGCGCTTTCAAAACACCCCTCTTTCACCACCGCTCGCACGATTTGCGCGCCGCCGAACATAGCCCCGACCGAGGGCGCAGCGGGCGCGTTATAGAGCTCTTGCGGGGTGCCGAACTGCACGATGCGCCCGCCCTCCATCACCGCGATCCTGTCCGCGATATCGAGCGCCTCGTCCGGATCATGCGTCACCAAAATCGTCGTCGTCTCGCGCTCGCGCAGCAGGATGCGGCAATCGCGCCGCAGCGCCCGGCGAAGAACGATGTCGACGCTGGCAAAGGGTTCGTCCATCAACAAGACCCGCGGCTGCGGCGCCATGGCGCGGGCCAGCGCGGCGCGTTGCTGCTGGCCGCCGGAAAGCTCGTGCGGGTAACGCTTGCCCAGCCCGCCCAGCCCGACGCGCGCCAGCCAGCCCTCGACCTCGCCGGATCCATCGCGGCGCTGATCCTTGCTCAGGCCAAAGCCGATATTGCGCGCCAGCGTCATATGCGGAAACAAAGCCGCGTCCTGAAAAACCAGACCCACGGGGCGCTCTTCAGGCGGAGGCGAGGCCCCCGGCTGAGCCAGGGGATCGCCATCGAGCGTGATCGCCCCGCTTTGAAGCGGCAGCAAACCCGCCGTGAGGTTTAGCAAGGTTGACTTGCCGCAACCCGACGCGCCAAGCAGGCAGGTGATCTCTCCTGCGGGCGCGACGAAGCTGACATCTTCGAGCGCGCGCACGTTCCCTTTAGCGCCGTAAGTGTGGGCAATATGGCTAAACTCGAGGCTCAAATGGCTGGTCCGAACGGGTCTTTCATGCGCGCACGCGGCGGTGTGTGGTGATGCGCCTTAGGCAATTTGTGAGCGGCGACGCAAGGACCGCTCCAGATCCGGCACCGCGCGCTGCCGGGTTCGCGCTTGGCGCGGGCGTGGCTTCGGGATGGCTGATCGCCGCGCTGGTCATCGCCGCGCTCGCCAGTGTGCCATTGGTCGCGGTCGCGATTACCGCGCCCACGGGCGGGCTGGCTGGGCTGAGCCAATTGTCGAGCGGCGTCTTGACCCGCTACGTCGTCAACACCGCTGCCCTGATGACGCTCACCGGAGCGTTGGCGATAACAATCGGCGTGGGCGCGGCGTGGTTTGTGAGCGCGTGCGAGTTTCCTGGACGCCGCACGCTGGGCTGGGCACTGGTTCTGCCGCTCGCCGTGCCGTCCTATATCGCCGCCTATGTCTACGCCGATCTGCTCGATTTTTCCGGGCCCGTGCAGACGGCTTTGCGCGCGGCAACGGGCTGGGGTGTCGATGATTACAGCTTCCCCCCGATCCGAAGTCTGGTGGGCGGCGCGCTGATCCTCGCGCTGGTGCTCTACCCTTACATCTACCTGCTCGCACGGGCCGCTTTCGCTACGCAAAGCCGGGGCCAGTTCCACGCCGCGCGCAGCCTTGGCGCGGGCCCCGCGCGCGCTTTCTGGCAGGTCGCCCTGCCCGCCGCGCGTCCCGCCATCGCGGGAGGGTTGGCGCTGGTCTTGATGGAAGTGCTGGCGGACTTCGGCTTGGCCGAATATTTCGCCATTCCGACCTTTTCGACCGGCATTTTCCGCAGCTGGCTCGCCATGGGCGACAAGGACGCGGCGATGGGTCTGGCGGCGCTGATGCTGGGGTTTGTTGCGGCTCTGGTCGCGCTCGAAGCGGTCACGCGCGCCGGGCGCAGCGACAGCCGCGACGGGCTGGCTGATGCGGGATCTGGGGAGGCGTTGGTCGCGCTTTCGCCGTTGGGCAAACTGGGCGCGTTCGCCGCCTGCGCGGTGCCGGTCGCGCTGGGGTTCTTGGTCCCAGCGCTGCATTTGTCGGGCCTCGCGATTGACGACGCGGCTGTGCGCGCCGCCGCCTCGCTGGGCGAATACGCCGCCGCCAGCGCGTGGCTGGGCGCATCTGTCGCCCTCACCACCACCGCGCTCGCGCTGACGCTCTCTTTCGCCAAGGCCCGCAGCGCCGCTCCCGCCGTGGGCGCACTGACGCGGTTTGCGACGCTGGGATACGCCCTGCCCGGAGCGCTGTTGGCGGTCGGCCTGCTCGCGCCGTTGGGCGCGCTCGACCAGAGCCTCACGGGGTTCGCCCGCGATGCGCTGGGCTACACAGGCGGGCTCGTGCTGACGGGGACCAGCGCGATCCTGATCTACGCGCTCAGCGTGCGGTTCTTGACCGTCGCTTACAATTCAATCGAGGGCGGCATGGCGCGCATCCCCGCCTCGCTCGATGCCGCGGCGCGCTCGCTGGGCGCCGGCCCATCGCGGGTCTTGGCGCGCATCTACGTGCCGTTACTCCGGCCCAGCCTGCTCGCCGCCCTGGCGCTGGTGCTGATCGACACTTTGCGCGAATTGCCCGCTACGTTGATCCTGCGCCCGTTCAATCTGGAGACGTTGGCGACCCGCACTTACCGCCTCGCCAGCGACGAACGCCTAGTCGAAGCTTCGATCCCGGCGCTCATTCTCCTGGCGGTCGGGCTGATCCCCGTCATATTGCTGACCCGAGGGAAATCGCGCTGAATCCGGTTTAAGATCAAAGTGTCAGGCCGCGCTGTCACTTTCACTTGTCCAATGGCCTGCGAGCGTCCATTAGAAGCCCGTAATGGCTCGCTTTCCCTTCTCCGCCATCGTCGGTCAGGACGAGATGAAACAGGCGCTGCTCATTGCAGCCGTCGATCCGAGTGTGGGCGGGGTCATGGTGTTTGGCGACCGCGGCACCGGCAAATCGACCGCCGCGCGCGCGTTGTCCAAGCTGTTGCCGCCCATCACCGCGCACGCAAACTGCCCCTATGGCGGCTCAAAAGAGGACGCGGAGCGCTATCCCGACGTGTGCGGCGGCGGGCCCTTGCGCAAACGCGCGGTTCCGTTTGTCGACATGCCATTGGGCGCGACCGAAGACCGCGTGATCGGCAGCCTCGATCTGGAACGCGCCCTGCGCGCGGGCGAAAAAGCGTTTGAGCCCGGCCTCTTGGCCAAAGCGCATCGCGGCTTTCTCTACATCGACGAGATCAACCTGCTCGAAGACCATCTGGTCGATCTGCTGCTCGATGTGGCCGCTTCGGGCGAAAACGTGGTCGAGCGCGAAGGGCTCTCGGTGCGCCACCCGGCCAAATTCGTCCTCATCGGCAGCGGCAACCCCGAAGAAGGCGAATTGCGCCCGCAATTGCTCGACCGGTTTGGCCTGTCAGTTGAAGTGAGGACGCCGAAGGATATCGAGACCCGGATCGAGATCATGAAGCTGGTCGCCTCGCAGGAGCGCGACCCTGAAGCTTTCGAGGCGCAATGGGCCGGGGAGGACGAGAAAATCCTCAAGCAGATCGCGCGCGGCAAGAACAAACTCGCCAAGCTGGAGCCGGGCGAGGACGTGCTGACCGACGCGGCGCATCTGTGCCTGGCGGTGGGCGCGGATGGCCTGCGCGGTGAGCTGACCCTGATGCGCGCCGCGCGCGCGCTCGCCGCATTGGAAGGGTCCAAATCGGTACGGCGCGAGCATCTGACCGCGATTGCCCCTTCCGCGCTGCGCCACCGTCTGCGGCGCGATGTGCTCGATGAAACGGGTTCCACGGTCCGGATAACGCGCGCGATCGAAGAGCTCTTCGGATGAGCCCCGAGGGGGTCACTGATCCCATTGACGACGCCGTCCTCGCGGCTCGGCTCTTCCTGATCGCGCCTTCTTTGTTCGGCGGCATGGCGCTACGCGGTTCGTCCCCGGCGCGCGACGCGCTGGTCGAGGCTCTGGCGCAGGCCTTTGCGGCCATGGACGGACCCTTTCGCAAACTGCCCGGCCATGTCGATGACGAACGCCTGCTGGGCGGCGTTGACATCGCCGCCAGCCTGGCGAGCGGACGCGCGGTGCATCAAAGCGGGCTGCTCGAACAATGCGCGGGCGGCGCGGTTCTCGTGCCCATGGCGGAGCGGATCGAGCCGCGCGTCGCCGGACGCCTCGCGCAAAGCGTGGATGAAGGCAATGGCCCTGCGCTCATCCTGCTCGACGACGCGCATGAAGCCGACGACGCCCCGCCCGCCAGCCTGCTGGAACGCGCCGCTTTTCATGCCGAGCTGGCCGCCTCGCGCAAATGGCAAGTTGCCCCGCTTGAAATCGATGGTACAGATATCGGGGCGGTCGAACCGCTGAGCAAACCCGCTCTCGAAGCGCTGGCCGCCACCGCCGAGGCGCTGGGTGTCGCCTCGCTCAGACCGCTGATCTTCGCTCAAAGCGCCGCGAGAGCGCACGCCGCGCTCGCTGGGCGCAACGCGGTGGAAGAGGCCGACCTCGCCGCCGCCGCCCGGCTTGTCCTTTCCCCACGCGCCACACGGCTGCCGCCTATCGAAGAGGAACCGCCACCGCCCGAAGAACAGCCGCCGGAAACCCCGCCCGATCCGGGTGAAGAGGACACAGACAGCCAGCAGCCCAATCCCGACGCGCCGCTCGAGGAAACGCTGGTTGAAGCCGCGACCGCAGCGATCCCCGCCGATCTTCTCGAAGCTCTTTTTCAAGGCAAGGCCCCGCGCCGCGTCACCGGCGGCGGCACAGGCAAACGGCGCAAATCGGGCCTGCGCGGTAAGCCACTGGGCGCGCGCCAAGGCCTGCCGCGCGGCGGCACGCGCCTCGCGCTGATCGATACCTTGCGCGCCGCCGTCCCGTGGCAGGAAGTGCGCCGCCGCGAGAGCGGGGTGACCAGCGATGAGGGCATCCAGACGCCTCGCGTCCAGATGAGGAAGGAAGACCTGCGCGTGCGCCGCTTCGAAGACAAAGCCGCGCGCGTCACGATCTTCGCCGTCGACGCTTCGGGCTCCGCCGCCGCCGCGCGGCTTGCCGAGGCCAAGGGCGCGGTCGAACTGATGTTAGCGCAGGCCTATGTCACCCGCAGCGAGGTGGCCCTCGTCGCCTTTCGCGGGGAAAGCGCCGAAGTGCTGCTGCCCCCCACCCGCTCGCTCACACGAGCCCGGCGCACGCTCAGCGAATTGCCCGGCGGCGGCGGAACACCGCTCGCCATGGGGTTGGATACGGCGCGCGAATGCGCTGAAGCGGTCGCCTCGAAAGGGCGCACACCCAGCCTTGTGGTGCTAACCGATGGACGCGCCAACATTGACCGCGATGGCAAGCCGGGCCGCAAACAGGCCGGCGAAGACGCCATCGCCTCAGCCAAGGCGCTGGCGCGATCCGGGATCGACGCCATCGTGATCGACATCTCCGCGCGCGCCGCACGCGAAGGCGCCGCGCTGGCCGAGGCGATGAACGCACGCTTCTTCGCCCTGCCCCGCGCCGACGCGCGCCAGATCGCCAACGCTGTCGAAGCGGCACAACCCTCACGGGAGGCCGCGTGAGCCGCCCGCTCAATTGGCAGCGCGAAGGGTTGATCTGGCCCCACCGCGACACCAGCGCGTTCTGGGACGCGGGCGGCGCGACCTGGCACATTCAGCGAATGGGCGAGGCGGAAAAACCCGAAGCGTCCAAGCCCAAGGCTTTGCTGCTTCACGGGACGGGCGCTTCGGTCCATTCGTGGCGCGGGCTCATGCCGCTTTTGGCCGAGCGCTTTGCTGTCACCGCGATGGACCTGCCGCGCCACGCCTTCACACGCGGCCACCCCGCCGAGGCGATGTCGCTGCCGCGCATGGCCGCCGAAATCGCCAAATTGAAGGCCTCGCTCGGCCTCAAGCCCGACCTCATCATCGGCCATTCCGCTGGCGCGGCTCTGGCTGTGCAAGTGGCGCTGGATCACGGATATTCCGGCCCGATCGTCGGGCTTAACTCAGCCATGCGACCCTTTCCCGGCCCCGCCGCGCAGATCTTTCCAGCCGTGGCCAAGTTGCTGTTTATCAACCCGTTCGTCCCGCGCATCTTTTCCAAGATGACGACTTTCGGCAACGAGGCGCAGCGCTTTCTGACCAAGTCCACAGGCTCCAGGATCGATGCTGAGGGCATGGCCTGTTACGAGGCGCTGTTTGGCAATTCGAACCACACCAAAGGCGGGCTCTCGATGATGGCCAATTGGGATTTGCCCACGCTCAAAACGCGCATGGACGAGGTTTCGAACCCGATCCTGATGGTCCATTCCGACCGCGACGCCGCGATCCCACTCGATTGGGCGCGCGAGGTTCACTCCTGGCTGGCAACATCACAGCTCGAGGTGCTCAACGGTCTCGGCCACCTCGCGCACGAGGAAGCGCCGGAACGCGTCCACGCGCCAATCATTGATTTTGCTCAGGCGCAGGGCATTTTGGCTACCGCCTAGATCGCGGGAGGGAGCAAACGATGGGCGCTTGGTTGTTCGGTTGGATCGAGATCATCTTCTTCTACGGCATCGCGATCACGTTTGGCGTGTGGCAGGTGTGGAAGACTGACAAGGAACTCAAGAAAACCCGCGCCGAGCGCCTCGAACGCGAAGCGCGCGAAGCCGAAGAAGCGGCAAAGGGCGAGGGGAAACCCGCGCCTGAAAAGGCACCGAGCGAACCCTAAGCAACCTCAAGGTTTACGCCCGCCCGCCTACCCCTTGGCCCGCGGCATCCGATAAGGCAGCATGAACTGCACCAGCGGGTTGGCAAAGCGGCGCATGTCGAGGCTTTCCTGCACCGCGACCACCTGTTCGCCGTACAATTGCGAGGTCAGCTCGGCGCGCGAATAGAACGGCGTGTCCTCCCACGTCCGCTGCACCTTGGCGAGGCCGATTTCGGAGCGTGTTCGGCGATCAATGCGCCACGAACTGGGCGGCAGATCCGCCATCGCGGGCAAGTCCGCCTCTTCGGGAATGCCAGCCGCGTTGAACCGGATCGCGCTCGCAAACAGCGAGCCATCGACACGCTCCCCTTCGTAGCAGACGACCGACCCCTGCCGCATATGCGCTCTGGACCAGTGCCACACGCGAAACCCGTCTTCGAGCGGTTCGCGGCCGCGATTGTGGTCGAAATAGCCCTTGCCCGTCCATGACAGGCCCGGTTCTTCCATATCGACTTCGATGCGCGCGCGCGGCGCCATGCAGTGCCAGATGTGGTTTTCATTGCCATCAAGCGCGAAAGCGGCGGGGTTGAGCGCCTCGGGCACGACGCGCACGCGCCCGCGCACCGGGCGATGGATCGGGTTGAACAGCCGCGTGTCGCGCTCTTCAATATCGATCACAAGCGCGTTGCCGTCCCACTCGACATTGCTGGGGCCAATGGTCAGATCACGCGAGCCCTGAGTCACCGCGCCGTGCGGGCGTTCGGTCATAACCCAGCGGCTGTTAGGCCCATAAAGCGCCACATTCAGGCACGAATGGTTGAGCGGGTCGCCCCGGCCAGAGCTCTTGTAATAGGGTGAAAAGACGCTGCCCAGAAAGGCGATGATCGTCAGGCCGTGCTGCCCGTCTTCGCTGATCGCGTCGATATACCACCATGAGTAGCCACCGGGCGGGATCGGCGCATCGAAGCGCGGTCCGCGCAGATCACCTTCGCTGCAAGCTGTCCGGACAAGGCGGCCATAGGGACTCCCGCCGACGGATGTGTCCCGCCCCCCGCGCAATAGAGCCCAGGGATCTTCGTGCGCGGGCCTTGTCGCTGGAAGGAGGCCGCCCAGCCGTGCGACGCTCTGCCATAAAGGGCGCCGCCCGTCGCCGGGAACAGCCCTTCCCACTCGCGCGGTGTCATGAGCGTGTGCGGCATTGGATCCTCCAATGTCAGGCCGCAGCGACGCAGTGTCCGCCTCATGGCTTGGTTGCATGTCTCAATCTCCTCAGGAGTGTATTTGTGGGAATCCCCGTTGGGCGGGGCGTTGACGATCATCTGAATGCGTTCGCGCTGACCTGATGCGGGCGTGCTGGCGCTGGCTGAGCCGGACGCGCGATCTTTTGGTGCACGGGCGCTGCGATCCTGCGCGCAAAGGTAGACTGTGGGATCGCTGGGCGGGTTTCCGGACGCTATCTCGCGAAACTCGCGCGCGTAATCGGGCGAGAAGAAGACGTTGTGATGCTGCAGGTCGAAACCGCGCGTTTCAGTATGCGCATACCAGACCAGCGCTGACATCGAGCGTTTGGTATCGGCCATGCGCGTGACCGAGGTCGCCGAAGTCTCGCCAAACTTGCCGCGCGCGATGGCGGCGGGGTCCGCGTTGCAGATCACGGTGTCGGCGCGGATCGTGTCGCCGGTGGTCAGGCGCACTCCGCTAACCCGAGCGTTGTCCGTCAGGATCTGAGCGACGCGCGCGTTGGTGCGGATCGCAGCGCCGGACCGCTGCGCAACATCAGCCAGCGCCCTGGCCAGCGCGTGGATGCCACCGTCAATCAGCCACACCCCTTCGGCCTCAAGATGCGCGATCAGCATCAGTGTGGCTTGCGACTGGAACGGATCAGAGCCGCAATAGGTCGAATAGCGGCCAAACAGCTGGTGCAGGCGCGGGTCTTTGAAATGGCCGCCCAGCGCCGTCCAGAAATTGTCGAACGGGCGCATCGCCATGGCATCGCCGATCCGCCAGATCCCCATGCGCCACATCATCGGAAAGGGCGTGGACGCCGCATCTCCGCGCATAAAGGGCTCGTCGAGCACTTCGAAGATCCGCTTGGCCTCGGCGCCGAAGGCGCGATAGGCCGCCGCTTCCTCGGCGCCGGCGAAATCGCCGATCGCCTCCTCGCTGCGCGCGGGGTCAGCGAACAGATCGAGCGTCCCGCTTTCGTCCCACGCATGGCGCGCGATGACATCGGCTTTTTCGATTTTGAGGTGGTCTTCCAGCGCGGTGCCGCATTCGGCGAAAACCGCGTCAAACACGTCGCGCATGGTGAACACGGTGGGCCCGCCAGCGACCGGCGCGCCGTCGATATCGACCTGCCGCGCTTTGCCCCCGACCGCCGCTTCCTTTTCGAGGACCGTCACGCGAAACCCGCGCGCAGCCAGCAGGGCGGCGCTGGTTAGCCCTCCGATTCCCGCTCCGATGATGGCGACGGATTCGCCCACCAACTCTCCCCATTCGACGACTTGAACCGCATTACTATTGACCTTACAGTCGCATCTGTCCAATTATTTAGACATATGAAACGTCAAGTTTACTCATGCTGATGTCCGGAGACAGCGCGCCGAATGGCTCTTTGAGCGGCTCCGCCCGCCCCCATTCGGCGTCGCCGCGCGGTCGACTTGAACGCTGGCGGATCGCCTACACCGCGCGGCGCAACGCGATTTTCGGCAGCAACGGCTTTCAATATTGGTGCGCGCGCCTGCCCCTGATCCGCCGCGTGGCAAAAACGCGCGCGACGCAGATGATGGATCACATCGTCGGCTTCACCTATTCGCAGGTGCTGAAAGCGGTGGTCGAGGTTGAGCTGCTCGACCTGCTGGCCAACGGCCCGATCACGGCGGCTGAGGTCGCCCATTATACCAAGCTGAGCGAGGATGCCGCGCTGACGCTGCTGCGCGCCGCGCGCGCGCTCGATCTGGCGGAAGAGGTCGTCGCGGATGGCTGGATGCTGGGCCAGCAGGGCGCGGTGCTGGTCGCGGACGAAGGCACGCAGGCGATGATCATGCACCACCGGCTGCTGTACCGCGATCTGCTCGACCCGCTCGAATTGCTGCGCAAGGATCGCAAGGAACCCTCTGAGCTATCGCGTTACTGGTCTTACGCCGGCGCGTTGCACGGCGCGGCGGAGCGTGGGCAGGAGACCGAGGATTATTCGCGCCTGATGGCCGCCTCGCAGCGTTATGTCGCGGATCAGGTGCTCGCCGCCTTTCGGTTCACGGGCGTGGAAAGCCTGCTGGATGTGGGCGGTGGCCATGGCGCGTTTGTGCGCCGCGTGGGCGAGGCCTATCCGAAGATGCGTCTGGGCCTGCTGGACCTGCCCGAAGTCGCCACGTCCGCGCGGGCGCCGCTTGCCAGCGCCATCGGCACGGAACGCGTGACCTGCCATCCGGGTAATTTCTTCGAAGACACCATTCCAACCGGCTACGAACTCGTCAGCCTCGTGCGCATCCTCCACGATCACGACGACGCGCCCGCTGCCGCATTGCTGCGCAACATCCACGCCAGCCTCTCCCCGGGCCAGCGGCTTTTGATCGCCGAGCCGATGGCCCGCATTCCGGGCGCCGAGCCGATGGGAGAGGCCTTTTTCGGCTTCTACCTGTGGGCCATGGGGTCAGGGCGCGCGCGCAGCCCGGAAGAAATCCACAGAATGCTGCGCGAAGCGGGCTTTTCCAAATCGCGCCTTATCGCTGGGCCGCAACCAGTTATCGCCAGCATGATAGTCGCAACAGCCTGACAAAAAGACTGTCCGCTTTGGTTGACACTTTTACGTGTAAGGCGTAGCGAAAGACTTGAGAAACCAGCTTTGGGCATTGCACGAGTCGCAATGTGGGACCCTAGGGCAGGAGAGGACACCCAATCGGGCTTCGCATGATGAAAACACTAGCGGTAATACTTGAGGGACCAGAGCGCTTAGCGCTTGGGACGCTTGAGCTTAATCCGCTGGGCTCAGGCGATGTTCTGGTGGAGATCGCCTTCAGCGGCATCAGCTCTGGCACCGAAAAACTGCTGTGGACCGGGCGCATGCCCCAGTTTCCCGGCATGGGTTATCCGCTGGTTCCCGGTTACGAATCCGTCGGCCGCGTCATAGACGCGGGGCCTGAGGCCAAAGGGCGGATCGGCGACTGGGTCTTTGTTCCCGGCGCCAATTGCTACACCGACGCACGAGGCCTGTTCGGCGGCACCGCTCGCCAGGTGATTGTGCCCTCGGCGCGCGCGCTTCCCATTCCTGAGGCTTTGGGTGACCAGGGCGTCCTCTTCGCGCTCGCAGCCACCGCGCTGCACGCCATCAACGGCGGAAACCCGCCGGACCTTATCATCGGCCACGGCGTTCTTGGCCGCTTGCTGGCCCGTTTGACAATCGCGCTGGGAGGCCCTGCCCCCACCGTGTGGGAAACCAACCCGGCCCGCCGCACAGGCGCGGTTGGATATAGCGTTCTCTCTCCATACGAAGACGACCGCTCCGATTACCGCTCAATCTACGACGCCAGTGGGGATGCAAACATCCTCGATAGTCTGGTCGGCAAACTCGCCAAGGGTGGGGAAATCGTGCTCGCCGGCTTTTATTCAGGCCGCGTCGATTTCGCCTTCGCACCCGCTTTTCAAGCCGAAGCGCGCTTTCGCATCGCCGCCGAATGGCAGCCGGGCGACATGGCGCAAACGCGCGCGCTTTCAGACGGCGGGAAGCTCGATTTTGGCGGCCTCATCACGACGCGTCGCCCCGCCAGCGAAGCGCATGACGCCTACCCCCAGGCGTTCAACGATCCTGAATGCCTCAAGATGATCCTCGATTGGAGCCAAGCCGCATGACCATGTTGGAATCCCAGGCCGAAGCGCTGCGCGAAGAGGCCGAAATCGAGCCTGATCCCGTGCACACCGGTGAGGTAAAGAGCGAGACGCAGGTCATCGCGATCTACGGCAAAGGCGGCTCGGGCAAGAGCTTCGCGCTCTCTAATCTCAGCTACATGATGGCCCAGCAGGGCAAGCGTGTGCTGCTGATCGGCTGCGATCCGAAATCGGACACAACCAGCCTGCTGTTCGGCGGCAAAAGCTGCCCGACGATCATTGAAACTTCGTCCAAGAAGAAACTGGCCGGCGAAGAAGTCACCATCGAAGATGTGTGCTTCCAGCGCGACGGCGTCTTCGCCATGGAGCTTGGCGGCCCCGAAGTGGGTCGCGGTTGCGGCGGACGCGGCATCATCCACGGCTTTGAGTTGCTCGAAAAGCTGGGCTTTCACGAATGGGGCTTTGATTACGTCCTTCTCGATTTCCTCGGCGATGTGGTGTGCGGCGGGTTCGGCCTGCCGATTGCGCGCGACATGTGCCAGAAAGTTATCGTGGTCGGCTCGAACGATCTGCAATCGCTCTATGTCGCCAACAATGTCTGCCACGC
>JBCCCM010000053.1:0-15570 GCA_039033515.1 Pseudomonadota bacterium
CGCTTGGCTACTCAAACGACCGCGCCTGATCCATGAGCAAAATGGCGTGCTCGGGCGTGTCAACGAGCTGTTCGCGAAACGCGTCGATCGCATCGTGTGTGGGACCTGGCCGACGACACTGCCGGGCTTCATGCTGGCGCGCCTGTTTCGCGGTTCGCGCAACTAAGACCTGATCCCTCCGCGCGCGCTGTCCCGCTTTAACGAGCGGCGGCCGCTCGTGCGGTGGCGGATTGGGCGACGCTGGGGGCTAGGCGATGCTGGATAACGAGACCGAGACGCGCGCGCCGGGCGATCCGCCCGCCAGCAGCGACGCGTCTTCGGACGCCTCCGCGACGCCCCCTTCCCCGCCGCCCGATGACGAGTCCATCGTCGAGGAATTGGGCGCGGTTATCGACGACGCCAAGCTGTACGCTGCCGCTGAGCTCGCTTTTCAGAAAACCCGCGCCAAGCTGCTCGGCAGGAATGTTGGCATCGCGGCGGGCGCGGCTATTCTGGCTGCTGTCCTGTTACATATCGCGCTGATTACGATGGCGGTCGGACTGGTAATGGCCCTCGAGCCATGGGTGACGATTTGGGGCGCGATCGTGATTGTCGTAGGCATGATGCTGCTCGGCGTCGCGCTGTTGGGCAACATTGCGATTTCGAGGGGTAGACTGATTGGCGAAATGTTTGCCAATGACGATCAACGCGACGTCTCAGCCGAGGACGCCTCAGCCGAGGGTGAGAATGCATCATGAGCCGCCTGCCTGAAGCCTTTCGTCAAGATCGCGCGCTGCGCGACGCGGCGCGCGCCGTGCTGGTCGCCGATGTCGAGCACGCGCGCGCCACTTTAAGCGGGAAAGGCCTCGCCGAACGCGTCACCGGACGCATTGGCGATGGCGCGAAAGACGTGTTCGAGGTGGCAAAGGTCAACACCATTGGCCGCCCGAGCCTTCTCGCCGGATTGGTCGCGATCATCGCCCTGTGGTTCGCTCGCAAGCCGATTGCGGAGTTGTTGGGTCTCGACGCGCAATCCGCCGAGGATCAAGACGAGAACGCAACCGAGGCCGCTGGCGACGCCGAGGCCGAAGCTGCTGACGCTTCCCTCGAAGAAGAATCCGCCGTGTCGGACACGTCCGATGAAGAAACAGTTCATGATCAACACGACCCCGCCGCGCCGGTTTCACCGACGCCGTCACACCAACAAGAGCCGCTCAGCACCGGAGAAATGGCATGACTGACACCGCCCCAGGCACTGAACCTCGCGACGCCCTGCGCGCCAAAATCGAAGCCCGCGAACGCCGCATTGCTGAACGCACCTTGGCTGAGGAAGCGCGCGATGCCGCTGAGGTGGCGAGCGAGTATGTCAAACAACATCCTCTGCAAGTGATTGGCGGCGCTGTCGCCTTGGGGCTGTTAATCGGGTTGATGACAAAGCCGGGACGCCGAGCGGTGGGAAACGCGGCGAGCGGTACGGCTAACGCGGTTTCGGGCGTTGCTTCAGGGGCAAGTTCGGGCGCGGCCAAGAAAGTCGGCAGCGCAGCCATGAGCCAGTCCTCGCGTTTTGCAACGCTGGTCGCCGATGCGATTGTGGCTTACGGCATCAAGCTGATCGACGACATTCTCGATGGCGCGCGCGCCGGCAAAGAGAAGGCCGAAGATCTCAGCGACGCGGCGAGCGCCACCGCGCGCACGGCGAAACGCGAAGCGGCACACGCCGCTGGAACCGCAGCCGACAAGACCCGCGCGATGGGCCAACGCACGCGCCGCCGCGCCACGCGTGCGGTGCGCAATATGGCGGACCGGATTAGCTAGCCACACGTCAGTTGCCCCGCGCAAGCCTGGCCCCGGAAGCATCGCCCATAATGCGTTGGTATACTTGCGCTGAGCGTCCGCTTGGCTATGGGCTGCGGCGAGACGTGCGGTTTCATCTGCACTCCCGATCCTCCCCCGGACCCGAAGAAGGATTTTACCATGGAAGAAGCAACCCCAAGCCAGAAGCTCCACCTTGTCATGGGCGGACGCGTGACCGATCCGCGCGGCCATGAATTCGTCGACCCGGAGGGCATCCACACGGTCGGCGTGTACAGCTCTTACGAGGACGCGGTCGACGCGTGGCGCGCGCAGGCGCAGCGGACCGTCGATGACGCCGAGATGAAATATGTGGTGGTTCACATTCATAAGCTGCTGACGCCCGAAGCCTAAGGCTTTCGGCCTCGCATTGGCGGGGCTCACACGGTCATGACCCTGCCCGATACCTACAGTCTACGGACGTTCGAGCCCGGCGACGAGCGGCGGCTAACCGAGATCACGCGTGCCGCCATCCGCGATATGGGCCCGCGCTATTACTCGGCAGAGCAAGTCGCCGCGTGGGCCTCTCGCCATCCATCATCCGAACGCATTGCAAAGCGCGCGGCTCAAGGTGCGCATATCGTTGTCGCGGTCGAAAGGACGGCGCAGCCCGTTGCCTATGCATTACTAGAGCGCGACACGGTAGGAGATGGCCATCTCGACATGTTGTACTGCCATCCCGACCACACCCGCAGAGGTCTGGCCGACGCGCTATTGAGCGCATGCGAGGACCGGGCGCGTGCATGGGACTGCCCACGCCTCTACACCGAAGCCAGCGAGCTCGCCCGGCGCGCCTTTGAGCGCTCAGGCTACCAGGTAACTGCCCGACGCGACTTCACCATAGAAGCCGCGCCGGAGCATGGTGGCGGCGAGGTGCCGATCCACAACTACGCGATGGAAAAACCGGTCAAATAGCAAAGCGCCCCGCGCTGGCGGGGAGCCGCGAACCGGTTAGATGAATTCTACTTTTTCAACGAGATAGAACTTGTCACCCGATGGGACGGTCACTTCGATCTCGTCGTCCACCTGCTTACCAATCATCGCGCGCGCGATGGGCGAGGTGTAGGAAATGCGCCCCTTCGAAGCGTCCGCTTCGGTCTGGCCCACGATCTGATATTTGACCGGCTTGTCGTCTTCGTCGAGCAGCGTCACCGTCGCACCAAAAACAACCTTGTTGCCCGACAGCGTCTTGGGATCGATGATCTGCGCGCGGTTCACCTTGTCCTCGAGGTCGGCAAGCGTCGCCTCGACCTGGCCCTGGCGTTCTTTCGCGGCGTGGTATTCGGCGTTTTCCGACAGGTCACCGTGCGCGCGCGCTTCTTCAATTGCATCAACAATCAAGGGGCGTTCCTCGCGCAGAGCTTTGACGTCTGCCATCAGCAGCTCATAGCCCTCAGCCAGCATCGGAACCTTATCCATCGTCGCCATTCCCGTCTCTTTCTTCGTCCACGTGTCCGCCTGACCTCGCTCCCGAACGAAGCGTCATTTCGACATTGACCGCGCGTCTCAGTGCGGTTGGCTTGTGTCGGAATGTGGGGGGATCAAGCGGCGTCGTTCAGCTATAATAGTCTTGTAGTGATCGAACTTCAAGCTGATCAGGCGCAATCGCTGCAATCGCCGCCGCCGCCGCGCGCGACGCGGTGGCCGTGGTGTAATAGGGAACCTTGTTTTCCAAGGCCGTGGCTCGGATCGATTTGGAATCCATCAAGGACTGCCAGCCCTCAGTCGTGTTGAAGATTAACGCCACATCGCCGTCGATGATCTTGTCAACAATGTGCGGCTGCCCCTCGGCAACCTTGTTGACGCGCTCAACCGCAAGGCCTTGCTGAGCGAGATAGTCCTGCGTGCCGCCGGTAGCGATGACGCGAAAGCCATGATCGAGCAGGTCGCGCACCGCAGGCACGATAACCGGCTTGTCCGAATTCTTGACCGAAACAAACACCGTGCCTTCGCGTGGCAGCTCCATTCCGGCGCCCATTTGCGATTTGAGAAAAGCGGCCTCGAACGTCTGGTCGATGCCCATCACCTCACCCGTGGATTTCATTTCGGGCGTCAAAATCGGGTCCGCGCCGGGGAAGCGAGCGAAGGGGAACACCGCCTCTTTGATCGCCATGTAATCCAGATCGCGCTTGAACGGCTCGAAACCGCACAGCTTTTCGCCCGCCATCACGCGCGCCGCAATCTTGGCCACAGGCTGCCCGATGGCTTTGGCGACGAAAGGCACGGTGCGGCTGGCGCGCGGGTTGACCTCGATCAGATAGACCTCTCCATCCTTCACCGCGAACTGCACGTTCATCAAGCCTTTGACCTGCAAGGCGCGAGCAAGCGCGTCGGCCTGGCGCTCCATTTCTTCGACGATCTCCGCCGGAAGCGAATAAGGCGGCAAGGTGCAGGCGCTGTCGCCCGAGTGGACGCCCGCTTCTTCGATATGTTGCATGACACCCGCGATGCGGACCTCGTCGCCATCGCACAGCGCATCGACGTCGCATTCAATTGCGTCGCGCAGATATTGATCAACCAGCACGGGGCTGTCGCCTGACACCGTGACGGCGGTTTTGATATAGTCGTCCAGCTGCGCTTCGCTGTCGACGATCTCCATCGCGCGCCCGCCCAGCACGAACGACGGACGCAAAAGCACAGGATAACCGATCCGCGCGGCGACAGCAGCGGCCTCGTCGCGGGTGTAGGCGATGCCGTTATCAGGCTGTTTCAGGCGGAGCTTGTTGACGAGCCGGGCAAAGCGTTCGCGGTCCTCGGCGTGGTCGATCGCATCAGGGCTGGTGCCAAGGATCGGTATGCCCGCATCTTCCAACGCCTGCGCCAGCTTGAGCGGCGTTTGCCCGCCAAACTGCACGATGACGCCTTCCAGCGTGCCCGATTGCTGTTCAACGCGCAGGATTTCCAGCACGTCTTCATCCGTGAGCGGTTCGAAATACAACCGGTCGGATGTATCGTAATCGGTCGACACTGTCTCTGGATTGCAATTGACCATGATCGTTTCATAGCCCTGCTCCGCCAGCGCAAAGCAGGCATGGACACAGCAATAGTCGAACTCGATCCCCTGCCCAATCCGGTTGGGCCCGCCCCCCAGAATGACGATCTTCCGGCGATCAGAGGGCTGCGCCTCGCATTCCGGCTCGCCAAAGCTCGGCGCTTCATAAGTTGAGTACATGTAGGGCGTGATCGCTTCGAATTCCGCCGCGCAGCTGTCGATCCGCTTGAACACCGGATTGACGCCAAGCTTTCGGCGCAAATCGCGTACTTCGGCGGCGTTGGTTGCGCCCGCCATGGCGTGCAGCGCGTCGCGCAAAAGCCCCGACCGCTTGGCCTGCGTTTCCGCCAGACCGTCCTTCACCCCAACCGAGCGCACCGCCAGCGTGGCGAGGCGATGGTCGGAAAAGCCCATCGATTTAAGCCGTCGCATGCCGTCTGCGTCGGTGGGTAGACCGTTTGCCTGCACCTCCGCTTCGGCGGCGATGACCGCTTCGATCTGGCGCAGGAACCAAGGATCAAAGCGCGTGACCTCGTGGATCTCCTCCAGCGTCAGCCCTTCGCGAAAGGCCTGCGCGACGTTGAGCAACCGATCCGGCGTCCGGCGGCTGAGCGCGGCGATGATGGCCTCCTTGGAGGCTCCTTCGAGCTCAATCACGCGATTGAACCCGTCGAGCCCTGTTTCCAGCCCGCGCAGCGCTTTCTGCATCGATTCAGCGAAATTGCGGCCAATCGCCATCACTTCGCCCACCGACTTCATCGCGGTCGACAGATTGTTTTGCGCGCCTTTGAATTTCTCGAACGCAAAGCGCGGGATCTTCGTCACCACATAATCGATGGTGGGTTCAAAACTGGCCGGGGTCGCGCCGGTGATCTCGTTGGTGATCTCGTCCAGCGTGTAGCCGACCGCCAGTTTCGCCGCGACGCGCGCGATGGGAAAGCCCGTCGCCTTCGACGCAAGCGCGGACGATCGCGAGACACGCGGGTTCATCTCGATCACGATGAGGCGGCCATCCGCCGGATTGACCGCGAATTGCACGTTAGAACCGCCCGTTTCCACGCCGATTTCGCGCAACACCGCGAGGCTGGCGTTGCGCATGATCTGGTATTCCTTGTCGGTCAGCGTCAGCGCGGGCGCGACCGTAATCGAATCGCCCGTGTGCACGCCCATCGGGTCGACGTTTTCGATCGAGCAGATGATGATGCAATTGTCCGCGCGGTCGCGCACCACTTCCATCTCGTATTCTTTCCAGCCGAGCAGCGATTCCTCGATCAACACCTCGGTGGTGGGCGAGGCGGCGAGGCCTTCAGAGACGATCTTGTCAAATTCCTGACGGTTATAGGCGATACCGCCGCCCGTGCCGCCCAAAGTGAATGACGGTCGAATAATCGCGGGCAGGCCGGTGCGGTCAATCAGAGCGCGCGCTTCCTCCAGCGTGTTGGCGACGCCTGAGCGCGCGCTTTCCAGACCGATCGAATCCATCGCCTCCCGAAAGCGCTGGCGGTTTTCAGCTTTGTCGATGGCGTCCGCCTTGGCGCCGATCATTTCGACGCCGTGCTCGGCCAAAACGCCCATTTCATCCAGGGCCAACGCGCAGTTAAGCGCGGTTTGCCCGCCCATTGTGGGCAGCAGAGCGTCGGGCTTTTCCTTGGCGATGATCTTGGCGACGATTTCGGGCGTGATCGGCTCGATATAGGTCGCGTCGGCAAATTCCGGATCGGTCATGATCGTCGCCGGGTTCGAGTTTACCAGAACCACACGATAACCCTCTTCCTTGAGGGCCTTGATCGCCTGCGTGCCGGAATAATCAAACTCGCACGCCTGCCCGATAATGATCGGACCAGCGCCAATGACCAGGATCGAGGAGATGTCGGTGCGTTTGGGCATTATTCTATGATCGCCTTAAGCTCGCAAATGTCTGAAATCGTTTGAGTTTCTTGGTTCGAGATTAACTCGTTCACTGCACGCCTCCCAAATTGGGAACGTCAATCACATCGCCTTCAGCCTCAGGCACGGTCTCGGTCTCGGTCTCGGTCTCGGTCTTTTCCTCTGGAGCGGGGTTTGAAGCGGCCCGCGTCCATGTGACTTCACGCAAGCGCGTGTTCGTCAGTTGGCGCTTGCACCCGCTTTCGAGGATTGTACTGGCTGGCTGCGCTTGTCCGCGCACTTTATACAAGGCCGGCTTGCGATTGAGGAACAGCGCGCCCTTGGTGTCGACCTGCTGGCGCTTGAACTGTTCGACCGCTGCTGTTGGATCGTTGTTCGCCCGGATCAGGCGCGTGCCCATCGTGTCGTCTGCGCCCTTGGCGATCAGGTCCTGAATCGCTTCGAGGTCGAGCAGCGTGATATCGTAGAGGTAGCTCGGCACGAAACGCCCCGGCGTGTTTTCAAGCGCCTGGGATTCCTCATAGGTCATCTTGGCGCGCACGCGGGCTGCGCAGATGTTGATCGGCTCATCGCCCAGCCTTGGGTCTTCGGGGAAAAGTACCTCTATCGGATTGCACGCCGACACGCTGATTGCTGCGGCGCCAAGCAGGGACGCGCGCACGACGCCGGACGTGGAGCTCTTTACTCGGCGCATCACGACGCTCCCGGTTCAAAGGCGTAGGAAAGCTTGGTGTAGCGGTAGACGTAGGGCAGCACGTCGGGCCGCGATATCGCTTTGCCATAGACAAAGGTGCAATTGCGGCGAATGTCGACCAGCCGCTCCCCATCGCGCACGAGGATATAGCTCAAGACATAATGCTGGCGCGGATTGGCGCGGCGTCCAACCACGTCGAGTTGGCGGATATGATCGCTCACCTTGCCCACCGCGCCGCGCAGGCGGTCCATATCCTTGAACCCTTGCGCCGCGCGCGCTTCGGCGACGGCGGCGTGGCGCGCATCAGGGTCGAAGGCCGCTTCGTCGAACGGCTGATCGAGCCCGACGATCTTGCAATCCATACGGCCCGCGACCGGCTTGTCCGTGTCTTCGCGAAACAGGATGGGTCGCCAATAAGAGAGGACGGGCAGTCCAGCCTCCCCGCGCGCCAGGCTGATCGAGCCATCGCCCTGGAACGCCACGCCCTCAACAATCTCCGCACCGGGCCATGTGTCCGAAGGCGGCGGCGTCATCGCCGGATTGGCCGACGATGGGGCACTGCATGCGGCACTGACCAAAGCGAGTGTTACGAGGAACGGGCGGCGCGGCGTCATCGAGGATTACCCGCCCTCGCCCGCGTATTTCTGCACCCATTCCAGACCCGCCGGCGTCACCATGCCCATGGGCTGTACGCCTTCCTTGCCACGCTCTAGCACAAGATCGCGGACCAAAAGCGCGTCTTTAAGGCAGCCATCCATGACCTCGCGCTCCGCAGCCACGCGGTCAGCGGGATCGAGGCCTACATCACTCATATCCGCTTCGGTGATGACACCGACGAAGAACTGCCGCGCGTTGGGTGAGGCTTGCGTTGGCGCAAGGCGACCGAGGTAGACTTTGCGGAGGGCGTTTAGCGTGGTTTTGTTGGTCATCAAGAGAGTCCAAAATGCTTGATCAGCGCAGCAATCAGTCCGGCAGCGAGTGCTCCCACAGCTTCCTTCTCATACCGTTCTGCAAGAAAGCGAAGGGCGCTTAGCAATGTAACTTCCAAAGTATAAACCTTGAACCAACCGGCACGAATTAGTTCCCTACCAGCTTTGAGCTGCCCAATCACAGCCTCACGAAGACCGTCCTCGCCATCCACGCTGTTGAAAGCCTCAACTTCGCAAAGAACCTTGTCGATCTCTTTCTCAAGTTCTTCCGATTGATTATGGCTTACTGTGACCAAACGATCTGACGCCGGAATGCTAGTCGTGCTCTCATCACCTCCACCTCCATTGTCATTGTTAAACGGTTCTGAACCAAGATCCGGGTCGTCTCTGATAGCGTCAAAAGCATCTTCGAAAAATCGCTCGCCGATCTCCTTAAAGGAGTTGTAAATCTCATTGCTATCGAGTGCAGTTTTGCGAAAGTTTCCATAGAACCCTCTATCGAACTTCACATATTTGCCGACGATGGGCCGATCTTGGTAGTCGAGAGCGCCACCCTCAAGCATTTGAACAAACAACCTCTCGCAAATTGCTTCTGTGCCCAGTATGTCGGATACATCGAAGCCTGAGAGTTTCGAGACGACAAACTCTCTGATCTCCTCCTTCATTTCAGGAATACGTTGATAATTCTCCGAAAGCTCTGGCACCCCACCTTTTGTGAGAACGAAAATTAGTCCGTGCTCGTCCCTTAGACTTAGCTGCACCCCAGCCCCCCAACAAATTTCTCAAACAGATAGAAACTGTCCTGCGGCCCCGGCGAGGCCTCGGGGTGATACTGCACACCAAAGGCGCGCTTGCCCTTTACCGCGATGCCGCAATTTGAACCGTCAAACAGGCTGACATGGGTTTGCTCGACCGTGTCGGGGAGCGTGTCCGCATCGACAGCGAAGCCGTGGTTCATGCTGGTGATCTCGACAAGGCCGGTGGTTTCTCCCCATCCCTCGCCCACGCGCTGAACCGGATGGTTCGCGCCGCGGTGGCCCTGGTGCATCTTGGTGGTCTTGGCCCCGGCGGCGAGCGCGAGCATCTGATGGCCAAGGCAGATCCCGAAGAGCGGCACGTCTGCATCGAGCAACGCCTTAATCACCGGCACTGCGTATTCGCCCGTCGCCGCCGGATCACCTGGACCGTTGGAGAGGAACACGCCATCCGGTTTGAGAGCCATAATTGCATCGAACCCGGTTTCGGCTGGGACCACGGTTACCTTTGCGCCAGCCTTTACCAGATTGCGGAAAATGTTGTCCTTCGCACCGTAATCCACCGCGACCACATGCGGCTTAGCCTGCGCGTTCGCCGCCTCATAGCCATGGCCCAGCCGCCAATAGCCGCCCGTCCAGTCCTCCTGACCCTCGCGCGTGGCGGTGATCGCGAGATCCAGCCCTTCGAGCCCCGCCCACCCTTGCGCTTTCGCTAACAGCGCGGGGATATCGAACACACCGTCGGGTGAATGCGCTATCACCGCGTTCGGCGCGCCTGCGGTGCGGATGCGGCGGGTGAGCGCGCGCGTATCGACGCCGGCCAAGCCGATCTTGCCCTGCCGCTCCATCCAGGCGGTGAAATCGTCAGCGCTGCGAAAATTGCTCGGCACGGTAACGTCTTCGCGGGTGACACAGCCCACCGCGCTGGCGACGCCTTGGGCGCTTTCCACATCTTCCGCGTTGGCGCCGACATTGCCGATATGGGGGAAGGTGAAGGTGACGATCTGGCTGGCATAAGACGGATCGGTCATCACCTCCTGATAGCCGGTCATCGCGGTGTTGAAACACACCTCACCCACCGCGTCGCCGCTCGCGCCAAAGCCCTTGCCCCAAATCACCGATCCATCCGCCAGAACGAGGCATCCCGTGGCGTTTGATGGTTGCGCAGGGGTAGAGGCGGAAGGGGCCATGGGGCGCTCCGATTTGAAGGGTTTTTCCAGCAATGTCGCTAAGTCTCATGCGCTAAGGGGCGCACGGCTCCGCGTCAACCTAGCCGAGCCGCTCTTGACCCGTTACAGCGCGCCCACACCCCGTTCCATCCACAGCAATCATCAAAAAAGCCAGAAACCCATGATCAGAGACGACATCAAGGCCGCCACCATCACCGCCATGAAAGCCAAGGAAAAGGAACGCACCGCGACGCTCCGCCAGATTTCGGCCAAGATCAAGGATCGCGATATTGAGGAACGCACCAGCGGCAAAACGCAGGACGATGACGCGCTGGTCACAAGCGTGCTGCAAAAAATGGCCAAGCAACGCCGCGAATCGATAACCATGTATGTTGAGGGTGGTCGTGAAGAATTGGCGGAGGCCGAGCGCGCCGAACTCGCCATTATCGACGAGTTTCTCCCGCAGATGATGAACGAGGCGGAGACGCAGGCCGCAATTGAGGAAGCCAAGACATGCACGGGTGCGGCCAGCGTTAAGGATATGGGCCGCGTCATGGGGGAACTCAAAGCGAAGTATAGCGGTAAAATGGACATGGGCCTTGCCAGCAAACTGGTCAAAAACAGCTTTTAGGAAATCGTCTTATGAACCGTCTTGCCTATTCCGCCGCCCCATTCGCCTTGGTCTGCGCCGCCTGTTCGCCGCAAGCCGATGACCGCGCCGAGCTTACCAGCGCCGACACCGATGGCGAGGCGGCAGCCTTGGCCGCTTCCATTGAGGCGGGCGATTTCGACACGCTGGAATTGGGCGCCAAAATTGTCGGCCCGCGCGGTCCGGAGGTGAAAGCCGCGCTTTCCAACGAGGAGGCCATCATGGCGGACATCACCTCTTATGTCGCGTGCCCAGCCGGGATGGAGGAATGCAATCCCAAAACCGCGCCAGAAGACACGCTCTACACCTTCGTCCACACAGTCTATCCGGGCGAAGATAACGATGCCGACACCGGCGCTGGCAAGGGCGCAGATGATGCCAATATCGAGAACGCCGAAAGCTTCATGATGACCGGCCCTGCGCACGGCTTCACTGGAGTGGCTGGCTTTTCGAAAGCGAGCGCGGTCGCAGCGGCGGGCGACAGCGTCGAAGTCGTCATCACTTGCGGCGAAGAAGGCGGGCTTATCTGGACAGTCAACGCGGGCGAAGGCGGCAACCAGTGGGAAGACGCCGAACCGATCACCTTCTACTGGCAATCAACCCAGCCCCCCGCTGGCCCAGCGACGCGCTACGCGATCCGCGCCAACGGCGTGACTGGAACGGGCGACGGGCCCTACCCGGCCGAAGATGCGGTGGCATCGAACGCGTGTTTGCTCCCCGATGGCGAGTGACCGTCCACAGAAGGGTAAAGCGCGCGCTTGATTGATCGCGCGCCAACCCGCATTTTATATCCATGACGATCACCCCGCAATGGAAAGACGAACTGCGCGCGCGCGTAACCCTTTCCACGGTGGTGAACCGCACGACCAAGCTCACTAAAGCGGGGCGTGAGTGGAAGGCGTGTTGCCCGTTTCACAACGAGGCGACGCCGAGCTTCTACGTCAACGATGAAAAGCAGTTTTATCACTGCTTTGGCTGCGGCGCGCATGGCGATGTCATCACATGGATGATCGAACAACGCGGGCTCGGCTTTATGGACGCGGTCAAAGAGCTCGCCGAGCAAGCGGGCATGGAAGTCCCCGCGCCCGATCCGCAAGCGGCCAAGAAAGCGGAAAAGCGCGCCGAACTTGTCGATGTGACGACTGCGGCGCAAGACTGGTTTGTCGATCAGCTCAAAGGGTCGAGTGGGCGCGAGGCGCTCGATTATTTGCGTGAGCGCGGTCTTACTAACGAGACCCTGCGCGAATTCGGTTTTGGCTACGCGCCTGAGGACAAACAGGCGCTGTCCGGCGCGCTCTCCGAATTTGACGCGCCAATGCTCGCGGAAAGCGGGATGCGCATCGTCACCGATGATGGAAAGGCCTACGACCGGTTCCGAGGCCGCGTCATGCTGCCTATTCAGGACCAGCGCGGACGGGTGATAGCCTTTGGCGGGCGCATTCTTGGGAAACGCGACGGGGTCGCGAAATATCTGAACTCGCCCGACACGCCGCTCTTCGACAAGGGCCGCACGCTCTACAACCACCACCGCGCCGCTCCGGCCTCGCGTCAAAGCGGCAGGGTGATCGTGGTCGAAGGCTATATGGACGTGGTCGCGCTCGCGCAGGCGGGCTTTGACGACGCCGTCGCACCGCTTGGGACGGCTCTCACCGAAACGCAGCTCGAAATGCTATGGCGTATGGTCGAGGTGCCCGTGCTGTGCTTTGACGGCGACGCGGCGGGCCAGCGCGCCGCGATGCGCGCGATTGGCCGTGCGCTACCGATGCTTGCCCCAATGCGCTCACTCAGCATCGTGCGCCTGCCCGCCGGGCTCGACCCCGATGATTTGATCAAGGATCAGGGTCCGGGAGCCATGGAAAAGCTGTTGTCGCAGCCCATGAGCCTCCTTGACGCGCTGTGGCAGGCCGAGCGCGACGCGCAGCCACTCTCCAGCCCCGAATCCAAAGCGGGTCTGAAAAAGCGGCTGATGGATCACGTCGATACGATTGGCGATCAGGATATCCGTGCGCTATATCGGCGCGAGCTGCTCGACCGGTTTTCCGCTTTTGCCTATCCCCCGCGCGAACCGCGTGGCGGCAATCAGAATTTCAAGCGCGCCAACAACAGGAACGGGCCTTGGCGCCCCGGCGCAGCAGCCCCGCAACCCCCATCCGCGAGCGCGCGCGCCACGCTGCAACGGGCGCTTTCTGGTGGTCAACGCGCCACTCTGTTGAGCGCCGTGATCGCTGGGCTTTTGCGCCACCCAAGCGAAATCGAACGCCACACCGAGGCGCTCTGCAAGCTCGCCCAGCTCGAACCCAGCGCGGCCGCGGCGATAGAATCGGTCATAGACTTGTCCGAAACGCTTGATTCGCACGATCAAACCGCCATATTTAACGAACACGGCTTTCCCGCCCCACCGGACGACTTACGATACGCCTTCCTGCGAGAAGGCCCTGAACCCGGTGATGCGCGCGAGGAATTGGCCGAGGCTGTGTCGCTGCTTGTTCAGAAGCCCGCTTTGGAGGCGGCTCTGGCGGCTACGATCGCGCGGTTCGATGAAGATCCTGAAGGATGCTTTGCTGAACAAACGCGACTGCGCTCGCAGCTTACCGCTATCGAAGAACGTCTAAAAGCCTTTGGCCGCCGCAAGGCTGCGATTGGACCGGGCGAGGACCGTTCGGAAGATGGCGACACAGACAAGGCCGCTTAACGGGTCCGGGGGGATGCGCGATGCGGTGGAACGGGTTTAACGCGCAGGGGTATGTTCTCAAGACGAACGCGCCCACCGCCACGATAGAGACTGACGAGATCACATGGCTTCGACCGCTAAGACGCAAGACAAAGATGACGCTCCCCTGATCGACCTCAACGAGGCCGCGATCAAGAAGCTGATGAGCAAGGGCAAGAAGAAGGGCTATCTTACCTACGATGAGCTCAACGAGGCCTTGCCTTCGGGCGAAATGAGCCCCGATCAGATCGAGGACATTCAGACCGCTTTGTCTGAAATGGGCGTGCAGATCGTCGAAAACGACGAGGAAGCCGAAGCCGAGGCCGAACAGGAAGCCGAAGTCGAGGAAATGTCGGTCGCCGATGACGATGCCGACAAGAAAGAAACGAAAGCGGCGGCCAAACCCGCCGCCAAGAAAACCGGCACGGGTGAGCGCACCGATGATCCGGTGCGCATGTATCTGCGCGAAATGGGCGCGGTCGAGCTGCTCAGCCGCGAGGGCGAGATCGCCATCGCCAAGCGGATCGAATCGGGCCGCGACATGATGATCATGGGCCTGTGCCAGAGCCCGATCACCTTTCACGCCATCATCCAGTGGTCCGAAGCGCTGAACGCAGAGGATATGCAGCTGCGCGAAATCCTTGATCTCGACGCGATGCTTTCCAAAGAGCCCCCGCCTGAGAAGATGGAGGAGGAGAACGAAGAGGACGACGGTACGATCTCCGAAGAGACCGCCGGCCCTACCATTCGCGACGATGACGAAGACACCTCCGACGACGAAAATGCCGAAGGCGAAGACGGCGAAGAAGGCGAGAAAAAACGCGACGAGGAAGAGGAAGAGGACAACACTCTTTCGCTCGCGCAGATGGAAGCGGCGCTTAAACCTGACGCGATCGAACGCTTTGCGCGCATCACCAAGCTGTTCAAAACCTTCGAAAAGCTTCAGGCGGAGCGTGTTGATACGCTGGCGGCTGGCGGCGAATTTCCCAAGGCCAAGGAAAAGAAATACGAAAGCCTCGGCGAAGAGCTGACGGCTGAAGTGGAAAGCATGCAGTTCCACGCGACCAAGATCGAATTCCTGGTCGACAACCTTTACGCGTTTAACCGCCGCCTGACCGCGCTGGGCGGCCAGATGCTGCGTTTGGCTGAGCGCCACAAGATCAAGCGGATCGACTTCCTCAAATCCTATGTCGGCAACGAATTGGACGACAGCTGGATTGCGGCGAACGCCAAGAAGGACAAGAAATGGGCCGCCTTTTCCACCAAGGAAGAGGCCGCGATTGACCGCATCCGCACCGAAATCACCGACATCGCCGCTAACACCGGCATGGCGCTCCCCGAGTTCCGCCGCATCGTCAACATGGTGCAAAAGGGCGAGCGCGAAGCGCGTATCGCGAAGAAGGAAATGGTCGAGGCGAACCTGCGCCTCGTGATTTCCATCGCCAAGAAATACACCAATCGCGGGCTGCAATTCCTTGATCTCATTCAGGAAGGCAATATCGGCCTGATGAAAGCGGTCGACAAATTCGAATACCGCCGCGGCTACAAATTCTCCACCTACGCCACCTGGTGGATCCGTCAGGCCATCACCCGTTCAATCGCGGACCAGGCGCGCACGATCCGCATTCCGGTCCACATGATCGAGACGATCAACAAGCTGGTGCGAACGAGCCGCCAGTTCCTGCACGAAGAAGGCCGCGAGCCGACACCGGAAGAAATGGCCGCGCGCCTTTCCATGCCGCTCGAAAAAGTGCGCAAGGTGATGAAGATCGCCAAGGAGCCGATCAGCCTCGAAACCCCCATCGGGGACGAGGAAGATTCGCATCTGGGCGACTTTATCGAAGACAAGAACGCGATCATCCCGGTGGATGCCGCGATCCAGGCGAACCTGAAAGAAACGGTCACCCGCGTCCTCGCCTCGCTCACACCGCGCGAAGAGCGCGTGCTGCGCATGC
>JBCCCM010000054.1:0-14468 GCA_039033515.1 Pseudomonadota bacterium
CTCATCATGGCAGATGACTACGCGACTGCGGTCGATGTTGCGCGCCAGCAAGTTGAAAACGGTGCTCAAGTCCTCGACGTCAACATGGATGAAGGCTTACTCGACGCGAAGCACGCGATTACAACCTTCCTGAAGCTCATAGCGGCAGAGCCCGATATTGCCCGTGTCCCGGTCAAGATCGACAGCTCAAAATGGGACGTGATCGAAGCGGGGCTCAAATGCGTCTCGGGCAAACCCATCGTCAATTCGATCAGCATGAAAGAGGGCGAGGAGGAATTCCTCAAACACGCGCGGCTGTGCATGGCCTATGGCGCGGCGGCTGTGGTGATGGCGTTCGACGAGGTCGGCCAGGCCGACACCGAAGAGCGCAAGGTCGAGATCTGCAAGCGCGCTTATGATCTGCTGGTCGGCATCGGCTTTCCGCCCGAAGACATCATCTTCGACCCCAACATCTTTGCCGTTGCGACCGGCATCGAGGAGCACGACCGGTACGGCCTCGACTTCATCGAGGCCTGCGAAGAGATCAAGAAGCAATGCCCCCACGCCAAGACGTCTGGCGGGCTCTCCAACCTCTCGTTCTCTTTCCGTGGGAACGAGACGGTGCGCCGCGCGATGCATTCGGTGTTTCTCTATCACGCGATCCCCGCCGGGCTCGACATGGCGATCGTCAACGCAGGGCAACTCGACGTTTACGACACGATTGACCCGGTGCTGCGCGACGCTTGCGAGGACGTGATCCTGATGCGCCGCGTAAAGGGTGAAGAGACCGCGACCGAGCGGCTGATCAACCTCGCGGAAAGCTTCAAGGGCAAGAGCAAGGAAGACGATAAGCAAGCCGCCGAATGGCGCGGGTGGGAAGTGACGAAACGTCTCGAACACGCGCTGGTTAAAGGGATCGACGCGCATATTGTCGACGACACCGAGGAAATGCGCGCCGCCACCGCCGAGGCGGGTGGTCGCCCGATCGAAGTGATCGAAGGCCCGTTGATGGACGGCATGAATGTGGTCGGCGACCTGTTTGGTTCGGGCAAGATGTTCCTGCCGCAAGTCGTCAAATCCGCGCGCGTGATGAAAAAAGCGGTCGCGCACTTGATCCCCTTCATCGAAGAGGAAAAGCTGCTCCTCCCCGAAGCGGAACGCACCGCCAAGGGCACAATCATCATGGCAACGGTGAAGGGCGACGTGCACGATATCGGCAAGAACATCGTGGGCGTCGTGCTGCAATGCAACGGCTATGAAGTGGTAGACCTGGGCGTGATGGTGCCGTGGCCCGATATTCTCAAAGCCGCCAACGACAACAAGGCCGACATGATTGGTCTGTCAGGCCTCATCACCCCTTCGCTCGATGAGATGGTGACGGTGGCCGAAGAGATGCAGCGCGCCGGGTTCACCATGCCGCTGCTGATCGGCGGCGCGACGACATCGAAGGTGCACACCGCGCTGAAAATCGATCCCAATTACGAAGGCCCCGTCATCCACGTGCTCGATGCGAGCCGGGCGGTGGGCGTGGCCTCGAAACTGCTGTCCGACACACAGCGCGATGACTTCGTCGAAGACACCGCCAACGATTACGTGAAAGTGCGCGACGCGCGCGCGGGTAAATCGCCCAGCCAGCTGATGAAACTGGAGGAAGCGCGCGCGAATTATTACGACGCGTTCCTGTCCGACAAACCCGCCCCGCCGCTGGAGCCTGGCGTGCATGTCTATGACGATTGGGATCTGGCGGATCTGGTCGACTATATCGACTGGACGCCGTTCTTCCGCGCGTGGGAGTTGCACGGCAATTTCCCCAAGATCCTCGATGACGAGATCGTCGGCGAAAGCGCCCGCGCCTTAAAGGCGGACGCGGACGCGATGCTGGAAAAGATCCTTTCGGAAAAATGGCTGACCGCCAAAGGCGTCGCCGGGTTTTGGCCCTGCGCGCGCGACCACCAATGCCCCGACGATGTGATCATCCACCGCGTGCGCCGCGAAGAGAACATTCGCCTCCCGTTCCTGCGCCAGCAGATCAAGAAGTCGCGCGACCGGGCCAATATGTGCCTTGCGGACTTCATCGATCCCGCCGGTGACTGGATCGGCGGCTTTGCCGTCGGCATCCACGGGATCGAACCGCACATCGCGCGCTTCCAGGCGGACAAGGACGATTATTCGGACATTTTGTTGAAGGCGCTGGCGGATCGTTTCGCTGAGGCGTTTGCGGAGCGATTGCATCTGCACACGCGCACGACGCTCTGGGGCTACGCGCCGGGCGAACAGCTCACCAACGAAGCGCTGATAAAAGAGCAATATCGCGGCATCCGCCCGGCGCCCGGATACCCCGCTTGCCCGGATCATTCCCTGAAGCCGATCCTGTTCGAGCTGCTCAAGGCGGAAAAGAACGTGGGGCTCAACCTCACCGAGAGCTTTGCGATGTATCCGACCGCTGCGGTCAGCGGCTTCTATTTCGGCCATCCTGAAGCTGCGTATTTCGGCGTTGCGCGTATTGGCCGCGATCAGCTGGAGGATTACGCGGCGCGGCGCGGGATCGACACGGCGACGGCGGAACGCTGGCTGCGGCCCAACCTCGATTGAGCCCACAGGGTTTGATTTTCCGGCCTCGAGGCGCGAGAGTGCGATCATGATCCGCACAGCCCTTGCCGCCTTGGCGCTCGCTCTTCCGATGACCGCTTGCTCTCAAACCGTTGCCGAGGAACCCACAGTTCCCGCCGCCGTGGTCGTAACCTTTGATCGCGACAGCGCCACACCGCTGATCGTCGAAGGGGTGCGCAATTTCGAAAGCCGCGAGGCGGTTGAGGCTAACGATCCGGTGCGCATCGCCTCCATTTCAAAGCTGATCATGGCGCTCGCGGCCCTGCGGTTGGTGGATGAAGGCAAGGTCGATCTCGACGCTGATGTGTCCGACTATCTCGGTTTCACGGTCCGATCGCCCAATTTTCCCGATACGCCGGTGACATTGGCGCAGCTGATGAGCCACCGGGCGGGCCTGCGCGACAAAGCGGGCTACATCATCCCGCTGGGCGAAAGCCTCGAAGCCAAGCTCGCCGATCCCGAAGCCTGGTACGCGGACGCGCCGCCGGGCGAGGCTCCGTTCGAATACGCCAATCTGGGCTCGCCGGTGGTGGCGACGGTTCTCGAAGCGGCGACGGGCGAGCGATATGACGCGTTGCTCGAACGCACCGTTTTCGCACCCTTGGGCGTTGAGGCCTGCATCAACTGGGTGGGGTGTTCGGATGATATGGTCGCGCGCGCCGTCGCGCTGTACCGCCACACCGATGAACCCGCGCGCGATTATCCCGGAGATCTGCCGCCGGGCTGTTCGATCCCAGTGGCCGAGGGCGTGGAATGCACGCTCGACGAGTATGTGCCGGGCACCAACGCCTCCGTTTTCTCACCCCAGGGCGGGGTGCGCATTGGGATGATGGATCTGGCCAAGATTGGACAGGCGGTCTTGCGCGCTGATCAAACGGCTTTCCTCACCAAGCCAACTCTCGCGCGTTTTGTCGGTTCGGCGTTCAACCCGAATCCTGAGCAGGAGTTTTTCTGCTACTATGGCCTCCATCTCCAGATGATCGACAGCCCGCAGCCCGACTGCCTCGACAAGCTGTTTGGCGGGGAAATGCCCTATTTCGGCCATTCGGGCGAGGCCTATGGCCTGCAATCGGGGCTGTGGTTCTCCGGCGCAGGAGATCGAGGCTTTGTCTATTTTCGCACGCAGGTGCCCCCGCCGGTCGGGGGCGAGGATACGGGCGGTTTTGTCCAAGGCGAAAAGGATCTGATGGAGCGGGCGCGGCAAGCCTTGGCGGACCAACTGGCGAAACAGAAAACCGACTAGGCGCAAGGATATGTCGCGCCGTCCACAGGCCGGTGCGAAAAGAGCGCAAATCGATCACAATCGCGATTGACGCACCTCTTCGCATCCGCAACATGGACGGTGCCTATCGGGAGCGATTCCGATGTCTTTCGCGGGAGAGACTTGGCCCTTGAAAAAGGGGCAGGCGCCGAAGGAGCAACCGCCCCGGAAACTCTCAGGCACACGGACCGCGAAAAGGTTTGGGCACTCTGGAAAGCGTTGCGGATTTTTACGATCCGTGGCCACCGAAGGGGAGGCGGATGACGCGGCGACGCGGCCCCCGCTGAAGCTCTCAGGTTCACCCGACAGAGGGGGCAGGAAAACGCTTGGAACGGGCTACCGACCCGGGCGTTAAAACTGCTTTCGGGGACCACGATTTTGAGCGACGACGACACACCAGAAGACATCGCGCTGGCGCCGTTGCCGCTCGATGCGTGGCACCGGGCGAAGGCTGCGCGCATGGTCCCGTTTGCGGGCTATGACATGCCGATCCAATACACCGGAGAGGGCGGCGGCATCGTCGCAGAGCATGAATGGACGCGCAGTAGCGCGAGCCTGTTTGATGTGTCGCATATGGGCCAACTCGCGGTGTGGGGGCCAGCCGAGGACGAAAGCGAAGCCGCAGCCCGAGGCGCTGAGGCCCTCGAAGTGCTGCTTCCCGGCCTGATCTCCAGCCTGAAACCGGGCCGGATGCGCTATTCGATGCTGCTCGATGAAGAGGGCGGTATGCTGGATGATCTGATGGTCACCAACGCGGGCCCGCGCATCGCGCTGGTCGTGAACGGCGCGACCAAATGGGACGATATCGCGCATCTGCGCGAGCATCTGCCTGACGATATTACCCTGCATCATTACGATGATTTTGCCTTGCTGGCGCTGCAAGGCCCCAAGGCGGGCGAGGTGCTGGAAGAGCTGATACCGGGCACCGGCGCGCTCACCTTCATGACCGCTGGCCAGTTCGAGTGGACCCATGATGGGCAGACCGCCCATCTGTGGATCAGCCGCGCAGGCTACACCGGTGAAGACGGTTTTGAGATTTCGGTCCAAGCCGATCACGTCGAAGCCTTGGCCGATGCGCTGGTTGCCGATGACCGTGTCCGCCCCGCTGGCCTTGGCGCGCGCGACAGCTTGCGGCTCGAAGCGGGCCTGCCGCTTTACGGTCACGACATCACGACCCAGACTGATCCGGTTAGCGCCGATCTTTCCTTTGCGCTGTCCAAAAAGCGGCGCGAGGCGGGCGGCTACATGGGCCACGCCCGTGTCATGGAGGTCTTCAACGGAGGCGCTACACAGCGCCGCGTGGGCCTGAAACTCGATGGCCGCATGCCCGCGCGCGAAGGCGCAGAGGTTTTCGCAGGCGACACCAAGGTCGGCACCGTCACCAGCGGCGGCTTTTCGCCCACGCTCGGCCAGCCCATCGCGATGGCCTATATCGACGCCGCCCACGCCGAGGACGGCACCGCGCTTGAAATCGCGGTTCGCACCAAAAGGCTGCCCGCCACCGTATCACCCATGCCCTTTGTCCCGCATCGCTATTTCCGAGGGAGCTAATCGAATGCCGCGCTATTTCACTGAAGAACACGAATGGATCGACACCGAAGGCGACAGCGCCACCGTGGGGATCACCGATTACGCGCAGGAGCAATTGGGCGACATCGTCTTCGTCGAATTGCCCTCGGTTGGCACCATGCTCGAGAAGGAGGGCGATGCGGCGGTCGTCGAAAGCGTCAAGGCCGCGAGCGACGTCTACGCGCCGATCTCGGGCGAAGTGACCGAAGGCAACGAAGCGCTCGAAGACGAGCCCGCCTTGGTCAATTCCTCGCCCGAAGAAGACGGCTGGTTCTTCCGCATGACCATCGCCGACAAGGCCGAGCTCGAAGGCCTGATGGACGAGAAGGCGTACAAAGAATTTGTCGAGGGGCTGTGAGCCCGCGACCCTATGCTCTCCCTTTCCGATTGAGGAAAAACAATGCGTTACCTGCCCCTGACTGACACCGACCGCGCAGACATGCTCGCCAAATGCGGCGCGTCTTCGATTGACGATCTGTTCGTTGACGTGCCCGAAGTGGCCCGGCTCGACGGCCCGATCCGCGATCTGCCGATGCACGCCAGCGAGATGGCGGTTGAGCGCCATATGAAAGCGCTCGCGAACAAGAACCTCGCCGCCGAAGCGACCCCGTTTTTCCTGGGCGCGGGCGCCTATCGCCATCATGTTCCCGCCAGTGTCGACCTGGTGATCCAGCGCGGCGAGTTTTTGACGGCTTACACGCCTTATCAGCCCGAGATCGCGCAGGGCACGCTGCAAATGCTGTTTGAGTTCCAAACGCAGGTGGCGAAGCTTTATGGCTGTACGGTGGCGAACGCCTCGCTCTACGATGGCTCGACGGCGTGTTGGGAAGCGGTCGCGATGGCGACCCGCGTAACCAAGCGCAAGCGCGCGGTGCTGTCGGGCGCGCTCCACCCGCATTACGCGCAGGTCGTGAAGACCATGGCGCAATTCACCGGCGACGAAATCGCCGACAGCGCGCCTGCGATCCAGCCCGAAGCGGATCTGGCGGGCCTGACCGCGCGCATTGATGACGAGACGGCCTGCGTCGTGGTGCAATATCCCGACATCCTCGGTCGACCCTCCGACCTCACGCAGATCGCCGAAGCCGCGCATGCCAAGGGCGCGCTGCTTGTCGTTGTGAACACCGAGCCCGTCGCGCTGGGCGCGATGAAGTCGCCGGGCGAAATGGGCGCGGATATCGTCGTGGGCGAGGGGCAGGCGCTGGGCGTCGGCCTTCAGTTCGGCGGGCCGTATCTTGGCCTGTTCGCGGTGCGCGATCCCAAACATGTGCGCCAGATGCCGGGCCGTTTGTGTGGCGAGACGGTCGATGCCGAGGGCAAGCGCGGGTTCGTCCTGACGCTCTCGACCCGCGAACAGCACATTCGCCGTGAAAAGGCGACGAGCAACATCTGCACCAACTCGGGGCTCTGCGCGCTGGCGTTCACCACGCATATGACCTTGCTTGGTGAGAAGGGCTTGCGCCAACTGGCCGCCGAGAACCACCGCCTCGCGTGTTTGGCGGCGGATCGGTTGGAGAAGGTGCCGGGCGTATCGCTTCTCAACAACGCCTTCTTCAACGAGTTTACGCTGATGCTTAGTGGCAAGCCCGCGCGCGAGATCGTGCGCGATCTTGCGGATCGCGGCGTTCTGGGCGGTGTGTCGCTTGGTCGGTTGTATCCCGGCGTCGAGGCGCTTGAACACGCTCTGCTGGTCGCGGTCACCGAGACAACGACTGAGGAGGACATCGAAATCCTCGCCAACGAACTTGAAGCCGCCCTCAATCTGGAGCCCGCGCAATGAACGCCCCCAACAAGTCCGGCTGGAAGCCACAAATGGAAGTCGCCGACGCATCGGGCGAGATGGTCACCACCACTGGCAACCGCGCGCTGATGCTCGAAGAGCCGCTGATCTTCGAGATCGGCAAAGCGGAGACCACGGGCGTCGATCTGCCAGAGATCGATGAAAGCGCGCCCACTCGGATGGGCGGCTACGAACGCTCAGACCCCATCGGCCTCGTCGGCCTGACCGAGCCGGAAACCGTGCGCCACTACACGCGGCTGAGCCGTCAGAATTACGGCATTGATCTGGGCTTTTTCCCGCTCGGTAGTTGCACGATGAAGCACAACCCGCGCTTGAATGAAAAGATGGCGCGCCTGCCGGGCTTTGCCGATATTCACCCGCTCGCACCGCAATCCAGCGTGCAGGGCGCGCTTGAAGTGATCGACCAACTCGCCACCTGGCTCAAGACGCTGACTGGCATGCCCGCGGTCGCGATGAGCCCCAAGGCCGGCGCGCATGGCGAATTGTGCGGTATCCTCGCGATCCGCGCCGCGCACACCGCAGCCGGAAACCCACGCGAGGTCGTGCTGGTCCCGGAAAGCGCGCATGGCACCAACCCGGCGACCGCGGCCTTCGCGGGCTACAAGGTCGACAACATCCCCGCAACGCCTGAAGGCCGCGTGGATGTCGAGGCTCTGAAAGCGCGTCTCGGCCCCGATGTGGCGGCGGTGATGATCACCAACCCCAACACATGTGGCCTGTTCGAGAAAGACTTCCGCACCATCGCCGACGCGGTCCATGAAGTGGGCGGCTACGTCTATTGCGACGGCGCGAATTTCAACGCCATCGTAGGCCGTGTGCGTCCGGGCGATCTGGGCGTCGATGCGATGCACATCAATTTGCACAAGACCTTCTCCACCCCGCATGGCGGCGGTGGCCCGGGTTCGGGCCCGGTCGTCTTCTCCGAGGCGCTCGCGCCCTTCGCGCCGCTGCCTTATGTCGAGAAAAACGCCGAGGGTGAGTTCCACATCGTCGAGGAAGAGAACACCGACGAAGAGCACCAGACCTTTGGCCGGATGACCGCGTTCCACGGCCAGATGGGCATGTTCACCCGCGCGCTGACCTACATGCTCAGCCACGGAGCAGACGGGCTCAAGCAAGTGTCCGAAGACGCGGTGCTCAACGCCAACTACATTCTGCGCAGCCTCGAAGACATCCTCCACGCGCCCTTCGCGGATAGCGGCCCGTGCATGCACGAGGCGCTGTTTGGCGATAAGGACTTCGGCGACGGTCTATCCACTCTCGATCTCGCCAAGGGGCTGATCGATGAGGGCTATCACCCGATGACGGTGTATTTCCCGCTCGTGGTGCACGGCGCGATGCTGGTCGAGCCGACCGAGACCGAGAGCAAGGCGACCATCGACCAGTTCATCACCGCCTTCCGGCATGTGACGCAGCGCGCGCTGGATGGAGATGAAGCGCTGAAACAAGCGCCGTATTTCGCCCCGCGCCGCCGGCTCGATGAAACTGCCGCCGCGCGCAAGCCGAAGCTGGCCTGGGAAGAACCCGAGGGGTGATCGCGCGGGCGCTCAAGGCGGGACTTCTCGGCGTTGCCAGTCTTGCGCTGATGGCGGCAACCGACCCGCCCGAGGCCGATTACCCCGAACCGCCTCCGCTGGTGGCTCAGCGCATCATCGATGGCCGGTTTGAGCCGGGCCATTTTGAGTATCTGCGCGGCCATTTTCCCGAAGCGAGCGATGAAGAAAAAGCGCAATACGCTGAGTTGGAAGTCTGGCTGGAGCAATGCCGGACCAAGGGGCGGGCACGGCTTGATGCGGAACTGGCGAAGCTGGGTTTAACACTTTTCGATGATCGCTTCACGAGCGCGCAAGCGCCACTGTGTCGTCAGGTTTTTTCTGCCGGACAATTCCAAGGCCGCTTTGATACCTATGAGGCTCTGCGAACGGCTTCGATTGAAGCGCGCCTCGTGTTTTCCACTCTAGTCGAAACTATTCGCTTGGCTGAAATGCGTGTCGTTCCCGCCGAGCCCACTTACGCCGAGAAGCTGCGACTACGCACGCTAGGCGAACAATTGCTGCGCATTTCGTATGATTGGGGCCGAGTGTCTCATAGCAATCTGCGGGTGCCGCAGTTGAGCGATGATGCGAAGGCGGTCTTTATCGTGTTGGTAATGGCTGAGACGCGGCGCGCCGATTATGAAAACACCGGCTGGCTGAAAAAGCGAATCGAAGAGACAGGCTGGCCATCCATTTCGCAGGTGGGCAAGCGCGGATCACAGGACGCCTGGCTGTTGGCGCAGCACGCCGATGCTGATCCGGTGTTCCAGTTAGAAGCGCTGCGTCTGATGGAACCACTGGTGGAAGAGGGCGAAGTGTCAAAGCCAAACTATGCCTATCTCTACGACCGCATCATGCTCAAGCTGAACGGCAAACAACGCTACGGCACTCAGGTTCAGTGCGTGGATGGTAAATTCGCGCCGCAACCGCTGGAAGAGCCGAAGCGTCTGGATGAACTGCGCGCTGAGGTCGAGCTCGACACGTTTGACGATTATGTGAAGCTTTTCCCCGCGACGTGCGACTAATTGCGGGCTGCGCCGGGCTCGCTACTCAGCCGCCTGCTTAGTCGGGGTTGGCGGGGGATCGCTCACCGCGCCCGGCTCTTGTTCCTTATTCGCCTCAGGTTCCAGCTGGATCCGAATCTCCTTCAGATTAAGGATCGCCACGTAGAACCCGATCACGGCCAAACTGCTGGACCCTAGCACGGCAAAGGCGGCGCCCTTTGCACCGTTCCATGCGATGGCCGTGTCGAGCAGCACCAACGCCAGCACCGTCGGCACCGCGCGCACCAGAAAAGCAGTGCCTGCGCGACCGGCGGAAACGAGCAGCGATTCTAGGCTCGCCCCGATCAGCTCCACCGCGCCCGCAATGCTCAGGATCACCATCGCCCAGTAGAACGCGCTGAAATCGGCCTGCGTCAACGTGCTCAGCGCCCAGCGTCCGCCGAGCAGCGCGACCACCACCGCCAGTACGCCCGCGACCAGCGCGATATTCGCCATGCGCCGCGCCATGGTGAGCGCGTTTTCCTTGGCGTGGACGAGCTCTGGGAAGATCGCTTTGGACACGGTCTGCGCGAGGCTGACCATCGCTTGGCCCAATTGCGCCGCGACCCGGAAACCGCCCGCTAGCGCCGCGCCGCCGAACGTGCCGACAAGCAGGATAATCACCTGCTTGCCCGCAATCGTCAGCGTGCCCGACATATTGGTCGACCACACGAACGCCCAGGCGTCGGGGTATTTGGCGGGTATACGGCGAAGGCTGAGCGCACGCGGATCGGGGCGATCGGTCTGGATCGCGGCGATCCACAAGGCGATAGCGACGGCTACTTCGGACGCGGCCCAGGCGAGTATGAACCCGAAGACATCGGGCATGAACAGCGTCGCCAGGACCGCCCCCACCGCGCGAATGGCGGGCTGCACGGCTTCGGCGAAGGTGGCGGTTGCGAACTTGAACCGCAGCCGCAAAAGCCCGGTGGGTGTGGTGCGGATCGAAAGCAGCGAGACGACGCAATAGCCAAAGGTCAGCCACAAAAGGTCTTGCGGCAAAGGCAGCCACAAAGGCGCGGTGGCGACCACCACGGCGGCGACTGCGCTTCCCAGAATGACCGAAAGCATGTCGAGCGCCATCGCAAACCCGGTCGCCTCGCGAACCGCCGCGGGATCGGGTTCTTCGGGAGAGCCTCCCCCATTGGCGCCCCAGCGCACGATGAACTGCCAGGTCTGGAAATTCGCGAGCCCGGTGATCGCCTGCCCCAGCGCGACGATTAGCGCGAAATATCCGAACCCTTCAAGCCCCAGCGCGTTGGTCGCCAGATAGAGGTACACAAGGCTCATCACGGCGTTGAAGCCGCGCCCGCCAAGCAGCCACCCGATATTTGCTAGAAGGCGCTTCATCCGCTTGGCCCTGTCTCGCTCGTCCGGTCGCTCGCTCGCCCGCCCTTTCAGGCGGCGGCGGCGTCGCCTTCGCGCTGCTTCAGGATCTTTTCGGTGACATTGAAGGTGCGCTCGTTATCGACATCGATGGCGTAGTGTCCGTCGGATAATTCGACCGGGACCATGTTGAAGCCAAAGCGTTTGGAAATCTGCTTGAACAAAGCCTCCTTGGAGCCAATGCCGAGGCGAAAGCGGATCAGGTTCATGAAACCAAAGGCTTTGATAATGCGCGCGGGGAACTTCACGAACTGCCCGCCGCCGCGCATGATTTCAGCCGCGCTCAGCGCTTCCTGGCTGCCGATCCAGTACATGTTGCAATTGGAAAACTGACCGTCCTTGAATTCGTAAAAGCGTTTTTGACCGACCGGATCTGCTTTGAGAACGTCTTCCTTGCGCGCCAATCCGGCCGCGCCGCCTGCGTCGGTTGCGCGGCATTTGGCGATGAATTCGCTGTAGCCCTCCGGCGTGACCAGGCAGTTGTCGGCGGTCGTGATCAGCAGCGGAAATTGCGCGCCGTGCGCTCCGGAAAAAACGCTGTCGACGATGTTGAACTGCCCATCGGCAAAGGTCAGCCGTCCTTGCGCAATCAGCTGAGCGATAATGGGGTGAGCGGCGACCTCCTTGGTCTCGTGCGCGACGACGCGGATTTCGCCCACCTCGGGCGTGCCCGCGACCGCCTGAGCGACACGCGCGACCATCGGGACACCGTTCACCGGCACCACGCATTTCTGCGCGACGCCCGCGCGCTCGGCGAGCGGATCGAGCGCGCCGGAGCGTTTCCCAGCCATGATCAGAGCGGTGACTTTTCTGTTCTGAGCCATCGCGCCAGCCTCTACGCGCAAACGCGGGGCAAAGCAAAGCGAGCGCGCGGCGCATCAGGCGCAAAAGGGAGCGGGTGATCGCGCAAACGAAACGCGCTACAGCTTTGCGATGCGGATCGTCTTTTCACGCAAGGGGTTTGATACGAGCGCCGGGGGTGGGCCTTCGCCGATTGTGAACGGCGCGCCACTAAGCCTGCCGATCCCGGATAGCAAAGGGTTCTCGCGCACGACCTATGGTGATCTGGGCCTTGGCGAATATGCGACGCAGGCGAGCCGGGGCAAGCTGGGCGCGGGCGATCTGTGCCACCACGATCCGATGTTCCTGCCCGATGGCACCTGCGCCTTTGGCCAGACCGGCGCGGCGCAAACGCATCTGGAGCGGCAGGGCGTGGGGCTGGGCGATGTGTTCGTGTTCTTCGGCCTGTTTGCCGAGGAGGCGACGGGCGAGCCACACCACCGGATCTTTGCCTATTTGCGCGTGGAGGAGATCGTGGAACTGAAAGCCGGCGTGCCTCAGGCGATGCTTGATCTGGATCACCCGCACGCTCTGGGGATGCATGGTTCGAATGATGTGATCTGGCGCGGAGAGGGTCGCACGGCAAAGCGCGCGAGCGAGGCTTTGAGGCTCACCGTGCCGGGCGGTTCGCCGAGCCTGTGGCAGCGACCCGATTGGCTTCAACGCGGAGGGCTGTCCTATCACGACCGCGCCGATCGATGGCTTCGTGGCGGGCGATTGAAGAGCGTTGCGCGCGGTCAGGAATTCGTTGCGGATATCGGACGCCGCACAGCGCCACGCGAGTGGCTTGAGCGGATCATAGCCGAGATCAACCGTCCGCTGTGAGGGGCGTCACGAATACGTCTTGATAATCGCTGAGAAGTCGAGCGCTTCGTTGCCCGCGCCCAGAAAGTCCTCGTAAAGCGCCGCCGCGCGCGAGCCCAGAGGCACCGCCGCATCCGAGGTTTCCGCCGCTTCCATGGCGAGCCGCAAATCCTTAACCATCAAGGGTGTGGCAAAGCCGCCCGCGTAGCCGTTATCTGCCGGGCTTTCGACCCCGACACCGGGCAGCGGCGTGTAGGCGTTGAGCGACCAGTTATAGCCGGACGATTGCGAGCTAATCTCGTAGAATTTCTGCGGATCAAGACCCAGCTTCTCGGCCATTTTCATAGCCTCGGCGGTGCCGATCATGGTGATGGCGAGCAGCATGTTGTTGCAAATCTTGGCCGTCTGCCCCGCGCCCGCATCGCCCGCGTGGATCACTGCCGTACCCATCGCCTCAAGGATCGGCTCTGCGCGGCCAAACGCGTCTTCGGCCCCGCCCACCATGAAGGTGAGCGTACCGCCATTCGCCGCCGCGATACCGCCCGAAACCGGCGCATCTACCATCGCGTAGCCGTGCTCGGTGGCCTTGGCGATCACCTCTTTCGCAGTGGCGACATCGATGGTGGAGCAATCGAGCAGGACAGCCCCCGCCGGAGCGCGGCCGAAAACTTCGCCTTCGTAGACCGATTTCACGATAGCACCGTTGGGCAGCATCGAGACCACTGCTTCGGCCTCCGCACACGCCTCGCGCGCGGTGTCGAACGTCTCGCATCCGGCATCCTTGGCCGCGCCCAGAGCTTCTTCGGAAAGGTCGAAGGCGCGCACTTCGTGGCCCGCTTTCACAAGGTTGGCGGCCATCCCGCCGCCCATATTGCCAAGGCCGATAAAGGCGATTTTCATGGGTCTAATTCCTGTGCTTGGTGTTACACTGATGCGGTGGTTCTGCGAAAAAGACGAAGCCTTAATTTAGTCGCAAAATCATAAGCTTGATCTGTTTTTCGAGGCATAGTGTGTCACCTTCCAGTCTTACCGGTTTCGGCCTTCAGCAGGGCTTTTGCAGACCTCAACCACCGGGCTTCAACCCTATCGCATGCCCGGCGATGTAGGAAAGGCGCATCGCGTTCCATTCCTCGTCATTGCGAGCCGAAGGCGCGGCAATCCATGAACCAAAGGGTTGAAATTCAGAACCGCGCCATGGATTGCTTCGCTGCGCTCGCAATGACGGACAGGGGAGCTAACCCTACCGCCCTTTCCACTGCCCCTCACGCTTCTCGATAAACGCCGCCATTCCCTCGGCCTTGTCCTCGCTCGCGGTGAGGATCTGGAAGATGCGGCGCTCCATGATCAGGCCCTGGTCCAGCGTCGTTTCAAACGCAGCGTTGACCATGTCCTTGTTCGCGATGGCGGCCATGGGTGGCTTGGAGGCGATGGTGGCGGCGGTCTTGAGAACCTCGGCGATCAGGTCGGCTTGCGGCACCACGCGCACCACCAGATTGCAGCGCTCGGCTTCTTCCGCGCCCATCATGCGGCCCGTAAGGCACATTTCCATTACCCCTAAAGGTTGGCCTCAAGAGTTGCTATGGTGCTTAGCCCAGGATGACGTTAGGAACGGGGGCAAAGAATACCAGTTGGGGAAGGGA
>JBCCCM010000055.1:0-13941 GCA_039033515.1 Pseudomonadota bacterium
TAACGAGCGGTTTTACGCCGTAAGCGCGGATCGCTTTCGTGCAATGGTCCAGATCGCGATCCCAATGCCGACCAGTGAAAACGCCGCCGCGATCAGATAGGGCGCGCCGGGGAAATACAGCCCTTCATCATCGGCAAAGGCACCGAACGCGGCCGTCATGATCAGCGGGCCGATAATGCTCGTGATGCTCATCGCGCTGGCGACCGCGCCTTGCAATTCGCCTTGCGCGTCTTCGGCGATGCGCGCGCTCATCATCTGCTGCAGGGCGGGGAAGGTGAGGCCGCCTAACCCTCCAAACAGGATGCCGACGATCATCATCCAACTCGATTGGGCAAAAGCGAACAAATAAAAGGCTGGAAACGAGAGGAAGAAGCCGAGCATCGCGGTGCGCTCTGGCCCGATGCGCGCGATCACCGGACCGGTCACGCCGCCCTGGACCAGCGCGATCACAATGCCGAACAGCGCGACGCTGAAACCGATATCGCGCTCGCTCCAATTGAACATCAGCTGCGTGTGATAGGACCACACCGACATCTGCGATTGCCCGGCCAGCTGCATGAAAAAGATGACCGCGATAAACCCGATGACGACAGGGTTGCGGCTCATCTGGACCAAGGTGCCCAGCGGGTTCGCGCGGGCCAGTGTAAAGGCGCGGCGGCGTTCAGGAGGCAGCGTTTCTTTGAGGATGAAGAAGCCGATGATGGCCCCGACAATCGCCAGCGCGGCGGAGGCGAAAAAGGGCAGCCGCACGCCGTATTCGCCGATAATACCGCCAATAGCCGGGCCGATGACAAAGCCGCTGCCGCCCGCCGCGCCCATGATGCCGAACAATTTGCCGCGCTCTTCCTTGCTCGCCACATCGGCGATGCACGAATTGGCGGCGGCCCAGCTTGCGCCCATGATCCCGGACAAGACGCGACCGATAAAGAGCCACAACAGGTCCGGTGCGAGCGCCATGATGAGGTAATCGACGCCGAGCGCAAACAGAGTGACCAGCAAAACGGGTCGCCGGCCATAGCGATCCGAAAGCCCGCCGATGATTGGCGCAAACAGGAACTGCATCAGGGCGTAGGCGAAGAGCAGCCAGCCGCCGATTTCAGCTGTGCGATCAAGGCCTTCGCCCGTGATCTCTTCAAGCAGGCCCGGCAAGACCGGCACGATCAGCCCGATTCCGACCATGTCGATAAACACAATCAGCGCGACGAAAACCAACGTAGAGGCGGGCGCTTTATCGGGCATGGTTTGGCGGAGGCGCTAGGCCTCCATCCAGTCTTTGAAGAAGCTTTCATGCGCGGTTCGCAGGTCGGCCAATTTGACGCCAAGAAGGCTGTCGCCGCTCACGGTGCCGATCCGGGTGAAGCCGACCATTTCCGCCTCGTCGATATCGGGCCCCTGCGCGACGATGCGGTTGAACGCGTCGGCGTTGTCCGGGCTGACCGTGATGACGTAGCGCGCCTGATCCTCGCCAAACCACCATTGCGCGGGGGTGTAGGCGTCGTTGGCGGAAACCTCGGCCCCGATCCCGCCGGACAGCGCCATTTCGGCCAGCGCAACGGCAAGGCCGCCGTCGGAAACGTCGTGGACGGCGGAAAGCAGACCTTCGCCGATCAGCGTGCGCACGATCTGCCCGGCGCCGAACTCAGCAGCAAGGTTCACAGGCGGCGCGCGGCCTTCATCGCGACCGTGGACCACATCGAGCCACAGCGACTTGCCCAGATGCGAGCGGGTCGGGTCCGGCTTGGCCCAGAATTCGGGCGCGAGCAGGTAGATAGCGTCGCCCTCGGCCTTGAAAGCGGGCGTGACCATCTTGCTCGCGTCGTCGAGGATACCCACCCCGCCAATCGCGGGCGTGGGCAGGATCGCGCTGCCGCCGCCGGTCGCCTTGCTCTCGTTGTAGAGCGAGACGTTGCCTGAGACGATAGGGAAATCGAGCGCGCGGCACGCATCGCCCATACCTTCCAAGGCGTGGACAAATTGGCTCATGATTTCCGGGCGTTGCGGATTGGCGAAGTTGAGGCAATTTGTCACCGCCAGCGGGCGCGCGCCCACCGCGCAGATGTTGCGATAGGCCTCAGCGATGGCCTGTTTGCCGCCCTCATAGGGATCGGCGTAGACATAGCGCGGCGTGCAATCGGTGCTGATCGCGAGCGCCTTGTCGCTCCCATGCACCCGCACCACCGCGGCGTCGCCACCGGTTTGCAGCGTGTCGGCCATGACCTGACTATCATATTGCTCGGCAATCCACGCGCGGGAGGCGAGGTTGGGCGAGGCGAGCAGTTTGAGCAGGTCCGCGCCAGGATTATCGGTATCCGGCGCGCCTTTGACCGGCGTCACGCCGGCCCACTGCGCGTATTCCTCTTTCGAGATATAGGGGCGGTCATATTCCGGCGCGTCCGCAGCCAGCGGCCCAAGCGGGATGTCGCACACGACTTCGCCGTCAAATTCGAGCACCATCCGCTGCGTGTCGGTCACTTCGCCGATGATCGCGAAATCGAGCTCCCACTTCTCGAAGATCGCCTGCGCCATGGCCTCTTTGCCGGGCTTCAAGACCATGAGCATGCGCTCCTGGCTCTCGCTCAGCATCATTTCGTAGGGCGTCATGCCCTCTTCGCGGCAGGGCACCTTGTTCATATCGAGCCGGATGCCTGCCTTGCCGTTGGTCGCCATTTCGACGCTGGACGATGTAAGACCCGCCGCGCCCATATCCTGAATTGCGACGATGGCGTCGGTGGCCATCAGTTCAAGGCAGGCTTCGATCAACAGCTTTTCGGTGAAGGGATCGCCGACCTGCACGGTGGGGCGCTTGGCCTCGGCGTCTTCCTCGAAGTCCGCGCTCGCCATGGTCGCGCCGTGGATGCCGTCGCGCCCGGTCTTGGAGCCGACATAGACGATGGGGTTCCCGACGCCGCTGGCGGCCGAATAGAAAATCTTGTCCGCGTCAGCCACGCCGACGGTCATCGCGTTGACTAGGATATTGCCATCATAGGCGGGGTGGAAGTTCGTCTCGCCGCCCACGGTCGGCACGCCCACGCAATTGCCATAGCCGCCGATCCCGGCGACCACGCCTTGCGCCAGATGCTTCATCTTGGGGTGATCGGGTCGGCCGAAACGCAGCGCGTTCATATTCGCAACGGGCCGCGCGCCCATGGTGAAAACGTCGCGCAAGATTCCGCCAACACCCGTCGCGGCGCCTTGATAGGGCTCAATGTAAGAGGGGTGGTTGTGGCTCTCCATCTTGAAGATCGCGGCCTGACCATCGCCGATATCGATAACGCCCGCGTTTTCACCCGGACCGCAAATCACCCATTCCGCTTCGGTCGGCAGTTTCTTCAGATGCAGGCGCGAGCTCTTGTACGAACAATGCTCGGACCACATGACCGAAAAGATGCCGAGCTCCACCAGATTGGGCTCTCGGCCAAGGCCCGCGAGGACGCGGTCATATTCTTCAGGTGAGAGCCCGTGGGACTCGACGATGTCCGGTGTGATTTCGCTCATAGCCGAGCGCTTTAAGTCACACGCTGGGAGCCGCCAACCCGCCGCGTCGCACAAATTGGCGATTCTCCCCGACCCACGCCGCCAAAAGCGTCAGCACGCCAAACGCGATCAGCGCTTGCAGATGGAGGAACAGGTTCGCCTCGGTCGGTTCAGGCCCGAACCAATTGATCGCTTGCAGCACCAACAGCGTGAGCAGCAGAACGGCAGGCGGACCAGCAGGGCCGCGCGTTCGTCTGAGGTAAAAATACAGCGAGCCCAGCACCAAACCGATCTCCAGCGGCATCGCCACCATGGGGTAATTCCACAGGCCGAGGCCGTAATGCGGCTCGCTGCCCATCAGGGTGAGGTCAGGCCGATGCGCGACAAGGTCCAGCAGCCAGTGCGACAGGACAACCAGCCCTGCCAGCAGTCCCGCGAGCGCGTTGCGCTTGGCAATCAGGACGATCAACGCAAACACCGCCGCCCACACCGCTGAGCCCAATAGGCTGTGCGTGTAGGGCACGTAATAAAGGTCAAACGGCACCATCACTGTTGCGCCGGGCTCGATCCGCATTTTCTCGATTCCGACGATAGCGAAAATGAAGAACGCCCAGTCGACCAACTGCGCCGCGACGAAGGTGACGCCGAGGCTCGGCGCGCGCGGGCCAAGCGCCGAGGCGACAAAGGCAGGAGCGAAGTGTCCGATAAACATGGCGGTGTGCGGTCCCTGTTTTTGCGCTAATCTTTACGGCGCGCTTAGCCTTTTGGCGCTGTGATCTTGAGCGTGAGCGCGGTCGTTATCGCGCTTGTCGTGCCGGTGGCAAAGGCGCCCCACGCGATATCCATAAGCGAAATATGCGTCGCCCAAACCTTGAACACCGCTTGGCTGGTAAGGTCGAACGTCGCGTAGCAAAGCGCGCCCAGCAGCGCCCCATTTACCAACGCAGCGCTCACCCGCCCGCTTTGCAGGCCTGGGCGGATCCCGAAATAGACCATACCCGCCAGATAGATAAAATAGAACGCGCCCGCCGCCCAGACGTTGAAATCCTGCGCCATGATCTCGCCAATCGTAGGCTCATACAGATTGGGGCCCGCCCAACTGAGCCAGACCGCGTCCATCGCGCCGAAGATGATCGCCGCTATGATATAAGCGACCGCGTATTTTGCCATTTTGTCGTTTTCCCGTTGCCAGTACGCCTTGACCGCCTGCCTGCGCGCGGTCAATGCTCAGGTCATGGACGAGGGTAAAACGCCGGGCCAGAACAGCCCCGAAATCGAACAGATGAGCTTTGAAGAGGCGCTGAGCGCACTCGAAGCGATCGTGCACCAATTGGAACGCGGCGATGTCCCGCTCGACCAGTCGATCACGCTGTATGAGCGCGGCGAGAAACTGCGCGCCGCCTGTCAAAAGCGGCTCGACGCGGCGCAGGCGCGGATCGAAAAGATCGTGACGGGGCCGGGCGGCGCGCCCAGCGGCACCGTGCCGCTCGACGGGGCTTCTTAAGGAGATGCTGGTGGGGATCGATGGGGATCTGCTCGGCGACAGCCTGAAACGGGTCCAGCGCGAAGTGGACGCAGTGTTTGACGCCGCTTTGCAGGTGCCAAACGACACACGCGCGCGCCTGGTCGAAGCGGTGCGGTACGCCGCGATTGGCGGAGGCAAGCGCGTGCGCCCGCTGCTCGTCGCCAGCACCGCAGAGCTGTTCGGCGTTTCGCGCGATGCGGCCGTGCGGGTGGGGACCGCGGTGGAGGCGATCCACGTCTATTCGCTGATCCACGATGATCTGCCGTGCATGGACGATGATGACCTTCGCCATGGCAAGCCGACCCTGCACCACGAATTTGACGAAGCAACCGCTGTGCTGGCGGGTGATTCGCTGCACGCGCTGGCGTTCGAGATCCTGGCGGATGAGAAAACCAGCACCGATCCTTTCACCCGTTCCGAACTGATCCTGACGCTCGGCACGGCGAGCGGTATGAACGGTATGGCGGGCGGGCAGATGATGGACATGGTCGCGGACGAAGAGGGCGTGGATTACGACCTGCACACGGTCACCCGGCTCCAGCAATTGAAGACCGGCGCGCTGCTCGCCGCCAGTGTCGAGATGGGCGCTATTCTGGGCAAGGTTGCACCAGAGGGGCGGGCCCATCTGCGTGCTTATTCGCGCGATATTGGTCTCGCCTTCCAGATCGCGGACGATCTGCTCGATGTCGAAGGCGACGCGGATAAAGCGGGCAAGGCGCTGCGCAAGGACGAAAGCCAGGGCAAACAAACCTTCGTCACATTGATGGGCGTCGACAAGGCGCGCGAACAGGCGCGCGCATTGGTCGATCAGGCCGTCGCGCACCTCAGCGCCCACGGCAAAGAAGCCGAGACTTTGCGCGCGTTGGCGCGGTTTATTGTGGAGCGCGACCGGTGAAGGCGGCTCTGGTGTCTGTCGGCGTCCTGGCCTCGTTGAACGCCTGTTCGAATTCCGAACAAAGCGCTGACAGCCTCACGCTGACCAGCGATGAAGGGAAGAAGGTCACTCTCGAGCTACCCGAAGAGGTGGCGCAAGACAGGAGGGAGAGCGCCATCGCCCGCGTGGTGGATCGGTTCGACGCGCCGCAATGCAATCAGGTGAACCTGCTCGAAGGCGGTCGCAATCCCGACAAGAGACGCCCCGGAGGCTTTTCGGTGTTCTTTGCAAGCGGCGAATGCGTAACCGAAATCAAGGCGGCCATCGCTGAGATGGGTTGGGAGAACACCGTGCGCTCCGAATACCGCTTCAAAAGCGAGCAAGGCTGGGCGGAATATGTGACCTTCGACGCGACGGAGAAGCCCGACATCACACTCGTAAAATGGGAATTGCCTGACTCATGACCAAACGCATTGGCATTTATCCGGGCACTTTCGACCCGATCACTCTGGGCCATGCGGACATTATCCGGCGCGGGTCGAAGCTGGTCGACACGCTGATAATTGGCGTCACCACTAACCCCTCAAAGAACCCGATGTTCACCACTCAGGAACGTTTTGCGATGGTCGAACGCGAGGTCGAAACGCTCGGCCTCGACAACGTCAAGGTGATCGGGTTCAATTCGCTCCTCGTCAAATTCGCGCACCAACAAGGCGCGAGCGTGATTGTGCGTGGCCTGCGCGCGGTCGCGGACTTCGAGTATGAATACCAGATGGCGGGCATGAACCAGCAGCTCGACGACGATGTCGAGACCGTCTTCCTGATGGCGGATGTCTGCCTGCAACCCATCGCCAGCAAATTGGTCAAGGAAATCGCGCTTTACGGCGGCGAGATTGCGAAATTCGTGAGCCCTGAAGTTGAAAAAGACGTTTTGGCACGTGTGGAAAAGATTGGTCGCAAAGGCGATCTCTAACGCGGGCGTCGGGGATCACATGCGATCATTCATTGAAGTGTCAGGCGCGCGCCGTTAGATGCGGGGCCGACCAGCAATGCGAAGCGTAAAAACGAAACCGATGATTAAGCGAACTCTCCTCAAAGCCTCCGCCGCCTTTCTGTTGGCCACCGCGCCCTTTGGCGCGATGGCGCAAGACGCCGAGACCGATCCGCAAGAAACGACTGAGGAGGAAGCCGCTGAAGAGGAGGCTGAGGACGAGACCGAGGATGAAGCGGAAGACGACGCCGCGCCCGCGCCCCCGCGTTTCTACGAAGACATCAATTACAACGTCGACGAAGATCTGGATACGATCTGGGTGCTCGACCTTTCCAACGGAGAGCGGATCAAGATCCGCCTGATGGAAGACTGGGCCCCCAACCACATTGAGCGGATCCAGACACTGACCCGTCAGGGGTTTTACGACGGCATCATCTTCCACCGCGTGATGGAAGGCTTCATGGCGCAGGGCGGCGATCCGACCGGCACCGGACGCGGCGGGTCCGAGCTTCCCGATCTCAAGAACGAGTTCAACTCGTTGCCGCATGTGCGTGGCTCGGTTTCCATGGCGCGTGGCCCGGATGATGACAGCGCGAACAGCCAGTTTTTCATCGTCTTCTATCCGCGTTTCAGCCTCGACAAACGCTACACCAATTTTGGCCGCGTGATCGAAAATATGGCCGCCGTGGATGAGATCAACCGGGGCGAGCCGCCGCGCAATCCCACGCGTATTCTTCAAGCCTCGCTCGCGAGCCAGAACAAGCCGCGCCCGGAGCCGGGCGCTTCGTCGGAAGAGTCGGCGATTTCGGCTGACCTGCTGAACGCACCGTTGCAGCAGCAATAATCGTAAGCGCGCGGAAGGCTCAGCCATGCGCGTTGACCTGTTCGATTTCGAGCTCCCGCAAGAACGCATCGCGCTGCGCCCTGCGCGCCCGCGCGACGCGGCTCGGATGTTGGTGGTGCGGGGGGCGGACACCCCATTCGAAGACGCGGGCGTGCTCGACCTGCCGGGCCTCCTGAACCCGGGCGATACGCTGGTGTTCAACGACACGCGCGTGATCCCCGCGCAATTGGAGGGGCGCCGCGCCAATGGCGAGGCCAAGATCGGAGCGACCCTTCACAAACGCTTGGATCTGCGGCGCTGGCAAGCCTTCATCCGCAACGCGAAACGGGTGAAGATCGGCGATCAATTAGTGTTCGGCGGCGGCGTCACAGCCATTGCGCAAGCGCGCTTCGATGATGGATCGTTGACCCTCTTCTTTGAAGGCGAGGAGCCGGTGGAGGTCTTGCTCGACCGGGCCGGCACCATGCCACTGCCGCCCTATATCGCGCAAAAACGCGGCGTCGATAGTCAGGATCTGACCGACTATCAGACGATGTTCGCGGCGAAAGACGGCGCGGTCGCTGCTCCCACAGCCTCACTTCATTTCACGGATCGCTTGGTCGAGGCCCTCGATGAACGCGGGATCGGTCGCGAGACTTTGACCCTGCATGTGGGCGCGGGGACGTTCCTGCCGGTCAAGGCCGACGACACCGACGATCACGATATGCACGCCGAAATCGGCCATATCGATGCAGACACCGCTCAACGGCTCAACACGGTGCGCGCAAATGGCGGGCGCGTCATCGCGGTTGGCACCACGGTGCTGCGCTTGCTGGAAAGCGCGGTGGGCGAGGATGGACAGATCAGGGCCTTTTCAGGCGAGACCTCGATCTTCATCACGCCAGGCTACACCTTCCGCGCGGTCGATGGCCTTATGACCAATTTTCACTTACCCAAATCGACGCTGATGATGCTGGTGAGCGCGCTGATGGGGCGCGATCGCATGATGGCCGGCTACGCGCACGCCATCGAAAACAACTATCGTTTCTACTCCTATGGTGACTCCTCGCTGCTCCTGCCCTAGCGGGTGAGCGATGTCTGAAACCGTTCTCTCTCTTCGTGGCCTCAGCAAGGTCTATTCAGGCGGCACAAAGGCGCTGGACGGGGTCGATCTGGACATCCGCAAGGGCGAGATTTTCGCGCTGCTTGGCCCGAACGGGGCAGGCAAGACCACGTTGATCGGCGCGGTGTGCGGGCTGGTGCGCCCGACCTCGGGCACCATGTCGGCGTTCGGCCATGATCTGGCGACCGATTGGCGCGCAGCAAGGGCCCGGATCGGACTGGTCCCGCAAGAGCTCGCGACCGACATGTTTGAGACCGTCTGGCGTGCGGTGTCGTATTCGCGCGGCCTGTTTGGCTATCCAAAGGATAACGCCAAGATCGAAGAGATCCTCCGATCACTCTCTCTCTGGGAGAAAAAGGACAGCCAGATCCGCGAATTGTCAGGCGGGATGAAGCGCCGCGTGCTTATCGCGAAGGCGCTCAGTCATGAGCCTGACTTACTGTTCCTCGATGAACCCACTGCGGGCGTCGATGTCGAACTGCGTAAGGGCATGTGGGAGCAGATCGCGGCTTTGCGCGAAGGCGGGACCACCATCATCCTCACCACGCACTACATCGAAGAAGCGGAACTGATGGCCGACCGCGTCGGCGTCATCCGCAAAGGCCGCATCCTGATGGTCGACGACAAAGCGACGATGATGGAAAAGCTCGGCAACACCGAAGCGATCATCGAACTCGCGCAGCCGCTCGACGCTCTTCCCGCCAGCATCGCAGCCTATCCGGTCGAACTGCGCAAAGGCGGGCGCGAGCTGTGCTATCGCGGCGGCAGCGGCGAAGGGGGAGGGCGCGCCGAAGTCGCGGATCTCACCAAAGCGCTGATCCGCGAAGGGATCGATTACACCGGGCTCGATATTCACGACAGCTCGCTCGAAGACATCTTTGTGGACCTGGTCGCGCAAACCGACGCGCAAGGAGGCACGCCATGAGCTTCAGCGTCACCGGCACTCTGGCGATTTACAAGCGCGAGATGATGCGTTCTTTCCGCACTGCGTTTCAGTCCATCCTGGCCCCCGTCATCACCACCTCGCTCTATTTCATCGTATTCGGCAGCGCGATCGGCGCGCGTATGCCCGCGATTGACGGCGTCGAATACGCCGCTTTCATCATTCCGGGCCTGCTCATGCTGACCCTGCTGGGTGAGACGACCAGCAACTCCAGCTTCGGCATCTACATGCCGCGCTTCACCGGCACGATTTACGAGCTGTTATCCGCGCCCATTGGCGTGGCGGAAACGTTGGTCGGATTCGTCGGAGCCGCCGCCACCAAGAGCCTGATCCTGGCCGCAATCATTCTCGCCACGGCGAACTTCTTCGTCGATTATGAGATCAAGTATCCGCTCTTCGCGCTCGGCTACATCATGCTGGTCGCGGCGAGTTTCTCGCTGTTCGGGTTCATTCTCGGCATTTGGGCAGACAGCTTTGAAAAGCTTGGCATAATTCCGGTGCTGATCCTCACCCCGCTGACGTTTCTGGGCGGCACGTTCTACTCGCTCGATATGCTGCCCAAGCCTTGGGACACGGTCGCGCTGCTTAATCCGATTGCGTTTCTGGTGAGCGGGCTGCGCTGGACCTTTTATGGCACCTCGGATGTCTCGATTGGCGTGTCACTAGGGCTGACGCTAGGCTTTCTGGCGCTGTGCACGGGTGTGATCGCTTATATCTTCAAAACCGGTTGGCGACTTCGAGAATGAGCGCGGATCAAAGCGCGCGACCGCGCTTCACCTATACCCTGCACAACACCGATGGGCGTGCGCGGCGCGGGACCATTGCGATGCAGCGCGGCGATATTCAGACGCCAGCCTTCATGCCCGTCGGCACCGCTGCGACGGTCAAGGCGATGAAGCCGCAAGACGTGCGCGCGCTTGGCGCGGACATTATTCTTGGCAACACCTATCATCTGATGCTGCGCCCGGGCGCGGAGCGCATGGCGCGCCTTGGTGGATTGCACAATTTCATGAAGTGGGATCGCCCGATCCTGACCGACAGCGGCGGCTATCAGGTGATGAGCCTGTCGGAATTGCGCAAGCTGACCGAAAAAGGCGTCGAGTTTCGCAGCCATATCGACGGGTCAAAGCACATGCTGACGCCCGAACGCTCAATGGAGATCCAGCGCCTGCTCGGCTCCGATATCGTCATGGCGTTCGACGAATGCCCACGCGCGGATCGCCCGCGCGATGAAATCGCCGCCTCAATGGAGCTTTCCATGCGCTGGGCGAGGCGCAGCCGGGACGGCTTTGACGCGGGCGAAGAGCACGCGCGCCGCGCCGCGCTATTTGGCATCCAGCAGGGGGCGCTCGACGAAGAGCTGCGCCGCATCAGCGCAGACAAGCTCATCGATATCGGCTTTGATGGATACGCGGTGGGCGGCCTGGCCGTGGGCGAAGGGCAGGAGGCGATGTTCGGCGTGCTCGATTACGCGCCCGAGCAACTGCCCGTGGATCGCCCACGCTATCTCATGGGCGTCGGCAAACCGGATGATCTTGTGGGTGCGGTGGAGCGCGGGATCGATATGTTCGATTGCGTGCTGCCTACCCGGTCAGGCCGCAACGGTCAGGCGTTCACCTGGAGCGGGCCGATCAACCTGCGCAACGCGAAATTCGCCGAGGATCAGGAACCCATCGATGCCGGCTCGGACTGCGCCGCGTCGCGCGATTATTCCAAGGCCTATTTGCATCACCTTATTCAGTCGCGCGAAATGCTGGGAGCCATGCTCCTCACCGAACACAATTTGGCGTTCTACCAAGCCTTGATGAAGGCGATGCGCGATGCCATTGAGCAGCGGCGATTTGCCGCCTTTGCCGCCGAGTTTCGGCGCAATTACCTACGAACCAGCAAGCCCGGAAAGCCCGATTGATGCGCGAACCTCCCGCCAAACTGCCCGACGACTGCGAGACCATGATCGAGGTGCGCGTGGGCGTGGACGCGACCGACCGCGAGCTGGTGGCGTTGCTCGACCGCCGATTTGGCTATATGCGCGCCGCCGCCCGCATCAAACCCAACCGTGAGGCAGTGCGCGACACCGAGCGAAAGGCCTATGTCATTGACCAAGCAGTCAAAGACGCCGAGGCGCGCGGGATGCCTGCGGACGTGATCGTGGATCTGTGGGAACGCTTGGTCGAGGGCTCAATCGCGTACGAATTTGACGTCTGGGATAAAACGCGCGGCTAAGGGTGGTCAGCCTAGTTCTTGCCGAGGAAGGCCGGGAGGCGCGCCTGCTTCCTGTCGCGGCTTTTCGGTTCGATCGAACGCGCGAGCGCGGAAATGCTCTTGCTCCATTTGGCGAAGTTCTTCTGCGCGCCGCCATCCTTGATCGGCGCAAAAACGCGGAAACGGACCGGATTGAACCCGACAAAACCCAGCACTTGCCCCTTCCAACGCCGGATAATCGAATTGCCATAGAGCAGCCGCAGGAAGAAGGCGGGCGTGTCCATTGTGACCAGAACATCGGCGGATCGCCCTTCGAGATATTTGTCCCACAAGGCGCTATCCTGGCGGAATTGGTACATAAAGCCGGGCAGGAACAGCCGTTCGATCAGCCCTTTGAGCTCCGCAGGCTCAGCTCCCCACCACATTGGAAACGCGAACACGGCGTGATCGCAGGCGTCAAAAGCTTCGGCGAGGGCGGTAATGTCCGGTTCCCAGTCGGTGCGTTTGAGATAGCCGTGGCGAAGGATCGGGGCGAACTCCATATCGCGCACGTTCACACGCGTGACTGTGCATTCGCTGGGCAGGGCCTCTTGGTACAGATCGAGCAGGTGCGAGGCGAAGCGCCCCTTATCCGGATGGCCATCGATCAACAAAATATTGTGCGGCATAGATCCCCCCCGTCGCCGTAAGTCAGAGGGGTGTCGCACCGCTTGGGGCAAAAGAAAAGGGCGGCCCCGCAGGACCGCCCGTAACTTCTAAATTCGGCAAAAAGCCTTACCGGCCTAGCGCGAATAGAACTCGACCACGAGGTTGGGTTCCATGGTGACCGGGTAGGGCACTTCGTCGAGCTTGGGCACGCGGGTGAAGGCCACTTTGTCGTTGCCATCGGGGACGACATAATCGGGGATCTCACGCTCGGGCAGGCTCTGAGCTTCGATAACAAGGGCCATTTCCTTGGCCTTGTTGCCGAGGCTGATGACATCGCCCACATCGCAGCGGCGGCTTGCGACGTTGCACTTCACGCCGTTCACATAGATGTGGCCGTGGCTCACGATCTGACGCGCGGCAAAGATCGTCGGCGCAAACTTGGCGCGGTAGACGATCATGTCGAGACGGCGCTCGAGCAGGCCGATCAGGTTCTGACCGGTGTCGCCTTTAAGGCGCGTTGCGTCCTTGTAGGTCGAGCGGAACTGCTTCTCGGTGACGTCGCCGTAATAGCCTTTGAGCTTTTGCTTGGCGCGCAGCTGCAGGCCGAAATCGCTCATCTTGCTCTTGCGGCGCTGACCGTGCTGGCCCGGGCCGTAGGAACGCTTGTTCACGGGAGAATTGGGACGGCCCCAGATGTTTTCACCCATCCGGCGGTCGAGTTTATACTTGGCGCTCTTGCGCTTCGACATGTGTCGTTTCCTTCAAATTTACGGGACCGCCCCCACTGGACGGCCATTGAACCCGGCATCGCACCGTTGAGAAAAACCTCTCAACGCGGCCACCGCTTCACCGGGGTGCGGGGCCAATTCGCGAAGGCGCGCCATTATCAGGCTGGCGCCTCATGTCAATCTTAGTGTGCGCGCGCGGCCTGTTTCAGCCGCGCAAGTGGCGCTAGTTGCGACGACCGGCGCGGTTGCGTTGGTCCTGATTATAGGCCTTCCACTCCGCGCGCGTTTTGCAGATCTTGGTCTGGCGACGACTGCCCGCCTGCGCCATGATGCGCTTGCAGATCTTCTTTTCTTCCTTGGCCTTCTTCTCCTCCTTCGCCTCTTCTTCGACGGGCGGTTCGGGTTCAGCCGGGGCGTCAGGGTCAGCGAAAGCGGGCGCGGCTAGCATCGGCAGGGCGATGAGGAGAGCGGCTTTAGGCAGGCGAAGGATCATGCGATGGGTGTCCAGATGGCGTTCGGGGGGATCTACGAACGCTTCGTGGGGCAATAAACGCCTGAACCCAAGGGCGTATTCGACGAACGGAGTCGAAAAGTAACTATGTTACTCAGA
>JBCCCM010000056.1:0-12744 GCA_039033515.1 Pseudomonadota bacterium
CAAGCGTGGCGGCCAGATGATAGCTTGCCGGCAATTCCTTTCGCACCAGCACAACATCGCCGAACGCGCGCGGATCGGCGCGCACCGCGCCATCCTCGCGGTCTTCCCAGAAGATCTCGCCAACCCGCTCCATCGCTGCGTCCAGATCCAGGCGGAGCGCGAAAGGTTCGCCCTGCCTTGGAGCGCGCCCCAGATCCTTGGCTTTGCCGGGATATTCCAACCCGTCCTCACCGCACCGTTTGGGCAAGGCGTCCAATTCGCCGCGTGTGGCGCTGCATCGGTACAACAGTCCCTCGCGCTCCAGACGCTCAGCGGCGGCGCGGTAGGTTGCGAGCCGGGTCGATTGTGCGGGCACTTCGCGCCATTCCAGACCCAGCCACTCCAGATCGCGCCGGAATTCATCGGCGAACTCGGGGCGCGAACGCGGACCGTCGATATCCTCGATTCGCAGCAGAAATTCGCCCCCACTCGACGCTTCATGCGCCGCGATCACCGCGGAAAAAGCGTGGCCCAAGTGCAGAGGGCCGTTGGGGCTGGGGGCAAAGCGCGTAACGAACGGCATGACGCCAAACTCTTTGGCACAGGCGCGCCAGCCGCGCTATCCACCGCTTACGCCAAGTCGCTGAACAGGTTTTCCACAGGCTTCCCACAGACTTGCCCCTAGAGAAGCGCATTTCACGGGTCTGAAAAGCCTGTCACGACTTTGACTCCGTTTCCTGCCACGGCATGATTGCCGTCAATCAGGGAGGAATGCTCAAAGTGTTCAAAGCCGAACTGATAGAAGAAGCCGCCGCGCAGCGCGCCGTTAATGGCGATCTTTCGCGCGATCTGTCGGGGTGCCCCGCGCTCGTGCTGAACGCGGATTACACGCCTTTGTCCTATTACCCGCTGTCGCTCTGGCCGTGGCAGACCGCGATCAAGGCGGTGTTCCTGGACCGCGTCGATATCGTCGAGAGCTATGACCGCGAGGTCCATTCGCCCAGCCTCGATATGAAGATCCCGAGCGTCATCGCGCTGCGGCAATATGTGAAGCAAAGCGAATTTCCCGCCTTCACCCGCTTCAACCTGTTCCTGCGCGATCGGTTCGAATGCCAATATTGCGGCAGCACGCACAATCTGACCTTTGACCACGTCATTCCGCGCCGTCTGGGCGGGAAAACAACGTGGGAGAACATCGCGACCGCCTGCGCGCCGTGCAATATGAAGAAGGGCGGGCGCACGCCTAAGCAAGCCGGGATGCCGGTGCGGATGAAACCGATCCGCCCGACCAGCTGGCAATTGCAACAAGCGGGCAAGAGCTTCCCGCCCAATTACCTGCACGAAACGTGGCGCGACTGGCTGTACTGGGACATTGAGTTGGAGGCCTGAGGCCTGGGATCTTCACCCGGAACGCTAGGTCACTGTGGCGCGCTGGGTGAAGCGGTCCTCGCGCCATTCTTCGCTATCGAGCACCTGCGCCAGATGCCGGGCTGCCTCGGCCATATCTTCAAAACGCAAGTAAGCGGACGCAAAGCCGAGGCGCAGGATATCGGGATCGCGAAAATCGCCGATGACGCCGCGCGCGATCAGGGCCTGACAAATGGCGTAGGCTTGCGGGTGCCGGAACGAAAGCTGGCTGCCGCGCTCGCCGCTGCCCGCCGGGCTGACAAGCGCAAGGTCCAGGCCGTGCTCGGCTATGCATTCGAGGAAAAACTCGGAAAGCGCGCGCGATTTGCCCGCGAGCCGCGCCACGCCGATTTCGCTGATCAACTCGACGCCGACTTCGAGCGCGGTCAGCGCGAGGACGGGCGACGTGCCGCATTGCAATTGCTCGATACCCGGCGCGGCTTCGTAATCGTCGGAAAAGGCGAAGGGGCGCGCGTGGCCAAACCAGCCGGTGAGGGGTTGTTTCAACGCGGCCAGATGGCGCTCGGCGACATAAGCAAAAGCGGGCGCGCCCGGCCCTCCGCATAGATATTTGTACCCGCACCCGGTGGCAAAATCCGCGCCCACCGCATTGAGATCCACCGGAAGCGCGCCGGTTGAATGCGACAGATCCCACAAGACCAGAGCGCCCGCCTCATGCGCAGCTTTGGTAAGCGCCGCCATGTCGAACAGCTCGCCCGTCTTGTAATGCGCGTGGGTGAGCATCAGCAGCGCAACATCCTCATCAAGCGCCTCCAAAAGCTCTTCGCGCGGCGCGAGTCGCCGCTTGGCCAGACCCTGACGCTCAAGCCCCTGGATCATGTAGACATCGGTCGGGAAATTGCCGGGTTCGGAGAGGATGGTTTTGCGTCCGGGGCGCATATCGAGCGCGGCGGCAATCAGCTTGAACAGGTTCGCGCTGACTGTGTCGCAGGCGATAACCTCGTGTCTGTGCGCGCCGATCAGAGGCGCGATCTTGGCGCCGATACGGCTGCCCATTTCGAACCAATCGGCATCGTTCCATGAGCGGATAAGGCCCTCGCCCCACTCCTGCTCCACCGCGCGCGCCATCGCGCCGGGTGTTGTTTTGGGAAGCGCGCCAAGCGAATTGCCGTCGAGGTAGATCACCCCTTCGGGCAGCGTAAAGCGGTCGCGATAGGCGGCCAACGGGTCTGCGGCGTCGTATTCGCGGGCCTTTTCGTGGAGGGTCATGCGAGTTCTCTCAAGACGGCGCGAACAGGCGAGGCGTCCGCGTTGACGAACGGCAAAGGCAGCGCGATCAGCTCGTATCGCCCCTCCGGCACATCGTCGAGCACAAGCCCCTCCAGAATGCGCAGATCGTGTTTAAGGACGGCCTTGTGCGCGAGCATTTCCGTGGACGTTTGCGGATCAATCGAAGGGGTGTCGATGCCTACGAGCTTCACGCCTTGCACCGCGAGCCACTCGATCGTTTCGGGCGCAATTGCGGTCGTGTCAGCGTCCCAAGTGTCGCGAGGAAAGCGCTCAAAAGTGCGAAACAACACCCGGTCCGCGCTGGTGATATGCGGCAGATCGCCCACTTCAATCAGCGCGCCCGCCGCGCGCGCATCAACGACCAGACACTCCCCCAGATAGGGCTCCAGATCGACACTCGCGATGTCGGGGGCGCCCGGCTCATAATGCAGCGGCGCATCGGCGTGCGCGCCCGAATGTGTCGATAGGGTGAGCGCCGAGACGTTGACGGGAGAACCCTCCTCCATCCGCCAGGTGCACGCGTGCTGGAACGCGGTGTCCCCCGGCCAGACCGGCAGAGCGGGGCGAAGCGGCTGCGAGATGTCCCAGATGCGCCGACGGCTCTGGCCCGTCATATCGCGGTCCTGACCGTGAGCAATTCAGGGAAGAACGCCTGTTTGAGTACCCCTTCGAGATAGGGCACGCCCGGTGTGCCGCCTGTTCCCTTCTTGAAGCCGATGACCCGCTCAACCGTCTTCAAATGGCCGAAACGCCAGCGTTGGAAATGGTATTCGAGGTCGACCAGCTTTTCGGCCAGCTCGTACAAATCCCAATGCGATTGCGGATCTTTGTAGATGGTCGCCCAGGCCGCCTCGACGCTCTCATTGGGCTCGTAAGGAGCTTTGAGGTCTCTTTGCGTCGCGCTCTGGTCGATTGCGAAACCGCGCCGGGCGAGCAGCGCAATGGCGGCGTCGTACAGGCTCGGCCGCACCATTTCGCGGCGCAGGCGATCCGCCCAATCGCCGGTTTTTTCGTGCAGGCGAACATGCTTTTCCTGCCGCGCGCCCAGCATGAATTCCATCATGCGGTATTGCGGCGATTGAAAGCCTGATGAGCCGCCCAGATGCGGCCGGATCGCTGAATAATCGTGCGGCGTCATAGTGCTGAGCGCGTCCCAGCTCTGGATCAGCTGCGCTTGAGCGCGGGCCACGCGCGCCAGCATCTTGAACGCCGGGCGAAGCTCGTCCGCCTCGATCGCGTCGCGCGCGCCGGTCAGCTCGTGCAAGCACAATTTGAGCCACAATTCGCTCGACTGGTGGACGATAATGAACAGCAGCTCGTCATGCGCATCGGAAGCGGGATGCTGGGCATCCAGCACCTTCTCAAGGTCGAGATAGCTGGTGTAGGTGACCGCGTTGCTCATCACAGCTCAGCCCTAGCGATTAGCGGGAACGGCGCAAGTCAGCCCTCGATCACGCGGGTCTCGGGGTGATGCTTATCAAGGTGCTTTTTGATGATCCGCAGATTGCGCGTGTTGGAGCGGAACATGAGGTCCGCCGCATCGCCGACCAGCGGTACCAGACCCACCAGCGTATCGAACGCGACATTGGCGCCCATGCGGGTGAGATGCCATTTCGACAGGCCCAGATTGCGCGCTTCCCACACGATGTAAGCGCCCAGCGCGGTGGTGATCACATCGCCCAGCACCGGGATCAGCCCGATCAAACCATCAAGCCCAATCGGTACGTTTACGCCCGGTATGCGAAAGCTGCGCTCAAGCAGCATTTCCATCGCTTCCACGCGCGCTCGGATCGAGGCGGGATCGGTCCCGGTGGGCATCGAAAAGGTCATCGGGCGCGCTGCGTTTTCGGCTCCATCAGCGCCCCAGCCCGTGGCGTTCGTGTCCCATTTATCAGGCGTCGTCATAGCCGCTCCTTCTCCTGTTAGGTGGTGGGCCGGGACAGCGGGAACAAGGGGTGGAGCCCCCAGGCGTTGGGCTGGTAATTGGCGATAGACCCGCGCACCAGCGCCCATCGCACCGGCGCGCCAAGGGGAATGAAGACCTCCTGTTCAACCAAGATCGTGTGCGCCTGCGCCAAAGCGCGGCGTTTTTCAGCGGGGTCCAGAATGGTCAGCGAGGCGCGCACGAGATCATCGGCTTCCTCCGAGCAAAGGCCGATTTCGAGCTCGCAATTGAACTGGTTCAGATACCACCGCGCGCTCGAATAGCGGGCCAGACGGTCGCGCCATTCCAGCTCTGCGCCTGCTCCTGGCAGAACCTGCACCGCGCGCACACCAACGCTCGCCCAATCGCGCGCGAGCCCTTGAAACAAGAGATCGCTGCCGGGGCCCGGAGGCAATCCGACGCGCAAGACCACCTCGTCTTCGCCCGCCTGTTCGCGCCAGCTTCGGATGCGCGCCGCCGCGATTGCCCGGCGGCGTTCAAGCGAGAGGCCGGGCCAGCGGGAGAGACCGGTGGCCTCAGGCCCTAGCAAGCCATCAGGCGCGATCCACGTCGTGGGCTGCCACCCGCCCAATCCGAATGGCGCAATCAACGCCCCCCGGTCAAGCGCCATCGAGAGCGCTTCGCGATTTTCGGGGCTTTCCAGCACACCGAAATCGCTGCGAAAGGCGAAGCCGAACAACCCTTGCGCCGGGTCGACCTGGATCGTCCCGCGCGACAGCGGCCCGAGCTCAATCTGGGGAAATTCAGCCAGCGATCCGTTGAGCAAAAGGTCGACCTCGCCTTGCGCAAAGGCTTCGATCGCCGGGCCCGGAGGCAGAGCGCGCACGGCCAAGGCGCGGCTCGTCTCTTCCCAATCCTCACGCCGGGGCAATCCGCGCTCCTGCGGCGCCAGCGCGCTCAGCCGGGCGAGCGGGGCCTCTTCATCGCGCGAGACGATCATCGGCCCCGCGCCGCTGCCGCTTTTCGTGAGCCCGAGTTCGGGTTGGGCCAGCAGGCGCAAAAAGTCGGGCATCGGGCTCGACAAGCGCAGTTCGATAACCTTCTGGGTCATCGCGCGCACTTCGGTCACTTTGGCCAAGTCTAGGCCGAGCGAGGTTCCTTCCAGATCGCGCAGCATTTGCGCGAACCCGTCGCGAATATCATCCGATGTGATTGGCTCGCCGTCAGGCCAGCTGCGCTCGCGCAGGCGAAAGATGTAGCTCAATCCATCGTCGGTTACGATCCAGCGTTCGGCAAGGGCGGGAACGATTTGCCCCGCCGGATCAAGCGCGACCAGACCCTCGCTGGAGGCGGCGCGCAAATGCTGCGCAGCGGGGGAAAGACGCAAACCCTCTTCGAAAAGCGTGGTCGGTTCACCCACCATCGCCACTTCGACCGGTCCGTCCGACGCGCTTGGCCCGCAACCGGTCAGAGCCAGAACGCCAGCCGCTAAAGCAAAGGTGAAAGTGCGAGATCCCATCGTGCCCGGGGAACTAGCAGAACGCCGCTGACAAGTCAGCGTGCGAAAGATCAGGCTGGGCCACCACCGCAATGCGATCAGAAGGCCGCCGCTCTTAGATCTTGCGAAGCGTCTTGGGCTCAGGCGGCGTGGGCGCGCGGTGCGCCCAGGACCGTTCCATCAGTTTGGGGGCGTTTTCCGCGTCGGTCTCAGCCGGTTTGCGAGCGCGCTGCGAATCAATCTCGCGATCGAAAGCGATGCCAAATCGTTTGTCCTGAACCCAGGCCACGCTGCCGCCGACCTTGCCGATGTTGCGCAATTCGATCTCGAGACGATGGCCGCGGCGCACAAAGACTGACCCCTCCGCCATCATCCCGCCGTCGGATAAGTTGCGCACACGAACGCGGTGCACATCGCTTTCATCTTCGACTTGCACGCTGGCAAGCAGGAAGAGGCTGTCACGCGTTACACTGCGCGTTTCGACACCCGTCATGGTCTCATGCCCTCCTTATTTGGCAAGGTTCTGGTTGTTGCGGCGCCATTTGTTTGGCTCACCGTCGCCCGATACGAAATCGAGCTAAGGTTTCGCGGTAAACGCTTCGTTAACGGCTCGCCGGGGTCGAGGGCATTCACCATGCCCGTCCCAGACTGGAACGAAACCCCTGCGAAGTTTTACGGGGCGACGGCTTTTGCAAAAAACGGCAGCGCAAGAAGCGCAAGGTTACTTGTCGCGGCTAACTTTTTCGCGCCGTTCATGCGCTTCTTGCGCTTCGACCGTCATTGTCGCGACGGGGCGAGCGATCAGTCGCTTCAATCCGATGGGATCGCCGCTGGATTCGCAATAGCCGTATTCGCCCGCGTCAATGCGGCGCAGCGCGGCGTCGATTTTGGAGATCAGTTTGCGCTGGCGATCACGGGTGCGCAATTCGATGCCCCAATCGGTTTCGCTCGACGCGCGATCATTCAGATCAGCCTCGCGAATAGGTCCATCTTGCAGCGATTGGAGCGTCTGATCAGCGGCGGTGTGGATCGAGCGTTTCCATTCGATCAGGAGCATTCGAAAATACGCCTGCTGCGTCTCGTTCATATACTCTTCGTCGTCGCTCGGCACATAGTCCGGAGCGAGAAGCCGCTTCGTTTCTTTAAGGATAACCGTTTCGTCAGCCGAAGACGTTGCCATTTGGCCCTCTTGTCACAATCATGATCCGCCTGACGGTCCCGTATCGACGCCTGAGTGTTCTCATTGGCCCGCTTGCCCCCCGGCAAGACTTAGCGTTCGCTGGGCCTATAGGCAGGTGACGGAGTGCCCGCAAGCGCGATTGCGCGCTGGCCCCGCCAAAGCGCTCAAATCCGCGCAAAATCGTGCCCGAGTGACACAGCTTTGGTCCGCGTTAACCAATTTTTAGGCATGATCCGCAAGGTTCTGTCTCGAGCGATCAACTCCACGGGTTCGATCAAAACCGAATGGAATTGCAAACGGGGGAATGCGACAATGCAACTGAAAGCGATTGATACAGCGGCGAGCCAGCCGATTAAAAACGACGCGAGCGACCTGATGGTGGCGCGTGCTTTGGCAAAGGCGGCTGCGGGCGATGTGACGTCCTTGTTTGACCTTGGCGTGGTCTATTCGACCGGCAGCCACGGCGTGACCTGCGATCTGGTCGAAGCGCACAAATGGTTCAACATCGCCGCGTCGCGTGGGCACGAAGACGCCGCCTTTTGCCGAGCGGATGTGTCCGATGAAATGACCGCGCGCGAAATCGCCGAAGCCCAGCGCCGAGCGCGCCAGTGGCTTGTGCAAGACCGCCGCCGCGCAGCGTAAACCCGCGCTCGGATCGGGCGGCGCCTAGTCGCCTTTTTTGAACGGGGTGCGCGCGTCGAGATACACCTGATCGGTGGAGACGCCTTCGCGCTCGCGCTCAAGAAAATCGGCAATGGCGGCGCGAAAGCCTGCATCGGCGATCCAGTGCGCGGACCAAGTCTGAACGGGTTCGTAGCCGCGCGCCAGCTTGTGGCCACCCTGCGCGCCCGCTTCGACACGTTCAAGGCCAAGCTCAATCGCGAGATCGATGGCTTGGTAATAGCACAGCTCGAAGTGCAGGAATTTCACGTCGCGCGCGCAGCCCCAATAGCGGCCATACAGCGCGTCTGAACCGATGAAGTTGAGCGCGCCCGCAATCGGTTCATCACCGTCGAACGCCAGGATCAAGACAATCTGGTCGCCCATGCGTTCGCCCAGCAATGTGAACGCGTCGCGCGTGAGGTAGGGCGTCCCCCATTTGCGCGCGCCGGTGTCCTGATAGAAGATCCAGAACGCGTCCCAATGTTCGGGTTTGATTTCGTCGCCCGACAGCTTTTCGATCCGAAGACCGGCGTTCGCCGCCTCGCGCTCTTTGCGCAGGTTCTTGCGCTTGCGCGAGGAGAGGTCGTCGAGGAACCCCTGAAACGTATCGTAATCGCGGTTGAGCCAGTGGAACTGCAAATCAGCCCGCATCAGCCAATCGCCCGCTTCGAACAGGTCACGCTGACCGGGTTCGATGAAAGTGGCGTGCGCGCTTGATAGCTTGCTCTGGATGCACACCGCCTCAGCGCCCTTCAGCAAATGCGGGGCGAGCGCTGGGTCCGACAACAACAGGCGCGGACCATTGGCGGGGGTAAAGGGCGCGGCGATCTGAAGCTTTGGATAATAGCGACCGCCAGCCCGCTGTAACGCGTCCGCCCAGCTGTGATCGAACACATATTCGCCCTGGCTGTGCCCCTTGGCGTAGCTTGGCATGGCAGCGAGCAGGTTTTCGTCCGCGTCCTGAATGACGATCGGCACCGGATCCCAGCCGGTGCCCTCCCCGACGCTGCCCGATTCCTCCAAGGCCGTGAGAAATTCGTGGCTGACAAAGGGGTTGCGGTCGCCGCCCAGCGCGTTCCACGCCTCCGCCTTGAATGTGCCCACTGATGGGGCAAGGCGCACGGTCAGCTCGCTGGCGGTGGGGTCGTCTTCACTCACCGGAGCGCTTCACCCTCAGCGATCAGAGCGTGGGCCAGCGGCTCGGCAGCCTTACGATCCGATGCGGTCCTGATCGTCCAGCTCAACAGCGGCCCTCCCGCCTCGCGCCACTCCCCCGCTTCGCGCCGCGCAAGGTCGCGTCGATCGATCGCCAGAAAGTCCGGCTGCGCTTGAGCAAGGGTTTCAGGTTGGCGCCACACATTCTCGAAACCATTGGGAAGGCTATCGGTGCCCACAAGACCCCGGCAAATATCCGGCGCGCACTCGGCGAACCATTGCGGCACACGCGGATCGAAGCTCATGACGCCGATGGGGCCGGTATAGCCTTTCAGGTCAGCGCGCACCGTCTCGCACGACCGGATAACATCGTAATCGGGCTGCGACTTGATCTCGATCAGCACCGGAACGCGCGCGTTCACCGCGTCGAGAAATTGCGCGAGAGTTGGGACGCCTTGATCCGTTCCCAACAGCCGCGCATCGGCGAGGTCTTTGTCCGAACTTGCGCCGATCAGGCCACGCTTTTGCGTGAGGCGATCAAGCTCCCAATCGTGGAACACATAGGCGGTGCCATCGCCGCTCATCTGAACGTCGCATTCGATGCCGAAACCCGCCGCTATGGCACCTTCAGCCGCCGCTAGACAGTTTTCTGGCACCTTTGAGAGGTGCAGCCCGCGATGCGCGTAAGTGGTCCGTGTAAGCCAATCCGGAACGCGGGGTGGCACAGACTAACCGGGTCAGCTTTTCGTGAGCGCGATAACCGCGTCGACTTCGACAGCGGCGCCCAGCGGCAGCACGGGAACGCCGACCGCCGCGCGCGAATGGCGACCCTTTTCGCCGAACACTTCGAACATCAGATCCGAAGCGCCGTTGGCGACCTTGGGCTGGTCCGTAAAGTCCGTGGTCGAGCTTACAAAAGCGCCAAGTTTTACAACGCGTTCAACCCGCTCAAGCAGCCCGGCCGCCTGCAATTGCGCCAGGATCATCAATCCACAGGCCCGCGCCGCGACAACGCCGCCATCAAGGTTCACGTCTTCGCCCAGCCGGCCCACTTTGAGCGCGCCGTCCACAAACGGGAGCTGGCCCGACACATAGGCAACATCGTCATGCACGACGACCGGCATATAGCTTGCCACAGGGGCAGCGGCCTGGGGCAAGACAATGCCCAGCTCTTCCAAACGATCGTGAACGCTCATCCGGCAGTCCTTTCCATACGCTCCATAAACCAGGGCAGCGCCTCATCCCACACATCAATGCGCGCGTGCGCATCACCCGCTTCATGCGCGCAAGTGATCGCGCCCGCAATCGATGGTTCGCCGCACATATGCAGCCGATTTACCTGAGGCGCGAATTCACGCACCGAGGCGTGGTGCTGCGCCAGATCGTCGATGAAGAACGCGCGCCGATCCGCGCCGTGCTCTTCGAGAATGGATTTGAGCAGCGGCCCCTTTGGCCCTTGATTGGTGTAGACTTGCGCGCGAATCCCTACATTCGCCAGCTGCTGCGCGCGCTTTTCACGGCGTTCGTCCACCAGATTGGTGAGGATCACGACATCGGCGTGTTCGGACAGAGCGTTGATCGCCTCAACCGCGCCGGGGATCGGGGTCTGGTTGTCCATTTCAGTGTCAAAGAAGCGGCCCAGCATGCGCCAGATGTCCGCCGGCTCCAACAGCTCACCCGTCTCCTGCCAACGCAACGCTTCGCCAAAATTATGGCCATCGAGATTGAAATTCACCCCCTGGCTGGCCTCGAGCCACGCCTTAAAAGGGGCGACCATGTAGAGCAGCACTTCGTCGCAGTCGCTGATGATGAGAGGGCGGTTCATTCAGGCACATTCCTTGGATTAAGATCGGCGCGCGCGGCGATAAGCTCTTCGGGCGCCACCGCAAGCGCTTCGGCGGCGCGGAGAAGGTCGGGTTCGTAATTGGCGAGGAAATCGAGGCACGAGAGCAGCACGCCGGGATCGCCCAGCCCTGCTCGCAAAGAGTCGGGATCAAGACCCGTCATTTCAAGATAGCGCGCCGCGCGGTCATCATCCTCCAGCAGCCAGCCGAGCGCCGCCAGAGCGAGCGTGGCAGCGCGCACGGAAGCCTCAGCGCCCGCGTCTGGGCCCGCGTTCCAGCCCGCGTTCAAGGCCTCTGGGAGTCTTTGCGGCATTGTGGCATCCTCGCAGAAGGGATAGGTAGAACGGGTAAATGGGGCGATAGAGGCGGGCTTTTCGATGGCCAAGCGCATAATGGTTGTGGAAGACAACGACCTTAACCGCAAATTGTTCTGCGATGTTTTGAAAGCCAACGGATTTGAGGCCTTGCCGGTCGCGAACGGGGATCATGTCATCGACACCGCGCTGCGCCACGCGCCGGATCTGATCGTGATGGACATTCAATTGGCCGGTATCTCAGGCGTCGACCTGATCGAAGCGGCGAAGAAAGACACCCGGCTCGAACCCATCCCCATCCTGGCGGTCACCGCCTTTGCGGCCAAGGGAGACGAGGAACGCATCCGCGCGGCGGGTGCGTCGGGCTATCTGGCGAAACCGGTGTCGATCAATCCGTTCATGAACGCGGTGAAAGACTTGCTGCCGCACTGATCAGGACGCGCTCACCAGCGGCTCCAGGCCAAAGACCATCTCCGCTAGATAGGCGAGCAAGGTCAGGAACAACCCGCCCAGAAACACGCGATAGGCGTAGCTGAGGAAGCGGTATTTGCGCCTGTAGAGCACTTGCCCGTTTTGATGCACATCGCGCAGCATCACGCGAAACAAGGCTTCGTCGTGATGCAGGTTTTCAAGCACGGCCTCTTGCCAGGCGGCTTCATCCATCGCGGCAAAGTTTGCAAAGAACAAAAGGTTCGCGCCCTCTTCGCTCGGCGCTCCTCCCTTGCTGCTGGGAAGCACCGCGTAAACCGCGCAAAAGGACGAGACGAAAGCGGTTAAGGACAGGCACAGGATCGACAGCGTAAAGGCGCTGCCAACCAGTTTGGTGACCACGAGGGAAAAGACGACAAAGGTTGCACCGATCAGGATCGAGGCTTTCTGGTCAGCCATTTGCGACAAGGTCAGCGTGTTGATCTGCGCGGTGCGAACCAGATGGATGGCGTGGGCGGAATAGGCGAGGCTAGGCGCAGCGTCCTTGCCGCTCAGCGCGGGTTTTGTCGCCGCAATCTTTTGGTCCATAGTGGGTGTGCCCCCGCGTTTACCCATGCCGCGCCGCGCGTTTGGGTGGTAAAAACCGCCGCCGCACCGGCGCTGTGACTTGAAAGCGTAACATGTGGCAGGGCGCTCAAAACTTGACAAGTTTGGCACAGAGCCGCTCTGTCTGCGTTGAAAACGAGACGCGCGGCTTTGCGTTAGCGCGAAACCCTTTACGAAAGACGATTGCCATCATGACCGAAGCCGAAGTTGATGAACGCATCCGAGCGCTTATTGAACCCTTCAACAAGAAGGGCGTGACGATCGAAACCGGCACAACTTTTGCCAATGATCTCGAATTTGACAGCCTAACGGTGATGGATTTCGTAGCTGAGATCGAAGACGAGTTCGACATCATCATCAGCATGAACCAACAAGCTGAAATTGAAACCTACGGACAGCTCGTTTCCGCCGTGCACAAGCTCCAGGATAATTGATACACAACCGCCATGACTGATACCGCGACCAAACCCGCCGAAGCCTCGGTGGAGGAGCGGTACGCGTTACTGGTAGTGACGCAATTATCGACGATTCAG
>JBCCCM010000057.1:0-12726 GCA_039033515.1 Pseudomonadota bacterium
CAGCAGGTTGCCCGAGACAACCGCGCCGTCGTGACCGGCGTTCTGAGCGATCTGACGCAGCGGCGTCAGGATCGCGCGGCGCACGATGTCGATACCGCGGGTCTGGTCATCGTTGTCGCCCTTGAGGCCTTCGAGAACCTTCGAGGCGTAGAGCAGAGCCGTACCACCGCCCGGGACGATGCCTTCTTCGACAGCGGCGCGCGTGGCATGCAGAGCGTCGTCGACACGGTCCTTGCGTTCCTTCACTTCGACTTCCGAAGCGCCGCCGACCTTGATCACGTCAACACCGCCAGCCAGTTTGGCCAGACGCTCTTGCAGCTTTTCCTTGTCGTAGTCGCTGGTGGTCGCTTCCATCTGCGTCTTGATCTCGGAAACCCGCGCCTTGATGTCGTCTTGGCTGCCAGCGCCGTCGACGATGGTCGTGTTGTCCTTGTCGATGGTGACGCGCTTGGCTTCGCCCAGCATGCCGAGCGTGACGTTCTCAAGCTTGATGCCGAGATCTTCGCTGACCATTTCGCCCTGCGTGAGGATCGCGATGTCCTGCAGCATGGCCTTGCGACGATCGCCGAAGCCGGGAGCCTTGACGGCGGCGACTTTGAGGCCACCGCGAAGCTTGTTGACGACCAACGTGGCCAGAGCCTCGCCTTCGATGTCTTCGGCGATGATGAGCAGCGGACGGCCCGACTGCATCGCCGCTTCGAGGACCGGCAGCATGGCTTGCAGGTTCGAAAGCTTCTTCTCGTGGATCAGGATGTAGGGGTTGTCGAGTTCAACCGTCATCTTGTCCGGGTTGGTGATGAAGTAGGGCGAGAGGTAGCCGCGGTCGAACTGCATACCTTCGACAACGTCGAGCTCGAATTCGAGGCCCTTGGCTTCTTCGACGGTGATGACGCCTTCTTTGCCGACCTTTTCCATGGCTTCCGCGATTTTCTCGCCGACTTCTTTATCGCCATTGGCCGAAATCACGCCAACCTGAGCGACTTCGCTCGAACCGGCGACTTCCTTGGAGCGGCCCTGAAGGTCAGCGACGACCTTGGAAACCGCCGCGTCGATGCCGCGCTTGAGGTCCATCGGGTTCATGCCGGCGGCGACGGCGGTCATGCCTTCGCGGATGATCGCCTGACCCAGAACGGTGGCGGTGGTGGTGCCGTCGCCAGCCAGATCGTTGGTCTTGGAAGCGACTTCCTTGAGCATCTGCGCGCCCATGTTCTCGAACTTGTCCTTGAGCTCGACTTCCTTGGCGACGGTGACGCCGTCCTTGGTGATGCGCGGGGCACCGAAGCTCTTGTCGATGACGACGTTGCGGCCTTTGGGGCCGAGCGTCACTTTGACAGCGTTGGCGAGCGTGTCGACGCCTTTGAGGATGCCTTCGCGGGCTTCGCGGCCGAATTTCACGTCCTTAGCAGACATAATGAATTTCCTTTTATCTCGTGTGCACCCCCGCGAAGGCGGGGGCCTCTATCAGAACTGCGGGAGGTCCCCGCCTGCGCGGGGACTCACAGGGGCTCTATCGGATCAGCCGAGGATCCCCATGATGTCGCTTTCTTTCATGATCAGCAGGTCTTCACCGTCGATCTTGACTTCGGTGCCGCCCCACTTGCCGAACAGGACGCGGTCGCCGACCTTGACGTCGAGAGCGACGCGAGCGCCGCTGTCATCGCGGGCGCCTTCGCCAGCGGCGACGATTTCGCCTTCGCTGGGCTTTTCCTGAGCTGAATCGGGGATGATGATGCCGCCGGCGGTTTTGGTGTCGGCTTCGATGCGACGGACCAGAACACGGTCGTGCAGAGGACGAAATGCCATTGTCTATGACCTCTCAATAAGAATGAATGGTTGCGCTTTGGCACTCTCACTCTTTGAGTGCCAGCGAGGCGCATTTGGTTGCGGCGGGCGCATGAGTCAAGCGATGCGTGCGATTATTTTTTAGTAGGCCCGCGGCCCTGCGCGTTACACGCCCGAAGGCCGAGCGCGCGCCGTCAGGCCGAGGCTCTCGCGCCGCCACCAGCGCCAGGTCAGCAGGATGGCGGCGAACAGCAGCCCCGTAGCCAGCCCGATCCACACGCCGATCCCTTCGAGCGGGGTGTAAAAACCCAACCCCACGGCCAGGCCAAAGCCGGGCACCCAATAGCTGAACACCGCGATCCACATCGGCACGCCCGTGTCTTGCAGGCCCCGCAGCGACCCCAGCGACACCGCTTGGAGCCCGTCCACGATCTGAAACGCGGCGGCCCAGACCAGATATTGCAAGGCAAAGCCGACCAGCGCCGCGTTCTTCGCCGCGTAAGGATCGATATAGACCGAGAGCAGCCAATACGGTGCAAAGACCATGGCGCTGGCAGTCAGGAACATGAACCCGGTGCCAAGCGCAATCGCGACCCACCCGGCCTGCGCCATTCCCTGTTTGTCCCTTGCGCCGTAGAAATAGCCGACGCGGATGGTTGCGGCTTGCCCCACGCCAAAGGGAACCTGAAACGCAAAGGCGGCGATGTTTAGCGCGAGCGTGTGCCCCGCCAGCTCCGACGCGCCAAAGCGCCCCATGAGGAACGCGGCGGCGCCGAAAATGCCCGCCTCGGCAATCACGGTGAGTGCGATGGGGGTTCCGATGCGAACGATCTCCCAAAACCGCTCCCAATCGGGGCGCCACCATCGGCCGAAAATCCGATAGCGGTGCAGCGTGCGGTCTAGCCGGATCACCGCGACATAGGCGAGCATCGTGAAAGTGGTGGTGATGATCGTGGCGATGCCTCCGCCGATCAGCTCCAGACGGGGCGCGCCGAAATTGCCGAAGATCAACGCGTAATTGCCCGCCGCGTTGACGCCGATCCCCGCGGCGGTGATGACGGTGGCGATGATCGGCCGCCCAAGCGCCGAGACATAGGTGCGAAGGACATTGCCCACCACCATCGGGATAAGCGACCAGACCACGGCAATCAGATAGGGCCAGGCGAGCGCGATCACCGCGGGCGGCTGGCCCGTTGCCTGCATCACAGGAATTGTCACCATCGTCAGCGCCATGCCGCCACCGCCCGAGATGACCGCCAGCCACAGCGCCATGCGCACCGCACGCCGCACGGGGCGCACGGCATTGGGTCGCTCGCCGATTTCGGCAGCGATCAGCGGCGCAACAGCGGCGGTGAGCGAGCTGAGCGCCCACACGATCAGCCCGAACAGCGCCATCACCAGCGAGGACGCGGCCAGCTCTTCCTCACCCAACCGCGCGATAAAGATCACGTCGACCGCATAGGTCAGCATCTGTAGCATATTGGCGAGCGCCAGCGGCGCGGCCAGCATGAGCGTGGCGTGCAATTCGCCGGTCCAGCTCGGCGTGGTCAGTGTGCGACCGTCAAGAGGCGTGGCGTGTTCCATGCAGCCGGCCCGGATAGGGGCGGGGACCGGGTTGCGAAAGAGCAAGTTCGCAGCGCGCGGTTTTCCATGAGTGCATGAGGCGCGCGGGACACAGGCAGTCAAATCATCGCGCTGCGGGCACGTCCTTGACCTGATTCCTTTTGCGATCACATGGAAATCGCTAAGCGGTAGCCATGCCTCGCCCCTTCCTTGCTTTGATAGCCGCTTCGCTCTCCTGCGCCGCTCTCGCCAACCCGCATCAGGAGGCCGCTCGCGAGCTCGATCAGACAATCGCTGAGCGCTACGCTTATCTTGACGATCTGCCGGGCGCTCAGGTGCCGAAGTCTGAAGAGCTGGAAATCCAGCGCGACGCGGTCCGGGATGGGCGTTCGCTTCTGCGTTACGCTGAAACGCGGCTCGCAACGCTAGCGGATCACCACGCCATCACCGGCAGTTCGTTTAGCGACAGCTGGGCGGTCATTCCGACCTATGCCGATCTGTGGGTTGTGCGAGAGGGCGCGCGGTTTGCGGTCGATGCGGTGCGCGAAGGCAGCCCCGCTGAAGAGGCTGGCGTAGCAGCCGGCAACACCATCACTCACGTCAATGGCGAGCCCATCGATAAGGCGGTTGCCGCGTTCTGGGCTGAAATGGGTCTTGAGGTCACTGTGGCGCGCGCGGGATACGCGGCGCGGGTGCTGCTCGCCGGACGCCGGGATCGTCTTCGCGTGTTCACGATTGTCGACGCAGCGGGTCAAGAACGCCAGCTCACCCTGCCATCGCTCTACGATGTGCCCAGCCCACCGCTCGACCCGCTGCGTGTCTGTGTTGGGGAGGAGCAAGCCGTCATCCGCTTCAACAACGGTCTAGGCGATAGCGCAACGATCGCGGCCTTCGATGAGGCGCTCGCGGCAACACCTGAGACCCACCAGCTTGTGCTGGACTTGCGCGACACGCCGTCGGGAGGGAACACCATGATCGCGCGCGCCATCATGGGATGGTTCGTTGAAAAGGCGCGTTCCTACCAGACGCATCTCAGTCCCGTTGAAGAGCGCATGACCGGCGTGGCGCGCCAGTGGGTCGAGCAGGTCTTGCCGCGCGAAGGCAAGTATCGCTCGCAAATGCCGGTCCTGCGGGTCGGGCGCTGGACGGGCAGCATGGGCGAAGGTCTGGCTATCGGCTTCGATGCGTTGGGCGCGGATGTCTTCGGAACCCGCATGGCGGGGCTAAAAGGCGCTATCGAAGACATACGCATCGGGGACACGGATCTGGTTGTGAAGCTTCCAACCGAACGGTTGCTCAGCGTGAGCGGGCTGCCTCGTGAAGATTTCGTGCCTGAACCGATCCCGCTCGAGCGTTTCGAAAGCCCGAAATGCTGAGACGAGCGCTGCGCATTTTTCGATAGCGCGCCATTCGAGAGCGCTGTATAATTGGCAGGCCGCGAGCATAGCAAAGCGTCGCGGTGGCTCGCTGCTTCAACCTGCGTGAAGGCTGAGCAGCTTTTAAGGGTATTACCATGAAATCGAATATGTTGTTCGGGGCGGCCGTGCTCGGCCTCTTGACCCTGCCTGTTGTCGGCTTCGCGCAGAGCGAGTCGGTGAGTTTCGAAGATTCCATGAAATGCGCGACCGTGTTCACCTACCTTTCGGATGAAGAGGAAGATGAAGCCAAGTCCGATGCCTATTACGAACAAGCCTTTGCGTGGTCGAAAGTCGCCGGGCTTCGCGATGGCACGTCAGACGCAAGCCGTGCCGAAGACGAGGCGGACGCGATGCTGGATCAATTTGTCGCCAAGATGGACGCGATGAAGAACAAGAAAGCCGCCAAAGCTTTCCTCACCGCTGAAGTTCAGGTGTGTTCGGCCAAACAGGCCATGATCGCGAGCGAGTTTGAAGCGCGGGCCAAGTAAATTTCGCAGGCGCCGCTCAAATGTTGAGCGGCGTCTGACGCATGAAAAAAGGGCGGTGCCATCACTGGCACCGCCCTTTCTTTTTGATCAGCCGGAGCTGACCGAAGCCAATCAACCCTGTGGGTTTACTTGAGCTCGACGGTGCCGCCGGCGGCTTCGATCTTGCCCTTGATTTCTTCGGCTTCGGCCTTGTTGACGCCTTCCTTGAGCGGCTTGGGCGCGCCTTCGACGAGACCCTTGGCTTCGGTGAGGCCCAGGCCGGTGATGGCGCGGACTTCTTTGATGACCTGGATCTTCTTGCCGCCGTCGCCGGTGAGGATGACGTCGAATTCGTCCTTCTCTTCAGCAGCCGGTGCATCGCCGCCAGCGGCGGGGCCAGCCACAGCAACGGCAGCAGCGGCGCTAACGCCCCACTCTTCTTCCAGCGCGGTGGCGAGTTCAGCCGCCTCGAGGACGGTCAGCTTCGAAAGTTCTTCAACAAGCTTGGCAATATCAGCCATGATGGTTCACTCCAATAATGTGGCGGGGCGCTGAGATAATGCTCGAATAACGCCCCAAAATGTTTCGTCTTTTGCGAATTACGTCTCTTAAGCCGCGTCCTTGGCGCCATAGGCACCGAACACACGAGCAAGCTTGTTGGCGGGCGCGTTGACGACCTGAGCAACCTTGGTTGCCGGGGCGTTGACGAGGCCAACTAGTTTGCCGCGCAGTTCGTCGAGGCTCGGCATCGAGGCAAGCGCCCGGATCCCAGCTTCGTCGAGAACCTGCGTGCCCATCGATCCACCAACGATTTCCAGCTTGTCGTTCGACTTGGCGAACTCAACCGCGGCCTTGGCGGCAGCGACCGGATCCTGCGACCAGGCAAGCGCGGTCGGGCCGGTGAGAAACTCATCGATCCCGACATAATCGGTGTCTTTCAGGGCGAGCTTGGCGAGACGGTTCTTCGCAACCTTGTAGGAAGCGCCAACTTCACGCATCTTGCCGCGCAGTTCAGTGGACTGGTCCACCGTCAGGCCGAGATTGCGGGTCACAACGACCACGCCAACCTCTTTGAAGACGTCGTTGAGCTGGGCAACCGCATCGGCTTTTTGCGAACGATCCATGCCATACTCCTTCATTATGATCCCACACGAATGGCTCCGTATGAGACCGGCTCACGTTTCAGTCTGCCGCTTACCGACAAACTAAAGTCCAACGATGGGGAAGCGGCCATGGGCCGAGTTTTCCTTGGAGCGGGACGCTTCAAGCGCGGGCATCACGGATGACGACCTGAAATCTCTTTTCCCCGCCTAGGCTGCAAATTAAGAACGGCTAATTCCGCTCAGCAACTGTCTTGGACGGATGACCGATTGCTCAGTCGAAGCGGGCAAATACGGATTTTGCCGAGGCAGTCAAGCGCAACCTTGCGCAAGGCTAGTCTGCGCGCGCTGCCTTTAGTCGCTCCAATTGCGCGCGCCATGTCTGCCAGGCGGGGCGCTCGAAACTGTCCTCCCAGCGTAGAAAACCGCTGGTCGCGAGCCATTCTTCGAGCCGGTCGCCCAAGACGGGGAAGCCCTGATCGCGCAGGCTGTCGCCAAACTGGCTGGCGAGCTCGGGGGACCAGTCGTAAAGCTGGAACATGGTCGCGGCGCGCAATTGCGGGTCAGTGGCGAATGCTTCGCCGAAGAATTCGAAGAAGGCGACCTGGTTTTCGAGCGAACCGCCGATGAAAGTAGGGCGCGCTTGCGGGGAATAACCGACCGGGCAGCCGAGCTCCTGCATGAAGATCTCGCGGCCTCCCGCATCCGCCTTCATCTGCGCCAGCCGCGCTTCCCAGTCGGCTTGGCCGGTCACCTGAATTTCACCGGTCAGGCAATAATAATTGAAGCTGACGATGTCCGCGCGCGCTCGCACCGCTTCGAAAAAGTCGGGAATGCCTTGAGGCGCGGCAATCGTGAAAGTGGCGGTGATGCCGATCTCGGGATGGGCCGCGTTCCATTGATCCATTGCCTCCGAATAGAACGTGACCGCGTCCTGCTCGCTCGCCAAGCCGTCTTCGACCGGGCCCTTGGGTTCGTTGGCGATGGAGAGCAGCCACACATCGCGCGCCATCAATTGCGGGCCGAGCCAGTCGAGGAAGCCGGAAAACGCGTCCACGAGCTGCGGGGAGGCGAGCGTCAATCCATCGCGCAGCGCGCCGTCTTCGACCAGATAGTCAGGGACGGTCAGGCCATCGCTGTCCAGGGTGGACAGCAAGACGACGACGTTCATCCCCTCCAGCCCCGGATCGGCAAACGCGTCAATCAACGCCTCTTCGTCGTATTCGCCGGGCGCGGTTTCGAGCTCGCCCCAGTCGATCTGCACCCGCCCCACGCTCGCCCCGCTGGCGCGCGCCTGTTCGTAGCGCAGCGCGGCCTCGTCGGCCTGCTCATCGCTCAAAGGATCAAACCCTGTAATCATCCCCAGATGCGGGCCGGACGCGAGGCGCGGGAGCGATGGCGTGAACGGCGCAGGTGTGGGCGGGTTTTGGACCGGAGGCGTGGTCGGCGGGTTCGGCGAGATCGAAATCTCATCCACGCTGCATCCGGCGAGCGCGAAAACAGCAGCGAGCGGAAAGGCGATTCGCAGTGTCATAAGCGACTAATACACAACCGCGCTTTGATGGATCAAGATCGGCGGTTCGCGCTTGCGGGCCCAGAGGCATTGACTCGCCGCGCGCGCGTTCCTATTTGCTGCGGCACACGCCAGCTTCGAGCCGGCCCGATTCAAGCGCGTAGGATCAGGCCAAGAATGGAAGCGGCGCTTTGCCATATTCGCGACTGTGATCAAGCTGCTGCCAAGCGGGCCAAAAAAGGCGCGTGTACGGTGTGCGGCTTTTTCGTGTCTCATATGGCTTCGGTTTCGCGTGAAACGACACGTTCAATCGCGCGAGGCGGGCCCGTCGCTCCCTCGCCAACCCAGATAAGAGGCATATCTCCTCCATGGCCACCAAAGCCCCGAGTTCGAAGAAGCCGGTGCGCTCGCGCACCGCGCAAGGCACCGCGAAACGACGCATCCGCAAGATTTTCGGCGACATCCACGAAGTCGTCCAGATGCCCAACCTGATCGAGGTTCAGCGCGAAAGCTACGAGCAGTTCCTGCGCTCCGACAAGGAAACGGGCTATGTCTCGGGCCTTGAAAAGACGCTGCGCAGCGTTTTCCCGATCCGCGATTTCGCTGGCACCGCCGAGCTTGATTTCGTGCATTACGAGCTCGAAGCGCCCAAATACGACACCACCGAGTGCCGCCAGCGCGGGATCACCTACGCCGCCCCCATGAAGGTGACGCTGCGTCTCATCGTCTTTGAAGTCGATCAGGAAACCGAGACGCGCTCGGTCCTCGATATCAAGGAGCAGGACGTTTACATGGGCGATATGCCGCTCATGACGGAGAACGGCACCTTCATCATCAACGGCACCGAGCGGGTGATCGTGTCGCAAATGCACCGTTCGCCGGGCGTTCTGTTCGACCACGATCGTGGCAAGACGCACTCGTCGGGCAAGCTGCTGTTTGCCGCGCGCGTCATTCCCTATCGTGGTTCGTGGCTCGACTTCGAATTCGACGCCAAGGACATCGTTAACGTGCGTATCGACCGCAAGCGCAAGCTGCCGGTCACCGCGCTGCTTTACGCGCTGGGCCTCGACAGCGAAGGCATCCTGGATCACTTCTACGACACGGTCACCTGGGACCGCGCGAAGGACGGCTGGAAGATCCCGTTCGTCGCGGAAAACTGGCGCGGTCAAAAACCGGCCTTCCCGCTGGTCGACGCCGCGACGGGCGAAGAGATCTTTGCCGCCGGTCAGAAAATCAGCCCGCGCGCCGCGAACAAGGCCGCCAAGGATGGCCTGACCGATCTGCTGCTTCCGACCGAGGAAGTGGTCAGCCGCTACGCCGCGCACGACCTGATTGATGAGAGCACGGGCCGCATCTATATCGAAGCGGGCGATGAAATCACGCTTGAGCATGTCGAAGCGTTCGACGCGGCCGGTATCGACAAGCTCGAACTGCTCGACATCGATGAAATCAACACCGGACCCTGGATCCGCAACACGCTGAAGGTCGACAAGGCCGAGAACCGGGACGAGGGTCTCGAAGCGATCTACAAGGTCATGCGTCCGGGCGAACCGCCGACCAAGGAAACCGCTGACGCGCTGTTCGAAGGTCTGTTCTTCGATGGCGATCGCTATGACCTTTCCGCAGTTGGCCGGGTCAAGCTCAACATGCGTCTGGAGCTCGACGCCGAAGACACCGTGACCACGCTGCGCAAGGAAGACATCCTCGCCGTGGTCAAGGAGCTGGTTGGTCTCAAGGATGGCAAGGGCGAAGTCGACGACATCGACAACCTCGGCAACCGCCGTGTGCGTTCGGTGGGTGAGCTGCTTGAAAACCAGTACCGCGTTGGCCTTCTGCGCATGGAGCGCGCGGTGAAAGAGCGCATGTCGAGCGTCGATGTTTCGACCGTCATGCCCAACGACCTCATCAACGCCAAGCCCGCTGTGGCCGCGGTGCGTGAGTTCTTTGGTTCTTCGCAGCTCTCGCAGTTCATGGACCAGACCAACCCGCTCTCCGAGGTTACCCACAAACGCCGCGTCTCGGCGCTTGGGCCGGGCGGTCTCACGCGTGAGCGCGCCGGGTTCGAAGTGCGCGACGTTCACCCGACCCACTATGGCCGGATCTGCCCAATTGAAACGCCCGAAGGCCCGAATATCGGTCTGATCAATTCGCTGGCCTCGTTCAGCCGGGTCAACAAGTATGGCTTTATCGAAACGCCGTATCGTCAGGTCGTCGACAACAAGGTGACCGGCGATGTGACCTATCTCTCCGCGATGGAAGAGCAAAAGCACACCGTCGCGCAGGCTTCGGCTGAGCTGAACGAAGACGGCACGTTCGTGGAAGAACTGATCTCGGCGCGTCAGGCTGGCGACAACCTGATGGCGCCCAACGATCAGATCACGCTGATGGATGTCTCGCCCAAACAGCTCGTTTCGGTCGCGGCTTCGCTGATCCCGTTCCTCGAAAACGATGACGCCAACCGCGCTCTGATGGGCTCCAACATGCAGCGCCAGGCGGTGCCTTTGGTGAAAGCCGAAGCGCCGTGGGTCGGCACGGGCATGGAAGAGACCGTGGCGCGCGATTCGGGCGCGGCGATTGCGGCCAAGCGCGGCGGTATCGTCGACCAGGTCGATGCGACGCGCATCGTGATCCGCGCCGTGGGCGATGTCGAAGCGGGCCAGTCCGGCGTCGATATCTACACGCTGCAGAAATTCCAGCGCTCCAACCAGAACACCTGCATCAACCAGCGTCCGCTGGTGAAGGTGGGTGAGACGATCGAAGCCGGCGATATCATCGCGGACGGCCCCTCGACCGATCTGGGCGAATTGGCGCTGGGCAAGAACAGCCTCGTCGCGTTCATGCCCTGGAACGGCTACAATTATGAGGACTCGATCCTCATTTCCGAGCGCATCGTGAAAGACGACGTCTTCACCTCGATCCATATCGATGAATTCGAAGTGATGGCGCGCGACACCAAGCTGGGCCCCGAAGACATCACCCGCGACATTCCCAATGTGGGCGAGGAAGCGCTTCGCAACCTCGATGAAGCGGGCATCGTCTATATCGGCGCCGAAGTGCATCCGGGCGATATTCTCGTCGGCAAGATCACGCCCAAGGGTGAAAGCCCGATGACGCCGGAAGAAAAGCTGCTGCGCGCTATCTTTGGTGAGAAAGCCTCGGATGTGCGCGACACCTCGCTGCGTCTGCCGCCGGGTGTGGCCGGAACCATCGTCGAAGTGCGTGTCTTCAACCGTCACGGTATCGAGATCGATGACCGTACCAAGGAGATCCAGGCGAAGGAAATTGAAAACCTGCGCAAGGACGCCGCCGACGAACGCGCCATTTTGAACCGCGCGACCTATAACCGTCTTCGCGACATGCTGATGGGTCAGACCGCTTCGGCCGCGCCCAAGGGCGTCAAGAAGGGCATCGAAATCAGTGAGCAGGTGCTCGCCGATGTCGAGCGTCACGAATGGTTCAAATTCGCGGTTGCCGATGATGGCCGTCAGGCTCAGCTCGAAGCGATCAAATCGCAATATGACGAGGCCGCCGGGCTGATCGACGCCAAGTTTGAAGACCGCAAGGAAAAGCTCGAACGCGGTGACGAACTCGCGCCGGGCGTTCTCAAGATGGTCAAGGTCTTCGTCGCGGTGAAGCGCAAGCTGCAACCGGGCGACAAGATGGCCGGCCGCCACGGGAACAAGGGTGTCATCAGCCGGATCCTGCCGATTGAAGACATGCCGTTCCTCGAAGACGGGACGCCGGTCGACCTCGTGCTGAACCCGCTGGGCGTGCCTTCGCGCATGAACGTGGGACAGATCTTTGAAACGCACCTTGGCTTTGCCGCGCGCGGCGTGGGCATGCAGATCAAGGACGCTCTTGAGGAATGGCACCGCGCCAACCCCAACGCGGCCGAAGATTACGCGAACGCTCAGCCTCCCGAAGCAGTTCGTGAGCGTCTCAAGGACGTGTACGGCGAACAGTACTTCCAGGATCTCGAAAGCCGCTCGACCGAGCAGGTTGTCGAACTCGCCAGCAACGTAACAGCGGGCGTCCCGATGGGAACGCCGGTGTTTGACGGCGCGCGCGAGGCGGACGTGACGGATATGCTGGTTCAGGCCGGCGTCCACTCTTCGGGCCAATCCGTGCTGTTTGACGGTCGCACGGGCGACGCGTTTGACCGCCGGGTGACCGTGGGCATCATCTACATGCTTAAGCTGCACCACCTCGTGGATGACAAGATCCACGCGCGTTCGATCGGGCCGTATTCGCTCGTCACTCAGCAGCCGCTGGGTGGTAAGGCGCAGTTCGGTGGTCAGCGCTTCGGCGAGATGGAGGTCTGGGCTCTGCAAGCGTATGGCGCCGCCTACACCTTGCAGGAAATGCTCACCGTCAAGTCGGACGATGTTGTGGGCCGCACCAAGGTTTACGAAGCGATCGTCAAGGGCGACGACACGTTCGAAGCGGGCATCCCGGAGAGCTTCAACGTGCTCGTCAAGGAAATGCGCTCGCTGGGCATGAACGTCGAACTCACCTCGCTCGGCGATGGCGAGGATGATGACGGCGATATGCTGGAGGCAGCGGAATAGCGGCGAGCGGGCGCCTGAGATAGCGGCGCCCCTATCCCTCGCTCTGCTCAAGTTTCATCCCTCAAGGGAAACAAAGTCATGAATGAACTGACCAAATTTACCAACCAGCTGGCCAAGCCGGAAACCTTTGACCAGATCCAGATCGGCATTGCCTCGCCAGAGCGCATCCGTTCCTGGTCCTTCGGCGAGATCAAGAAGCCGGAAACGATCAACTACCGCACGTTCAAGCCTGAGCGTGACGGCCTGTTCTGCGCGCGCATCTTTGGTCCGGTGAAGGACTACGAATGCCTGTGCGGCAAGTACAAGCGCATGAAG
>JBCCCM010000058.1:0-11993 GCA_039033515.1 Pseudomonadota bacterium
GCCCGCGACCGCAATTTCGCGCACCTCGTCTTTTGACATGCGAAACACGATATCGCGCCAGGCGGGTGAGACCGCGTTGTAGAGGTGCACGATGGCCGCGCGCGCTCCAGCGAGGCTTTCGAAAGACGTCCGGATCAAATCTTCGCGGCTTTGCGTGAGCACCTGGACGACTACATCGTCAGGCACCGCGTCGGATTTCACCAATCCTGAGATAAAGTCGAACTCGGTCGCGCCCGCGCTGGGAAAGCCGACTTCGATCTCTTTCACGCCCACTTCAATCAGCAGGTCGAAAAACCGCCGCTTCTTCACCGCATCCATCGGGTCGATGATCGATTGGTTGCCATCGCGCAGATCGGTCGAAAGCCAGCGCGGCGCGCTTTCTATCAGGCGCGAGGGCCATTGGCGGTCGGGCAGATTGATCTGACCAAAAGGGGCGTATTTCGCGGACGGGTTTTTGAGCATGGGCATGACGGGTGACTTTTCGCGTGAGCTGTTGGGATAAGCGAGGAGCGGTCCCTTGGAAGGTCGACCCTCGCGCCTCTCACGCCAAAGCCTTCACCTCCAAGGGCGAATAAGTCGTAGGCTTAGGAGCGCTTGCATCGTCATGCGTGCAGCTTTCGCGCAAAAAAATCATTCATGCAAGATCGAGTTGTAACCTATCGTGTCGTCCTCGCGAACTGGCGAGTGTCACCGAGAGACAGGCCTCTTGGTTTCGCGACTTTTAATTTTCCAGGAGGAACCATCATGAAGACTTCAATTCTCGCTATCGCCCTGCTTACCGGTCTTGCCGCGTGTTCGGCGCCCGCCGACACCGCTCCGACCGCCGACACCGACGTTGCGGTTGCCACTGAAAACGGCTTGTACCGTGATCTGGGTGGCGAAGCGTCGGGCCCTGTGTTCCGCGCCGCCAAGGCCGACACACTGGCCGTTTCGGGCTTTGACGTGGTCAGCTATTTCACCGGAGACGGCGTTCCCGTTGAAGGCTCGGAAGAGTTCACCGTGCGCTACGAAGGGTTCGACTATCGGTTTGCGAACGCGGAAAACGCTGACACCTTTATCGAGAGCCCGGCCAAATACGCCCCGGCCTATGGCGGATACTGCGCCTGGGCCATCGGCGCCAACGATGCGCTCGCACCGGGTGATCCGCAGGTCTACAAGATCGTCGATGGCACGCTCTACCTCAACTTCAACGAAGCGGTTTCGGAAAAGTGGAACGCCGACATCCCCGGCTTCATCGCCAAGGCCGACACCAACTATCCCACGCACTCGGCGGACGAGCACTATCAGGACTGATCCGCTCAGCGCTTACTAGGAACGGACGGATCGCGCCCCTCTGATCCGCCTGTTTCGATGACCCTCGTCGCTTCCCCAAAGCGGCGGGGGTTTTCTTTGGCGCTTACCCGCAGCGAATGTCGCGGATGACCCCATCGACCGCGATCATCACGTTAAGCCGCGGGTTGGTGGGGTCGGGTTTGATATACTCACCACCCGGCGCGATGAAGCGGACCTCAGTGGTGTTGTTCGCCGCTTCCAGAATGGCAGCGCGCACCTCGGCACTGGGTTCGCGGCCCAGAAACTCGCCGAATGTGTTGGCGTTGCAGGCCGAGTTGGGATCGCTCGTCGTCCCGGCGGCAAAGGGCGCGTTGGTAATCCCGTCGAGCGGCTGCGCGACTGTAGGCGCTGGCAAGGCCGCAGGGGCGGGCGCAGCAAGAGCGGCATCCGCGGTCGCGCCGGGCACTTTATCTCCGTTGATGCGCGCGGCAAATTCATCCGCTTGATTGGTCGTCGTGGCCGAGACCTCCGGTTCCGAGGAACAGGCGGTCAATGAAAGAAGCGCGGTGGCGGCTACAGGCAGAAACGGTTTCATGAACATTCCATCAGCGATGCAACAGGGCAGGCGCCGGGTAAAGCGCGGCTTTGATGTCAGCTTCATGACATCCGCTCGTCACTCACCGTCTGCATTTGCTCTCGCGGCCCAATCATGGCGCGCGCCGGGCCGGGCGCGCAGACGCTCGCGCGTGAGTTGGTCGACGCGGGTCACGCCCATCAGGCGCATACCGCGTTCAATCTCATCCTTTAGGATACCGAGCGCACGCTCCACCCCATCCTGTCCTGCCGCCGCCAGCGCGTAGAGATACAGCCGTCCGCCCGAAGCTGCGTTCGCGCCTGTGCACAGGGCCTTGAGCGCGTGCGTGCCGCGCCGCACGCCGCCGTCGCAGATGATCTCGATCTCACCGCCGACCGCATCGACGATCTCTTCGAGCTGATCATAGGGCGCGCGCGCGCCGTCCAATTGGCGCCCACCATGGTTGGACAGCATGATGCCATCCGCGCCGATTTCGACTGCGCGGCGCGCGTCGGCGACGCTCATCACGCCTTTGAGCACGAAGGTGCCACCCCATTGCTCGCGGATAGCGGCGGCGGTGGACCAGTCCATCGAGGTGTCGAGCATCGTGTTGAAGTATTCTGCGATACTCACCGCTTCGCTCGACCCCTCGGCCACGTGGGTGTCGAGATTGGGCAGGCGAAACTTCTCCCGCAGCACATAATCCAGCGTCCATTTGGGCCGCGTCGCATAACTCCACACGCTCGCAGGCGTAAAGCGGGGCGGGGTGGTGAAACCGGATCGCAGGCACCGCTCGCGCTTGCCCGAAACAATCGTGTCGACGGTCAGCGCAAGGCAATCGAACTTGGCCGCTTGGCACCGCTCAATCATATGGTCGTTCAGCCCCTTGTCCTTGTGAACGTAGAGCTGGAACATTTTGGGCCCGTCGGTGAGCGCGGCGATCTCTTCAATCGAGCGCGTCGCAAGGCTGGAGATGCCGAACCACAGCCCGTATTTCTCCGCCGCTTTCGCAACGGCGGTTTCGCCCTGATGGTGAAAGGCGCGCTGCACGGCGGTCGGCGACAGCATCAGCGGGAGCGCGCTTTTGCGGCCTAGTATCGTGCAGGTCGTGTCGATCTCTTCCACGCCCGCCAGCACATCAGGCACCAAGTCGACCGCTTCATACGCCGCTGTGTTGCGCGCCTTGGTCCGCTCATCATCCGCCGCGCCATCGATGTAGTCGAATACAGGGAAGGGCAGATGCTTTTTCGCAAGGCGGCGGAAGTCGTCGATATTGTGGCAATCGGTGAGACGCATAGCGGCTCTCGCTCTGGCCCAAGGCGCAATTCAAGTCGAGCCCTGATGGAGCGGGCGCACTCTCTCAAAGTTTTTTTCGCCTCGGGTGTCACCAAACTTCGGGGCCGCGCGAACTGTCAGATGTACGCGGCCATCGGGCGGTGTTCGAAGGGTAAAGCGCCGGTCCTTCCCCCCTTAAGGGGCCGGCTATCCCCCTGACGAACCGCCCTTCGTTTGCCACCCGGTGGTCGCGGCACACATTCGTTTCTCTACTCCCCAGGAGGACTATTCAAATGAAACTTCGTACTCTCATACTCGCCGCCGCGGCTTTCGCAGCCCCGCTGGCCATCGCAGCCCCGGCGCACGCCGATGGCGGTGTATTCGTTGGCGTTGAAGGCGAAAATGTCGCCGTCAGCGGCTACGACACGGTCAGCTATTTCAAAGGCGACGGTGTCCCGGTCAAAGGCAGCGCACGCTTCAAAGTGAAGTATAACGGCGCCGAATGGCACTTTGCGAGCCAGGAAAACGCCGACGCGTTCAAGGCTGATCCCGAGGCCTACGCCCCCCAATATGGCGGCCACTGCGCCTGGGCGCTGGGCGCGAATGGGCGGCTCGCACCGGGTGATCCCACGCTCTACAAACTGGTTGATGGCAAGCTCTATCTGAACTTCAATCGCCAGGTTCAAAAGACATGGCTGTCCAACATCGACGGCTTCATCACCAAGGCGAACGTCGCCTGGATCAAGATCCCCGAAGGCAAGGTCTTCGGCCAAGGCTGAACCGCGCTTTCCTGACCCCCCAAAACGATATTTTTCAAAGGATAAACCCCATGACCAAATCTGTCTCTATCGCTCGCCTTATGATGGTCGCTGGCGGCCTGGCTGCGACCACAGCCGCAATTCCCGCGTCCGCTGGTGTCTCGTACAGCGCAAACGGCGTCACCGATGCGCGACTGTCGCAGTCGGAACGCGCGCAGTCCCGCGCCGAACGAAAGGCCGCATTCAAGGCTCAGCGTCTCGCCAAGGCCCAAGCCGAGGCGGCGGCCTGTTCAGCGGCGGCGTGCAGCGCCAACGCCTGTTCGGCCAGCCCCTGCTCTGCCAATCCATGCGCAGCGGCGTGTGACGCGGCGGCATGCGCTCCGGCGGCCTGCGCCCCGGCATCGTGCGGCGCTGCGGCGTGCGCCCCGGCGGCTTGCGAAGCGTCCGCTTGCGAAGCGGCAGCGTGTTCAGCCAGTCCTTGCGACGCGCAGGCTTGCGAAGCTGACAGTTGCGCACCGGCTGCCTGATCGGTGCGTGCCTGGTGTGGTCGGGGGGAACGCTCCTCCTAGTTGACCCTCGGCCACACTTTTTCGGGTGAAACGCCCGGCAGGACAGCAGAAGTCAGGAGGCGCTGTGTCGATAGGCCCTTAACGACACAGCTACATCGGCCCGCAAGAGTTGCGCATAGCTCTTGCGGGCCGTTTTGCGTCTGGCTTGATCGGCTCAGCGAACGCGCTCAGCAACCCGGGTCAGTGCCGAGTTGACGCGCTCTTAGCTCGTCATAGGTGTAGCGGGGCAAAGGTTCGGCGGCGGGGCAGGGGCGATAGGCGGGGTCTTGCGGCAAGCAGCCGGGCCCGCACACCCGCGTTGTTGAAGGGCTAGCGGCATCGACCCACCAGAAGCGCCCGCCGGGCGTTGCGACATAGCCATCCATCCCGGTGGCCGCGTCGTTGGCCAGATCGATGATCGAGGGGACTTCGCTGTCGTAGTCTGGATTGTACGAGCTGTGCGTGTGAAAGCTGGCGACGGGACGCATGCCGGGCTCGTCAAAGTAGGCGATCCCGCAGCTGTCTTCGTTACCCTCGCGCGGACGCGTCGCGCCCAATGAGCCATCGCTGCGCTCGAAAATAATGCCGCACAGTTCGATCCGCTCGGCAAAGCTGCGCGCTTGGATCGCGCTCAACTGCTCGCGGGCGAAGGCCTGCACTTCGGGCTGCGTGACCGTGATCACGAAGTCTTCGGGTTCTTTGCGAAAGATATAGGCGCGCGCGATGATCACCACCCAGGCGAGGGCAATCACGGCAAAGATAATCTGAGTGGTGCGGGAGGTCATTGAGCCTCCCGCACTGCCCTTAGTTCTTCGCCTTGTCGACCAGCTTGTTCGCGCCGATCCACGGCATCATGGCGCGCAGCTCGGCGCCCGTTTTCTCAATCGGATGCGCTTCGGCGGCTTTGCGCGCGGCTTTAAGCTCGGGCTGGCCCGCGCGGTTGTCGAGAACGAAGTCTTTCACGAAACGCCCGGCCTGAATGTCAGCCAGAACGCGCTTCATTTCGGCCTTGGTTTCGTCGGTGATGATGCGCGGCCCGGTTGTGATGTCGCCATATTCCGCCGTGTTCGAGATCGAATAGCGCATATTGGCGATGCCGCCTTCGTAAAGGAGATCGACAATCAGCTTGGTTTCGTGGAGGCATTCAAAATAGGCCATTTCGGGCGCGTATCCGGCCTCGGTCAGCGTTTCGAAGCCCGCTTGGATCAGATGGGTGATGCCGCCGCACAGCACGGCCTGCTCACCGAACAGGTCGGTTTCGCACTCTTCCTTGAAGTTGGTTTCGATGATGCCGCTGCGACCGCCGCCGACACCCGATGCATAGGCGAGGGCGACTTCGTGCGCCGCGCCGCTGGCGTCTTGATGGATCGCGATCAGGCAGGGCACGCCGCCGCCGCGCTGGTATTCGCTGCGCACGGTGTGGCCCGGGCCTTTGGGCGCGATCATGATGACGTCGATGTCGGTGGGCGGTTCGATCAGGCCGAAGTGGACGTTAAGGCCGTGCGCGAAAGCAAGCGCGGAGCCCGGCTTCATATTGCCCGCCAGATCGTTTTCCCAGATGCTTGCCTGGTGTTCGTCGGGCGCGAGGATCATCAGGACGTCCGCCCATTTGGCCGCATCGGTGTTGGAGAGTACCTCGAATCCGGCTTCCTCGGCCTTTTTGGCGCTCGATGAGCCTTCGCGCAGCGCAATCGCCACGTCGGCCACGCCGCTGTCGCGCAGGTTTTGCGCGTGGGCGTGCCCTTGCGAGCCATAGCCCAGCACGGCGATTTTCTTCGATTTGATCAGGCCGAGATCAGCGTCGGCGTCGTAATAGACCTTCATGGGTGTTCCCCTGTGTTTTTGATGTGTTCTTGGAAAAAGTGGATCAGGCGCTGTGCACGCCGCGCATCATGCCGACAACGCCCGAGCGTCCGACCGATACAAGGCCAAGCTCGCGCATGAGAGCGATGAAGCTGTCGATCTTGTCTGGCGGCCCAGTGAGTTCGAAGACAAAGCTTTCGATGGTGGTGTCGACGACCTTGGCGCGGAAGAGTTCGGCGATCCGGAGCGCTTCGACGCGCATTTCTCCTTTGCCCGCGACCTTGATCAGCGCGAGCTCGCGTTCGACGTGCGGGCCTGCTGCGGTGAGATCGAGCACTTTATGCACGGGCACGAGCCGTTCGAGCTGCGCTTCTATCTGGTCGATCACTTGGGGCGGGCCGTTGGTGACGATCGTGATCCGGCTGATCGCGTTATCGGCTGAGATATCGGCGACCGTCAGGCTGTCGATATTGTAGCCGCGCGCGGTGAACAGCCCGGTGATCTTGGCGAGGATACCTGGCTCGTTATCAACTGTGACAGCGAGGACATGCCGCTCGGTCGCGGCGGTTGCGATTTTCATCACACCAGCGCCTTCGCTTCGTCGTCCATAGTGCCGTCCACCCGGTCGCCGTAGAGGATCATGTCCGTGTGCGCGGCGCCCGACGGGATCATCGGCAGGCAATTGGCGTCGGGCGCGACGCAGCAATCGACCATGACGGGGCCATCGTGCTCCATCATGCGGATGATGCCCGCGTCCAGATCATCGGGCCGGGTGATGCGGATGCCTTTCCAGCCATAAGCTTCGGCCAGCGCGACGAAATCGGGCAGGCTGTCGGAGTAAGAGTTCGAATAGCGGCTCTCATAGGTGAGTTCCTGCCACTGGCGCACCATGCCCATATATTCGTTGTTGAGGATGAAAATCTTGACCGGCAGGCGGTATTGCGAGGCGGTACCAAGTTCCTGAATATTCATCTGAATACTCGCCTCGCCCGCAATGTCGATGACGAGCGCGTCCGGGCACCCCAATTGCGCGCCGATGGCCGCGGGCATGCCGTATCCCATCGTGCCGAGGCCGCCGCTGGTGAGCCATTTGTTCGGGCTTTCAAACCCGTAATACTGCGCCGCCCACATCTGGTGCTGACCAACCTCGGTGGACACGATCGGCTCGCGGTGTTTGGTTAGCGCATGCAGTCGCTCGATGGCCTTTTGCGGCATGATCATTTCGGGGTGTTTGGCCGATTTCTCCGGATAGGCGAGGCATTCGCGCGCGCGCCATCCCGCAATCCGCGCCTTCCATTCGCCCAGATCCTGCCCACGGCGATCCCCCCACGCTTCGACCATTTGGCCCAGCACCGTGGCGCAATCGCCCACGATGCCAAGGTCGACCGGCACCACCTTGTTGATCGAGCTGCGGTCGATATCGATGTGGATTTTCTTCGACCCCGGCGAGAACGCATCAAGCCGTCCGGTCACCCGGTCATCAAAACGCGCGCCGATGCAGACCATGACGTCGGCCTTGTTCATCGCCATGTTAGCTTCATAGGTGCCATGCATGCCCAGCATGCCGAGGAAATCGGGATGCGTGGCTGGAAAACAGCCCAGACCCATCAGCGTCGAGGTCACGGGAGCGCCGGTCAGATCCTGCAATTGGCGCAGCAACTCGCTCGCTTCGGGCCCGGAATTGATCACCCCGCCGCCCGTGTAGAGAATTGGCCGCTCGGCGCCCGCGATCATGTCCACCGCTTCGGTGATCTGGTCCGCGCTCGCGACCATTTGCGGGGTGTAGCGGTGCGACGCGGATTTGAGCGTGTTCTGCTCGTTTGAAGGGACCGCGATCTGCACGTCTTTGGGAATGTCTATCACCACCGGACCGGGGCGGCCGGTTGTGGCGATGCGAAAGGCCTCTTCGATGGTGGCGGCCAGATCCTGTGGGTCTTTGACCAGATAGTTGTGCTTTGTGCAGTGGCGCGTGATGCCGATTGTGTCGGCTTCCTGAAAGGCGTCGGTGCCGATCAGGGCCGTTGGAACCTGCCCGGTCAAAACGACAAGCGGGATCGAGTCCAGATGCGCGTCCGCGATGGCCGTGACCGCGTTGGTCGCGCCCGGACCGCTGGTGACCAGCACCACGCCCGGCTTTCCCGTGGCGCGCGCATAGCCTTCGGCGGCGTGGCCTGCGCCCGCTTCGTGGCGGACGAGAATGTGGCGAATTCGCTCATCGCCGAACAGCTCGTCATAAATGGGAAGGACCGCACCGCCGGGATAGCCGAAGACAAATTCGACCCCCTGATCAACCAAACCCTGAACCAAGATGGCGGCACCCGATGGTTGTGTACCCACTGGCTGCGAACCGGACGGCTGTGACACAGTAATCTCCACTTGCTTGGCCAGTTGACCCGACCACTCGATACAAAAACGGCCCGATGCGCAGTTACCGCATCAGGCCGATCAAACACGCTTATTTTGAAAAACGCCTAGATCAACCTGAACCCCCGACAAGAAGTACGATAATCATAGATCTGGCCCTTTTCCTTTCGTGCTGACCGCAGGACTTAACCGCATTTCATACCAAATCCAACCCGCAAGATTGCAGGGCTGATCCGGCCTTGTGGTCGCTGCGATATGAGTCATATTGTATTGCGTCAACCGTTAATCGAGCAATAATCCTGCAAAATAGTCCGCCAGCTGGATATTATCCATTTCAATGGCAGTCGTCAGTCGCGGCCATTCGGGATCGATTTGGCGGCGGAACCACGTGTATTGCCGCTTTGCGTAATTGCGCGTGGCCTGCGCGCCGGCGGCGATCGTCTCGTCCACATTTGCCTCTCCCGCTTGCAGCGCGGCGATTTCCAGAACGCCAATCGCGCGCATTACCGGCAGATCGGGGTCGAGCCCGCGCTCCAATAACGCGGCCACCTCGTCCTTCGCACCGGAGGCCAGCATTTGGGCAAAGCGTGTGTCGCACCGCTCGTACAGCCATTCGCGCGGCGGCAGCAGGATCAGCGGAAACAGCGCGATCTCTTCACCAATGCCGCCTGTTTTCGCCATTTGCCAATCGCCCAGCGTCACCCCGGTTGAGCGCTTCACTTCGAGCGCGCGCGCGATGCGTTGACCGTCGGTCGGATCCAACTGGGTGGCGCGTTCGGGGTCTTCGATCATCAGCGCTTCATAAGCGACCGCGACCGGGAGCGCGCGGGTGACACGGCGCACTTCGGGATCGATTTCAGGAATGGGCGCGATCCCTTCGAGCAGTACCTTGATATACATACCGGTGCCGCCGACCAGGATCGGAACTGCGCCGTCTGCGTGGCATTGCGCGATTTCCTCGCGCGCGACTTCGGCCCAGCGCGCCGCCGAGCACGCAACCGATCCGTCCCACGCGCCAAATAAGCGGTGCTCGATGCCGTCCATTTCCTCCTCGGTGGGGCGCGCGGACACGACGCTAAGGTCGGCGTAAACCTGCGCGCTGTCCGCGTTGATCACCACCGCCTTTCCGCCGCCATCCTCGATCCGTTTGGCGAGCGCGACAGCCAGACCGCTCTTGCCGCTGGCGGTCGGCCCTGCGATGAGCGCGACGGGCCGCTCAGGCGGCGAACTTTCAGGAGAAGACGAAGTGGTCATAGCGCGGCTGATAGCAGACAGCGCACAAGTTGAAACACAGCTTGCCAAGCTTAATCACGGTTTGGTCTTCACCGATGTCGGCATCGGATTTGATGTCGACACGCATGAGGTCGTGAGCGGGACATTGGTCCAGATCGCGCTCCACGCGCCCGCCGATATCGGGGTCGCGCGCAATATCGTGGTGACGCATTTTGGCGCCTGCGATTGCCTTATCAGCGCGGGAGAGATCGCGGTGCCGGATCTCGTCGTGTCCGATATGGATTCGACCATGATCGGGCAGGAATGTATCGATGAACTGGCTGATTACGCCGGGCTTAAGGATCAGATTGCTCAGATTACTGAGCGCGCCATGCAGGGCGAGATCGACTTTGAGAACGCTCTGCGCGAGCGCGTGGCGCTGTTGGCGGGGCTGGATGAAAGTGCGATCACCCGCTGCCTTGAGGAGCGGATCCGCCCCAATCCGGGCGCGGTGGAATTGATCCAGGGGCTCAAAGCGAAAGGTGCGCGTACCGTGCTGGTCACCGGCGGCTTTCACCATTTTGCAGATAGGGTAGCCGAGCAGATCGGTTTTGACCGCGTGGTCGGCAACCGCCTAGCCGTGAAGGACGGCAGACTCACCGGCGAACTCGACGGCCCGGTCAGCGACGCCTCAACTAAGGCGCGCGTTCTGGCAGAGGAAATGAACAAGCTAGGCGAGGGGGCAACCAGTCTCGCGCTGGGCGACGGCGCGAATGACATCCCAATGATCGAAGCGGCGACCTATGGCATTGCGTATATGGCTAAGCCCAAGGCAAAGGCCGCCGCGGACGGCCGGATCGAGAGCGGCAATCTGGCCAATGTCCTGTCGTTGCTTGGCGCTGATCAGGATTGAAATTCAGGCGCGGTTGAAAAAAGGTTTTGAATGCGGAACCGAATTGCGTTATTAACATTGGTGTAAGTAAGGATGTGATAGTCGATAGGTTATCACGTTCGCACAATAACATTTTACGTTTGACAAGGGTTCGCCTTCCCATGCCCACGAAAGACTACAGCTCGCTTTTTGCCGCCGACGGCACCGTTCTTCGCCATCCGGACCGACCGGAGCCGCGCTATTCCGCGATGCGCGCATGGAAGAATTTCCGCCTCCTGATGAAGGACAAGGAAGACACCAGCCTGGTCTTCAAGATCTACGAAGCGCTGCCATCGAAAAACTTTATGCCGCGCGTCGAGCGGCTCGCTCTGTCAGAGCGCGGGGAAACGCTGCGCGCGACGGAGCCCTCGCTGCCCGAAATTCTCGACGATCATGCGAGCCTGCGCCAAACGCCCAAAGGTAGCCTCGCGCACGCCTATTGCGATTTCATGGAAAGCGAAGGCCTGACCGCCGCCGGTCTGGTCGCCGAAGCGGAGAGCCTTGGCCGGGCAAAGCATCCCGATCTGGTCCAGTGGTTTGGTGATCGCTCGCGCGACACGCATGATCTCTTCCACGTCCTCACCGGTTACGGTCGCGACGCGCTGGGCGAACAATGCGTGCTGCTGTTCACTCACGGACAAAGCCCGACGCAGGGTCACTTGCTGATCGGTTACGCGGGGTCGCTCAACATCAAACTGCAGGTCAAGGGCAGCAAAGCCCCCGTCATGGGCGCGGTCAACCAGGCCAAGCGCACCGGTCGCGGCGCGCCGGCCTTGATCGAGCAACCCATCCGCGAGCTGCTCAAACAGCCGCTTGAGGATGTGCGCCGCGCGATGAACATTCCTGAGCCGACTTTGTACCGCGAATGCCACCGCGTCTGGCGCAGCGAGGGAATTGATCCCTACAACATGCTCGCCAGCGAGAACACGCCGGAAAGCGAAGCGCTGGCGGCTTAAAGCCAGCTGGCAATCTGGCTGAGCGGCTTTTTGGCGAGCGCATGCGCGGGGACCGTCGCGTCCTCGCTCGGGCGGCCCACCACGACGATCATCAGCGGCTTTTCCCATTCCGGGCGCTCGCACTCTTCGCGCAGGAAACCCATAGGAGAGGGCGTGTGCGTCAGTGTCGCCAGCCCGGCCTCGTGCAGGGTCGCGATCAGCATGCCGCACGCGATCCCGACGCTTTCATTGACGTAATAATTCTGCGTCTTGCCGTCTTCTTCGATCCCGCCTTTGCGCTGGGCGAAGACGACGATCAGA
>JBCCCM010000059.1:0-8928 GCA_039033515.1 Pseudomonadota bacterium
AAGGTTTTCCAGAACGGCAAATACGATCTCAACGTCCTCGCGCGCTACGGCGTGGACGTGCACCCGATCGAAGACACGATGGTCATGAGCTTTGCGCTCGACGCGGGGCGCGGTGAGGCTGTGGGCGGCGGGCACGGTATGGACGATTTGTCGCTTCGCCATCTTGGTCACACGCCGCTCGCATTCAAGGATGTATGCGGGACCGGCAAGAAGGCGATCCCCTTTGGCGAAGTGCCCCTGGACCGGGCGACGGAATACGCCGCCGAAGACGCCGATGTGACCTTGCGCCTTTATCGCCAGCTCAAACCCCGTCTGTCTGAAGAGGGCGGCACACGCATCTATGAACGCGTCGACCGCCCGCTGATCCCGGTCGTCGCCGGGATGGAGCGCGAAGGCATTAAGGTCGACCGCGCGCAATTGGCGCGGCTCTCAGAGGAATTCGCTACCACCACCGCGAGCCTTGAGACCGAAATCCACGAGATCGCCGGCCAGGAATTTTCAGTCGGCAGCCCCAAACAGCTGGGCGAGATCCTGTTCGACAAGATGGGCTTCAAAGGCGGCAAAAAGGGCAAGAGCGGGGCCTATTCGACCGACCAATCAACGCTGGAGAAACTGAGCGCCGATCCCGAGGCCGCGCAGATCACCAAAAAGGTGCTCGAATGGCGGCATCTGTCCAAGCTGAAATCGACCTACACCGACGCGCTGCAAGCCCAGATCAACCCCGATACGGGCCGCGTGCACACCAGCTATTCGCTCGTCGGCGCGCAGACGGGCCGTTTGTCCTCGACCGATCCCAACCTGCAAAACATCCCCATCCGCACCGCCATCGGACGCACGATCCGCGAGGCCTTCGTGGCTGAGCCCGGCAACACGCTGCTCGCGGCGGACTATTCGCAGATCGAGCTGCGCCTCGCCGCGCATATGGCCGAGGTCGACACCTTGAAAGAGGCCTTTGCCAATGGCGAGGACATCCACTCGCGCACCGCCACCGAGATGTTTGGCGAGGTGACTCGCGACACGCGTGCGCAGGCCAAGACGATCAACTTCGCGATCCTCTATGGCATTTCGCGCTGGGGGCTGGCGGGCCGACTTGAGGTCGAGCCGGACGAAGCGCAGGACATGATCGACACCTATTTCAAGCGCTTTCCGGGCATCCAGCGCTACATCATGGAGACGCTCGAAAGCGTGCGCGAGCGTGGCTATTCGCAGACGCTGTTTGGTCGCAAGACATGGTTCCCACGGATCAAGTCGAAGAACCAGGCCGAACGCCAGGGGTCTGAGCGCGCCGCGATCAACGCGCCGATCCAGGGCACCAGCGCCGATATCATCAAGCGGGCGATGGCGCGCATGCTTCCGGCGCTGCGCGACGCGGGGCTTAGCGATGTGCGTATGCTGTTGCAGGTGCACGATGAACTGGTGTTCGAATTGCCCGAGGGCGATGTCGCCGCCGCCTCCCCGATTATCGAACGCGTGATGGCGGAAGCCGCGCTGCCCGCCGTCACGCTCGACGTGCCGCTGGGCATCGACATCGGCACCGGCGCAAGCTGGGATGCGGCGCATTAGTTTCAGGCTCGTTAGCGCGGCTGGCGACGGCCTACATATCAATCGTGCTTGTTCGCCCTTTCAGGCGTCAGACTGTCCGGATCGAACAGCCCAATGGGGTTCACCTGAACCGCGCGTTTTTTGAGCTCGCCGCGCATCGCCCGATATTCCGCTTCCATGCGCGGGGTGACGGTGGCGCGGCTGTCCTTGAGCGCGTCTTGGAAATCGACGGCTGAGACCTCGGCGACTTCCTTGCCGACCCGGCGCAGCGCGCCCAAGCCGGCGCGGCGCACCACATCTTCCAGATCCGCGCCGGTGAAGCGGTCGGTTTCGCCCGCGACCGCGGCCAGATCGACGTCGTCGGCCAGTGGCATTTTGTTGGTATGAATGCGCAAAATATGCTCGCGCCCCGCGCGGTCGGGCGTGCCGACGTAAACCAGCTCGTCAAAGCGGCCCGGTCGCAGCAGCGCGGGATCCATCAGCGCAGGCCGGTTGGTGGCCCCGATCACGACGATGGATTGCAAATCTTCCAGCCCGTCCATTTCCGCCAGAATCGTGTTGACGACGCGGCCGGTCACTTGCGGTTCGCCTTGGCCGGAACCGCGCGCGGGCACCAGCGAATCGATTTCATCGATAAAGACCACGCACGGCGCCACGGCGCGCGCGCGTTGGAACAGGCGCGCGATCTGCTGTTCGCTCTCACCGTACCATTTGGACAAAAGGTCCGAGCTCTTCATCGAGATGAAGTTCGCCTCGGCTTCCTTCGCGACCGCCTTGGCAAGCAGCGTCTTGCCCGTTCCCGGCGGACCATAGAGCAGAAAACCCTTCGCAGGCCGAATGCCCAATCGCAAAAACGCATCCGGGTTTTTAAGGGGCAGCTCGACGCCTTCTTTCAGCTTGTCGATGGCATCGCCGACGCCGCCAATATCGCTCCAGCCCACGTTTGGCGTCTGGACCATAACTTCGCGCATGGCGCTGGGCTGGACGCGTTTGATGGCGGAGCGGAAATCCTCGCGCGTGACGCACAGATCGTCGAGCACGTCCTGCGGCACGGTCTGCTGATCAAGATCAAGGCGCGGCATAATCCGGCGCACCGCGTCAATCGCCGCCTCGCGCGCAAGCGCGGCGAGATCCGCGCCGACAAAGCCGTGCGTGACCTTCGCGAGCTCATCCAGATCGACCTTTTCTTCCAAAGGCATGCCGCGCGTGTGGATCGAGAGGATCTCGCGACGACCGCGCGTATCGGGCACGCCGACCACGATTTCGCGGTCAAAACGGCCCGGTCGTCGCAGCGCTTCATCGATAGCGTCAGGACGGTTGGTCGCGGCGATCACGACCAGGTTTGTGCGCGCCTCCAGCCCATCCATCAGCGTGAGCAATTGCGCGACCAGCCGCTTTTCCGCTTCGCCCGGCACCTGCGTGCGCTTGGGCGCGATCGAATCGATCTCGTCGATGAAGACGATGGCGGGCGCGGCTCTGGTAGCCTCTTCGAACACTTCGCGCAGGCGCTTTTCCGATTCGCCATAGCCCGAGCCCATGATCTCCGGGCCGTTGATCGTGAAGAACTCCGCGTCCGATTCGTTCGCAACCGCTTGCGCCAGCCGCGTCTTGCCGGTTCCGGGCGGGCCATGGAGCAGCACGCCCTTGGGCGGATCAACGCCCAGCCGCGTGAACAGTTCGGGATAGCGCAGCGGCAGCTCAACCATTTCGCGCAGCGCCCGGATGGTTTCCTCCATACCGCCAACATCATCGTAATTGACGCCGGCGCGCGGGTCGCGCGGCTCTTCGAATTCGGTGCGCAGCTCGACCTCTGTGTTCTCGTCAATATGGACGATCCCCTTGGGGCTGGTCGCGGCGACCGAAAGGCGAATCTGCGTCAACGCGTAAGCGGGCGCGCGCAGCAATTGGCGCACATCGCTGGGCATGTTTTGCACGGGTTGCTGGCCGGTCGTGGCGACCAAATCGCCCGCCACCAGCGGCTTGCGAAAGAAATTGCGTTTGAGCGCCTGTGTCGGCCCCTGCAGGCGCATATCGCGCTGCGCCGGGGCAAACACCACGCGGGTCGCGGGGCGCGATTGCGCGGCGCGCAGCTCCACATGCTCGCCCGACGCGGTTTCGGCGTTGCCGCGCTGCAAGCCATCGAGGCGCACCACATCAAGAGTGTCATCCTCAGGATAGGCCGCCATGGCGATCGCCACCGTCGCGCGCTTGCCCTCGATTTCGACCACGTCGCCTTCGGTAATGCCGAGCTGGGCGAAAACGGAGCGCGGAATGCGCGCAATACCCTGACCCGATTCCTCCTGACGCGCAGCTGCGACCTGAAGCCGCGCGGTTTGGCTGTCGGTGAGGGTGTCTGTACCAGGCATAGAAGTCGCGCCTTTCGGGCAGGTGTCTGAGCGTGTGTTTAAGCTGTGAAAGGCTAGCTAGGTTCCTGCAAGCGTGAACGCAATGCGGCAGAGCCGGGCCAAGGGCGCAATTCGGCACGCCCTTCGGGAGGTATGAGCTGGCGTGTCGGTGAGCGCGCGCGGCGCTTGCCGGGAGCGTGACAAAAAAAAGCCCGGCGCAAAGGCCGGGCTTGAAAGTTTGGGAGAGGATGCCTGATAGGCACGTTGTCTCTATGAAGAGCCCGGCATTTTTGTGCAAGTGCGAATGGCGCATTTAAACTTGCATTTTCCGCATCAACTTGGCCGCGATGTTCGGTTTGACTCACATTTTTAAGGCGAAAGTGCACAAATTTCGGTCATCTGCCTCTTTTATAGGCATTTTTGCGACAATTCCATGTTGCGATGCAGCAGATTTGGCATTTTCCCTGTTGTCGATTCCCCAAGCTCTCGCTTGCTTTCATCAATTAAAGCCGCCTTTCACCCCCGCGCTCTTGCGACCATTCGCCAAGGGTGACAGCCGCCTCGCAAGCCATTAATCAGCCCCTCACATCCACCCTTTCAACCGGCCGCCTCCTGCGCCCCTTGACCGCTAGGTTTCACCCACGATGTCCAAGATCTTCCCCACCGCCGCCGCCGCTCTTGAAGGGGTCCTTGCCGACAACATGACGATCGCATCGGGCGGCTTTGGCCTTTGCGGCATTCCCGAAAGGCTGCTCGACGCGATCCGCGACAGCGGCGTGAGCGGCCTGACTTTCGCGAGCAACAACGCCGGGATCGACAACGAAGGGATCGGCAAGCTGCTGCGCACCCGGCAAGTGGCCAAGATGATCAGCTCCTATGTCGGCGAGAACAAGGAGTTCGAGCGCCAGTATCTCGCCGGCGAGCTCGAAGTGGAATTCTGCCCGCAAGGCACGCTCGCGGAACGCATGCGCGCTGGCGGAGCGGGCATTCCGGGTTTCTACACCAAGACCGGCGTCGGCACGCAGGTCGCCGAGGGCAAAGACCACGCCGAATTTCCCGACCGCGATGGCGTCGTGTCGACCTATATTCTGGAGCGCGGGATCTTCGCCGACCTCGCCATCGTGAAAGCGTGGAAGGCGGATGAAACGGGCAACCTTATCTTCCGCAAAACCGCGCGTAACTTCAACCAACCCGCAGCGACCTGCGGCAAGGTGTGCGTCGCTGAGGTCGAGGAAATCGTGCCCGCAGGAGCGCTCGATCCCGACGCGATCCATTTGCCCGGCGTCTTCGTCAATCGCATAGTTCTGGGCGCGCCCTACGATAAACAGATCGAGTTTCGCACCACGCGTGAGCGCGCCCCCGCGTGATGACCAAGCGGCTCTTGAACGCCGCTTTGGTGCCGGCTGGCGCGCTCAGCCTGTCGGGCTGTGTCGCGGCGGCGATACCGCTTGTCGCGGGCGGAGCGCTGGCGGGCACGACGGTCGACGGGATCGATGCGGATACGCCGCGGCCTCAAACGGCCAGCCGCGACGCCGCGCCTGATCAGACCAATGTGGTCGAAGTCGCGCCCGCCGCCGATGCGCCGGGCCCCGATCCGGGTCGCGCGAGCGCGGCCCGCGCGCAGCTCCTGAAGCTTTCGCAAGGCCCCGCGCGCGTGGCTGACCTCGACACCGCACGCGCGAACAATGCACCCTTGGTCGCCGCCGCTGCGCCGCCCGCTCTGGGCGCGCCACCCCCGCCTGCGATGCCAGCTTCACCCGCTCCCAGCGCGCTCGCTCCGTTGGTTCGTTACGCTAAAGCGCGCGCGGCCTCGAACGCGGAACCCTCGCTCTCCAGCGCCACCCGGCCCCTTTCCGCGCGATTGAAGAACCCCGCAGCGCTCGACGGCGTGCGCGCCCGCTGCGAAGCGCGCGAGCCGGCTGTACTGATCGATCTGGACAAGGCGGGCGAGGGGTTTTCACCCGAAGCCACCTTCGCCGCCTCGCTCGCAGCCGCGCAAGACCTTGCCGCGCTGCGCAAGGCTGATATCGCGATCGCGTGGATCTCCGGCGCCTCCGCCGCGTACGCCGGCGATGTGAGAGCCAAGCTCAGATCAAGCGGGCTCGACCCTGAAGGCGAAGACCAGATCCTGCTGATGCGCTATCCCGGTGATCGCAAGCAAACGCGGCGCGAAGAGCTCGCCAATGCCACCTGCCTGCTGGCGATTGCCGGCGATGAACGCGCGGATTTCGACGAATTGTTCGAATATCTCTCCCGGCCCGAAGCCGCGCAAGGTCTTGACCTGCTTATCGGAGACGGCTGGTTCCTCTTGCCCGGCTTTCCCCAAACCGACTTCCAAGCGACCGATATTGTCTCGAAGGACACCCCAACACCATGACGCAGACAGCGACCCACATCGGATGGACCCGCGATCAGATAGCGGCGCGCGCCGCGCGCGAATTGCAGGACGGCTATTACGTCAATCTGGGGATCGGCATCCCGACCCTGGTGGCCAACCACATTCCCGAAGGCATGCTGGTCACCTTGCAGAGCGAGAACGGGATGCTCGGCATTGGCCCGTTCCCTTACGAAGACGAGGTGGACGCCGACCTCATCAACGCAGGCAAGCAGACGATCAGCGAACTGCCGCACAGCGCCTATTTCGACAGCGCGACCAGTTTCTCCATGATCCGCGGCGGGCATATCGACCTCACCGTGCTGGGCGCGATGGAAGTGGCTGAGAACGGCGATATCGCCAACTGGATGATCCCGGGCAAGATGATCAAGGGGATGGGCGGCGCGATGGATCTGGTCGCGGGCGTCAAGAAGATCATCGTGGTGATGGATCACACCAGCAAAGCGGGCGATCCCAAATTCATCCCGGCCTGCACCCTGCCTCTGACAGGCGCGGGCGTGGTCGACATGATCATCACCAACCTCGCCGTGTTCCAGCGGCCTGATAAAGCCTCGCCGTTCAAGCTCATTGAACTGGCCCCCGGCGTCAGCGCCGAAGACGTCGCTGCGCAGACCACCGCCGCCTATGAGGTCGCGCTTGGCTAGGGTGCCGCGCAATCGGGGCACGCCGTGGCTGGCGCTGGGGGCGGCACTGTCTTTGCTCGCAGCGCTTTTGCACGTGGCCGTGATCGCGGGCGGGCCGGACTGGTATCGCTTTTTCGGAGCGCCTGAGAGTTACGCCGTGGCCGCCGCGCGCGGATCAATCGTGCCTGCGCTGGTAACCTGCGCCATTGCTAGCGTTCTTGCCGTTTGGGCTGCGTTTGCCGCTTCGGGGGCGGGCCTTATCATCCGACTGCCGCTCTTGCGCACCGCATTGGTCGCCATAACCGCCATCTATCTGGCGCGCGGACTGCTGATCATCCCGGTGGTCCTCACCGTGCCCTATCCCGAAGGCGCGTTTGATTATTGGTCCTCGGCGATCGTGCTGGTCTATGGCCTCGCCTATGCGCTGGGCACATGGCTCGCATGGCCGAACCTGCACCCTTCGCACCGGATCGACAAAGCCCAAACCCAGCGATAGAACGGCGCTCGGATGGGATTGTTCTACACCTTTAAGTACCTCCATTATTTGGGGATCATCCTGCTTGCGGGAAACATTACGGTCACCGCCGTGTGGAAGGTTTTTGCCGATCGCAACGGCGACTGGCGCATCATCGCCTTTGGCCAGCGCATGGTGACGGGGACCGATTTCGGGCTCACCATTCCCGGCATCGTGTTGACGATGGTGGGGGGCTACGGCGCGGTCTGGGTGATGGGCTATTCGCTGATCGAACCCTTGTGGCTGTTGTGGAGCCAGATCATGTTCGTCGCCGCCGGGATCATCTGGCTGTTCATCCTTGTCCCCGTCCAGATCAAACAAGCGCGGATCGCCAATGGTTTTACCGAAGCGACCGGTGTGACCAAGGAATACCGCGCCCTGTCGCGCCGGTGGATCACATGGGGCCTGATCAGCACCGTGCCGCTGTGCGTGTCGCTCTGGTTGATGGTGGCGAAACCGTACTAGATCGTTATAGCCGCGCGACGATGACCGACTGGCTGGACACTCCGCGCAATCCCAACTCGCCGCTCGCCGGGCTCAAAGTGCTTGAGCTCGCGCGCGTTCTGGCCGGGCCCTTTGCGGGCCAGGTGCTCGCCGATCTGGGTGCCGATGTCATCAAGGTCGAAAGCCCCGAGGGCGATGGCACGCGGCAATGGGGGCCGCCCTGGGTCACGCGCACCGCGAGCGATGGGACGCAGCGGCGCGAGGCGGCCTATTACCACGCCTGCAACCGCGGCAAACGCTCGGTGATCGCCGACTTTGGATCGAGCGATGACCGCGAGCGCGTCCAGCGGCTGGCGGCCAGCGCGGATGTCTTGATCGAGAATTTCAAGACCGGCGCTCTGGCCAAGTTCGGGCTCGATTACGAGACGCTTCGCGAGGCCAACCCGCAGCTGGTCTATTGCTCGATCACCGGCTTTGGCCAAACCGGGCCCAGAGCGAGCGAAGCGGGCTACGATTTCGTCGTCCAAGGCATGAGCGGCTTCATGTCGCTCACCGGAGAGCCCGAGGGCGCGCCGGTCAAAATGGGCATCTCCATCTCGGATTTGGCGACCGGATTGTGGGCCGCCAACGGTATTCAGGCCGCGCTGTTGATGCGGGCGCGCACAGGCACCGGCCAGCACCTTGATATGAGCCTGCTCGATTGCTCGGTCGCGCTGCTCGCCAATCAAGCGACCTACCGTTTCACGACGGGCGAGAACCCGCCGCGCATGGGCAACGCGCACGCGCAGGTTGCGCCTTATGGCGTCTACCCGGTGAAGGGCGGCCATGTGATCCTTGCCCCCGCCAATGATCGGCTGTTTGCAAAACTGATGGGGGTGCTGGGCACCGATGCGCTGACGCTTGATCCGCGCTTTGAAACCAACGCGCAGCGCGTCGCCAATGGCGCTGAACTCGACCGCCTGATCGCCGCCGCGACGAGTGCGTGGGACAAGGCGCTCTTGCTCGAAGCGTGCCAGGCGGCCGGCGTTCCGGCGGGGCCGATCAACGGGCTCGATGAAGTGTTCG
>JBCCCM010000060.1:0-8725 GCA_039033515.1 Pseudomonadota bacterium
CGGCGACCTCACGGCGCGCTTCGCCAGCCAGATCGCGCAAGGGCCCCAGAAACACGATTGTCACCGCCATTTGCGCACCGCTCTCTTTCTTAGCCGCCGGTCATCGACATGTGACGCGGCACGTGCGGCGCGGCGCCGCGTTCGTCCATACGGAAATGGTGCTTCTCCGGCTTGATCTGGAGGGCCCTGGCCAAGGCGTCGGCGACCTCACGATTCGGATCGTCCGAGCGCAAGGCGGCGCGCAGATCCACCCGCTCCGCGCCGCCAAGGCAGGGATAGAGCTGACCCGTCGCCGTCACCCGAAGCCGGTTGCAGCCTTCGCAAAAATTACCGGTGTGCGGGGTGATGAGCCCGAGCCGCCCGCCCGTCTCGGCAATATCCCAATAGCGCGCCGGTCCCCCGGTGTTGGCGGTGGTGGGATGGAGCGTCCAACGCTGCTCCAAGCGCGATTTGACCACATCGAGCGGCAGATATTGGTCGAGCCGTTCCTCCTCGACATCGCCCAGCGGCATCACTTCGATCAGCGTCAGGTCGCAAGAGCGGCCATGCGCCCACGCGATCAGATCCTCAATCTCGTCTTCGTTCACGCCTTTCAGTGCCACCGCGTTCAGCTTGACTTTCAGCCCCGCATCCTGCGCCGCCGCGATCCCGTCGAGAACCTGTGGCAGCGCATCACGCCGGGTGAGATCGGCAAAGCGCGCGCGGTCCAGCGTATCCAGCGAGACGTTGACCCGCTCAACCCCCGCCTTGGCCAGATCCTCACCGTGCGCGGCGAGTTGGGTGCCATTCGTTGTAAGAGTAAGTTCCCTGAGCTTTTCGCCACCGCGCGAAACCAAATGTCTGCCTACGGCAGTGAACAAATCGCCAATATCGCGCCGCACCAGCGGTTCGCCGCCGGTAATGCGGATCTTGGTCACGCCGCGCGCGATAAAGCCGACGGACAGGTCGTACAGTTCTTCGAGACTCAGCACGTCCTTGCGCGGCAGAAACGTCATGCGTTCGGGCATGCAATAGGTGCAACGCAGATCGCAGCGGTCTGTGACCGAGAGGCGCAGATAGGTGATCCGGCGCTGAAAGGCATCGACCAGACCCACAGGATCGACGCGCGATAAGTCTAAGCGATCGCGATCGCGGCTGGCCTTCAACTCAGTCATGCGCCTGAACATAGTGGCCGGTGACACCCGGCGCATCCCTCAAAAAGGTGAGGACGGTATCAAGCGCCTCGCCCTTGGTCCCCGCCGCGATGTTCATCCGCTTGGGCGTGTACTCCCGCGCCAGATCGCCCGCAACCGCGCGGCGCCAGGCATCGTGCTCGCTGGGCGCAGGAGGCAGGACGACGGTGAGCGAGGTTGTTTCCTTATCGGCCAGAGCGGCGCTCGCTCGCTCTAGCCATTCGTTGAAGAACGCCTGATGCGCTTCGAGCGGGTTGCGGGTCTCCGCTCTGCCGCCCTCGCCCAAGGTGATATGGTTACTCTCGCCCATATGCGTGACGCGTCAATCGACCGGGCGTTCGCGGTGGAGGGTAATGCCGATTTTTTCGTTCGCCTCGGCGATGGCGAGCTTGATGATCTTGACCGTTACCGCCTGAACGCGGCGGTCCTGCACGAACAGGGTCTCGCACACGTAATCCGCGACGGCCTCGATCAGCTTGAAATGGACGCCTTCGGGCAGGCCTTGACAGGCGGCCTTGATGTCCATGTAGTTCTTGCTCGCATCGAGCGGCGTCTCGGGCTCGTAGCGATCAGCAATGTCATAGCGCGCCTGCACGGTGAAGCGCAGCGGCTGGGGTTTGCCCGTCTCTTCGGAGTAAATTCCGGTGAGGACGTCCACTTCGAGATCGGCAACTTCAAGGGTGAGCGAATCGGTCTTTGTCATGGCTCGCTCGCTTAGCGCGGATTGCTCCAGCGTGCGAAGATGGCTGTGGGCAGAAGGCGCTGGGGGCCCGAGCCTGGAACGGATTTTTCGCGCACAATCAAATCGCCGTGTTCGATGACGCCGGGCAGATCGCGCAGCGCCTCGTCGAGCAGCCCGGCGATGGCGACGCTGCTCATGCGCACGGCGTAGACCGTAAGAAAGAGGAACGCGCTGTTGTCATCGAGCAGGCGCGCGCAATCTGAGACCAGATCAGGTAGACTGTCTTCCAAGCGCCACGTCTCGTTCTTGGGCCCGCGCCCGAATTTGGGCGGGTCGAGGATAATGCCGTCATAGCGTTTTTCGCGGCGCACCTCGCGCGCGGTGAATTTCGCCGCGTCGTCCACCAGCCAGCGGATGGGCCTGTCCTCCATCCCGGAAAGCGCGGCGTTGTCGCGCGCCTGCGCCACCGATTTCTTCGACGCGTCGACATGGGTGACGGGCCCGTATTCGCTCAGCGCGAGGCTGCCAATTCCGGTGTAGCCGAACAGGTTCATCGTGGACGCGTCGCTGCGCCCTGCCAATTGCTCGCCCATCCAGTCCCACACCGGGGCCATATCGGGAAAGAATTGCAGGTGGCGAAAAGGCGTCGGCTGCGCGGCAAAGCGCACCGTGTTCCAGCTAAGCGTCCAGTTGGCTGGCGGGGCATCGGGCGTCATGACCCAGCGCCCGCCCCCGTCTTCATCTGAGCCCGGAATGAACTCCCCAACCGCTGGCCATTCCGCGAGGCGCGGTTGCCACAAGGCCTGAGGCTCGGGCCGGATAAAGGCGTGCGGGCCAAAGCTTTCGTATTTGCGCCCCGCCCCGCTGTCGAGCAGACGGTAGCTCTCCCACCCGAAGCATTGCATGAGAAGTGGCTCGCGCCGCAGATCCGCCATCAGACCGGCTCGGTGCGCCCCGCCGCGTGTTCTAGGACGTAATCGCGCGAGGCTTCGTAATCGCCCGCGATTTCGCTGAACGCCTCTTCGCGCCCGAACAAATCACCCACACGCGTGGGCAAGGCCGGTCGCACGCCGATAGCGCGTTCGACCGCGTCGGTAAACTTGGCGGGATGCGCGGTTCCGAGCGTGACGATAGGCGTGGCGCTATCGAGCGTGCCGTCTTCCACCAGAGCAAGGCTGGCGTGCAGGCCCACCGCGGTGTGCGGATCGATCACCTGGCCAGCGTTGCGGCTAGCCCATTGCATCGCCTTGATCGTTTCATCGGGGCTGGCGCTGGCGCTGGAGAAAATCGCGCTGGCGCTCTCGCGCTGGCTGTTGGTCAGCTGCATCGCGCGCGCTTTATCGAAGGTTTCCATCTGCGCGGCCATCCCCGCGCCATCACGCCCGCCCGCGTCGAACAGCAGGCGCTCGAAATTGGAGCTTACCTGAATGTCCATTGACGGGGTGTGCGTCGGGGTCACCTCACCGGCTGAGTAATCGCCATCTTTCAGCGCGCGGTGAAGAATATCGTTAATGTTGGTGGCGACAATCAACCGCTCAATCGGCAGACCCATCTGGTGCGCGACATAGCCCGCAAACACATCGCCAAAATTACCAGTGGGCACGCTGTAGGCCGCCGCGCGGTCGGGCGCGCCCAACTGCAACGCGGCGTAGAAGTAATAGACCACCTGCGCCATCAGCCGCGCCCAGTTGATCGAGTTGACCGCGCCAAGGTTGAGCGGCGCGTTGACATGCGCGTCGCCGAACATGCGTTTCACGTGGCGCTGCGCGTCGTCGAAACTGCCTTCAATGGCGAGGTTGTGGACGTTGGGCGCGCGCACCGTCGTCATCTGGCGGCGCTGCACTTCGCTCACCCGGCCCTTGGGGTGGAGCATGAAAATCTCAACCCGGTCGCGGCCTGCCACCGCGTTGATCGCCGCCGACCCGGTGTCGCCGCTGGTCGCGCCCACTATGGTGAGACGCTGGTTGCGGCGTTCCAGAAACGTCTCAAACAGGTGTCCGAGCAATTGCAGCGCGACATCCTTGAAGGCGAGCGTAGGGCCATGGAACAATTCGAGCAGCCAGTGCGTCTCGTCCATCTGCACCAGCGGGGTGACCGCCTTATGCCCGAAATCGCCGTAGACCGCGTGGCACAGCGCTTCGAGCTCCTCGGGCGTCAGGCTGCCCTCGACGAAGGGCTCCATAACCCGCGCGGCGAGCGCGTGATAGGGGAGCCCGCGCATCGCGGCGATTTCGTCGCGGGTGAAACGCGGCCAGCGCGCCGGCAGGTACAGCCCGCCATCGCTGGCGAGGCCAGCCAGCGTGGCGCCTTCGAAATCGAGCGTGGGCGCTGATCCTCGAGTGGAGATATATTGCATATGCGAAGAGGGTTAGCCGCGCTGGACCCGGTGGGCAAGGTTGACGCTGCGTCAGGCGCTGGGCGGTTCGCGGCGGCGCGCGGCGCGCGCCTTGAGCGCGAAGGCATAGATCACCAGCGCAGTGATCGCGAAGAAGAACCACTGGCCTGCATAGGCGATGTGGTTGTTGGGCAAGTCCTTGGGATCAGGCTTGGCCAGCGGCATGAGGCCGCCAACAGCGGGCGCGGCGATCAGGCGCGGGCCGGGCGCGATTACGCCAGTAACTTCGCCGCCGTTCCAGTCCGGCACTTCGAGCGCGCGCGCAAAACCGAGATCAACGAGCGCTTCAGCGCCAGCGCCGTCCACGCCGATCACCGCGCATTTGGCGCGCATCGCCCAACCCTTGGCGCCGTTCGCCGCACGCCCGGCCACGGGCTCAATCGCGATGGCGTTTTCACAGGTCAGCGCGCTCTGCCGGAACCAGACCTCTTCGCCCTCGCCTTCCAGCGGGAACGCCACCGGATCAGCGGATCCGGTCGCCGTCTCGTAGCTAGCAATAAGCGCCGCCTTTTCATCCGCGCGCCCTATCTGCCAAAAGCCCAGCCCCACCATCGCGGCGGCGGCGAGGATGACGATGGTTGTCGGGATCAGGGGAATGTGGCGCATCATCAATTGGCGTCCCGATCTGCGCTGGGTCCGCGGCGTTTTTCATAAGCGCTGTAAACGCCCACCACTTTATAGAAGCGCAAGGCAAACAGCACCGCGCCGATGGTCAGCGGAGCCCATAGCACCACGTGAAGCCACAAAGGCGGGCGGACCCATTCGTCGAGCGCGAAGGCGGCGGTCATCACGATCGCCGCGACCGCTATGGTGAGGAGCCCCGCAATCCGCCCTCCGCGTTCTAACTCCGCCAAAGGCTGCTCACACGCAGTGCACCGTCCAGCCACCATCGCGGGCGCTTCGAAAAGCGAACGCGCGCCGCACCGTGGGCACAGACCGAAAAGGGCAGCCTGGACCAATCCAGACTGCCCTTTTTCGTGGTCAGGAGCCGCGCTTCCGCTCATCAATGGACGGGCGCGCCCCAGCCACCCCAGACGTAGACGGCGACGAAGAGGAACAACCACACCACGTCGACGAAATGCCAGTACCACGCCGCCGCTTCGAAACCGAAATGCTGACGCGGGGTGAAGTGACCCTTGTAAGCGCGGAACAGACACACCGCGAGGAAGATCGTGCCGATCAACACGTGGAAGCCGTGAAAGCCGGTTGCCATGTAAAAGGCCGAGCTGAAGGTGTTGCCGCCAAACCCGAAAGGCGCGACGCTGTATTCGTAGGCCTGGATGCAGCTGAAGATGAAGCCCAGCGCGATGGTCGCCCACAGGCCCTGCTTCAGACCGACACGGTCACCGTGGATCAGCGCGTGGTGCGCCCACGTCACCGTCGTACCCGAGCACAGCAGAATAAGCGTGTTGAGCAGCGGCAGCTGGAACGCGTCGAGCACTTCCATGCCGGTCGGCACGCGGTCGCCCAGCGTGGTCACGCCTTGCGTAACGAAGAGGTTTTCCGTGAGGTCGCCATCTGCCAGATATTCGAGCGGCGCGGGGAACAGAGTGAAGTCGAAAAACGCCCAGAACCACCCGACAAAAAACATCACCTCCGAAGCGATGAACAAGATCATGCCATAGCGCATGTGCAGCTGGACAATCGGCGTATGATCGCCGCGCTGCGCTTCGACCACGATGTTCTTGAACCACATGAAGAAGGTCGCGATCAGCCCGGCAAGACCGGCCCACATGATCGCGGGCCCGGCAACGCCGAACAGATCAGGGTGAAAGTTGAGCACCATGCCGCTGGTGAAGGTCAGCGCCGAGAACGAGCCGACAAGCGGCCAGATATCCGGCTCCAGAATGTGATAGTCGTGGTTTACTTGTCCGCCCATGATGCATTTCCCGTCGCTGAGCCCTTGCGGGGCGTTTGGTTGGTCTTAGCTCGGCTCTTGCCCCGTGGATACGGGATCAATCGCCTTGTGAAAAGTGTAGCTCAATGTGATTTGCTCAACATCAGCCATGAATTCGTCTTCGAGGATCGCCGGATCGACATAATAGACGACCGGCATCTGAACTTCCTGCCCCGGTTGCAGCGTCTGCTCGGTAAAGCAAAAGCACTGGACCTTGTGGAAATACAGGCCCGCCTGCGCTGGCTCTACGTTGAAGGTGGCCGTGCCGGTGATCGGCATCGATCCGTCGTTGCGCGCCACATAGACCGCCATATCGCGCTGGCCGATGGTGACCGTGTCGGTCGCCTGTGCGGGCTTGAACGTCCATGGCACGTCGCGCGCGGTGGACCCGTCGAAACGGATCGACATGGTCTTGCCCGTCGCGCCAGCGGCCGCGCTGGCAGCCTGCGCGTCGGTCGCGACCTGCGTTGTGCCGCCGAAACCTGTGACCTGACAGAACAGACGGTAAAGCGGAACCGAAGCGAACCCCAGGCCCACCATGGCGGCGGCCAGAGCCAGCGCCATCAGGCCGGTGCGCGCGTTCGCCCGCTGCGTGCGAAGATCAATCGGAGCGCTCGCCATCATTGCGACCCCAGTCGCGCGATGGTGATCAGGTAGAACAGCACCACGAAGAATATGAGCGTACCCGCCAGCACAAGGTTGCGGCTTTTCTGGCGGCGTTTGAGTTCGGCTTCTTCTTCGGGGGTCATTACGCGATGCCTCCGGCCAGGATGCCCGGTCCGATCAAACCTTGCGCCTCAAGCACACGGTCGGCGACCAGAGCTGCGAAGAGCACGAAGAGGTAGACGATGCTGAATTTGAACAGGCGAATTTCCTCAAGCATCGGATCGCCCGCGCCCATCACCGCGTCACGCCGCGCAACGGGCAAGGCCAGCGCGATGAACAGCAGCGAGAGCGCTACAGCGGTCGTGCCGTAAATCCAGCTGGTACCGCCGATGACCCAAGGGGCCACCGTGAACGGAGCCAGTAGCAAGGTGTAGACCCAGATATGATTGCGCGTCGTGCGTTCGCCCGCGACGACCGGCAGCATAGGAATGCCGACCTTGGCGTAATCGGTCTTCACAAACAGCGCGAGCGCCCAGAAATGCGGCGGCGTCCACATGAAAATGATCGCGAACAGCAGCACCGGCATCGCGGTGACTTCGCCCGTGACCGCAACCCAGCCGATCAGCGGAGGAAACGCGCCCGCGCCGCCGCCGATCACGATGTTCTGCGGCGTGCGCGGCTTGAGCCACATCGTGTAGATGACGGCGTAGTAGATAATCGCGGCGAGCAACAGCGCCGCCGCGAGCCAGCCAATCGCAAGCCCCATCAGGACCAGCGAGGCGGCGGAAAGGAACAGGCCGAAATCACGCGCGTCGTCGCGATGCAAGCGCCCGCCGGGCAGCGGGCGATTGGCCGTCCGCTTCATCCCCGCGTCAAGGTCTGCTTCCCACCATTGGTTGAGCACCGCCGAACCGCCCGCACCCATCGCGATGGCCAGCACAGCGGTAAAACCGAGGATGGGATGGATCGAGCCGGGCGCGGCAAGCAGGCCGCAGATCGCAGTGAAGATCACGAGCGTCATCACGCGCGGTTTGGTCAGCGCGAAAAAGTCGCGCCATTCCGCCGGCAAGGGCTGAGCCGCGCGCACCGGCTCACCGCCCTGCAACAAGGCGCGGTCCGGTGTGGAGGAGGGGCTCGTGCTCATATCTGGCTCTTACTTCGTTTCTAAAAGGGAGCGCACCTGTCGTCAGGCGCGCTCCCCTCTTTCTTTGATGCGGCTGGTCACAGGAACGCGAACTCTCCCCCTGCCAGCCGCCGATTATCGGCTCACTCAGCGGGCTGCGGGGCAGCGCCGGAGTGATCGTGGTAATCGTGGTGGTCTTCGATCACCGGCAGCGTTTCGAACTGGTGGAACGGCGGCGGGCTCGGCAGCGTCCATTCCAGCGTCGTAGCACCAGCGCCCCACGGATTGCCTTCAGCGCGGCGACCGGCGAGCAGCGAGTAGCCGATGTTCACGAAGAACACGAGCGTCGAGGCCGCCATGATCACGTAGCCATACGAGCTGATCTCGTTCCAGTAGGCGAACGCTTCGGGATAGTCCGGATAGCGGCGCGGCATGCCCTGCATCCCCAGGAAGTGCTGCGGGAAGAAGATCACGTTCACGCCGATGAAGAACGCCCAGAAGTGGATGTGGCTGAGCAGTTCGGAGTGCATCCGACCCGACATTTTGGGGAACCAGTAATAGAAACCGGCAAACATCGAGAAGACGGCGCCCATCGACAGCACATAGTGGAAGTGAGCGACCACGTAATAGGTGTCGTGCAGGTTATCGTCGATGCCGCCATTGGCGAGCACAACCCCGGTCACACCACCAACGGTGAACAGGAAGATAAAGCCCAGCGACCAAACCATCGGCGACTTAAATTCAAGGCTTCCGCCCCACATCGTCGCGATCCAGCTGAAAATCTTCACTCCGGTCGGGACAGCGATAACCATCGTCGCGGCGGTGAAGTACATCTTCGTGTTCACGTCGA
>JBCCCM010000061.1:0-8241 GCA_039033515.1 Pseudomonadota bacterium
ATGCTGTTTGTCCGCCATCTGGCCGAGGCCGCGTGACAGGCCCTTGTAGCGCGTTTGCCTAGCCAGCCCGCGCCCACCACCCTTCCCACCCGAGCCTACCCGGATATAATTCGGGTGGAAAGGTGGAGGGCGCGGGCTGGCTGGGCCCCGAGAAACACTAAAGCTCCACGCCGCTGGCAATTGCTTCGAGCTTTTTGATCCGCTCTTTCATGTCCGCCAGTTCGATCCGCGCCGCGCCGACGCTGAGTTGCGGGCTTTCCGTTTCGGCTTGCGGGCCGGTCGCCAGATTTTCCAGCTCGCGGTTCTTGAGCGCCAGCCAGTCTTGCCAGCCGCGCAGCAGAGCGAACACCACCAGCGTCGTCGCCACAAGGCAGGTCAGCGCGACGACCAGCGTCGGGTCCATCGCGGTGGGCACGGACTGCGTCAGCGAATGGGGCAGGGTGGGCGTCATCGCGTTTTCGAGAGCGGGGGTGAATGAGTTCGCGTCCATCATGGTTCATGTCCCTCTTGTCTTGCGCTCGTGGCTGTTTGGGCGTGGGTGTGTTCTGAGTGGCGTCAGGCGTCGGTGGACGCTGATGTGCCTCGGGCCGATCGGTCTTTGGCGGGTTCGTCAGCGACAGAGTCGTCCTTGGGAAGAGCAGAGGCGCTGGTCCCGCGAAGGGCTTCGATTTCCGAGGTGATGCGGGCGCGTTCCCGCGCATCGGCAGAGTTGTTGTCGGTGGCAATGCGTTCGAGCACCGCGATGCGCTCTTTGAGCTCGGCGATCTCGGCGTCTTTGACGCTTGTGTCGGCCTTGGGTGGCGGGGCGAAAACGGGGTTGCCGTCTTCATCGCGGGTCACTCCCAATTCGCGGTCGTGGCGGCGCGACCACACGGTGACACCTCCCCAGATCAAAACCATCAAAAAGATCGCAGATGCCCAGCTCATCAGGCGTGCTCCTTCCCAGTCTGTTCGGTCTGCTCAAGCGCTTCGAATTGCTCCGCCAGCCGTGTCGCGGGATCGGAGGCGATGCGTTCAAGGACGCGGATCCGTTCTTCCAGATCGCTCGCGGACCGCGCTCCCGGCTCGGCCGAGGTTCCGACTTTGCCACGCGCGCGCCGCATGATCAGATAGACCGCGCCGCCGGTGAAGGCAGCGGCCACGGCCACCATCTGCAACGCGTCGAAAACAAGCGAAGTGTCTGCGCCAAACATCAGCCGTTTTCCTTTTCCTGCTCGAGCCCCTTTTCCAGGCTCTGCTCACGGCCCTGATCAAGGCGAAGCTGTTCGATTTCCTGCGCAAGCTCGGCGCCCCGGCGCGCTTCGGGATCGGTGGCGATCCGTTCGAGAACCTTGAGGCGGTCCTCGATATGCGCGGTGCGTTCGAGCACGTTGGCAAGTTCCGGGCTGTTCGCGCCGGGCAGCGCGGCGTTCTTTGACCGTTTGTAATCAAACAGTTTCTTGAAGACGCCGTTAATCGTGATGCCGATAATGACCGTCAGGACGACAACGAAGGCAAAGATCAGGACCAGGTCAGCGTCCATCACGCGTTCCCTTCGTCTTTGGAGTGCTCAAGGCTCTTCGTTCGAAGCGCATCGATTTCGGCGCCCAGATGATAGCCGCTGTCGGTGACGATGCGCTCGACATTGGCGAGGCGATCCTTGACCGAGCCCAGCTCAGCGCGAAGCTCCGCGTTTTCCTGCGTCAACAGCGCCACGCGCTCTTTCGCCTGATTGTCGGTCACCGGCTTCATCGCCTGGCCCCAGCTGCCTTCGAGCGGGTAGCCGTTCTTGACGCGCAGCCAGGTGGTGAAGACCCAGCCGCCAATCGCCATTCCGCCCAGCAGCATGAAGGCTTCGGGTGTCATCAGATTTTCCATTACACTTTCGCCTTATCGCCAAAGTTGAGGGGGACGCCGCTATCAATCCCAGCGTTCGCAGCGTCGGTTTCGCGGGTGTCGCGCAAGGCTTCAATCTGGGTCGCGACGTCGTAGCCGCGATCCGTCACGATGCGTTCGAGGACCTGGACCCGATCTTCGAGTCCCTGCACCTTGCTGGCGTATTGCGCGGCTTTTTCAGCGCTCTGCGTCGCAGTGGCCTCAAGCTCCATCTTGGCGATTTTCTGCTTGTGGCTGGTCCAGATTGCGATGATCGGGATCGAGACACCGATGATCGGGATCATGATGGCTAGTGTTCCGGCGTCCATAATGTGTATCCCTGTTTGTGGTTGCGTCGTCGGTTCAACGCCGCGCTGCGGTCGCGTTTAGCGAAGCCGCTCGATTTCGGCCGTGAGGCGCGGATTGCTGGTGACGTAATGCGCTTCGACCGAGGCCAGGCGGCGGTCGATATCGCGGAAGCTGGCGCGGATTTCGCGGGCGGTGCGCTGCGGGCTTTGACGCACGCGCTGCCAGTATTTCTGCTCGCCTTCGTCGCGATAGAGATGCGGCGGCTTCTTATTCAGCACTAGGCCCATCAGGAAGTAGAACGGAATGGTCGAACCGCTGGTCATGAAGATCGAAGCGACCGCTGCGAGGCGCACCCAGAAGGTGTCGACACCGGTATACTCGGCGATCCCCGAACATACGCCCATGATCTTTCCATTGTGTTTGTCACGGTAAAGCTTGGTGCGGGGGGAGTTCACAGCTTGGTTCCTTTCTTCTCTTGCATCATCAATTCGAGTTCACGCAGTTGCTGGTTGTCCTGCTCCTGGTCCGCCTGAAGGCGCTTGACCGGGTTGAAGCTGGGATCATCGGACGCAACGAGGCGCTCAACCGTATCCATGCGTTCATCAAGGCGCTTGGCGAGGTTGTAGAGCTCTTCGAGCAGCACCTCATCGTCGGAGGTAATCGAGGCGGCGGTCTTCCACTTGGTCATGTAGTGGAGGATGATCCACGGCAGACCAATGAACAGCGCGATTATGACAAATACGACTTCTTCTGGCACGGGCTTATTCCCTCTGTCTTAGCTTTAGCTGTCTTTATCGGACGCGGGCTTGCCCAGCGCTTTTTTCATGGCGGCGAGTTCGTCGTCGATGGCGTCGGAGCCTTCGAGCGCGGCGATCTCGTCTGACAGGCTGGGCCCGCTTTCGCCGATATTGATCGCGTCGGCGCGGCCTTCGGCGTAGTCGACGCGGCGTTCCATCTGGTCGAATTTGGCGAGCGCTTCATCGGTGCGTTCGGTCGTCATCAAGGAGCGCAGCTTGACGCGGTTTTCCGCGCTTTCCAGACGCGCGGCGATCGCGCTCTGGCGGCTGCGAGCCTCGCGCAAGCGGTGCTGCAGTTTGGCGATGTCTTCCTCGTAGGCGCGCAGCGCGTCGTCCAGCACGGCGATCTCGGCCTTGAGCTGGTCGCCCATGTCGGTCGCTTTCTTACGCTCAACCAAAGCGGCGCGGGCGAGATCTTCGCGATCTTTTGACAGCGCCAGTTGCGCCTTTTCGCCCCAGTCCGCTTCGAGCCGGTCGAGCTTTACGACGTGGCGGTGCATTTCCTTTTGATCGGCAATCGTGCGCGCCGCGCTGGCGCGGACTTCCACCAGCGTTTCCTCCATTTCGAGGATGATCATGCGGATCATCTTGGAGGGGTCATCGGCCTTGTCCAACATGTCGTTGAAGTTGGCGGCGATGATATCGCGGGTGCGGCTGAAAATGCCCATGAAGGCTACTCCATCAAGAAACGTGTTGCTGGCGCGCGGGCTTTCACCCTCATACGCCGATTGCGCACGACTTTGCGTCGGAGTCGGGCTTCGACGCAAGGCTTCAATTTCAGCGTCCAGGCGAGAGAGCCCTCCGGTGCGCACCGGAGCGAGGTCGTCGATCGAAGAGGGGCGGGCCGGTGCGGCGGAACGCTCACCGTTATCGGAAGCGTCGCCTTTCACGGGGACTGAACGCTCCGGCCCTAAGGGATTGGCCTTATCTGGATGGGATTTGGGATCAGTCACAATTACGCTCACGCCAGTTCCACCGCCGCGATCATGTCGCTCGCGCCGGAAAAGCTGCCGGGCTCGGCCTGAAATTGCGTGGTGAGAGCGACCATGGCCGCCATGGCCAAAACGCTCGCCGCTGCGGCTTGTCCAAGCTTGCTGTTCCAGAATTGACGGTCATACATGGTGGGTCTCCCGAGTGTCTCAATGGCTTGCCCACACTGATGCAGCGAGTGTGCCAAACTCTGTAAGCAATTGATTTATAGAGAGTTGTGAAATTTTCGGCGCAATTCATATGGCGTCGGTTGCCAAGGCTTGGGAAAAATTCCTATATCTTGGCGCAAAGGGGTAGGGTGTGGAACGCGAGAACCAGTTTATCGGCCAGTCCAGCGCGTTTCTCGACGCGGTTGAACGCACGTCCAGGGCCGCGCCGATGGAGCGCCCCGTCCTCGTGATTGGCGAGCGCGGGACCGGCAAAGAGCTGATCGCGGAACGCCTGCACCGTCTCTCCACCCGCTGGGGCGAACCGCTGGTCACCATGAACTGCGCGGCCTTACCCGAGACCTTGATCGAGGCGGAATTGTTCGGCCACGAAGCGGGCGCTTTTACAGGGGCTACCAAAGCGCGCACAGGACGGTTTGAAGAAGCCGATAAAGGCACGCTGTTTCTCGATGAACTGGGCACGCTGTCGATGGGCGCGCAAGAACGCCTGCTCAGAGCGGTCGAATATGGCGAGGTGACCCGCATCGGCGCCTCGCGCCCGATCCGCGTCGATGTGCGCATCGTGGCCGCAACAAATGACGATCTGCCCGCGCTGGCGAAAAGCGGCGAATTTCGCGCCGACCTGCTCGACCGGCTCAGCTTTGAAGTGATCACGCTGCCGCCGCTGCGCGTGCGCGAAGGCGATGTTCAGGTGCTGTCGGAATTCTTCGGACGGCGCATGGCGGCCGAGCTCGATTGGCACACTTGGCCCGGCTTTGCCGACCATGTGGTCGAGGAGTTCGAGAACTATGCTTGGCCCGGCAATGTGCGCGAGCTGCGCAACGTGGTGGAGCGCGCGGTCTATCGTTGGGACGATCCGGAAAGGCCGGTCGCTCATGTGCAATTCGACCCGTTTGAAAGCCCGTGGAAACCCGCCGCTCCCGCTACGCGCAAGCTCAGCGCATCTCAGGCCCCGCCGCCTGCAAGCGGCGTGGGCCAACCGATGACGCCGCCGCCGGGGCAGGCTTTCGATACCGTCGATGATCTGCGCGCCGCGGTCGACACGCATGAGCGCGCCATCCTTGAGCACGCGCTGGGCAAACATCGGTGGAACCAGCGTCAGACTGCAAAGGGTCTGGGGCTGAGCTACGATCAGCTGCGTCACGCGATCAAGAAACACGGATTGCTTGAGGAAAAGGAAGAGTGAGCGCGGCGCTAACGGATTGATAAAGGTTAGGCTTTAGCGGCTTGTGGCATGAATTGTCTGAGTTTTCCTTTAATAAGTATCACGCGACCGACCGCCAGTTTTTGCGATACCTCCCCGCTGACGAAACGGTGCGCCGAGTGAACGATCGAGGCTTTGCAACCGACGACCACGGCGACGCGGACTCCCAATTCGATCCCATCGATCTGCACGAGGCGGTGGCCTTTTGGTCGGACGGTTACGAAGAGGAAGAGCCGGTCGAAAAGGACCAACTGGCCTCCTTCGCCAAGGCTTTTGCCAGGCGCGAGGGTAAGTCGGCGGAAACCTATGGAGGCTACGCGGCCAATCCCACCGGTCGGCGGGCGGCGGCGCGTTTGCGCGTGAGTGTGCCCGCGCGTTTCGTCGCTATCCAGGGCCCGCGACAGGCCATTCTGCTCAATATCTCGCGCAGCGGGGCGATGATGGCGCTGCTTGATGCGGTAAATATCGGCGAAGGCGGCGTTCTGGAATGTGGCCCGCTCAAAGCGTTCGGCGTCGTCACGCGCAGGGAAACCAGCGTCAACGCCATCCGATTCGAAGAGCCTCTGACGCAGAGCGATGTGCTGGCGATGCGCCACTATCACGAGCAATTCGACGAGCGCGAACGCCGCCAATTGATCGAAACCGCGCGCCGCTGGGCCAACGGAGAGGGCTCCGACGACCGGGGGTTCTGAGCCCCGCGACCCAAGGGCGCGGCCCCCGCGCACATACCTAGCCGCGCTTTTCCCCGGCCTTGAGATGGCTTTGCCTAGTGCACGCCGACTATGCCCGGTTCATTCTCTTCGCTGGCGCGCTGGCCCCTGGGCGGTGTGCCCCTTGTCAATCCGGCTCCCGATGCGTTTATGGAGCCCCTCAGAAATGTGGGTCGGCGCAAAGCGGCGCGTCTGCGGCTTTCCATCCCGGCCAAGCTGGTGACCGTTTCGGAAACCCGGCGTTGTGTCTTGATAGACCTGTCGCGCACGGGCGCGCAGATCGCTCTCCCCAAGCCTTTGCAGGTAGGCGATGCGGCTTTCTTGAGATTCGCAGGATTTGACGTTTTCGCCAGCGCGCTGCGCTGCGATCAGGGGCGCAATGGCTTGGAGTTCGACATGGAATTGAGCGACGCCGACGTGATCGCCATACGCCATTACGCCGAGAGCGCGGAAGCCGATGAACGCCGCGCCCTGATCGATGAAGCGCGCGCCTGGGTCATGGGAAGCGGTAAAGCGTGAGCCCGGTGCGCGGCGGCGCGCGCGATTTCTTGTGCGAGCGCTCTTGCCAAACCGGACCGGGAAGCCTAACTCCCCATCAATCCCGACATCGTCGAGACTGCTGAGAGGCTGGCGCCGCAAGGGGCCGGCACCGAACCGCTTTCTCTCACGCCGTCTTGCTCGACACCGCCGGGTCACATTCTTGGTTTATAAGCGAAAGACCGCATGACTGATCTGACACGCCTGATTGAACTGGTCGAACCCGAAGCCAAAGCGCTCGGGTTTGAGCTGGTGCGCGTGCAGATGACCCAGTCCGAAGCAGGCGCGGACGACAAATCGGGCGCGCAGGCGCTTCAGATCATGGCTGAAGATCCCGCCACCGGGCAGTTGATTATCGACCAATGCGCCGCGTTGTCGCGCCGGGTTTCCGACCTGATCGACGAACGCGAAGAAGCGGGCGAATATCTGGTCGAAGGCGCCTATCACCTCGAAGTGTCCTCGCCCGGCATCGACCGGCCTTTGACGCGCGAAAAAGACTTCGTGAATTGGGCCGGGCACGAAACCCGCATTGTGATGCAAAAAGGGTGGAGCGGCGAAGAGACCGCGCAGCGCGTCTATAAAGGCGAGCTCAAGGGTCTTGAGGGTGGAGAGATCCACCTGCACGACGCCAAGAAAGACACCGTGGTGGCCTTGCCCCGCGACAAAGTTCACGCCGCCAAGCTGGTCCTCACCGACAAGCTGATCGCGGCGACCAAACCGCTCGACACCACCGGTGTCGACGATGTTGTTGAAGACACACCAGAAGATACCTCAATAGAAAAGGCAGATGACTGATGGCCAGCGCCATTTCCGCCAACAAGGCAGAGCTCCTCGCAATCGCAAACTCGGTCGCGTCCGAGAAGATGATCGACAAATCGATCGTCATCGAAGCGATGGAAGAAGCGATCCAGAAATCGGCCCGTAACCGCTACGGCGCCGAAAACGACATCCGCGCCAAGCTTGATCCCCAGACCGGCGATCTGACGCTGTGGCGCGTGGTTGAGGTGGTCGAAGAGGTCGAAGACTATTTCAAGCAGGTCGATCTGAAGCAGGCGCAAAAGCTGCAGGACGGCGCGGCGATCGGCGACTTTATCGTGGACCCGCTGCCTCCGGTTGATCTGGGACGGATCGACGCGCAATCGGCAAAGCAGGTCATCTTTCAAAAGGTCCGCGATGCCGAGCGTGAACGCCAGTTCGAAGAATTCAAGGACCGCGCGGGCGAGGTTATCACCGGCGTGATCAAGTCGGTCGAGTTCGGCCACGTCATCGTCAATCTGGGCCGCGCCGAAGGCGTGATCCGCCGCGATCAGCAGATCCCGCGCGAAGCCGCGCGTGTCGGTGAGCGTGTGCGCGCGCTTATTACCAAGGTGGAGCGCAACAATCGCGGTCCGCAGATCTTCCTGAGCCGCGCCGCGCCTGATTTCATGCGCAAGCTGTTCGCACAGGAAGTGCCCGAGATTTACGACGGCATTATCGAGATCAAAGCCGCTGCTCGCGATCCGGGCAGCCGCGCGAAGATCGGCGTCATCAGCCACGATTCCAGCATCGACCCGGTCGGCGCCTGCGTCGGGATGACAGGTTCGCGCGTTCAGGCCGTGGTGCAGGAGCTTCTGGGCGAAAATATCGACATCATTCCGTGGTCGGAAGACACCGCGACCTTCATCGTGAACGCG
>JBCCCM010000062.1:0-7705 GCA_039033515.1 Pseudomonadota bacterium
CCCGAAAGCGCTTCGATCCCCGGATTGATCGACCCGATTTCGATCACTTGCGAGGGTGCGGTGGTGAGATTGATGAGATCGGTGAAGCGTATCTCGCCCTTCAGGCCGGTGACCGGGCCAAAGGCGGCGGCAAGGTCGAGATCATCGGTGCGAAAAACCCCGCCGCTCGTAACCTCTTCGCCGACCCATTCAACCCGGCCCTCGCCCGTGACAGTTCCGTCGGTGTAAGCGATCACCCCTTTGGCGAGCTTGCTCAGATCGGCCACGGAAAGTGTAGGGCCGAAGGTGAGACCATCGACGGCGATGTCAGCGGATCCTCTCGCGCCTGTCAGGTCGTGCCGGATGGCGACGTCGGCGACCGGCGTGCCTGACGCCATGTGCCGCAAATCAGCTCTAGCGGTGATCTGGCTGTCGGCGAAGGACAGCTGCGCCGCTTGCGCGCTGAGCGGGTTGAAGCGCGGCTCCAGCCCGTCGGCCGTGCGCTCGGTCACGATCAGGCGCGTATCGTCGACGCGCAGCACGCCGTCCGTGTAGGACCAAAGCCCGGCCATCTGGCTAAGATCGAGGGGAACCGCGTCAAGTCTCGCAGTGGCCCCGTCAAATTCGCCCCCTACCGGTTCGTCAAACCCGCCCGTCAGCGTCGCGCCGGTCAGGCGCACCGCGTTGTCCTCCTCGCCGAGCATTGCGGCCACATCGGTCAGCGCAAAGCCTTCGGGATAGGACAATCGCGCGCTGGTTGAAGACAGCGCAAGCGGCGATCCCGCGAGCTCGCCTTCCAGCGCCAGGGCATCGGTCGAAACCCTGATGTCGAGCGTGTCTTGATAGGCAACCATCGCCGCGCCATCGTCCGGGCACAGACGCAGGGTTTTCCCTTCCAGCGCCAGGTCATAAGCCGAGAGCGAGCGAAACCGCACCGTCTCGCAGGCCGTGCCGACGCGCAGGCCCGCGCGCGGATCGTAGCGTCCGTTGACCGGCACCTCCAAGGCATCGACCGCCCCGCCCGGAATCGCTCCGCTCGCTCTGACAGAGCCTGTGAAGACAAATCCGCCCTGCCCCACGCCGCGCACGCTGAGCGCGGGCACCGCGATCCGGTCGTTACCCGCGCGGTACGGCGCGACGCTTAGCCGCGCGGAGATCGGCGTGTTGCCGGATTGGTCGATGCGTCCGGTGATCTGCGGCAGATCGCGGCCACCGGTTAAAAAGTTGCCAGCCAGACGCGGCGCGCTGGACGCGTTCGCGACGCTCCAATTGAGCCGGGAAACCGCCAGCACCGTTTTGCCCGCCGCGCTGCGCAGTCGCGCTTCGGGCACGACGAGGCTCAGCGCCTCGCCATCCGCGCGTGCGGTCACGTTTCCAGTGAGGCTGGCGTCGCGCGTGGCGCTGGCAAGACCGCTTTCCAGCTTGGTCAAAAGCGAGGCCACCATCGTGCCCTCGCTCGCTTCGCGTGCGTCGTTGAGCGCGCCATTCGCCGCGTTGGCCAAGCTCACCGAGCCGCCCTCAATCTTTGCGTTCCACGAGGTTTGGGAAAAGCCGCGCGCGCTGCGAACCGCGCCGTCCGCGTTCAAGCTGGCCAGCGCGGCGTAGGGGCCTTCCAGCTGGGCAAAAGTCAGATCGTGATCGAGGATGAGCGCGCCTTGCGCCAGCGACAGCGTGGCGCGTCCTTTAAGACCTTGCGCGCGCGCCTCGCCATATTCCATCGCGCCCGCCGCGATATCGAACGCGCCGTCGAGCTTCGCGAAGTCGGCGTCGGTCGTGAGGCGCGCAGTCATGTCGGCGCTGGCCATGCGCGCGCCCTCGCAGGCCACATCGCGCAGCCGCAGCGGTCCGTTGAAGGAGGGAACGCCGCTCTCGATGCTGAAATCGCCATAGGCAGTGGAGCGCGCGACCCCGCAGCCCTCCACGCCCGCGCCCGGCGTCACCAGCGCGAGCGTGCCCGCAAAACCATCGTCGAGTGGGCCAGACCCGTCGAGATACGCGCCCAGTTCGCCAAACTCGCTCACCAAACGCGCGCCGCCCCCGCGCACGGTCACGTCAAGCGATGGCAGGCCCGAACTGGCTAAATCATCCTCGGGAAAGAGCAGCGGATCGAGCGCGCCAAAGGTGAGCGCTCCGTCCCGGTACTCGCCATAAAGCCGGGGTCGATCCAGCGTTACCGCGCCCACGCCCGGCGCGCCAAAGCCATAGGCGACATCGACGCTGACGCGGTCAATCGTGAGGTCTGGCGAAGCGGGATTGCCGATCACCACATTGGCGATGACCTGCCGCTGCGGGCCGATGGAGACGATGTCATAGCTCGCCTCCAGTCCGGTTTGCGCAAGATAATCGTCAATCAGATCGCCCGCGATCCTCTCACGCGAGAGCCACAGATAAGCGCCGCTCACGACAAGCAGGGCAAGCACCGCCCAACCGGCGAGCGCCAGCCAGCTTACGCCGCCGCCCTCATCGACAGCGTCGCCTGAATTGCGCTGTTGTGTGTCCGCCTCGGCCGATCCCATACCGTGGGCACACTTGCGCGCATCGCCCGCCAAAGGCAATGAAGCAAAAGGCAAAGGGGCGCGGGATTTCGACGGAAGGCGGCTGTGACCAAAGGCGATGACAGCTTTGATTTCGGAGCCACCGGCTCGGATGACGGCGCGGGGCCGCAATCCCCCGGTGCCTCGCGCGCGCCGCGCTCAGACGCGGGCAGCCTGGCTGGAAAAGGGCATCGTGCGCGCCTTCGCGAACGGCTGCTCAAAGGCGGAGACGAAGCGCTCGCGGATTATGAAGTGCTTGAATACTTATTGTTTGCAGGCATGCGCCAGGGCGACACCAAGCCGGTGGCCAAGGCGCTGATCGCGCGCTTTGGGTCGCTCGCGGGCGTGCTCAACGCAGACCCCTCAGCGCTCAAGCAGGTTAAGGGCGTGGGCGAAACCAGCGCCGCCGCGCTCAAAAGCGTCGCCATCGCCGCGCGCCGCATGACCCGCAGCGAAGTGATCGACAAGCCGATCCTTTCAAGCTGGCAGAGCCTCCTCGATTACCTCGCCACCGACATGGCGCATCTGACCAAGGAGCGCGTGCGCGTGCTCTATCTGGATGCCAAGAACCGCCTGATTGATGATTACCACCACGCCGAGGGATCGATCAACGAATCCGCCATTCACCCGCGCGAGGTGATCCGGCGCGCGATGGATGTGGGCGCAAGCGCGCTCATCCTTGTCCACAACCATCCCAGCGGCAATCCTGAACCCAGCCGCGCCGACATTCAGATCACGCAGAAGATCGCCGATGCGGGCGAGCACATGGGCGTGACGGTCCACGATCACGTGATCGTCGGGCGCGAAGGCCATGTGAGCCTGCGCGCCCGCGGTCTTATCTGAGCCGAGCGATTAATCGCGGCCGGTAATCAGCCGGATGCCCGAATGCTGCGCGAAAAAGCTCCAGCCCCAATTGATGATCACGGTCACGCGGTTGCGCGCGCCGGTGAGGAAACCGACATGGACCAGACCCCACAGCCACCACGCGGGCGCGCCCGACAGCTTGAACGCGCCAAAGTCGGCGACCGCTGATTTGCGCCCAATCGTCGCGAGGCTGCCCTGATGTTTGTAAGCAAACGGGCCGGGGCACGGCGCACCCAGCAATTCGGCCTCGACCACGTCGCTGACATAGGCGCCCGCTTGCTTTGCCGCCGGAGCAAGGCCGGGAACAGGCTTGCCGTCCCACGCGGTGCTGCCCGCCGTGTCTCCGATGGCAAAGATGTGGTCGATAGGCTCGCCATCCGCGCCGATGACGCGCATCTGCTCGTTGACTTCAACCCGGCCCGCGCGGTCAGCCTTCGCGCCCAGCCACTGCGCCGCCGGAGACGCTGCGACCCCCGCCGCCCAGAGGACCGTTTCGGTCGGGATGGTCTCGCTCTCGCCAACGCGCACCTCGGTTTCGCCGATGTGGGTGACGCGGCCTCCGGTGCGGATCTCGACACCGAGCTCTTCGAGCGAAGCTTGCGCCTGCGCCGACAATTCCTCGGGAAAGGCGGGCAGGATGCGTGGCCCCGATTGGACCAGAATAACGCGAGCGCTCGCCGGATCGACGGTGCGAAACTCACGCTCGACGTTCAATTTGGCCAACTCTGCAATCGCGCCCGCCAGCTCGACGCCCGTCGGTCCCGCGCCGACGATTACAAAGGTCAAAAGGCGTTTGATACGGTCGGGATCATCGTTCGCTTCGGCCTGTTCAAAAGCGTTGAGGATAGCGCCGCGCACCGCGACGCCGTCTTCGACCGTCTTCAAACCCGGAGCGAACGCGCCCCATTCGTCTTTCCCGAAATAGGAATGCGTTGCCCCGGTCGCGATCACCAGCTTGTCGAACGCGATGGCTTGACCGTTGGCGAGCGCCAGCGTCCTTGCCGCGCTGTCGATGGAAGTGACCTCGCCTTTCAGCACGCGCACATTGCCATCGGCGCGGAACAGGGAGCGGATCGGCGTCGCGATATCCGCCGGGTTCAGCGTGGCGGTTGCGATTTGATAGAGCAGCGGCTGAAACAGGTGGTAATTGCGTTTGTCGATCAAGGTGATGCGCACCGGCAGGCGCTTGAGACGCGCGACCGCTGCGAGGCCTCCGAAGCCCGCCCCCACCACCACGACATGCGGCCATGTCTCCGGAATATCGCGGTATTCGCGGTCGAACAGGATGTTACGCTCCAGCCAGCCAAGGATCGCTCGATCAATGGAAAACAGCCCTGCCCCGCGCGCTTCGTACAGCGCCAGAAACAGGAACGGGAACAAGGTCACATTGGGATGCGCGTCGGCGATCATGAACGCGGCGATGAGGAAGAACAGCGCGTAAGAGACGATCAGCGCGCCAAAGCCGGTAAAGAAGAACGCAGCCGCCACGATGGCGATCCACGCGGGCATCCCGGCAACGATCATCGTCGGCAGCCACGTCTGCACCGCAACCGGCGGATCGAACACGCCCGCATAGACCAACAACGTCACGCCCAGCCACACCCTGATCAGCGCCATCACCACCGGGCCAAGCCGCGCGCGCGACCATTCCGCCGCGCGGATCGCGGGCGCGGCCAGCGGCAAGGCGCTTGTCTTAAGCCCGCTCGCCAGAACCCGGTCCATCGACAGCGCCGCCGGGCCCGCCACCGCGTACCAAGCGAGCATCGCGATCACGAGCAGGTTGCTGGTGGTGGGCACATAGACCGCCTGGCTGACTAGAGTTAGCGCCGCCATTGCCAAGGCGGCAGGCCGCGTCATGAACCCGGCGATGAGCAGGATCGGCCCGATCAACTCAATCGCAACGCCCGTCATCGCGGCGTTGGCCGGGCTCATCCAGCTGACCGGATATTCGTTGGTCGCCAGCAGCAGCGCAGTGTCCCAATCGGCCGCCTTCACAAGGCCGGATCGCAGAAACCACATGCCGATGAAGAAGCGAATCACGAGGTCGCTGATTGGCCAAAACCTCTCGGTTCCGTCGAGATACCACTTCACCCAGCGGCGCATGGTCACGCGCACAAAGGGCGGGTACTTTTCTTCGGCCAGCTTTTCAGCTGGCGCCGCGTGTGCGCTATCCATTCGCATGTCCTCCTGCCTCGTTGTTCGCGAGGCCCCCTCAACAGGTTACAGGTGTGAAGCGTGCAAGCCCACTTGCCAAGCGAAGGCTCCGCGCATAGCCGGAGGCCGAAACCGTCTCTCCAGCTCAGAAAGCCCTCGCTCATGGTCCCGCGTTACGCCCGCCCCGACATGTCCGCACTGTGGGAGCCGGAGGCCAAGTTCCGCATCTGGTTCGAAATCGAAGCGCACGCGACGCAGAAATTGGCGGACCTTGGCGTCGTGCCGCAAAGCGCGGCGAAAGCGCTGTGGGATTGGTGGGCGACCGACCCCAAAATCGACGTCGAAGCCATTGACGCGATTGAGGCGGTGACCAAACATGACGTCATCGCGTTCCTGACCTGGGTGGCCGAACAGGTGGGCGAAGAAGCGCGCTTCATGCATCAGGGCATGACCTCTTCGGATGTGCTCGACACGACGCTCAGCGTGCAGTTGGCGCGCGCTTCCGACATTCTGCTCGCCGATCTCGACGCGCTGTTGGCCGCGATCAAGGTGCGCGCTGAGGAACACAAGTACACACCCACCATCGGGCGCAGCCACGGCATCCACGCTGAGCCGGTGACCTTTGGCCTGAAACTCGCGCAAGCCTACGCCGAGTTCGACCGCTGCAAGACCCGTTTGATCGCCGCGCGCGCTGAGATTGCGACCTGCGCCGTTTCGGGCGCGGTGGGCACTTTTGCTAATATCGACCCGGCGGTTGAAGAATACGTAGCCGAGCAACTGGGCCTGACGCCCGAACCGCTCAGCACGCAGGTCATCCCGCGCGACCGGCACGCCATGTATTTCGCAACGCTGGCGGTGATCGCGGGCTCGATAGAGCGGCTGGCGGTCGAAATTCGCCACCTGCAACGCACCGAGGTGCTGGAGGCCGAAGAATACTTCTCACCGGGCCAAAAAGGCTCCAGCGCCATGCCACACAAGCGCAACCCGGTGCTGACCGAAAACCTTACCGGCCAAGCCCGCATGATCCGCGCCTACGCTCTGCCCGCGCTCGAGAACGTGGCCCTGTGGCACGAGCGCGATATCTCGCATTCCTCGGTTGAGCGGTATATCGGCCCCGACGCGACCATCGCGCTGGATTTCAGCCTCGCGCGGCTGACCGGCGTGGTGGAAAAGCTGCTGATCTATCCCGACCGTATGATGGCCAACCTCGATTCGATGGGCGGCCTTGTGCACTCGCAGCGCGTGCTGTTGGCGCTGACGCAGGCGGGCGTGACGCGCGAAGACGCGTACAAGCTCGTCCAGCGCAACGCGATGAAGGTGTGGGAATCGAACGGCTCACTACAACTGCTCGATCTGCTCAAGGCCGACGAGGAGGTGACCGCGGCGCTCAGCGAGGCAGACCTCGAAGAAAAGTTCGATCTTGGCTATCACTTCAAGCAGGTCGACGCGATCTTCGACCGGGTAATTGGCTAAGCCGATTGCAAACGCCATTTGGCCACTCGTGCCAAATCGCCTAGGATCGCTGGCGGGACAAAACTGAGGGGACGGGAAGACCCATGCAAATCGTGCGGACAATCATCTGGGTGCTCATCTTCGTGGGGCTCTTGGCGTTTTCGTTCTTTAACTGGGATCCGGTTGAAGTCACCTTGTGGGAAAATCTGGTTCTCGAAACCAAGGTTCCCGCGCTCGTCATCGTCTCCTTCCTGCTCGGCCTCATCCCGATGTGGGGCTATCACCGCAGCGTAAAGTGGAGCCTCAACCGCCGCATTCGCAGCCTTGAAAACGCCGCGCGCTCCAACGCGCTGCAAAAGCGACACGAGCCCAGCAGTGGCGATGCGCCAGCCGCCGCATCCACGAGCGCGATCCCGGCGCCCGCAACAAAAGCGGCCAAGTCAGACGACGCTCTGACGCCAACCGACGACGCTTGACCCGTTAGGATAGTCCATGAGCAACCCCGTCTATCTCGCGCTCGATGTGCCTCAAATCGCGCCCGCCAAGGCGCTGCTTGAAAAGGTCAAAGCGCATATTGGCGGGGTGAAGCTGGGGCTGGAGTTCTTCTGCACCCATGGCGGGCACGGCGTCCACGAAATAGCGCATATGGGCCTGCCGATCTTTCTTGATCTCAAATTTCACGACATCCCCAACACCGTCGCCGCCGCGATGCAGGCGATCCA
>JBCCCM010000063.1:0-7622 GCA_039033515.1 Pseudomonadota bacterium
CACGTCACGTAGACGTCGGGGAGGAAGTGCATCTCGATCTTGATGACGCCGTCGCCCTGGCACGCCTCGCAGCGCCCGCCCTTGACGTTGAACGAGAAGCGCCCCGGCTTGTAGCCGCGCGCTTGGGCTTCGGGGAGGCCAGCGAACCAGTCGCGGATCTGGGTGAAGGCGCCAGTGTACGTAGCTGGGTTGCTACGGGGCGTGCGGCCGATGGGCGACTGGTCGATCTCGATCACCTTGTCGCAATATTCGAGGCCGGTGACGCTCTCATGCTTGCCCGCGATTACGCGCGCGCCGTTGAGCACGCGCGCGGCGGAGGCGTAGAGGGTGTCGATGGTGAAGCTTGACTTGCCCGAGCCCGAGACGCCGGTGATACAGGTGAAGGTGCCCAAGGGAATTGAGGCGGTGACGTTCTTGAGGTTGTTCGCCTCAGCGCCCTTCACCGTCAGCTTGTGCCCGTTGCCCTTGCGCCGCTCCTGCGGGACCGTGATTTCGCGCCGCCCGGTCAGATAGTCGGCGGTGAGCGACTTCTTGGAGCGCAGGATCTGTTTGAGCGTCCCTTGCGCAACGATCTCGCCCCCGCGCACGCCCGCGCCCGGGCCAATGTCGACGATATGGTCAGCGGTTCGGATGGCGTCCTCGTCATGCTCGACCACGATAACGGTGTTGCCGAGGTCACGCAGGCGTTTGAGCGTTTCCAGCAGCCGGTCGTTATCGCGCTGGTGCAGACCGATGCTGGGTTCGTCGAGCACATAGAGCACGCCCGACAGCCCGCTGCCGATCTGCGAGGCCAGACGAATACGCTGGCTCTCCCCGCCGCTGAGCGTGCCGCTGGTGCGATCAAGGTTGAGGTAATCGAGCCCGACATTGTCGAGAAAACCCAACCGCTCGTTGATCTCTTTCAAGATGGGCTTGGCGATCTGGCTTTGTTGCTCGTTGAGATGCCCATCGAGGTCGAGGAAGAACGCCTTGGCGTCCGCCACGCTCATCACCGTGGGTTCGGCGATGTCGGTCGGGCCATCGGCGCCCGGTATCTTCACCGCGAGCGATTTCTCGTTCAGCCGCTTACCCCCGCACGCCTCGCATGGCTGCGAAGTCTGGAACTTGGCGAGCTCCTCCTGCATCCACGCGCTTTCGGTCTGCGCCAGACGGCGGTTGAGGTTGCCGATCACGCCCTCAAACGGCTTGTTCACCGTGTATTGCTTGCGCCCGTCCTTGAAGGTCAGCGGGACCGGCATCCCGCCCGTGCCGTGCAGGATGATCAGCTTTTGATCAGGCTCCAGATCCTTCCACGGCGTGGTGATCGTAAAGTCATAGGCCTTCGCCAGACTGGTCAGCACTTGCATGTAATAGGGCGAAGGCGGGTTGGATTTCGCCCACGGAGCCACTGCGCCCTGTTTGAGCGTCAGGGCCTCGTTCGGGATCACCAATTGTTCGTCAAACAGCTGCTTTTCGCCAATCCCGTCGCAGGTCGGACACGCGCCCTGAGGCGAGTTAAACGAGAACAGGCGCGGCTCGATCTCCTCGATGGTAAAGCCGCTCACCGGGCAGGCGAATTTCTCGGAAAAGACGATGCGATTGGGCGGAAGCCCCGCGCCTTTCATCTTGCCGCTAGCGTTGGGTGCTTGGCCTTCGACAAGCTCAGGCTGAGCGGATGTTGCGCTGTCCCCCGCTCGCCCTGAGCCTGACGAAGGGCCGGCACCAAGGTCAGCGACAGTCCCATCCGCCAGATCAATGTAAGCCAGCCCCTCAGCCAGCTTCAAAGCCGTCTCAAACGAGTCCGCCAGCCGCGTCTCAATGCCCTCTTTCACCGCGAGGCGATCCACGACGACTTCAATGTCATGCTTGAACTTCTTGTCGAGCGCGGGCGCTTCCTCGATCCCGTACAGCTCGCCATCGTTCCGCACGCGGGTAAAACCCGCTTTCTGCCATTCGGCGAGCTCCTTGCGATATTCGCCCTTGCGCCCGCGCACCACCGGCGCGAGCAGATAGGCGCGCGTCCCCTCAGGCAGCGCCATCACCCGGTCGACCATCTGGGAGACGGTCTGCGCGGAAATCGGCTTACCCGTGGCGGGCGAGTACGGCACGCCCACCCGCGCCCACAACAACCGCATATAGTCGTAAATCTCGGTCACCGTCGCCACGGTCGAGCGCGGGTTGCGGCTGGTTGTCTTCTGCTCGATCGAGATCGCTGGCGAGAGCCCATCGATATGCTCGACATCGGGCTTCTGCATCATCTCAAGGAACTGGCGCGCATAGGCGCTCAGGCTCTCAACATAACGCCGCTGCCCCTCCGCATAGATCGTGTCAAAGGCGAGGCTGGATTTGCCCGAGCCCGACAAGCCCGTCACCACGATCAGTGCATCGCGCGGCAGATCAATATCAACGCCCTTGAGATTGTGTTCACGGGCGCCACGGACGGAGATTTTGGTGAGGGACATGCGAAGCCGTGTTCCTGAAATGTTCGTAAAAGTAAAGCGGGCGCTCAACGCGCCGCTCCGTTATCCCGAACGAAATGGCCCTGCCCCGCGCAAGTTCAACGGGCGAAGAGGCGGTTGGTGCCGGATTTTGCGTAGAAGAAGCCTGCGCGTTTCCTACATTTGTCACCCCGGCGAAGGCCGGGGCCCAGAAAGCGGCGGAGTGTAGCTGGATCCCGGCCTTCGCCGGGATGACGGCTAGAGAAGCAGGCGCGATATCCACTCTATGATTGCTAGCATACTGGGCTCATCAGCAAACATTTGCCGAAGTGCATCAGCGTGCTTCTGCACCCACGTGGCCAACTGATAAACACCCGCAGCCGTCCCTGAAGCAACACCCGCAGCCGCTTTCAACGGATTGGCCTTAATGATAGCCGCCGCTGCCCTAATGGAATTTCTTAAGCTGTCCATCCATGTTAGGTTCTGAGAGTCATCGGGGTCGTTACGGGCGATAACTGCCTCAGAAATTTGAACTAACGCATTCGCCGCACTCTCATGTAGCGCTCCGTTTTCGCGGCCATCCTCAATGATCGACTGCGTCACGTCACGATTAAGCACTTTTTCTGGCAGATCCGCGTCACGCCCCTTCCGCTCAAGTGAAGCGAGATAGGAGTGGGCTGCTACGAGCATATTGTGGGCTACGCGCCATTGATCGAGCGCTTCCTGCTGATCTTCCGTAAAAGGGGGTTTGCTGCTTGCCTCTCGGTTGCGAACTTGGTTGCGAAGGAAACCGCCGAACGCGACTAGGTTGCTTGCACGGATTTCGCTCGGCTCCCGCCCGAGCGCTTCAAGGTACGATTTTAGCAATCCCCCTACATCGAAAGCCTGTGTCAGATCACGGTGCGAGGCGGCCAAGGCGGCGCTTGCCAATTGCTTTGTCAAAAGGTGACGGTCGCGCGCCTCGCTGTCCGAAAGAAGAGCTGTCGCCGACGTTTGATCAGACAACGCAACCTGATTGACCTCGTTACCTCTAAAGAGAAGGGCGCGCGGTTCCTGCTCGAGCTCCGCGTCACTAGGCGGTGAAGGCTTGCGCAGTTCCTCAACCTTTGCCTTGATGTCGGCGTTTACTTCGCGAGGCTCACGGGACCACCAATCGTTATTTTGCTCAGCTATCCAACGATAAAAAGCCTCGTCAGAAGCTCCATCGAAATTCTTAAAAGCTCGCGGCAACCCCTGCAAACGCCCATGATACCATTCACGCCAGACATCGAAGACGTCCTCGGATGCGGAAAGCCATTTTCTGACGCGGGTCCAACTTTCCACACGCCATCCCAATTCGTTCGACCAGAGTTCAGATGCTAATGCTTCCGCTGGATTTCCATGCTCTAACAGCGCTTTGCCGTCTTCCTCGGCCAATTCCAGCGCATTCATTCTGACAGCTTGATGACGAGATCCTTGCGAGTGACTTGCCTCGTTGACCGTCATATCGGCATATCGGATTGCATCGATAAGCTCTCCAATCGCCGGTTTTGTGGAATCGTGACACGAGGCGAAAGCGCTAAACTTCGCGGCAGTTGATGGACCGTGGCCATGCGGGAATTCAATAGCTGCCCAACGAGCAGCTTCGCGGGAGATGGTATCATTTCGATAACCAACCGACGCAAATGCAACGATTAGAGCGCGAAACAAACCAAGTGCGTAGTAGCCATGATCGTGCTTACTGACCCAGAACTTAGGATCTAAGTCAGCTGGTAAAACGCGAAGCGCAATCCTTATTGCAATAATTTGCGCCCATTCGCGCGGCTTATCGCTCAGCCACGCCTCAAGCTCTTCTCGCGATTTGATTTCGACGGCCATCCCCTGAACCATCGACCTCTCCCCTATGCAACGCAAGCCCTAGCCCCTAAAACCGCCCGCCGTCCTCGCACCCTTCCCCCGCCACACCAGCGAGCGCTCATTCAACGCCCACAGATCCGCTTCGCCGCGCTCCACGGCTTCGCCCAGCGCCACCGCCCGCTCAAGCACCTCCAACGGCGCGTGCCGGTACGCGGGGGCCTTCACAAACTCGCGCCACGCGCCGCCGCATGCGTTGTCGAGCAGGATGCGCATGAAGCAGTGGTCTTCGCTCACCGGCCAGTCGCGCTCCCTCGCCAGCGCGGGCAGGCGCTCGCGGGTCAGCGCGAACCAGCGCCGGGCCAGCGCCTCGCGCGCGGCGTTCTCTTGGCCAGCACCGTCTTCGAAGAAATCGGGTTGCGGAGCCATTACACGCCCAGCGCCAGCACCTCTTCGCGCTCTTGGGCGAGGTTGGCGCGGATCGGGTCCAGCACGGCGCGCACCTGCGGAACATCGCGTATGGCCTCAAACAGCGGATCGTCGCGCAGCAGGGATGTGGTCGCCGGCGTGTTATGCGCCATGGAATATGGCCACCCATAGTCAGGCAAACGCTGCGCGAGCGCGCCGGCGCGGCCGCTGTCTCGTTCAACCGAGGCTAGCATGAGCTCGTAAAGCACAGGGAAGATTGCGCCCGTATCCGCTTTCTTCCAGCGCTCCAGCTGTTCGCGCGCCTGCGCGACATGCCAGTTGGCGTCATCCTCGCGCCCTACCCTGCGAAACGCGAGGGCTAGATACGGCGACACGGACGGGATCAGCGTATGCGCTTGCCCATCAGAACGGGCCAAACGCAGAAAGTCGTTTCGGCTCGCAAACGCCGCATCGTACAGGTCGATCAATTCCGCCTCACGCCCATCGCGAAGGAAGAGCGCCGGCGCCAGTTCGACCAGCTCGGAATTCTCCCAGAAATCCGCTCCCCCCAGACCTTCGCTGAGCAGCTCAGAACGCGAGGGCAGATCACCATCCGCCAAGCGCATGTGCCATTTCCACTTGGGCTCCATCGCCATGTCCGGTTGGTCGGTAACCGGCAGGTCGAGCAGGCGCTGCGCCATCATCAGCGGCATCTTGCTGCCAAAGCGGCGCTCGGTCTCCGTCTGCGTGCGCTGCGCTTGCCGCATCAACGCGACAAAGCGTGAAAGATCGCCTTCAAGCTGAGCCTTGCGGGCCTGCGCCATAAGACGCGTTGATGGGGTGACCGCCGCCTGCGCGATGCTTTCTTCAAAGCCGAGCGCTTCGTCCAGTTTCCCGAACGAGGCGGCCAGTTCGGAGGAAAGCCAGCTTCCCGCCCAAAGCGGATCGATCGCCACCACTTTCGCGGCGCTCGCGACCGGATCTTGCGCTTGGAGGATAAATTCTTCCTGCGTCATGCTGCGCCAAAACCACGCTTCGGGATCGCCCGGGTCAAGCTCGGTCGCCCGCTCAAGATAGGCCAAGCGCTGATCGGGCGGAACGCTATCGAGCATGCCGAGGATTTTGAGCGCGTCAACGGTGTCGGGGTCGAGTTCAAGCGCCTTTCGAGCCACCTCATCCGCTCGGCGTCGGTTCGCCATCTTCTCATCCGCATTTGTGTAGGGGAGAAGAAACAAGGCTTTGGCGAGGCCCGCCCAACCATCGGCGAACTGCGCGTTGCGCTGTGTCACTTCCTCAAGGATCTCAAGAGCCGCGATCCGCTGCGCATCGCCGCGGGTCTTGATGAGGCCGAGCGCGGTCAGATAGAGGCGAAAATCACTCGCTGCGACGGGGGTTTCGGACAGGCGGTTCGCAACCGGACGCCCGAGCGCGGTCGTAATCGCGCGCGCCGTTCGTAAAGGCAGAGTCTGCGCGGCGCCGGGTGCGCTCGACAAGGTCTCACTGAACGCTGATTGCTTGGTCCCCGATCGGATCAGATTGGCCGACAGCGTCACGCGGTCCGCTTCGACATTGAGCGATCCGATCCACGCGTAATCCGCGCCCAGCTTGCGGCAGATCTCGTCGGCGGAGAGGCCTTTTTCGAACAAGATGCGCGCGCTTTCGCTGCTGGTCACTTCCATACGGCCAACCCGTGCCAGCTGCGTGCGCAATTCCGCCTCCAGTCCGCGCGCATAGAGCGGGTCGACCCCATCGCCCGCCTTGAGCGGCAGCATCGCAACCTTGAGCCGTTCGACCGGCTGCGGCGCGGCGCTCGGCCACAGGGCGTAAGCGCCCGCGACAATCGCGAGCAGCGCGGCCAAGCCTGCGGCCAGAACGATCGATCCCCATCGGCGCTCCTTCGTTGGCGCGGATGGCATCGGCGCCGCCCCTTGTGCCTCGGGGCCGGTGTCGGCTTCGCGAAGCGCGGGTTGCCAGTTCGGATCGAGCAACAAGCGATAGCCCACTTTGGGCACGTTCTCGACGCACAAGCCCTCGCCGCACACCGATTTGAGCGCAGAGCGCAGCAGCGAGATCACGCGGTTGATCGAGCTTTCGCCTACCACGCGGCCTTCCCAGCAGCGCTCAATCAGATCGTCGCGCGACAGGATCGCGCCTTCCTTCTCGCCCAGCGCGATCAGCACCTGCATGACCTTGGGCTCGATCACCCGCTCGCCATCCGGGCCTTTGATCGTGCGCAGCGAAGGGACGATGTCGACGGGCCCTAGGCTGAACGCTTTGGCGTGCGCGAGATCGATGCGCTTGGCACCCGCCGCCTCGCCAATCGCGTTTTCAAACTCTTCGTCGGTTATGCCGAGCGTCACAATGATCCCCGTGGCCATGCCTGTTCTTGCAGGTTGTCCCTGGCTCGCGATTCTTTCGCGGCACGCTGCGCATATTCACCCTACCACGCGGCGAATGTCACCCCAAAGGGCCCAATATAAGGTTTTCATAAGCTCAAAATCACTGAGAACTCAGCGTTTGTGCGCGGCGCGATAAGATCGAAACCGTCATTCTCCAACTCATCCGATCGGCGTTGCTCAAGTCTTGGGCCCCTTAACCGGGAAGGCGGCGACCGGTTCCCCTCTCCCACACGAGAGCGGACATTTGAAACCGGCCAGGCCCGTTGCTCACGCCGCACACAGGAGAAGACCCATGACCACGATTAAAACCATCACCGCCGCTTTCGCTCTTACCGCTTCGCTGATCACTCCCACGATGGCTGCCGACGCCGCGACGCCTTCGAGCGCCAAGGTGACCTATGCGGACCTCAACCTTTCGACCGAGCAGGGCCGCGCCGTGTTCGACATGCGGATCAAGCGCGCCATCGAAGGCGTGTGCGGGCGCACGACGGGCAAGATCGGCATGGACAAAGCGGTCAAGGAATGCCGCCGCGACACGATGGCCGCCGCCAAGCAATCGCGTGAC
>JBCCCM010000064.1:0-6025 GCA_039033515.1 Pseudomonadota bacterium
CTCGGGCCACACCAACGGCCATATCGCCTTCCATATTGCGGGTGAGAAGATCGCCTTTGTCGGCGACGCGGTGTTCGCGCTAGGCTGCGGGCGCATGTTCGAGGGCGAACCCAAGCAGTTCTGGGACAGCCTTGATCGCATCCGCCGTCTGCCCATCGAAACCACGCTTTACTGCGCGCATGAATACACGCAGGCCAACGCCAAATTCGCGATCCACGCCGACCCTGAAAACAGCGCTCTGCAAGATTACGTCGCCGAGATCGACACCAAGCGCGCGCGCGGCGAGCCCACCGTGCCCACCGTGCTCAGCCGCGAGCTGGCCACCAACCCGTTCCTGCGCGCTGATAGTCCGGCGATCATCGCCAAATGGGGCGGCAGCGCCCCGCACGAGACCTTCGCCGCCCTGCGCGCGGGTAAGGACAACTTCTAAGGAAACTCGTCATTGCGAGGAGCCCTTCGACTGCCTACTTGCGGCAGGCGCTCAGGATAAACTAAGCGACGAAGCAATCCATGGCCCAAAGCATGCTACACGTTCCACCGGTCGATGGATCGCGTCGCTTCGCTCGCGATGACGAGGTGAGTCAATGAAAGCCTTGCGCGTCAAAACGCTTAGCAAAGACCTCTCGGGGGTCGATTTAGCTGATGTGCCTGAACCAGAGCGTCAGCCGGGCGAAGTGCTGGTTCGCGTCCACGCCGCGTCCTTGAACTTCCCTGACTTGTTGATGACCAAGGGCAAGTATCAGTTCAAACCAGACCTGCCCTTCACTAGCGGTCTTGAATGCGCGGGCGAAGTGATCGAGGCGGATGCGGACAGCGGCTTCGAACCGGGCAACCGGGTGATGGGTGGTAACAAGACCGGCGCCTTTGCCGAGATCGCCAGCCTGCCGAGCCGGGGGCTCTCGCGCGTCCCTGACAATTTCTCCTTTGCGCAAGGCGCAGCGATGGGCGCGGCCTATTCGACCGCTTACACCGGATTGGTAGAGCTGTGCGGCCTGAAAGCCGGAGGATCGGTCTTGGTAACCGGAGCCAGCGGAGGCGTGGGCCTTGCCGCCATCGACCTCGCCAACGCGCTGGATGCAACCACGATCGCGGCCACGGGCGTCGCGGCCAAGAAGGAAGCGATCACCGCCCTCGCCTCGCCTGATTACACGATCCTAAGCGAAGGCCGCTTCCGCGAGGCGATCTCAGACCTCACCGAAGGCAAGCTGTGCGATATCGTGTTCGACAATGTCGGCGGTGACGTGTTCGATGAGTGCACACGGTGCGTGTCCTTCGCTGGGAAGCTGGTCGTGTGCGGCTTTACAAGTGGGCGCATCCCCACGGTTGCGACCAACATTCCGCTGATCAAGGGTTTCTCGATAGTCGGCCTTCGCGCGGGCGAATACGCGCGCCGCTTTCCGGAACGCGGGAAAGCGATCAACGCCGCCATCTGCGAATTGGCCGAAGCGGGCCGCATCCACCCGGCGGTGGGGACCACGCTGCCGTTATCGCGGTGGCGCGAGGGTTTTGAAGCGATGGCGAACCGCGAGGTGGTGGGCAAAGTGGTGTTCGAGCCGGGCGCCTAAACTCAGCGCGAAAACCAAGAAAGGCGGCCCTTACGGACCGCCTTTCCCCTCTCCAACTCTGATCCCAAGCGGGCGCCTCACACCGATGGTTCAACGGTAAAAGGCTGCGACCGCTAGAGCGAAGATATAACCTCATCGGCAAGTTTGCTGTCCGCATCGCTATCATGCTTTGCCGCAATAAGCGAGCGTGATGCGATGGCCGCAGCGTCGGCGGCACGGGTCCGCACGGAATTGAGCGCTTCGCGTTCGGCCGCTGCGATCTTTTCCTCGGCCATTTTCTGGCGGCGCTCGACCATTTTCTCGCTGTCGGCTTCCGCTTTGGCGAGGATGGCTTGCGCTTCGGCTTGCGCGCTTTCGACCATGGCTGCGGCGTCTTTCTCAGCGCCGGCAATCTTGGCCGCGTATTCGTTGCGAAGCGCTTCGGCTTCGGTGCGCAGCGTCTTCGCTTCGTCGAGCTGCTGCTTGATCGCGGCGATTTTGGTGTCGAGCCCGCCGGTGATCATGCCGGGGACTTTCTTCCACAGAACGATCGCGATGAGCACCGCCATGGAAAGCGAGACCCACTGGTAATCCTCAAGCCCAAAGGCGGATGGACCACCCTCGGCGACGAGCGTCATGACCAGGTGCGAAGCGGGAAGATCAAACATGAGCGAACGCCTTCTTCACAGCCGAACGCGCGCTGCGCTTGTCGACCTTGGCTCCGGCGAGGCGCACGACGATGTCCTGCACGGCCTCGGTGGCGACGTCTTCAATCTCCGCCATGGCGCTGTCGCGCGCGGCGGCGATTTCGGTCTCCGCCGCCTCAAGCTGGGCATCGAGCCCCTCTTGCGCGGAGGCGAGCTTGGCCTCGGTGGCTTTCGCCGCCGTCGCCTTGGCTTCCGCGATCAGGCCTTGCGCCTTGGCGCGGTTGGCGTTCTGGCGCTCGCGCCATGCCTCTTCCTGGCTGTCCGCTGAATCGCGAGCGGCCTGAGCAGCGGCGAGGTCATCGGAGATCTGCTGATCGCGCAATTCCACCGTCTGCATCACCTTTGGCACCATTCCGCGCCCGACGACGAAGAAGGTGATGGCGAAGAAAACCAACGCCCAGAAGACTTGGCTCGACCAGATTTCTGGCAATTGGGCTATTTGAGGCATGGATAGGGCTCGTCAGATAAAATCAAACAGGGAGATGCGGCGGTGGGCCGACGAAACGCCAGCCCACCCACAATCCGTGATTGTTAGGCGACGAAGATCAGGATCATCGCGACGACGAACGCCAGCAGGCCGAGAAGCTCGGCAGCGGCGAAGCCGATGAACAGACGGCCCTGCTGGCTGTCGGCCGCGCCCGGATTGCGCAGAGCGCTTTCGAGGAACGAACCAAAGACATTACCCACGCCGATCGCGGCCATACCGGCACCGATCGCTGCGAGGCCGGCACCGATGAGCTTGGCTGCTTCTGTTTCCATTTTACAAAACTCCTTGAAAAGTAATTCGATTTTGAAGTGATTAGGGTGACTTAGTGCAGATTCTCAGCGTCGTTGATGTACAGCGACGTAAGCAGCGCAAAAACGTAGGCCTGGATCCCGGCGACCAGGATTTCCAAGGCGCTGATGCCGATCATCAGCGTGAAACTGGGAATGGCGACGACCAGGCTGGTGCCCACGCCATAGTTAAGGCCGTCCATGACGAAACTGGACAGCACCTTGAGCAGGACGTGACCCGCCATCATCGCCACGAACAAACGCAGCGCGAGGCTGAACGGGCGGATCAGGAACGAGAAAAACTCGATCAGCGCGATAGGCAGTATCATCGGCACCGGAGTGCCGTGCGGCACGAACAGCGTGAAGAACTTGATGCCGTGCTTCCAAAAGCCGACGATGAGCACGATCGAAAAGCTCAAAATCGCCAGAACGCCGGTGACGGTGAAGTGGCTGGTGAAGGTGAACGGGTGCAGGCCGACGAGGCCCAGCGGGAGCAGGCCGAGCAGGTTGCCGAACAGAATGAACATGAACAGGCTGAAGATATAGGGCACGTATTTGCGCCCTTCCTTGCCGATATTGGCTTCCAGCATGTCGTCGATAAAGCCGGTGAAGGTCTCGACCGCCATCTGCCAGCGCCCGGGCACAAGCTCGCGCTTCATACCCAGGGAAACGAAACCCCCGATCAGGACGACCGTGATGGCCATCCACAAAGCGGAGTTCGTGAACGCGATGTTGAATCCGGAGATTTCCCAGATTTCCGAGCCTAAAAGCGGCTCGACCTGGAATTGCTTCATCGGATCGACTTTGCCTTCTTCGGCTGCCACGATCTTTTGATCCCTATTACCTGTTGCAACGCGCCCGGACCAAGCGGCCCTTTACGATGGGTCCGTCTCGTTCTCGTCAGGGCGCGTGTTGGCGCTTTGAATAATTTTCCTGAAGGCCACCCCTATCCCGAGGAACAGACCAACCAACAGACCCCAAGGAAGCGTCCCGAACAGGGCATCGATAGCCCAGCCGATCACGCTCCCTCCGAAAATACCGCCGAGAAGATCGGCCAGAACCCGGTTGCCGCTGCGGTAATTCGCATCGGCCGACTGGACGGCTGGCTGGTTGCGTTGCTCTTCGCGCTCGGTCGCGGCTTTGAGCCGTTCATCGAGCGCGTCGATCCGCGCATCTTCAGCGATGGTTTGCGTTGCGGGCTTTTCCTCGTTCATGACCGGCTCTCTTAAAGAAAGGTCAGGCACGCGCAAAGAGCTGCCCGCCAAGGGCAGGCGCGCCTTAGAAGGGGGCAAAACTCAAGTCAACAGGGGCAAGCGTGCACACTACGCGTCTTTCGTTGTCGCTGTGACAACGCAGGTGCAATAAAGTGCACGATCAAGGGCAGCGCGGGTCGCGTTCCGGCGGTGCATCGGTGCGGGTTTTCCACGTCCCGTCAGGGGCCTGGTACTTCTCGCCCGGCTCCGTGCGCGCGATCAGCTGGCATCCGGCGGTGAAGGCGTATTGCTCCACAGTCGCGTTGTTTTCCTGCGCTTTCTTGGCGTAGACCGCGCGGCGCTTGATGTTAATGTCATCGACCACGCGCTGGATTTCAGCGGTTGGCGTGCCGACCGTGCCGAGATACCCATCGACCTGCTCACCCACCTTGCCCGCAGAGCGCGCGGCGGCATAGGCGGGATCGCGCTGCGCCTGCGCGGCTGTCGCCATAAGGAGGCCAGCGGCCACGCCAGCGCCCAGCATACCAAGCGCCACACGCGTCACCGATTTGCGAAGATTCGTCATTTGCATTCCTCAACGGCCCGCGAAAAAAGGGGCCAGCCAGACGGCGCATCAAAAGATGTCCGTATTTTCCTCAACTGTATCGGCCGCGTCCTGCGCCAGCCGATAAACCACTTCCTGCCGGATATTGATATTCAGCTCGATCACGATCGGCTCTTCGGGTGCAGCGACGTTGATGCATCCGCTCAAGCCGTTTGCCGCGAGTATCAATCCTCCGATAGGCAAAAGCCCTCTTGATCCGTTCACGCGCGCGCCCTCCCCTGATTTCAGCCGGGATGTGACAGCCGTGCGCGGCTGGGTCAAATTCAGGCTCTTCATGGCCGGTTCTCGCTTTCTGTAGGTTGAACGCCCGATTCATCCGGCCGTATCGCCTCCGATGGTGGGTCTGTTCTTGTTGGCGCGGGTGGCTCGAAAGGCGGGCGCTGAACGGGTGTGACTGAGCGCAGAGTGCCGTCCTCGTTCAGGAGGCCGCTTTCGACGGGGTCGCCAAGATATTCCGGATCCCAGAAGGTGCGCACCATCGTGGCGAATTCGTAAAAATTCTCCGAGCGCACATTGATCTTGAAGCGGATCGGCAGTTTCGCAAGGCGGCGGGTGATGAAATCCTGATTGGCCGCTTCGCCCTGGCGCACCCCGTCAAAGGTGAAACGTGTGATGATCTCGCCCGCCAGCTCGCCGTCAAGCCCGACGCTCATCTGCCGATAATCGAGGCTGCGCAGCGCCTGAAACGCGTAATTGCTGATCGCGCCCATGTCTTCGTAGGTGAGCTCGCCGATGTAAGAGACGGTTCCGCCCGGCTGCCGGCTGATCAGCAGTCCTTGGTCGATCCGCCCATTGCCGCGCGCGTCGAAGGTGATGCCGACCGTGCCGTCGAACGTGCCGGTCGCGCCGATATTGCTGAGCTCCATTTGCGTCACAAAGGTCGCGGCATCGAGCGCGGTGATCTCAAAGATGTAGCTCTGTTCGGTGTCGGTGCCGTAAAGGAGCCTTGTGGGGCGCATCATCAATTCGCCGCCCATGAAGGGCCAGCGCGCGTCCTCGACCGTGATTATCTGGCCATCGGTGAGCGCGAAGCGAACCCTCCCCGAAAGCGCTTCGATCCCCGGATTGATCGACCCGATTTCGATCACTTGCGAGGGTGCGGTGGTGAGATTGATGAGATCGGTGAAGCGTATCTCGCCCTTCAGGCCGGTGACCGGGCCAAAGGCGGCGGCAAGGTCGAGA
>JBCCCM010000065.1:0-5459 GCA_039033515.1 Pseudomonadota bacterium
AGCGCGTGCTGCGCATGCGCTTTGGCATCGGGATGAACACCGACCACACGCTTGAAGAGGTCGGCCAGCAGTTCTCGGTTACCCGCGAGCGTATCCGTCAGATCGAGGCCAAGGCGCTGCGTAAGCTCAAGCACCCGAGCCGTTCGCGCAAGATGCGCTCGTTCTTGGATCAGTAGGCTTAGAACATGAAACATCTTGCTGCGTTTGCCGCTGGTATGATGCTGGCAACGCCCGCTGCGGCGCAAGACTCCGCGTCCTCACCCGCGTTCGAAGCGTCCGACAGCTCGTCGAAGCTGGAGATGGCCAACGCAATCATCGACACGGCCTATCCGCAAGACGCTCGGGTGGCGATGTTCCAAAAGATATCGGAGCAAATGGAAGGCCAAATGCTCCAATCTCTTCAAGGGATTATCACGGATGATGGAGCCTTAGCCATTCTCACCGAATGGCAGAAAGAGATGTCCGTAGAAACAAATGTGATCCTTGAACGCAATATCCCCTCGTTAATGAGCGCATGGGCGCAGGCCTACGCGGATATCTACACTGAGCAGGAATTGCGCGACATCTTGGATTTCGTCTCGACCCCATCGGGTAAAACATTTCTGATCAAGACAAATGACGTGATCGCCCATCCAGAATTCGCAGCGGCCAATCAGAGCTATATCGATGAAATTGTTGCTCTGATCCCCGCTGAAATACCGGATTTGGTGGCTCGGCTTGAAGCCTACAAAGCTGCGCAAGAGCAAAACCCTGAATAGCCGCTTTTAAGCAGGCCCCAGCACCGGAAGGCTTACGGGTGTCGAAGAAATCATCGCCAAAAGTCATCGCCATCGCCAGCCAGAAAGGCGGCTCGGGCAAGACGACGCTTGCTGTGCATATCGCAACCAAGGCTGCGCAGGCGGGCTATGAAAGCTGCGTGATTGACACCGACCCACAGGCAACCGCCGCCTCGTGGAGCGATTGGCGCGGGGATTTCTTGCCCGTCGTCGTCACCAGCCCGCCCGCACGGTTGGGCCGCACCATCACCAGCGCGCAGAAAAACGGCGTCGATTTCCTTGTGATCGACACTCCGCCCCACGCCGACGCCGCTGCGCGCGAGGCGATCAAGGCCGCAGACCTCGTTCTGATCCCGACAAAGCCGCGCGCGTTTGATCTGGCCGCGCTGGAGCCCGTCGCCGACCTGGTCAGCTTTGCTCAAAAGCCCGCTTTTGTCGTGCTCAACGCGGTGCCCGCTGGCGCGACTGTGCTCGCTGAGGATGCCAAAGCGGCGGCGAGCGATATCGGGCTCGACATTTGCCCCGTAACTCTTGGCGACCGCGCCGCGTTCCATCGCTCATCCGCCAAAGGCGAGACCGCCAGCGAAAGCGAGCCCAAGGGCAAAGCGGCAAAAGAGATCGACAAATTGTGGAAGTGGCTCACGAGGGAACTGAAAAACTAATCGATTGCCTTCACTAACCGCCCTTCGATGACTTGGAAGAAGCCTTCGCCTAGCGGCATCTGGATTTTGAGGCTGAAGCTGTCCTTCGCGTACGATCCGCTTACATTCTGACTATGCTTCGGAAAAGGTGCGATCGCACCTTCTTCAAGGTGCCCTTCGATCACGCCATTTTTGAATGTGATGTGTTCGGGAGAGGAACCGCGATAGAATTCGCCAAAAATTATGCGCGAGACTGAAAAGGTCGCTCCAACCGCGTCGAGACGCTCTGTGCCGACTTGCTCTGAAATTCTCATATCTGGCGCCTGCGGATTGGTAAGCCAGCAACGGATCTCCCAATAACCAGGCGTCATTTCACTCTGACCTTTGGCATTCTCACTCGGAATATCCAAAGACTTCTTCTGGGCCTGCGCCGATCGATAGCGCATAATGGCGAGTTGGCGCTCTTGGCGTGGTGTTTTGGTCACGGCTTTCTCTGTAATTCAGAGCGCTTAATTCCTGGTGAACTAGCGCTTTGGCTCAGCACCTCGCCGAAAGACGCCAGTCGTCGGCAATTTCACCGCGCGCGACGGGAAAACCGCCTCTCGGCACTGGAAGCGCGCGCCGCTCTCGACTAAGGACCGCGCATGCGTATTGCCATTGCATCCGATCACGCCGCGACCGACATGAAGGCGCAGCTTGCCGAGTGGCTCATGGAACAAGGCCACGAGATCGCCGATCTCGGCCCTGAGCCCGGCATAAGCGTCGATTACCCAGATTACGGCTATAAAATCGCCGAAGTGGTCGCCGAACAAACCGCCGATTACGGCGTCGCACTGTGCGGATCAGGCATCGGTATATCGATCAGCGTCAACCGCCACCCAATGGCCCGCTGCGCTCTGGTGAGTGAGCCGCTCTCCGCCGCGCTGGCACGCGAGCATAACGATGCGAACATTATTGCCCTTGGCGCGCGCTTGACCGGCATCGAAATGGCAAAGTCTTGCGTAGCTACATTTCTCAGCACCGAATTTGCAGACGCAGGCGATCCCGATGGACGCCACCAACGCCGCGTCGCCAAGCTTGGTTCACCGCCCAACCTGCCCGACCACATCGAGACCCACCAATGAGCACTCAGCCTTCCGATATTCTCAACCCTATGGACAGCTTCTGGAACGATGGTCTGGCCACCGCTGATCCTGAAATCGCAGCGGCGATCTCCAGCGAACTGGGCCGTCAACGCGACAAGATAGAGCTGATCGCGAGCGAAAATATCGCCTCGCGTGCTGTCCTCGAAGCGACGGGAAGCGTCTTCACCAACAAATACGCCGAGGGCTATCCGGGAAAGCGCTATTACGGCGGCTGCGACTACGCTGACGTGGTGGAAACGCTGGCGATTAATCGCGCGAAACAGCTGTTCGGATGCAATTTCGCCAACGTGCAGCCCAATTCGGGCAGCCAGATGAACCAAGCCGTGTTTCTCGCTCTGCTGGAACCGGGCGATACGTTCATGGGCCTAGACCTCAATTCGGGCGGGCATCTGACCCACGGCTCGCCGGTCAATATGAGCGGCAAGTGGTTCAACCCGGTCAGCTACGGTGTGCGCCAAGACGATGAACGCATCGACATGGACGCGGTCGCGGCGACCGCGCGCGAGCATAAGCCCAAGCTGATCATCTGCGGCGGCACCGCCTATTCGCGCACGTGGGACTTCGCCGCTTTCCGCGCGATTGCCGATGAAGTTGGCGCGATCTTGCTGTGCGATATGAGCCACATTTCCGGCCTCGTAGCGGGCGGCGCGCATCCCTCGCCCTTCCCGCATTGCGATATCGTGACCTCCACCACGCATAAGAGCCTGCGCGGCCCGCGTTCAGGCATCATGCTGTGGAACGATGAGAAATACACCAAACCGCTCAACATGGCGGTTTTCCCGGGCCTTCAAGGTGGCCCGCTGGTCCATGTTATCGCTGCCAAGGCCGTCGCCTTCCGCGAAGCGCTCCAGCCTGAGTTTAAGACCTATGCCCACCGCATCGTCGAAAACGCACGCGCACTGGCCTCCAGCCTTGAAGAGCACGGTCTGCGCATCTGCTCGGGCGGGACGGACAACCACTCGATGCTGGTCGATCTGACCGCGAAAGACGTGACCGGCAAGGCAGCCGAGAAAGGCCTCGATCGCGCCTGGCTCACCTGCAACAAGAACGGCATTCCGTTCGATACGCGCTCGCCCTTTGTGACTAGCGGCATTCGCCTCGGCACGCCGGCGGGCACGACGCGCGGCTTTGGCCCGGTTGAGTTCCGCATGGTGGGCGCTCTGATCGCCGAAGTCGTTGAAGGTCTGTCGAAGAATGGCCCCGAAGGAGACGCGCAGGTCGAAGAGAGCGTGCGTCAGCGTGTCAGCGAATTGTGCGCTGACTTCCCCGTCTATCCGGGCATGTGAGCGCCGATCCATGGCGGATGATGATCCTAGACCAGAAGGCCCAAAGGGCGATGCCAGCCAGTTTGAGGTCGTTTTGCGGGAAATGGGCAAGGAAGGCTTTGAGCATCGCCTGGCCAAACCGGCGGCGCTTGGAGCGTTCATTGGAGCCATGCTCGGCACAAGCTTACTCGATGGTGGCGGTTTCATCATTGGCGCGGTGTGCGGCGCGCTGCTCACCATCTATGTCAAAATGAACGACTGACCTTACCGCTATGCGTTGCCCGTTTTGCGCTCACGAAGAGACCCAGGTTAAAGATTCGCGTCCGACCGAAGACGGCACCGCGATCCGTCGGCGGCGGCAGTGCTCCTCGTGCGGGGCGCGTTTTACGACGTTTGAGCGGATCCAGCTGCGCGAGGTGATGATCCTCAAGGCCGCGCCTGATGGCGGTGAAATGCGGCGCGAGGCGTTTGAACGCGAAAAACTGCAACGCTCGGTCGCGCTCGCCTGTCGCAAGCGCGGCGTTACGCAGGAACAGATCGAACAATTGGTTTCCGGCATTCAGCGCCAGATCGAAACCGCAGGCGAGCCCGAAGTGCCCTCGGCGCGCATTGGTGAGCTGGTGATGGACGGACTGCGCGGGATCGATTCGGTGGCCTATATCCGCTTCGCCAGCGTCTATCGCGACTTCTCCGAAGCGCGCGATTTCGAAGAGTTCGCCAGCACGGTCGCCGAAGCGGCCAAGGATTAAGCGCGTGCCCGAGAACAAACCCATCGTGGTTCTGGTGCGCCCGCAATTGGGCGAAAACATCGGCAAGGCCGCGCGCGCGATGCTCAATTTCGGGCTTACTGAAATGCGCCTAGTCGCCCCGCGCGATGGGTGGCCAAATCCTTCGGCGGGCCCGGCGGCCGCTGGCGCGGATATCGTGTTGGACAACGCCAAGGTGTACGAGACCACCGCCCAAGCCGTCGCGGATTGCAGCCATGTCTACGCCACCACGGTTCGCAAACGTGGCATGACCAAGCCGGTGGTGGGCGCGGATGGCGCGGCGCGGCTCATTCATTCCGAAGCGGGACGCCACGCGGTCCTCTTTGGCCCCGAACGCTCGGGGCTTGAAACTGAAGATGTGGCGCTCGCCCGGCATATCTTGACTGTGCCTATCAACAAGGAGTTTGGATCGCTCAATCTGGCGCAGGCGGTGATCCTTGTTGCTTACGAATGGTCGCGGATTGCTGGCGAAGCGGCGACGAGCGATCTCGTCCAGCCCACCGCCGAGGGCGATGTCATGCCCCCAGCCCCGCAAGACGAGCTTGATGGTTTGATCGCCCATTTCGACAAGCTCTTGGCGCCGCGCGGCTATTTCCTGCCCGAAGCGCGCGCGGATGCGACGCGCCGAACCTTGCGCAGCGTCCTGACCAAGCCGGGCTGGAACCACCTCGAAGTGCGCACTCTTCGCGGGATCTTGAGCACATTAGAACGCAAACCACGCGGCTCTGAGTAACATAGTTACTTTTCGACTCCGTTCGTCGAATACGCCCTTGGGTTCAGGCGTTTATTGCCCCACGAAGCGTTCGTAGATCCCCCCGAACGCCATCTGGACACCCATCGCATGATCCTTCGCCTGCCTAAAGCC
>JBCCCM010000066.1:0-4335 GCA_039033515.1 Pseudomonadota bacterium
AGATCGGCGTCATCAGCCACGATTCCAGCATCGACCCGGTCGGCGCCTGCGTCGGCATGAAAGGTTCGCGCGTTCAGGCCGTCGTGCAGGAGCTTCAGGGCGAAAAAATCGACATCATTCCGTGGTCGGAAGACACCGCGACCTTCATCGTGAACGCGTTGCAGCCCGCGACGGTGGCCCGCGTTGTTCTTGATGAGGACGATGGCCGCATCGAAGTGGTCGTGCCCGACGATCAGCTTTCGCTCGCCATTGGTCGCCGGGGTCAGAACGTGCGCCTCGCCAGCCAGCTGACGACGCACCAGATCGACATCATGACCGAAGAGGAAGCTTCGGAAAAACGCTCCAAGGAATTTGCTGAGCGTTCCAAGATGTTCGAAGAAGAGCTCGACGTTGACGAAACGCTCTCGCAGCTGCTCGTCGCGGAAGGTTTCGCGATGCTCGAAGAGGTCGCCTATGTTGAACTGGCTGAACTCGCCAGCATCGAAGGTTTTGACGAAGAGCTCGCCGAAGAACTGCAAAGCCGCGCCGCCGAAGCGATTGAGCGCCAGGAAGCCGCGCATCGCGAGGCCCGGCGTGAACTGGGCGTCGACGACGATCTTGCCACCATGCCGCACCTTTCCGAAGCCATGCTGGTCGTGCTGGGTAAAGCGGGGATCAAGACCCTCGACGATCTGGCCGATCTTGCCACCGACGAGCTGATTGCGAAGAAGCGCGAGGCGCCGCGTCGCCGCAACAACCCCGATGGCCCGCCTATGCGCCGCCCGCCGCAGCGCGAGCAGGACAAGGGCGGTGTTCTGGGCGAATACGGCTTGAGCGAAGAGCAGGGCAACGAGATCATCATGGCCGCGCGCGCGCACTGGTTTGAAGACGAGGAGCCGCAGGCGGCTCCATCGAGGTCTGAAGATGAGGAGCCCGCAGCGGCTCCCGCTGAGGAGGCCGCCGATGCGGACTCCACCCAATGAGCGCCTAAGCTCCGACATCGTTGATGACGCCGCTCCCGGTAAGAAGTCTCAGACTTCCGGGAGCGAACGCCGCTGCATTCTTTCCGGAGAGACAGCTCCGCGCGAAAGCCTTGTGCGGCTGGCGATTTCTCCCGATGGGGACGTGCTGCCCGATGCGGGCGCGAAAGCGCCGGGGCGCGGCGCGTGGATCACGCCGGACCGGCAAGCGCTTGAAAACGCGCTGAGCGATGGCCACTTGAAAGGGGCGTTGGCGCGGGCGTTCAAGGGTGCAAAACTCACGATACCGGCCAATCTGCCTGCGCTGGTGACAGCCGCTCTCTCGCGTCATGCGACCGATCGGCTGGGTCTGGAGATGCGCGGCGGCAACATCGTGCTCGGCTCCAGCCGGATCGCCGAACAGGCGCGCGGCGGGGCAATTGCGTTGCTGCTGCACGCCAGCGACGCCAGCGAAGACGGGCGAAAAAAGCTCGATCAGGCCTGGCGTGTCGGGATGGAGGCCGAGGGGTCTGGTGCACGCGGCACCGTCTTGCCTCTGGACCGCGAGGCGCTGTCTGTGGCATTGGGCCGCGAAAATGTCGTCCATCTGGGCGTTTCGGGCCACTCGGGCGACGTACGCGCGGCCAAGAGAGTGGAACAGGCGGTCAACCGTCTGGTGAAATTTGTCAGGACTGAACTGCCCAGCGCAGCCAAGCCCGACGCAGGTGGCGGGGCTGATGCTGCGTCCGAGACGTCGTCTCAGACGGCGACACATGAGAATACTTGAGGGAATAACGAGCTATAATGAGCGACGAACCAGAAAAACGCACTCGCAAACCGCTAGGCCTGAAAAGGGCGGTCGACGCGGGCGAGGTCAAGCAGACCTTTAGCCACGGCCGCACCAACAAGGTGGCGGTCGAGGTCAAGCGGCGCCGTAAGCTTGTGAAACCGGGTGAGGCTCCGCCGCCCGAAGCCGAGGTTGCGCCCGCGCCGCCTCCGCCCCCGCCGCCTGCGCCCGCTCCGGCGGCGAAGAAACCGGCTGCGCCCAAAAAGGCGGCTCCGGCGGGCGAGACTCCGCAAGAACGCGTGCAACGCCTTCAGCGTGAAGCCGAGGAAATGCGCCTCACACAGCTCGCCGAAGACCGCAAGCGCGAGGAACAGCAAGCCAAGCAGCGCGACGAGGATGAAAAGCGTCGCGCGGAGGAAAACCGAAAGGCTGAAGAAGACGCCGAAAAACGCGCCGCTGAGGAAGCCAAGGCCGCTGAGCAAGCTGCTAAAGCCGCGCAAGACAGCGCCGCTGATGCAAGCGCAGCCGCCGATACGTCCGACGCCAAGCCTACCGTTGCGCGCAAGTTCACGCCCGTCGCCCGGCCAGAACCCAAGCGTCCCGCGAAGAAGAAGGAAGACAAGCGCCCCGCGCCCGCATCCGCCAGCCAGGGCGGCGGCAAGGACAAGCGTCGCTCAGGCAAGTTGACCGTTTCCAAGGCGCTCAACGAGGACGAAGGGCGGCGCGCGCGCAGCCTCGCCGCGCTCAAACGCGCGCGCGAAAAAGAGCGCCGGATGCAAGGCGGCGGATCGTCCAAGCCGCGCGAAAAGCAGGTCCGCGACGTCGTCGTGCCCGAAGCGATCACCGTGCAAGAGCTCTCGCAGCGCATGGCCGAAAAGGGCGCCGATCTGGTCAAGGAGCTGTTCAATCTGGGCATGATGGTCACCGTCAACCAGACGATTGACGCCGACACCGCGGAACTGCTGGTCGAACAGTTTGGCCACAACGTCCAGCGCGTCTCCGAAGACGATGTCGACATCCAGGTCGAAGAGGACGTGGATCCGGAAGAAACGCTGAAAACGCGTCCGCCGGTGGTCACGATCATGGGCCATGTTGACCATGGCAAGACCTCGCTGCTCGACGCTCTGCGCGGCACCGATGTGACCAAGGGCGAGGCCGGCGGCATCACCCAGCATATCGGCAGCTACCAGATCACGACGAAGGGTTCTGGCAAGGACAAGGGGCAGAAGATCACCTTCCTCGACACGCCGGGCCACGCCGCGTTCACCGAAATGCGCCAGCGCGGCGCGAACGTGACCGATATCGTGGTGCTGGTCGTCGCGGCGGATGACGGCATCATGCCGCAGACGATTGAGGCGATTAACCACACCAAGTCGGCGGGCGTGCCCATGATCGTGGCGATCAACAAGATGGACAAGCCCGAGGCCAACCCGGACAACATCCGCAGCCGCCTGCTCGAACACGAAGTGATCGTTGAGGCGATGTCGGGTGATGTTCAGGACGTGGAGATCTCCGCCAAAGAGAAAACCGGCCTTGACGAATTGCTCGAAAAGATCGCGCTGCAGGCCGAACTGCTTGAGCTCAAGGCGCGTCCTGATCGCGAAGCCGATGCGACGGTTATCGAAGCGCAGCTCGACAAGGGCCGCGGCCCGGTTGCCACCGTGCTGATTACGCGCGGCACGCTCAAACGCGGCGATACGTTCGTTGTGGGAACCGAGAGCGGCCGTGTGCGCGCCATCGTCAACGACAGCGGCAAGCAGATCAAGGAAGCGGGCCCCTCCATGCCGGTTGAGGTTCTGGGCCTTGGCGGTGTGCCCTCGGCGGGCGATCAGCTCACCGTTGTGGAGAACGAACAGCGCGCCCGCGAAGTCGCGGAATACCGCCAGGAAAAGGCGACCGAGAAGCGCACCGCGCTTGCTCCGACCAGCTTCGACACGATGTTCAACAACCTCCAGTCGAACGTCATCGAGTGGCCCGTTCTGGTGAAAGCCGATGTACAGGGTTCGGTCGAGGCGATCGTCAACGCGCTGCACAACATCTCGACCGACGACATCAAGGCGCGCGTTCTGCACGCCGGCGTCGGCGCAATCACGGAAAGCGATGTGACGCTGGCCGCGGCATCGAACGCGCCGATCATCGGCTTTGGAGTGCGTCCCAATGCAAAAGCGCGCGAGCTCGTCAAACGCGACGGCGTGCGCATGATGTATTACGACGTGATCTATCATGTCACGGCGGACGTCGCGAAGGAAATGGCCGGCGAGCTTGGCCCCGAGCGTATTGAAACGGTCGTTGGCCGCGCGCAGGTCAAGGAAGTCTTCAAGTCGGGCAAGAAAGACAAGGCCGCTGGCCTGCTCGTCGAAGAGGGCGTCATCCGCAAAGGCCTGTTTGCGCGTCTCACCCGCGAAGATGTCATCGTCTCGGCGACAACCATCGCCTCGCTGCGGCGCTTCAAGGACGACGTGGACGAGGTTCGCTCAGGCCTCGAATGCGGCGTGGTTCTGGAAGACACGAACGACATCAAGCCGGGCGACCAGCTAGAGGTGTTCGAGGTCGAAGAACGCGAACGGACTTTGGAGGTCGGCTAGACTTTCCTCCCCTCCTGCTTTGCGG
>JBCCCM010000067.1:0-4107 GCA_039033515.1 Pseudomonadota bacterium
CAACACTCATCCGACGTTGTCCCCGTCTGGAGGATCGGTCAGGTCGATCCAGATTGTCTTGAGTTCCGTAAATTGGTCATGGGCGTGAATGCCATTGTCGCGCCCGCCAAAGCCGGATTGCTTGTAGCCCCCGAAGGGTGTCGAGATATCGCCCTCGCCATAGCAATTCACCGTCACGGTGCCCGCCTTAATATCGCGCGCGGCCCGGATCGCCCGCCGCGAATTCGCGGTGAAGACGCTGGCGGCCAACCCGTATTCGGTCTGGTTGGCGATCTCGATGGCCTCATCATTGCTGGCGGCCTCAATCACGCTCAACACCGGACCGAAGATCTCTTCCTTGGCCTTTGGATCGCCCTTGTCGACCTCGTAGAGGACCGGGGCGACAAACGGCCCCTCACCTTTGTCCTCGGCCGTCAGAAAGCTGCGCACTTTGGTGCAATGCTCAGCGTCGATCAGCACCCCGATATGATTGCCGGGGTCCAGCGGATCGCCGGTTTTCCAGTCGCGCAACCGCGCTTCGATTCGTTCCATCAAAGGTGCTTTGACCGCCTGATGAACGATCAGACGCGAAGTCGCGGAACAGTTCTGTCCGGCGTTCCAAAAGGCGGCATTGACCACATGCTCGGCGACATGGTCAAGATTTTCAGCGTCGTCAAAGACCACAGCCGGGTTCTTGCCGCCGCATTCCAGCACCACCTTCTTGATGTTACTGTCCGCTGCGTAATGCAGAAAGCGCCGACCCGTTTCGGTCGAGCCGGTGAAGCTGACCATATCGACATCCATATGCCGCCCGAGGGGCTCGCCCACTGCCGGCCCATCGCCCGGCAGCACCTGCAAGACACCGCGCGGCACACCCGCCTCACTGGCCAGTTCCGCCACCCGCAGCGCTGTCAGCGAGGTTTGCTCGGCCGGTTTGACGATCACCGAACAGCCTGCGGCCAGCGCCGGTCCAATCTTCCAGGCCAGCATCATCAGCGGAAAGTTCCAGGGCAGTACGGCGCCGACGACACCAATCGGTTCACGCACGATCATCGAAATCGCATCGTCGCCCGATGGGCCGGTCTGGTCATAGATTTTGTCGACCGCTTCGGCGTGCCATTTGATGCAAGTGATGGTCTCGGGCACGTCAATCGTTTCACAATCGAGGATCGGTTTGCCCGCATCCAGGCTTTCCATCACCGCCAATTCGCGCCGATTGCGCGTGATCAGCTTGCAAAGCTGGATCAGCACGTCCTTGCGCTCGGACGGGTGCAGCTTGGCCCAGCGCCCTTCGTCAAAGGCGTCACGCGCCTTTTGCACGGCGAAATCCACGTCATCGCCGTTGCAGCCGCTGATCTCAACCAACGCTTCGCCGGTGGCCGGATTGATGGTGGTGAATTTGTCGCCCGCCCCAGCCCGGAACTTGCCATCAATGAACGCGGCGCGCGGCAGATCGAGATTGGCAGCAATGGCGCGGTATTCACCGAGGGTCAGAAGATCGCTCACATCGCCTCTCCTGTAATGTGGGAAATGGTTTTGTTCATGGTGCGGATCACTTCGGCCAGTTGCCGTTTGTCATCCTTGTTCAACGCCTGCAGCGGTTTGCGCGGCGGGCCAGCATCGATGCCACGCAGCGTCAGGCCGTATTTGATGCATTGGACGAACTTGCCGCCCTGCTCCAACACGCTCATCAGCGGCAGCATGGCCGACATGATGGCGCGCCCCTTGGTAAAGTCGCCCTCAACTGCGCAGGCCCGATAAAGCGCCAGATGCGCCTCGGGGGCAAAGTTCGATCCCGCACAGACCCAACTGCGTGCGCCCCAGGCAAAGAACTCAAGCGCCTGATCGTCCATGCCGCAACTGAGCGCAATATGCGGATAGTCGCGGGCCAGCATATGGACCCGGTTGATATCCCCCGAACTTTCCTTGATCGCGCAGAAATTGGGCGAGCGACCCAAGCGGTCGAGCGTTTCCTCGTCCATGTTCACCGACATCCGGCCCGGATAGTTGTAAAGCATCGCGGGCAGGTTCGCGGCGCGGTCGATGGCCAGCGCGTGCAGCGCAATCTCGCGCCCTGTCGGATAGGCATAGGGCGGTGTGGCAATCAAAAGCGCGTCCGCACCGGCGGCCTTGGCTGCTTCGGCATAGCGCACGCTGTCCTCGGTCCGGATGGCACCGGTGCCCACGATCATCGGCACGCGCCCTGCGATCAGTTCGGCGCAGCGGTTCATCATCCTGACCCGCTCATCCTCGGTCTGGGCATAGTATTCCCCGGTTGAGCCCGCCACGATGATGCCGTGAACGCCCGCCGCGATCAGGTGCTCAACAGTTTGCGCCAAAGCCGCGTCGTTGCAGGAAAAGTCGTCGTTATAAGGGGTGACGATGGGCGTATAAATGCCCTCAAACTGCATCGCGCCGGTCCTTCATCGAGATGACATCCAAAGGCAGCGGATCGGGCCGCACATAGCGCTCGATCTGGCCGCGCGACAAATCCCAGTGCTGCAGCGTCAGGTCGACCGCCAGCGACGGCTCCTGCGCTTCGATGGCCGAGATCATGGCATCGTGCTGCTCGCTCGATTTCTGAACGCGCGCCTCGTCTTCCGCCGATTGCGGGTTGAAGAAGGTCTGGCCAAGCCGCGTGTGGTCGACCAGCATGCGCTTGAGACTGGCGAGCAGATAGGGGTTCTGTGCCATCTCGCCGATCAACTCGTGAAAGTCGTGGTTCATCAGACCGGCGCGCTGTGTGTCTTGGGCGCGTGTGGCGGCGACGAACGCGACCTGAATGTCCTTCAACTGGGCGACTTGACGGCTGGTGCGGTTCTCGGCCGCCTGTTGCGCGATCGAGCAATACACAAGGGGTGCGGTCTGGAAGAAGACCCGCATCGTCGCGAAATCCATCGATTCCACCTTGGCGCCGCGGTTCTCTTCCAGCCGGACATACCCGCCGCCGGCCAGACGGTGCAGAATCTCACGCAGTGGCGTGCGCGAGATATTGTATTCTGCGGTCAAAGTCGCCTCATCCAGCGGCGAGCCCGGCGCAATATCCTGCGAGAGGATGCGGGCCCGCAGATCAGCGGCGCAAAACGATTTGTTGTGCTTAGTCACAGACTTCTCCTATACAATTTGTATACGAAAGCCATACAATCGTCGCAATGGAAAAATCTGCCCAGCCGTCCGCCCGCTCACAGACCGCAGAACCCGAGGAAATCTTCTTTCTCCTGATCGAAGGCTTCACGCATCTTGCCCTGTCCGCCAGCGTTGAAGTGCTGCGCGTTGCCAACATGCTCAGCGGGCGAGAGCTTTACCGTTGGGCCTTGATGGCCGATGGCGGCGCCAGCCAGCTCAGTTCGAACGGGCTTGAGACCAGGGTGCATTCAGACCTGATCAATCTGCGCGCTGGCAAGGAGCTCTACATCGTCTCGGGACTGAACGTCGAAGCAAGGGGCAGCAGGGCTCTGACCAACTATCTTCGCGTTCAGAAACGGCATGGCGTCGAGATCGGCGCGCTCTGCTCTGCCGCCTACATCCTGGCAGAAGCGGGGGTTCTGGCCGGGAAGACCTGCGCAGTGCATTGGGAGTATCATCCCCTATTTCGCGAACGCTTCCCCGATGTCGAACTGACCCAGGAGGCGTTCTTTGCCCGCGCCCGCCCTTATACCGCATCGGGCGGCACGGCGGGGGCGGAACTGATGCTCGAGCTTATCTCGCGCGCGCATGGCACAAGCTTTGCAAGGCAGGTCGCCGACCAGCTTGTCTTGCCAGCGGTCCGCGCCGAAGGCGATGTGCAACGCATGCCGAACCATATTCGGTACGGCACGCGTAACCGCATCCTGTTGCAGACGCTGGATTATATGAGCGCGCATATCGAAGACCCGATGACCACGCCCGAAATCGCAAGTTTTGTCGGCGTGTCCGTCCGCCAGATCGAGCGTGTGTTTCGGAAGTGTTTGGGCTGTTCGCCCGGGCAGCACTACAAGCGGATGCGCCTTGAGCACGCGAAAAGCCTGCTGGCCACGACTGACCTGTCCGTCATTCAAATCGCGCTGGCCTCGGGGTTTGGATCGGCCTCGCATTTCTCGCGCGCCTACCGGTCGGAGTTCGGCGAAACACCACATTCCCAGTTCCGCA
>JBCCCM010000068.1:0-3847 GCA_039033515.1 Pseudomonadota bacterium
AGAGTGACGCGCGCGGCGCCCAGACGAAGTGAAGTGGACATCAATTTCCCCAATTGTGAATCAAGTCTTGCGCCGCAAAGTGCCGCTGTTCACACGCCAGTCAAGGGCGCAGTGCTATCTGCAACGCCTAGATGGCGGGAACGGCTCCCGCTTTGAACGCTTATTCCTGTAATGCGCCGCGTGGCAAGCTCGCCAATTGCAGCGTGTTCGTAGGGCACTTTGCAGGCTGCCTTGTGGGTTTGGGGCGCGCCGCCCGGATCCTCACACCGCGTACATCGCGCGGGGGGCACCACTGGTCGCAACCGCTCACACGTTGGCTTGCCGCGACGAATCGAGCCGCTTTACGGTCTCGTCTTAAGCTTGCGCTAACCCCGATTGGAGACACTTTCGTCTATGCTTCGCAAACGCTCGCTCCTCGCCTTTAGCGCTCTTGTCAGCGCGCTCACCGCCCCAGCTTTGGCGGATGACCGCAACAATGGTTCAAACTTCGACGCCAGTTTCGATCAGGCCTTTGGCACCGAAATGCGCGCGCCGACCACGTTCGAGGCGCTGTATGAGACCAGCTTCGAACAGCAGATCGCAAAATTGGCCGACGGTTCGAACGGCCGCATCGGCGTTTACGCGGTGGATCTGGCCACGGGCGAGGAAGTTACCGTTCTGGGCGATATGCGTTTCCCGATGGCCTCCACCAGTAAGGTGGCGGTCGCCGCGACGTTCCTTGCGGGCGTTGATGCGGGCAAATACAGCCTCACGACCGAATATCCGCTGATGATCCCGGTGCGATCCAAGAAGTTTTCGAGCGCAACCGCGCCGGTCAAACGCGGCAATTACGTGCCCGGGTACGAGCTCATCAGCCTGATGATCTCCAAAAGCTGCAACAGTTGCACCGATGCGCTTTTGCAAGTGGTCGGCGGCCCCGAAGCGGTCAATGCGTGGATGCGCGACGAGGCCAAGATCAAGGATTTCGAACTCTCACGCAACATCGCCACTTTGGTGCGCGATGACGGCGAATTCGATCCGGTCGAATGGATTGACCCGCGCGATTCGGCAACGCCGCGCGCGATGGGGCAATTGCTGGCAGGTATCTATCAGGGCGAGTGGTTGAGCGCGCAGAGCCGCCGTTTGCTGATGGCCGCGCTGAACGAGACGACGACCGGGCGTCGGCGCATGAACGCCGCGCTGCCGGTTGAGGCCAATCTGGCGCACAAGACCGGCACGCTCAGCCGAACGGCGAGCGATGTTGGCATTTTCCGCCTCGCGGATGGCCGCGCGATTGCAGCGGCGATCTATGTGACAGGGCAAAGCGCCAATCTGATTGATGAGAGCCGCAACAAACGCGCGGCGCGCAAACGCCGTGACGCGCGCATCGCGGAGATCACACGCGCGCTTTACACCGGCTTTTCGGCCAAGGCCGGGCTGCTCGATGACCCGACCAGCGGTTGGACGGCGGCTCCGACGGGTGGTTAGGTGGCGCGCTAGCGCGGCGTATATGCCAGCCTGGGCAAGCCGGAAACACAGCCGGACAATGAAAAGGGCGACGCTTGAAAAAGCGCCGCCCCTTTTTGTTTCCGGGCCCCGACAAGCGGGGCCGGAAGATTAGCGATTTACTCGCCGTCCATCATCTTTTCAGCTTCGGCGGTGGCGCCTTCGACCCCGCCGTCCACAGCGTCAGCCGCATCGCCAGCGGCTTCGCCGGTCGCGTCGGCCGCATCGCCAGCGGCTTCGGTGGTTGCGTCGGCGGCGTCGCCGGCCATTTCGCCAGCCGCTTCAGCGTTGGCTTCGGCGTCGGCAGCCATCGCATCGACGGTTTCGCCGGCCTGGTCAGCGGTTTCACCGCAAGCAGCCAGGGTGAGAGCCGAAGTGGCAACAGCAGCGGCAAGAACGAACTTACGCATAATAAAAATCCTTGTTCAACGAATGGATATGCGTGGGAAATCAAGTGCCTGATCCACGCGAAGCCGGATCCATTGAACCTCGGCCTCTGGCTCTTCAATAGTGGCGGAAATGTGGCAAATCAAGGCGCAAGAGCCGTATTTCGCCCAATTTGGGCGCATTTGGCCACTTTTCAGCCACATTTCAGCGCGTTCGTCCCACCAAAATTTCGCCGATGGACGATGCTCTTTCATCAACTTCGTGAGACGAAACGCTACCTTGGCTCACAAGGGGCTGCTAGCACGTCGCCATGTCTGAGCAGAAGCACCTCTATCTCGTCGATGGCTCGTCCTACATCTTTCGCGCCTATCACCGCCTGCCCCCGCTGACCAACCCCGAAGGCACGCCGGTGGGCGCGGTCTATGGCTACACCACGATGCTGTGGAAACTGGCGGATGATCTCGATCAAGCGGAGGGGCCGACGCATATGGCGGTGATCCTCGACAAGGATTCCAAGAGCTTTCGCAACGAGATTTACCCCGAATACAAGGCCAACCGGCCCGAGCCGCCCGAAGATCTGCGCCCGCAATTCCCGCTGATCCGCGACGCGACGCGCGCGTTCAGTCTGCCGTGCATCGAGGAATCGGGCCTGGAAGCGGACGACCTCATCGCCTCCTACGCCCGCGAGGCGCAGCGGCAGGGGTGGAATGTCACTATCGTGTCATCAGACAAGGATCTGATGCAGCTGATCGGCGAGGTCGAGGGCGCCAATGGCCCCGCGCGCATTGATATGCTCGACACGATGAAGTCGGCGCGCATCTATATTCCCGAGGTTGCCGAGAAATTCGGCGTCGAGCCCGAATTGGTCGGCGATGTCCTCGCGCTGATGGGCGACAGCGTCGACAACATTCCGGGCATTTACGGCGTCGGGCCCAAAACCGCGTCCAAGCTTATCGCCGAGCATGGCTCGCTCACCGCCGCGCTCGATCAGGCGCCCGATATGAAGAAATCCAAACTTAAAGAGCGCCTCATCGAAGGTCGCGAGGACGCGGAGATGAGCCGGGTGCTCGTCACTTTGAAAGAGGATTGCGACCTTCCCGTTGCGCTCGATGATATGGAGCTGAACGCGATTCCGGAAGAGCCGCTCGCCGCGTTCCTCCAGACCCATGGATTTACCTCGCTGCTCAAACGGCTCGGCACCGGATCGGGCAGCCCGGATCGCCCCAACAATCTCAACCCGGCCAAGGCCGATACGCCGGGCGATGCCGGAAACGCGCAAGGAGCGCGTCAACTTTTACCCGAAGCGCCCGCGGTCGACCGCAGCGCCTACACGACGGTCCAGACCATGGAAGCGCTCGAGGAATGGGTTGCGCGTGCGCAGACCGCGCGGCTGGTTGCGGTCGACACCGAGACCTCTTCGCTCGACGCGATGCAGGCCGAACTGGTCGGCGTCAGCCTCGCGCTCGGCCCCAACGATGCGTGCTACATCCCGCTTGCTCATGGCGGGAGCGACATGTTCGATGAAAAGCCCGAGCAAGTCGACCGCGACGCAGCCCTGGCCGCGCTCAAACCGATGCTGGCCGACGAAGCTGTCCTCAAGGTTTTCCAGAACGGCAAATACGATCTCAACGTCCTCGCGCGCTACGGCGTGGACGTGCACCCGATCGAAGACACGATGGTTATGAGCTTTGCGCTCGACGCGGGGCGCGGTGAGGCTGTGGGCGGCGGGCACGGCATGGACGACTTGTCGCTTCGCCATCTGGGCCACACGCCGCTTTCGTTCAAAGAGGTGTGCGGGACCGGCAAAAAGGCGATCCCCTTTGGCGAAGTGCCCCTGAACCGGGCGACGGAATACGCCGCCGAAGACGCCGATGTGACCTTGCGCCTCTATCGCATGCTGAAGCCGCGCCTGTCCGAGGAAGGCGGCACGCGCATCTATGAACGCGTCGACCGCCCGCTGATCCCGGTCGTCGCC
>JBCCCM010000069.1:0-2897 GCA_039033515.1 Pseudomonadota bacterium
AATTGAGTGTACAACGCACTCTGGAGAGTTTCCTGACGCGCCTGACTGCGTTCGGAGACCTCGCACGGGTGGCAGGCCCGGTCGGCGCGCCGCTTGGTTTCTGCGCCGTGCGCGATGACGAGCTGGATCAGCTCTTTGTCGGGCCGGACGCGCGCGGCACCGGATTGGCCCGGGACCTGCTGGCTGACGGTGAGGCACGTATGCGCAGCACCGGCGTGAAACGCGCCCACCTTCTATGTGTCATCGCAAATGCGCGCGCCGCGAAATTCTATGCGCGCCAAGGTTGGACCGACATGGGTGTCGTGACCGGAACGGTCGCGGGGGCGGATGGCGGCTTTTCTTTTCCCCTTCTCAGGTTCGAAAAAACGCTTGCACCTTAGGCTTGATTAACAAGGCACCCCGGCAGGCTTGCATCAGATTCACACAAGTTGCGAAATTAGCCTTTCCCTCCCCCAAAATGGCGAAGGAAAAAAGAAGTGGTGTTAAGTGCGCATTAACTCCGAGTGCGCATAACGGGATCAGCAAGAAGGCGGAGACAGGATGGCCAAGGATTTATTCCCTTCCACCCACCCTCTCACCCCACCCCTCACAGAGGAAGAGTGGCTTCTCTGGCTCCGCCTCTTGCGATCTCGACGCGTCGGCGTCAGCACATTTTTCCGATTGATGCACGAATATGGAACGGCCGAAGCGGCCCTTGAGGCCTTGCCGCATGTGGCCAAGGACGCCGGGGTCAGCGGTTATCACCCTTTCCCGCTTGAGCAGGCGCAGGCCGAATGGCAACGCGCCCGCCAAAGCGGCGCGCGGGCCGTGGCGATCAATACGCCCACGTACCCGGACGCCCTCGCACAGATTTCTGATCCGCCCCCGTTTCTTTGGTGCATTGGCAATAGCGAGTTGATGCAGCGCCCCATGATCGCGCTTGTCGGTGCGCGCAATGCCTCCTCCCTCGGCACCCGCATGGCGCGCAAACTGGCGCAGGAGTTGGGTGAGGCTGGTTTTATCGTCGTCTCGGGCCTCGCACGCGGCGTCGATGCCGCCGCCCATACCGCAGCGCTTGAGACTGGCACCATCGCCGTGATGGCCGGAGGTGTCGATGTGATCTATCCCAGTGAGAACGCGGTTCTGGGACAGGAGATTGAGGAAAACGGGTTGCGCGTCAGCGAAATTGCGATGTCGCTGCACCCCACCGCCCGCCATTTCCCACGCCGCAACCGGCTGATCTCGGGCATGGCGCAGGCGGTTGTCGTCATCGAAGCGGCGGCGAAAAGCGGCAGCCTGATCACAGCGCGCACCGCGCTGGATCAAGGGCGCGATGTGCTGGCGGTGCCGGGTCACCCGTTCGATCCACGCGGGTCAGGCTGCAATATGCTGATCCGCGACGGCGCGACACTGGTGCGCGGCGCACGCGATGTGATCGACGCGCTGGCCGAACCTGAGCGCCAGACCAGCGCACCCAAAGCCCCCACGCCAGACCCGGAACGCGCGCCCACATTCACGGAACGCACCGCCGATCTGCATCGCCAGATTCTCGACCGGCTCGGGCCCAGCCCGGTGCCTGAAGATCAGTTGATCCGCGATCTGAAACGCGACGCATCTGTCGTCTCGCCCGAGATCTCGACACTTGAAGTCGAAGGCAAGCTGCGCCGCGAACCCGGCGGCTTTCTTGCCCGCATTGATTAGGTGGCATTGCGCTGCATCGGGCGCAGTCGGCACTCCTTTGCCGCCACAATTTTCGGGGATCATTGACAAACCAAGACAAGACCCCACATCTTCCGCCGCCAGACGCCCCTGTTCCCTCGAAAGGATTTTCATGCCCGTTGTCGTTGTCGAGTCCCCGGCCAAGGCCAAGACAATCAACAAGTATCTCGGCTCCGACTACACTGTTCTAGCGTCCTATGGACACGTTCGCGACCTGCCGCCCAAGGACGGTTCGGTCGATACCGAGAACGGCTTTGACATGAAGTGGGAGATCGCGAGCGATTCGAAAAAGCACATCAAAGCCATTGCCGACGCGCTCAAAGACGACCCCGCGCTGATTCTGGCGACGGACCCCGACCGCGAGGGCGAGGCGATCAGCTGGCATTTGGAAGAGGCGCTGAGAAACCGCAAGGCGATCAAGAAAGACACGCCGGTCAGCCGCGTGGTGTTCAACGCGATCACCAAAAGCGCTGTAACCGAAGCGATGCAGAACCCGCGCGAAGTCGACCGCGACTTGGTTGAGGCGTATCTGGCACGCCGGGCGCTGGACTATCTGGTGGGCTTCAACCTTTCGCCTGTGCTTTGGCGCAAACTGCCCGGCTCGCGTTCGGCCGGCCGCGTGCAATCGGTGTCGCTGCGCATCATCGTCGAGCGCGAGATGGAGATCGAGGCGTTCAATGCCCGCGAATACTGGACGGTCAAAGTGCTGCTGGCGACCCCGCGCGGTCAAAGCTATGAGGCGCGGCTGACAGTTCTGGGCGGCAAGAAGCTGGACAAGTTCGATATCGCAGACGAGACCGCTGCAGAACTGGCCGTCAGCGCCATCGATACCCGCGACCTGACCATCAAATCGGTTGAGGCCAAGCCGGGCACGCGCAACCCCTCGCCGCCTTTCATGACCTCGACACTGCAACAGGAGGCTAGCCGCAAATTCGGGTTCGGCGCACGTCAGACCATGCAGGTGGCCCAGCGCCTCTATGAAGCCGGGCACATTACCTACATGCGGACCGACGGTATCGACATGGCGCCCGAGGCGGTTGCCGCTGCGCGCGATGCCATCAAAATGCGCTATGACGCCAGCTACGTGCCTTCCAGCCCGCGCATTTACAAGAACAAGGCCAAGAACGCGCAGGAAGCGCACGAATGCGTGCGCCCCACCGATATGAACGCCGATGTCGCCAGCCTGAAGCTGAGCGATC
>JBCCCM010000070.1:0-1791 GCA_039033515.1 Pseudomonadota bacterium
AAGCGGGCAACGTCACCGGGGCAAACTGGAGCATTGATGGCGGGTGGACCGCCGAATGAGGATCGCCAAATGAGGAGTGCGGAGTGAGGACTGGCGAATGAGGACGCGCGCACGCCTTGCCCTGGGGCTGGCCGCGCTGGCGAGCGCGCTGCTGGCGGCGTGCGCCAAGCCGCCGCTGGCCAGCGCGCCCAAGGCGGAGCGCGATGCGATAGCCGCGCGTATCGGGCAAGACATCGCCACTCTTGCGAGCGACGAGTTTGGCGGGCGCAAACCCGGCACACGGGGTGGCGAGCGCACGGTCGATTATCTCACGCAGCGGTTTGAGGAAGTCGGCCTGACCTCGGGCACTAACGATCCCGGCAACCCCTGGCGCGCCCCGGTCGCGCTCACCAGCGTGCGCTTTGACAGCGGGCGGATCGAGTTCATGATCGAGGATCGCATGGTCGATCTCACCGATGCGGAGGCGCTTGCGGGCACCACCCGCCAGCGTGAATTGATCGCAGAAGGTGAGATGATCTTTGTCGGCAACGAAGCCGAAAGCGTGCCGGTTGAAAGCGTGATGGGCAAGGTTGTTGTCATGCTGGCGGACCGCAGTCTCAATCCGGAACGGCGCATTCTGCTCGAATCGAAACAGGCCATCGCGGTGCTGATCGTTACCGACGACGCCGGCATTGTCCGCGGCATTCGCGAGGATTCGAGCCGCGATCGGATCGCGCTGGCGAGCGAGCTGGAAGATGTCTTCTTCTCAATCGTCACGCATGACGCGATGGCGCGCGCGTTTGGCGCGCAGCGCTGGAGCGATCTGGTCCTATCCTCGCAGAAGGAGGGTTTCACGCCAATCGATCTGGCGGCCAAGGCCAATATCGAGGCGAGCTCGGTGCGACGCGATTTCACCAGCTTCAACATTGTCGGGCGGCTCGCAGGGACGCGGCCCGATGCCAAAGCGGTGCTGCTGATGGCGCATTGGGATCATTTGGGGCTGTGCGCGCCGGCGGGCGCCGCCGATCGCATCTGCAACGGCGCGAACGACAACGCCAGCGGGGTTGCGGTGATGCTCGAACTTGCGCAGCGCCTTGCGGATAAGGGGCCCTTCGAACGCGATATCTACGTCGTCGCGACAACGGCAGAGGAGGCGGGTCTTCTCGGCGCGCAGGCCTTTGTGGCCAATCCTCCGCTGCCGCTCACCAGCCTGGTGGCCGCGTTCAATTTCGACACGGTCGCGCTGGCGGAAGCGGGCGCGCCGGTTGGTTTTGTCGGGGAGGGGCGCACCCTGCTTGATCCCATCATCTTTGAAACGCTCCTCGCGGCCGAGCGCGCGCTGGGCAATCGCGACTACGCGCCTTCCTTCCCCGCCAGTGCGACGCTCCTTCAGGTCCGGCAGCAGAGTCGTCGCTCGCAGCTGGAACCCCTCAAAACAGTTCTCTGATATACGGAGCCTCAAGTATGACTGCTCGGAGTCACGCCTTCCGACGCAAGAGGACCCGACTTCAGCCACCCATGAGATCACGACACGGTACTCAGTTTTGATGAAGTATTAGCCTGTCCTTTACGACATTCGGTGCGACAAAGCGGTCTCTCGTCAGGCGCGGGCAATAAAGAAATGCCCGATTTCCCACGACATCGAGACACGGCAACGAGACCGTCTCGAGCACCTCGCAGTCATAGAAGGCCCATGCGTTAACTTGACGGACGGACGGGAACGAGACGGCGGTCAAGCTCGAGCACACGAGCAACTGAAAACTGCTATATTGCAACTGATAAAATTCTCAAATAAACAGTAAGATAATATTC
>JBCCCM010000071.1:0-1629 GCA_039033515.1 Pseudomonadota bacterium
GCCTTTGCCGATGATGAAGGGCTGTATTTCCCCGGCGCGCCCTATCTGATCGCGGCGGCGTTTTCACTGGTCGGCATTGGGATCGCGATCTGGACCATTGCACGAAAGCGATCCGCGCTTACGGCGTAAAACCGCTCGTTAAACCTAGAGCAGGGAATGTGGATCAGGCCGCCGACGCTTCGCTCAAACCCATTTCGCTGATCATAGTGCCTTCCGCTTCGAGGATGCGCAGGCACTCCAAATAGGTCTCGGGCCTGCTGAGGCCCAACCGCGCGCGGGCCTCCTCGATATTCTCGCGCATCAGCGCCTCGACATCTTCATGCGCCAGCTTGAGAGCCGCCTTGCCCAACCGCTGCCCTTCGCGCACAGCAGAGTAGAGCGGCGCTTTGGTGCCGGACACTTTCTTGATCTGATGCGCGCCCGCATAGGCGATGAAGATCACGCCAGGATTGTGGTTTTGCGCGTAGCTAAAGCCCAACAGGCACGCTTCGCCCACCGCATCGCGCCCATATCCGGTCAGCACGTGAAACAGATCATGCGTATCGCGCAGGCGGTTGAAATACCATTCGGTGAGGTCTTGCGGGCGACTTTCGGCAGGAGCCCAGCGATGGCTTTCATCGACCAGGCCCTGCGCGCTCAATCCCTCACGCTTCATGAACGCGATATAGAGCTGGGCCACACTGTCAGGCGGCAAATCCGCCCAGCGTGCGTGATCGTCGAGCGAGCCGGGAATGTCGGTGCCACGGCGAAGGAAGCTTTGTCCTTTTTCCGACTGGATGAAGTCCCACGCCTGCTTGTGCCCGGCCTTGCTCTTCATCGCCTCGATGATGTGAAAGACCTGGGCTGTGTCCTCTTTGTCCTCAACCAGCTTGCCAAAGTGGCGCAGCGCCTTGAGCGGCTGAATGCGCGAGACTTCGCGTTCGGGCGACACCAAAGGCAGGTCAGTTACAGGCATGGTCGGCTCCTCCGCGCTCTTACTTACACTGATGTCAGTGTCTGTCCAATCGCGTTCGGTGCGGTGGTTTCGGGGCCGCTCTTCGCGCTTAAGCTCGTTCGCAAACACGCGGCTTCACAAATCGGGCGCGCTGGTGGATAGGCTGAGAGCATGCGTGATCACGAGACCGTCCCCTATTCGCTTGCCGCCCTGCCCGATGACGAAAGCGTCGCGCGCGCCCGCAGTCTGCGCGACCGTTTGAAAGAGCGGCGCACCTGCCGTTATTTTTCCGACGCGCCCGTCCCGCGCGAAGCGATCGAGGCCGCGATAGAAGCCGCCGGAACCGCGCCCAATGGCGCCAATCATCAGCCCTGGCATTTCGCCGTGGTCCAGTCAGCGGCCAAGAAGCGCGCGATCCGCGAAGCCGCCGAAGCCGAAGAACGCCGGTTCTACGGCGAGGACGAACAGCCTGCGAAAGCCAGCCAGGAATGGCTCGACGCGCTCAGCGATCTGGGCACCGATGCGGACAAACCGTTTCTGGAAACCGCGCCCTATCTGATCGTCGTCTTCGCCCAGCGCAAAGGCGGGATCGAAGAAGACGGCAAGACGCAGAATTATTACGTCAATGAAAGCGTCGGGATCGCGTGCGGCATGCTGATCGCGACCCTGCACGAGGCCGGGCTGGCGACACTGAC
>JBCCCM010000072.1:0-1613 GCA_039033515.1 Pseudomonadota bacterium
AACACCTCGCCGGCATAGGTGTAGCGATCCGCACCGCCCGCGGTTGCGACGTGCTGCTGCACCAGCGGCACGGTAAAGTCGGGGCGCAGCATCATCTCACCCCGAAGCGGGTCCTGGGTGACGAAAGCGCGGGCGCGGATGTCTTCGCCATAGAGGTCGAGCAGAGCGCCCGCGGGTTGCAGAATATCCGCTTCGAACACTTCCGCGCCGCGCGCCTGAAACCCTTCGCGCAGGCGAACGGCCTCGGCCCGAATGTCGGCCTTGTGGATCACCGGCTCAGGATCTCGCGGACTTTGGCGACGATATCGTCCCGCGCGCATTCGAACTGGGCGGGCTGGTCTTTCCATTCCTCCAGCGTCGCCGTCTCGGCAATCTTCGCGCCAAGGACCAGATCCTTGATTTGCACCACGCAGCGCGCGGCCTCGTCACTGCCCTGAATGATGGCCACCGGGCTTTGGCGTTTGTCAGCGTATTTGAGCTGGTTGCCAAAGTTTTTAGGGTTGCCGAGATAGACTTCGGCGCGAATGCCTTCGGCGCGCAACTCATTGGCCATGTTCTGGTACTCGGCCATCCGGTCGCGATCCATCACGGTGACGACGACGGGGCCGGTGGCTTCTTTTTCAAGCCGCCCCTTGGCTTCAAGCGCGGCGAGCAGCCGGTCGACCCCAATGGAAACGCCAACGGCTGGCACAGCCTGCCCAGTGAAGCGCTTGACGAGGTGGTCATAGCGGCCCCCGCCTGCGACCGAGCCGAACTGACGCGGGCGACCCTTTTCGTCGGTGACCTCGAAGGTGAGTTCGGCCTCGAAAACAGGACCGGTGTAGTAGCCGAGGCCGCGCACGACGGAGGGGTCAATGACGATGCGGTCGGGGCCGTAGCCTTGGGCGGAAACCAACTCGTAAATTTGACGCAATTCTTGCACACCGCTCAGACCGATTTCTGAACTGGCCACCAAGTTACTCAATCTAGACAGTGCAATTTCACTCTCGTTTGAGCCGGTGACCAATTCCGGTTTGCCAACTCTTAGCTGGACGGAAATCCCTCTAGCTTCAAGCCTATGCACACCATCCTGCGATTGCTCGCCTACCATCTCTTCAGTTGCGAACAGTTCTAACACCTTCGCGGCTTGCTCAGGTCCCAAGCTCGCACCTTCAGTATAGTCACCGCTTTCATCTTTTCTGCCTTCACCTAGAAGTTCGAAGACCCCCTCCGGCCCCAACCGATCCAGCTTATCAATCGCGCGTAGAACAATCCCCCGCGTCCGCTCGTCGTCTTCGGCGATGCCTGCAACTTCAAGCACCCCATTGAGCACCTTCCGGTTGTTCACCCGGATCACGTAGTCGCCACGCTCGATGCCGACAGCCTCCAGCGCATCGGCCAGCATCATGCAGATCTCGGCATCCGCCGCGACCGAGGCTGTGCCAACCGTATCCGCATCGCACTGATAAAACTGCCTAAACCGGCCCGGCCCGGGCTTTTCGTTCCGCCAGACCGGCCCCATTGCATAGCGGCGATAAGGCGTTGGCAGATCATTGCGATGCTGTGCAAAAACGCGCGCCAAAGGCGCTGTCAGATCATAGCGCAGCGCCATCCAATCGCTGGGCTTGTCGCCT
>JBCCCM010000073.1:0-1501 GCA_039033515.1 Pseudomonadota bacterium
CGATAGCTATCTCGACGGCGCGACCGAGGTGGATGTGGACGCGCTTTGCGATGGTGAGGCGGTGCATGTCTCGGGCATCATGGAACATATCGAGGAGGCAGGCGTGCATTCGGGCGACAGCGCCTGTTCGCTGCCACCACACACACTGCCCAAGACAATCGTCGACGAATTAATTCGCCAAACCGAAGCGCTGGCCCGCGAGTTGCAGGTCGTCGGCCTGATGAATGTGCAATACGCGATCAAGGGCGAAGACGTGTACCTGATCGAGGTAAACCCGCGCGCCTCGCGCACCGTGCCCTTCGTCGCCAAGGCCACCGACAGTGCCATCGCCTCAATCGCCGCTCGCCTGATGGCGGGCGAGAAGCTCTCGGCATTCACGACAAAGCCGCCGCATGCGCCGGTCGGCGACGACGTGGTGATCCCGATGGGCGATTCCATGGCGCTCGCCGATTTCCGCACGCCCTGGTACTCGGTCAAGGAAGCCGTCCTGCCCTTCGCCCGCTTCCCCGGCGTCGACACGCTGCTGGGCCCCGAGATGCGCTCAACCGGCGAAGTCATGGGCTGGGATCGGAACTTTGCCCGCGCATTCCTGAAGGCGCAGCTTGGTGCTGGCACGACACTGCCCGAGGCGGGAACGGTGTTCTTTTCGATCCGCGACGCCGACAAAACCGACCAGCTGCTGGAAACCGCTGAAATGCTGCACGAGTTGGACCTCAAGATCCTGTCCACCCGCGGCACCGCCAAGTTCTTGACGGATAACGGTATTCCTTCGGATATCGTCAACAAGGCTTACGAAGGCGGGCGCACAATTGTCGATGTGATGAAGGATGGCGAGATCGATCTGGTCATCAACACGACCGAGGGCGCGCAAGCCATCGAAGACAGCCGCTCGATGCGGAACGTCACGCTGATGGACAAGATCCCCTATTACACCACTGCCGCCGCCGCACATGCCGCAGCACTCGCGATGGTGTCACGCAACGAAGGCGCGCTTCAGGTCAGGTCGTTGCAAGGCGCGTAAAGCCGGTTAAGCGGGCAAGAACAGCGTCAGCGCAAAATAGATCGCCAGCGCTGTAAGAACCAAAAGGCCCAGGAACAGCGTCAATACAGCGGCCGTCATGCCGCTGTTCCCCTGTGCCTGCCCGTTGCGCCGCGTCTGTTGGCTGGGTCGGTCGTCAACCGTCTCGCCCGCCGGAAGATCCAGCGACATACGACGGTAAGGCGCCTTTGACCCTTTGCTCCGCGACGCCCTGACCGGCATAGCATCACTCTCGCCATTGGTCGAAGGCCGCCGCTCGGCTTCAGCCTCAGCCTCAACCTCTTGCGGTTCGGGGGGCGGCTCGGGCGCATCCACGACCGTTCGGCGCCCTTGCAGCGGATCACGCGCCTCGCGCAGGAACGCCTTGGCATCTTCTGAAAGCCTCTGAAACTCCGGCGCAAGACGGGGCTTCACATCTAGCAGATACCGCATCGCGCCGCGCCGGATTCGAAGCACCTTGGC